>NZ_JBHVRS010000017.1:0-234842 GCF_042885595.1 Kitasatospora sp. NPDC058046
GGGCGGGCCAGGCCGGCTCCGCCGCGGCCCGCGCCGCCAACAACGCCGCCGCTGCCGCCGAGGCCAGCGCCCAGGCGGCCGGTTCCGCCGGCCAGGCCACCGAGCAGGCGGCCCGCGCCCGCAACGCGGCCACCACCGCCCGCAACGCGGCCAACGCGGCCAGCACGGCCGCGACCCGTGCCCAGAACCTCGCCACCGCGGCCGCCGCCGCGGCGGGCGAGGCCAAGGATCTGGCCAACCGGACCGCCGACCACGCGGAGAAGGCCGCTGCGGCAGCCGACGCCGCGGCAGCCGCCGCGGGCCAGGCCCAGGACTGGGCGAAGATCGCCGGGCAGCACGCGGACGCCGCCGCTGTCGCCGCCGAGACCGCGGCCTCGGCGGTGGCGAAGGCCCAGACGCTCGAGAAGCTGGCCCGTGACGCCGAGGCCGTGCAGCTGGAGTCGGACAAGCAGCTCGGTGTCACCCAGGCCGACCTGCTGCTGAAGGACGATCAGGCCACCCAGGCGGACTTCAACCAGCAGCAGACCGAGGCCGCCTCGCAGGACGCCGCGACGAAGGACCTGGTCAAGCAGGCCGCGGCGACCGGAACCGCCACGGCGACGGCCGCCCAGGCCGGCCGCAAGGCCGCGGTCAACCTGCTGAAGTCCACCGGCTCCTGGACCCGGGCGTCGGCGCAGGCCGCGCTCTCCGGCACCGACGAGGCCGTGGTCTCCTGGGCCAAGTCGGACTACCAGCGCAGCCTGCAGCTCGACGACCGGGAGAAGATCCTGGCCGTCACGAGCATCGCCAACGCCAAGCTGGCGACCGAGGCGCAGAAGACGCTGGCGAGCACTGACCCGACCGCGGTCGAGAAGTTCCTCAGCGGCGGGGCGCTCCAGGCCCAGGCCGAGGACCTGCGGGTGCGGACCGTCTCCCTGATCTCGGACGGCGGCAAGGCCGTCCAGCGGGACGGCGGCGCGGCACTGGCCGACGGCCGGGTGTCGGTCCTGGCCGCCTTCCTGTCCAACGGCTACGCCAAGGCCCTGGCCGAGGACGACCGGGTGGCCGTGGTGGTCGCCACGGACGGCGGCGGGCCCAACGTGAAGGCCGCGGGCGCGGTCGCCCTGGCCGGACCGGCCTGGATGCAGCACGAGTTCGTCCGCAAGACCCAGTTCACGGCGGCGCAGAAGGACGCGGACACCGACGCGCACGTGTCGTCCGTGCTGAGCATGATCGCCAACGCCGCGAAGGACGCGGCCACCGCGAGCGAGAGCGCCCAGCGGGCGTACCAGATCGCCGCGGACGCGCGCCACGCGTCGGATGAGGCCGCGCACTGGGCGAGCCTGGCAGGGCAGTCGGCCCAGCAGGCGAAGGGGTACGCGGACGACGCCAAGGCCAAGTCCGCCGCCGCCGACGCCTCCGCGGCAGCCGCCGCCGCTTCGGCGCAGAAGGCCAAGAGTGCGGCGGCGACCGCGCAGACGGCCAACCGGCAGGCCAACTACTCGGCCACCCAGGCGACCACCTCCGCGAACCAGGCCGTGAACTCGGCGGCGAGCGCGAGGGCCTCGGCGGCGCAGGCCGCGGCCAGCGCGAGCGCGGCGGGCAAGGACGCCGCCACGGCGTCGCAGGCCGCGAGCGACGCCCACGCCATCGCCGCGCAGAAGCGGGCGCAGGAGCAGGCCGCCGCTGCCGCCGCCGCGGCGGCCCAGGCGAAGGCCAACGAGGCCAACCACGTCGACCCGGTGAACACGCCGGCCAACGACAAGGTGACCACTCCGGCTCCGGCTCCCGAGAAGCCCGCTCCGGGCTCTCCGCCGAAGGACGACAAGCAGCTGTTCAAGGACTACGGAGACTTCCTGGGCAGTGTCAGCACCTGGAGCGGGTTCGTCGCGGCCGGCCTGATGCTCATTCCGGGTGGCCAGCCCTTCGCGGCCGCCGTCGGCACGTTCTCGCTGGTGACGGGTGTGGCTTCGGCCCTCTACACCGGGATCGGCTACGGCTTCAGCAGCGACAAGTTCATCGGCTCGGTGGCAAGCGTCGGCCTCTCCCTGATCGGTGGCCGAGTGGTCGGCGCGATCGAGAAGGGCGCGGCGGAAGCGGCCAAGTTCGGCGTGAAGGTGACCGAGAAGGTCGGCGAGAGGCTGGTGAAGGCCGGACACAGTGCCGTCTCGTCCGTCGTCAGCTGGTTCTCGAGCGACGACTGATCAGGTGATCGCTAGGCAGTGAGTGATCGGCCGTGTTCGAATGGCCGTGACAGAACAGTGGCTGTGGAGCCCGCGTCCGACGCGGGCTCCACAGCCGGAACGAGGGGGGTGTGCGGTGTATCCGTTGGGCCTTGGTGCCGTGTCGTGGTGGTGGCTCGCGATTCTGGCGACCGCGGTGTTCTGGGCGGTGCTGGTGCCGGGAATGCCCACGCGCACGCACCGGATCAGCATGGCGCTGGCGCCGGCCGCGATGGTGGTCTTCGGCCTCGGCAGCTACTACGCGAAGCACATGGACGCGGCCGCGGTGCTCGCCATGTACTCGTTCGCGGTGGTGGCCTTCCCGGTGGGAATGGTCGGCCACCGCAGGAAGTTCGCGCAGCGCCTGATGGAGGCGAAGGAGAGGGGCGAGTCGGAGGACAACACGTGGCCTCCCGCCATGATGGCGCAGGTCTTCGTGTCCCTTGTCGTCTTCGGGACCGCGGCGATCTGGACCACCCGGTAGCGGCTCGGTCCACGGCTCACCCGCCCGCGACAACCTTTTCCCCGGGCATATAGGCCGTATACGAACATGGCGGAATTCCAGATGCTTCCGAAGCGGGAAACGATCTTCCGGAAGTCGACCCGCTCGTGATAGCAATGGTGCCGGTCGGGGCCGGGGGTGGCCGGGGGTGGCCGGAAACGCCATTCGACCAGGTCGCCGGTACGTGCACCGACTCGGCAGGTCCGCTGCGAACCAGCAGCAATTGACGGCTAATCAGGGGGTTTTATTCATGCGTTCCATCACCAAGATGGTCATCGTCGGCGCGGTCGCCGGCACGGTCGCGGTGTCCGGCGTCGTGGGCGCCGTCGCGGCTGACCGCAGCGCCGCCGCGCCCGGCGGCACCGCCGCCGCTCCGAAGGCGCTGACCGCCGACGACACTCCGCCGCCGGCCGTGGAGGACTTCGCCTACCCCGGCGCGGACCAGATCTTCGCGGACCGTGGCATCCGGCTGAAGAGCGGTGACGGCCACATCGTCCTCGTGCCCTGCGCCCCGGGTCTGCTGGAGGTCGACGCCCGGAACATGGCGGAGACCGACAAGGTCGGCGGCGGCCGCTTCTGCTTCACCACCACCGGCACGTCCGGTCGGCTCAGCCTGGAGCTGCCGTCGACCTACGCCGTCTCCACCTCCGACTACTCCGTCCACGTGGTCATGGTGAACGGCACCGAGACCAAGATCCACGACCTGAAGCCGAACACCTGGAACAAGGTCGGCGAGCTCACCGACCCGCAGCAGCGCCCGTTCACCCTGCTGGAGCTCACCACCTCCAAGTGAGGTTCCGATCAGGCGGTTTGACGCACGCCTGATCCCCCGGCCCCGGCCCCGCCGCGCGAGTGGCGGGACCGGGACCAGCGGGACCCGCACCATCCGAGCGGCCCGCATCGCCGCGGCCCGCGAGCGGTGCGCACGCCCTCCGCGTCCACCCCGCAGACGGCGGCCGACGCCACGAAGTCCACTGGGGCCGCACCGCGGGACTCCGAGCGCCAGGATGCCGAACGGCCGGGCCTGCGCTGCGAGTTCCTCGGCAGTCGGCTGCCGTCGCTCGGCGGTGGACCACCGGCCGCACAGACCGGTGAGCCGGCTGCAGGCCTGCCGCTCGTACCGCTCCAGGCCGCTGAGCGGGTGCAGGGCGACGGCCTGGCGGCCCGTCAGAGGCCGCGCGATCGCGGACTCCGTCGGACGCGGGCGGCTCACTCGTCCCCGGCCTCGGCGACCACGGGCCCGAACTGCCGGGCCAGCCTCACCGCTGACCTGCCCCGCAGGCCCTGCGCGCTCCAGGACAGCGCTTCGCGATCGTCGGCGAGGACGCCGGCGGGAAACCCGCCGGACCACGTCGGACCGATCGCTACCCGAATTCACCTCTTATCGTTGGGAACCCTGTTCATGCCTCGCAACTCCTCGCTCCGCTCCCGACGAGCGGGCGTGCTGGTAGCGGCCGCGGCCGCGGCCGCCGGCACGATGACCTCCTTCACCCCGGCCGGCGCGGTGACCGGCGACGCCGCCGCCGACGGCTCGTACGCCTACACCGCCCGGATCGTCGTCGGCGACGCCCTGCGCGGCTGCACCGGCACGCTGGTGGACCACTACTGGGTGCTGACCGCCGCGTCCTGCTTCTCCGACGACCCCGCTCAGCCGCAGGCGCTGGCGGCCGGCGCGCCGAAGTGGAAGACGACCGTCACGGTGGGCGCCAAGTCCGCCGACGTGGCCGAGCTGGTGCCGCGGCAGGAGCGCGACCTGGTGATGGCCCGCCTGGCCACCGCCGTGGACGGCATCACCCCGCCGGCGTTCGCCACGACCGCCCCCACCTCGGGAGAGAACCTGCGGGTGGCCGGGTACGGCCGCACCAAGGACGAGTGGGCCCCGCTGAAGCCCCACACCGGCTCCTTCACCCTCGGCACCGTGAGCGCGACCGGCATCAGCGTCACCGGCACCGGCGGCGCGGCGGTCTGCAAGGGCGACACCGGCGCCCCCACGATCCGCGAGACGGGCGGCAAGTCCGAACTCGTCGCCGTCGCCTCCCGCTCCTGGCAGGGCGGCTGCCTCGACACCCCGGCCACCGAGACCCGCACCGGCGCGACCGCCACCCGCGTCGACGACCTCGGCGGATGGGTCTCCTCGACCGTGGCCGCCGGCGGCGTGTCGGTCAAGTCGGACACCAAGCTGACCTCCGGGCAGTCGATCGTCGGCGCGGACCTGAAGCTGACCATGCGTCCGGACGGCGACCTGGTCGTCACCCACAAGCAGGTCGACAACGGGATCCTGTGGTCGAGCGGGACTTCGGGCAACAACGGCGCCTGGGCGTACATCCAGCCGGACGGCAACCTCGTCGTCTACAAGAGCGACGGCAACCCGGCCGCCGGCACCGGCGCCCTGTGGGCCTCCGGCACCTGGGGCCAGAACGGCGCGTTCCTCAAGCTCCGGAACGACGGCAACGTGGCCATGGTCAAGGCCGACGGCAGCTCCGTCCTGTGGTCCGCCGGCACCATCCGCCTGGACCAGAAGCTGAACAGCGACACCAAGATCAAGCCCGGTCAGTGGTTCCAGTCGCAGACCGCCGTGGTCGAGATGCAGGCGGACGGCAACCTGGTCCGCTACCGCCGCGCCGACGCCGAGCCCACCTGGAACACCAACACCTCCGGGAACAAGGGGGCGTGGGCGTACGTGCAGACGGACGGCAACTTCGTCCTCTACAAGAGCGACGGCAACCCGGCCGCCGGCACCGGCGCCCTGTGGGGCTCCAACACCTGGGGCCAGAGCGGCGCGTTCCTCAAGCTCCAGGACGACGGCACCTTCGCGCTCTACAAGAAGAACGCCGCCGAGACGGTCGCCAACACCGTCTGGAGCGCCACCACCTTCCGCTCCGGCACCCAGCTCGTGGCCGGCCAGCAGGTGTACGCGAAGACCACCCGCCTGGCCATGCAGTGGGACGGTGACCTCGTCCTCTACCGCCTGAGCGACAACGCGGTCCTGTGGCACAGCAACACCGCCGGCAACGGCAACGCCTTCCTCCGGATCCAGCCCGACGGCAACGCCGTCGTCTACTCCGCGGACGGCAGCCGCAGTCTCTGGGCCTCCGGCACCTTCTGGTCGGCGGGCGCCTTCCTGAAGCTCCAGGACGACGGCAACCTCGTCGTCTACAAGGCCGACGGCGGCGAAGGCATCGGCAACGCCATCTGGTCCACCAACACCTTCGCCTGATCCCGGGCCCCGGACGCCGGGCTGTGGTGCGGCGTCGGTGCTACGCCCTCTCCCGCCCAGGGCCTTCGAGCGGACCCCGACCGAGCCGGTCGCGGTCCGCTCGAACCCGCACGACGCACTGGTCGTCCGCCGACCCCGGCCCGTGCGCTGTCGCCCCCCTCACCAGGCGACCGGCAGGACGAGCGGGCGGGTGAACAGGTTGTCCTCGTCCCAGGGGAGTTCGTCCGCGTCGATCGCGAGGATGAGCCTCGGGAACCGGGTGAAGAGTGCTTCGAAAGCGATCCGCAGGTGCGCTCGGGCCAGTGAGGCGCCCAGGCAGAAGTGCGGGCCGGCGCCGAAGGTCCTCGATCCGTCCGTACGGCGGTGGATGTTGAACCGGTGGGGGTGCTTGTAGTGATCCGGGTCCCAGGTCGCCGCGATCATCGGCGTGACGACCGACTCCCCCGCGCGGATCGGCACGCCGCGGATCTCGGTGTCCTCCAACGCGACTCGCGGGTTGGACAGGTAGCCGTTGTGGTGGAACCGCAGGACCTCCTCCACGACGGCGGGCCACAGCCGCGGGTCTTCGAGGACGCTCTGCAGCTCCTCGGGGTGCCTGAGCAGGGTGACGATGCCCGTGGACGCCGAGGAGACGAGCGGTTCGATCCCGGTGACGAGCAGGTAGCTGACGGTGCCGTGCAGCTCGTCGGAGGTGATCTCCTCGGCCTGGCGGGCCGCGATCAGGGCGCCGATCGGTTCGGTCGGGTCGGGGGCGGACCACTTGTCCGCGACGATCTCGGCGGCCAGCGCGCCGATCTGCTCGGTGGCGGCCGAGACGTCCGTCCGGTCCGCGTTCTGGCTGGTCTGCTCACGGAAGCAGCCGTGCAGCGCCTGGCGCCGGTCCGCCGGGATGCGGAGCAGCCCGCAGCTGACCCGCAGGGCGAGGGGCGCCGTGTAGGCGCTGACCAGATCCGCGGGGTTGCTTCCCCCGGCCATCGCCGTCAGCAGGTCCTCGGCGTGCGCCGCGATGGCGGTGGAGTACCGTTCGGCGGCTCGCCGGTTGAACAGCGGGTTGAGGATCTGCCGCACCCGGGTGTGCCGGGGCGGGTCCAGGTTGAAGATGCCCCCGGGCACGGAGTTGAAGTCCTCGCCGATCAGTCGCGGCGCGCCCGGGTAGACCAGGTCCCTGGAGAAGCGCGGGTCGGTCAGGACTCCGGTGATGTCGTCGTGGCGGGTCAGCAGCCAGGTGGTCTGCCCACTGGGCATGCGCAGCGGGCAGACCGGGCGCTCCCGCCGCAGCGTGGCGTACAGCGGCGGCGGGGTCCCGTGCTCCCCCGCGGGCAGCGGCCACTGGAGGATGTCGGTGTCCGACAGGGTCACGACTGGGCTCCTCTGGTACCGGCGTTCGGCGGCGCGGCCTGCTCGACGGCCGGTGCCATGGCCGGCTCGACGGCCAGTGCGATGGTGGCGAAGCCGTGGCCCGGCGCCGGCGCCAGGGCCGGGACCTCGCCGTTCCACAGGGCGAGCTGCAAGGGCCAGGGACGGTTGTAGAGGAGGAGGGCGGTCCGGGTCCCCGTGATGCCGGGCAGGTCCAGGACGAGCGGGAGTTCGGCGAGGACGTAGCCGAGGTTGAGTTCGATCTGCGCCGGGGTCGGCTCGCCGCCGAGGACCGTCATGAGGTAGCCGCGGGACGCTTCCCGGCACAGTTCCCGTAACCGGCCGTCCGAGCGGAAGGCGTCTTCGACCTGCGCGCGCAGCTCGCGGTAGCGCTTCCGGTTGATGAGCCGGGTCCAGCTGTTGACCCGGTCGTGCGGGTTCGGGCCGGAGGCGTGGAGGGCGCGCCGTGCCGCCGCGCGCATCCTGCGCACGGCCCGGGTCGCGCTCTGTGCGGCCTCCCGGGGTGCCCGCCCGCAGGCGATGAGGCCGAAGGCCGTCTCGTAGCCGGGCAGGACGGCTTCGACGTGCCGAAACCTTCCGGCAGCCCAGGCCAGCAGGGTCTCGACGGTCGCGGGCCGGTAGAACCCGTTGAACGGGCTCAGTCCGAACACCGCGGCCTCACCGGTGTCGAGGATCTCCCGCGACTGCTCGTTGAGCGGGTGGACCGTGACGGCTTCCGCCGGGACCGCGATCACAGGCTCCGCCGCCAGTACGCGCCGCAGACGTCGATCCGTCGGATCGGGTCGTCGATCCGCTGCTCCTCACGGAAGTCGTGCACAGCGGCCCGGCACGCCGGGATGACGTAGTCGTCGATGATCACGAACCCTCCGGTGGACAGCCTGGGGTACAGGTGGGTCAGGGCGTCCCAGGTGGATTCGTAGAGGTCGCCGTCGAGCCGGAGCAGTGCCAGCTTCTCGACCGGCGCCTGGGGCAGGCTGTCCCGGAACCGGCCCGGGAGGAAGGCGACGTGGTCGTCCAGCAGCCCGTAGCGGCGGAAGTTCTCCGCCACCTCCTCCTGGGGCACGCCGAGGACCCCGTTGGCCTCGTGCAGGGCCAGTTCGCGGTCCAGGGGGTGCCCGTCCGCGCCCACCTCGGGGATGCCGGTGAAGGAGTCGGCCACCCACACGCGGCGGTCGGTGATGCCGTGCGCCTTCAGGAAGGCACGCATGAAGATGCAGGCCCCGCCGCGCCAGACGCCGGTCTCGATGAGATCGCCGTCGACGCCGTCCGCGACGACCCGCTCCAGACAGTCGTGCAGGTTGTCCAGCCGCTCCCTTCCGATCATCGTGTGCGCGGCAGCGGGCCAGTCCAACCCTCCGTGCCGCTCCTCGGCCTGGTAGCCGGTCGGTCCGTCCGGAGTGAGCCCACCGTCCTGGTAGATGACATTGGTCAGGACCTTCTTCATGAGGTCCAGGTAGAGGTGCCCGTCACTGTCGCAGTCATCCACTGGCTGTCTCCCTGGCAGGTCGGTTCTGGTCCGGATCGGTCTGGATCGGATCGGTCTGGACCGGTCCGGAGGGCTTGGCGGACGTCACGCTGGTGGTGCGGACCACCCGCGGTCGATGAAGTCGGGAGCGCCCTCCTCGGAGTTGACGCCCTTCTCGACGAAGGCGAGGTTGTGGTAGATCGTCAGAGCCACGGCATGCCGGTCGGCGTAGGACGGTCCGGGCGCTGCCGCCGGTGGCACCCACTCCCGGTGGTGCAGGCCGTCGACGAGCTGCTTGAGCAGGCCGACCGAGGTTCCGGGCCCGGCGACGGGGCCGGCGGTGCCGCCGTAACCGGGCCAGTAGGCGGTCTGGAGATCCTCGACGACGTACAGCCCGCCTGGCCGCACGTGCGGGAACAGGGCGGTGAAGGAGGCTCGCACATGGGCATTGAGGTGACTGCCGTCGTCGATGACGATGTCGAACGGCCCGAACCGACGGCCGAGGTCGTCCAGGAGTCCGGGGTCGCCCTGGTCCCCGACGGCGGTGGCGATGCGGGGGCCCCGAACACCGGGTTTGGGGACGATGTCGAGCCCGAGGACCAGTCCCGCCGGGAAGTAGCGCTGCCACATGCGCAGTGACGCGCCGCCCTGGTCGGGTGCGTCGTAGCCGCCGATCCCGATCTCCAGCACTCGGACCGGCGCGTTCCGGAAGCGGGCGAAGTGCCGCTCGTAGTGCTGGGTGTACCAGTGGAGGTCGGCCCACTTGTCCGAGCCGAACCGGGTCGAGAGCCCGCCGAGGTCGACCGGGTGCCGTTGGCAGGCGGCCACGACCGCCTGGACCGCGACCGCCAGCCGCTGGCGTTCGCGGACGATCGCGGTGAGCCCACCGGGGGCCGGGTTTGGAGCATTCAGCTCGGCGCAGGTGGTGACCCGCCGACTGGTCCGGCGATCGGTGCCGGGGCCGTAGAGGCCGCGCAGGAGGTCGACGGCGTCATGGGTGATCCGCACCGGCGCCGCCTGCCAGCCGTCCCGCTTCGAGGTCAGCCCGTCGCGGTCGACGGTGAGGAGGCGACAGGCCCGTTCACCGCCCGACGTGAGCTCGAAGGCGAGGTGCGCGGCGCCGTCCACCCGCACCGGATCGCACCGCACGGCCAGTTCCTCGACGACGACCTCCGCGACCCGGTCGAGCCCGAGGTCGGCGACGGCCCGCGCCAGCCGGTGCTCGTCGGCCGCCGCACGCAGCAGCGGTTCGATCGCGGGCCAGCCGGGGCCGGCCGCCGCGCCCACGGGGGCGTCTCCGGCCGGTGCCACGGTCGGGGCGCCGACCGGTCCAGGGCCGGTGCGGGTCATGACGCGGCCTCGACCAGCTGCCGGACGACCCGCTCGGGGCCGGGCATGGCCTTGATCTCCTCCCGGACCTGCCGGCAGGCCTCTCGGATCCGCCGGTCGGTCAGTGCGCGGCGGATGCCGTCGGCGAGTGCCGCGGGGTCGATGTCCCGGTCGGGGAACGCCACCCCCACCCCCCGCTCCACCACCGCTTGTGCGTTCACCGGCTGATCCGCCACCTGGGGCAGGACCAGCTGTGGCACCCCGTTGGCGAGTGCGGTGAAGGTGGTGCCCGACCCGCCGTGATGGACGACGGCGGCGCAGCTCGGCAGCAGAGCGCTGAGCGGCGCCCAGTCGACGGCACGGAGGTTCGGCGGGAGCGGCCCCAGGCCGGACAGATCCGCCCCGCCCGTGGTGAGGACGACCTCGGCGTCCTCGGCGGCCAGCGCGTCGACCACGTCCCGCAGGACCGGGGTTCCACCGACCGCGGGAAGCACCGATCCCCAGGTGACGCAGATGCGTGGGCGCCGCGGCGCAGTGCTCACCCAGTCGGGCAGCACGGCACCGCCGTTGTACGGCACGTACCGCATCGGCCATCCGGCCTTGGCGTCCGGAGGGCGCAGGCTCTCCGGGCACAGGTCGACCGTCGCCACCGGACCGGTGAGCGCACCGGTGATCCCGTGGCGTGCCCGCACGTCCTCCAGTGCGCTCAGCACCGCGGCGAAGGACGGATAGGGCAGCCCGATCCCGTGCATCACGCAGGGGATTCCGGTGGCCTCGGCGGCGAGCTGACCGCCGGCCAGGAAGGTCGTGAAGACCAGGAGGTCCGCGCGCCACCGGCGGATCAGGTCCACGGTGCCGTCCACCATCCGGCCTCCCACCCCGAGGACCAGGGCGGCGACGTCCTCGCGCGCGGGGTCCGGCCGATCGGCGGCCGTCGGGCCCGGCCGGTCCGCCGCACCGGTGAACCGGCGCCAGGCGTCGGACAGGTCGTACCGGTCCGGCCGGTTCTTCGTGACCCGGACACCGAGCCGGTGGTAGGCGTCGGCGGCGTCGCCGTCGGATACGTCCACGGCGGCCAGGCCCGAACGCGCGGCCATGTCCAGGCTCGGTCCGGTCGCGGCCACGAGTACCTCGTGGCCGGCCGACTGCGCCGCCCACATGGTGGGCACCGCGGGCATGAGGTGGCCGACCCCGGGTGCCACCACGAACAAGATGCGCACGAAGTGCTCCTAACCGGCTGGAGGCATCGAGGACCGCCGAATTCGGCGTGATTCGTTGGGATTGTCCAGCTCGGCCGCACCGTATTCAAGTACGCCGGGCCGGGACCGTCACCCCGAGACCGATCGCACCGGATTTCCTGGCACGCGCATTCCGGGGGAGCTTGACCGGAAGCACCGGACACGAGAACGTGTCACGCGACGGTCATTCCAACAGAGTTCGGACAAAGGGATTTCATGTGATGAGCACATTCTCGGATCCCATGGCGGACAGGAAAGTCGATTCGGCCACACCCATCGAATGTCTCAGGCTGGCCGCAGACGACACCCGCTCCCTGCACTCCGTCGTCCACTCCTTCGAACTGGCCGACCTCACGGCCGTGTTGGTCGACGAGATCCTGTTCCGCTGCGATCCACCTGGCAACGCCGATCCGGTCACCGTCGTCCTGGACGTCACGCGCGGCGAGGAGCGGGTCAGCACCTCCTTTCTCGTCCAAGCCGGTCGACCGGTCGGCCTGCACGGTGCGGACGGCCCGGCCGCACTCTTCCGCATCGAATACGACGTGCTCGACCTGGTACGGGAGTTGTTCGGGCCGTCCGCGCCCGGCGGGCCGGCGAACCGACGGACCGAGCTGCGGTTCGTCCCGGAGTCCATGACAGTGGAGGGTGTTCGCCCGCTCGGCTCGATCATGGCTGCGGCCAGCACCATCCTCACCGGCTGCTCCTCCGACCACCCCGGACTCGCCCGGCTGGCCCTGCGCCACGACTCGGACAAGTGGGGCGGCCTGCACTGGTTCGCCGCGCTGTACGAACGCCACCTGCGTCAGCTGCGCGACCAACCCGTCCGAGTGCTCGAAATCGGAATCGGCGGATACGACCACCCCACCCTGGGCGGCGGGTCATTGAAGATGTGGAAACACTACTTCCCGCGCGGTCTGGTATTCGGCGTCGACCTGTACGACAAGAGCGGCCTCAATCAACAACGCCTGCACACACTGAAGGCGGACCAGAACGACCCCGCCCAGATGATCGAAATCGCCGAACGGCACGGTCCGTTCGATATCGTCATCGACGACGGAAGTCATATCAACGAACACGTCAGGACAACATTCCGGGCGCTGTTCCCCCACGTCCGCACCGGAGGCCTCTACGTCATCGAGGACCTGTGGACCTCCTACGCCCCGGGCTTCGGCGGAAACGAGGACCCGGAGGCGTGCGACAGCACCACGCTCGGCCTCGTCAAACGGCTCGTCGACGACCTGCACTACGAGGAGCAGCCGTTGAAGACCACCGGCGGAGTCGGTCCGTCCCTGGCCGGGATGCACCTCTACCGCAACATCGCGTTCCTGGAGAAAGGCCGCAACGCCGAAGGGGGGATCCCGGGCTGGATCCGCCACTGAGTCTGCAACACCGCTCGTTCCACAGGTAGAGCCCGGCGAAGAGCCAGGCGAACCCCAGCACGGCGCGGGCCTCGTCGAGGGTGCGACAGTGCGTCCGACCGGGGTCGGCGATCATCACCTCGCAGTCCCGACCGGCGGTCAGGAAACGAACCGCCCGGGGCGGTCGGCGACCGACCGTCCCGGGCGCCGGACCGCGCCCGGCGGCCCGTCAGGACCACCCCCACTGCGGCTTGCCGTTGTCCTTGCGGCCGATGTCCCCGTACTGGTACTTGTCGTTGGGGAGAGCGAAGACGTACTCGCGCGGGTCGGCCGCTGCGCCCTCCAGCTTGTCCGGGGCGCTGTGGTAGCCGAGCGCGTAGAGCTTCTTGGACGGATCCCAGCTGTTGTAGCAGGCGATGGCCTTGAGCTTGGTCTTCATGTGGGCGTCGGGGATGTTCAACACGTAGGCGGCGCCCCTGCTGCGGTCGGGGAGCTCGTGGTCGTAGGCGTAGACGAAGTTGAAGCGCACATCGGTGAGCTTGCCCTCCCTCGCCAGCTGCACGGCCGCGTCGGTGATCGCCTTGTGGGTCGCGCTGACCTCCAGCCAGCCCGCGGTGAACTTGTGCGAGGCGCCCGGGTACTGATCCGCGATGGACGCGATCTTCGACTTGACCGTGCTGGTGAACTTCTTGAAGGCGTCGTCCCCGCCCCACGCGGAGTCGGGGAGCTTGAGGTTGATCACCTTGTCGACGCCGAGGCGGGCCGCCGAGGCCATGAACTCGGCGGTCCGGGCGGGCACGATCACGCTGTCACTGGCGCTCGCAGGTATGGTCGGCCAGTTCAGCCCGTGGTGGCCGCGGGCCACGCACGGATGCCGGCGGTCCTCTGTGGTCATCGGACAGGGATCGGTGTTCATCCGCCTCGCCAGCCCGTCGTTCTCACCCCGTGTCACCAGCACCAGGTACACGGGCCGTCCGGCCGCCTTGTGCTCCAGGATCGACCCGGCCAGACCCAGCGCCTCGTCGTCCTGGTGCGGCGAGTAGAAGATCGCCGGAGCTGACGCGGCCGACGCCCTGGCCCCCGACAGGCCGGTGCCCAGGAGCGTCGCACCGGCCAGCGCCCCCGCCGTCAGCACCCGCCGCCGGGACAGACCCGCCCCTCCGTTGTCCACCATTGCCGCCTCCTGCCGGCCCCACCGGGCCGGCCCGTACCCCGGCCCGCCGTCGCCGGTGGCAGCGGAGGAGTCGAAGCGGTGGAGGAAGTGACGATCGGCCATGGGCAGGCTCCTTGGACAGCGGCCCCACGGGGGCGGCACGGGAAACGGGAGTCAACGGTGACGGCGGACGAACCACCAGGTCACGCCCCCGACGCTACAGAGCGCCCCCGTCACCCGGCGTCACCCACCGGAACGGGGACCGCACTCCCGCTCCCACCCTGGCCCGGCACCGTACTCCCGGGTCCCACCCCGCCCATCGGCGGGGGTGGCGGCGCACCTTTCCGGCTCCACGTCCGGCGGATCCGCTCCGCCGGCCGCCTCGCCCTGCCTTGCCCGTTCGTGCGGGGGCACGGGACGTCGGACCAGTCGACTTCCCGTGCTCCCGGTGCGGCAGGGAGCCCGCTACCTCGCGCCGGCGCACAGCGCGGGGCTCGTCCTCACGGGGTCGTTGCCGGCCGGAGCACGAAGCCGCAGTTCAAACCATGCGAGGACCAGGCCCGGGTGCGGTTGCATCGGCTGTGCTGAGGACGCTTTCACGACGGCGAGGGGTCTTCACCCCACGAGGGCCTACCCCGCACGCGTTCCGCGCGGCCGGGCCATGGACGGCCGCTCAGCGGTGCTCGGGGTTCTCGAAGTCGAAGCGGCAGCCGGCGTCCCATTCGGAGCGCTGGTTGCCGTGGGCCGGGATGCCGCCGGCGTCCTTGAGCATGCGGGCCAGGTGGAGCTGGTTCCAGGTCATGAAGGTGGTGTTGCGGTTGGTGAAGTCGTTCTCCGGGCCGCCCGAACCGGGGTCCAGGTAGGACGGTCCGGGGCCCGCCTCCCCCACCCAGCCGGCGTCGGCCTGGGGCGGGATCGTGTAGCCGAGGTGCTGGAGGCTGTAGAGGACGTTCATCGCGCAGTGCTTGGCACCGTCCTCGTTGCCGGTGATCAGGCAGCCGCCGACCCGGCCGTAGTAGGCGTACTGGCCCTCGGAGTTGAGGATCGAGGAGCAGGCGTAGAGCCGCTCGATGACCTTCTTCATGACGGAGGAGTTGTCGCCGAGCCAGATCGGCGGAACACTCTGGCACCCTATTTGACCAGCCACTATGTCGGACAGGTCCAACGCCCTTCCCTGTCCGGGCGTTCGGACGCTCGTGACTGCGTCCCAATTGCCGCAGGCAACAGGACGCAACCAATGAGCCTCCGCCAACCGTGTCCGCCTGACATGACCCCAACGCCGTCCGTCCGGGATGGAGACCCGTCTCTACGGCTCAGGCCGACGGACCTCCGTCTCCTGGAGATGGCGCTGGAGGAGTTACTCGACCTCGTCGGGCGCGCACTGCATCCGAGCCTGCCGCTCTGCCAAGGCCCGATGCACATCTATCTCCGGCGGGTCGCCCAGGAGCAACCACGGCAACCCCGGGCCGTCCACCGACATCAGGGCGAGGAAGGCCAGGATCCCACTCCAGGACGAGCCCTTCGCCTGCTGCCAGCTCCGAACCTCGGTGGCCAGCCGTGCCTGGCCGGCAGGCTGGCGGGCGAGCTCCTCGAAAGCCGTGAGCACGCTCTGCCGTACGGCCGGGTCAGCGGTTCTTTGGGCCACCCGCCGCAACCGGACCACCGCCATCTTCGCGACGGCGGAGCTCGCCTCGGGGTCGGCCAGGACGAGGCGGCAGGTGGACACCACGACGGGCGCACTGCTGCTCGTATCGACCCACTGGTAGAGCGTGGCCCAGACGAGGCGTCCGACATGCTCGTCGGATACCACCGCCCTGAGGACTGCGCCCAGCAGGTCCGGCGCGGTCAGCTCGGTCAGCTTGTTGACGTGGTCCCTGGTGCCGTGCCTGGCGCAACCAGCTTGCGACAATTGGACACCGGTGATGGATAGCGCCTGGGAGTCGAGGTTGATATGAAGGAAGCTGAACATGCAACCGACGCGGTCGTGGACCAGTGGAGTCGGATCTCCGCTGACCCCAACCTCCGGATGCCGCCGGCCCCCGGGACTCCAGGCAACGTGCCACCAGGGGAGGACCTCAGCCTGAGAATCGGGTGGGACCGCTTCGAGAAACTCTTGTTGGCGGTTGTGCAGGGTGCCCGCGGTCTGCGTGAAACCAGGTTCCGCCGTTACGGGGTGCAGGGGCAGGCGCAGCACGGCATCGATCTCGCAGGGCGTGAACCCGACGGAAGTTACACCGTAGTCCAGTGCAAGGACTACCAACGGTTCACAGCGACCGACCTGCGTGCAGCAGTCAAGCTGTTTGCCAGTGGTGTGCGGCCGTTCGGTGCCGACCGCCTCATCGTTGCGACCTCCGCCCCGACCCTGGCCACACAGGTCGCGGAGGAACTTGCGACCCTGCGGACGGAGCATCCGGATCTCGATCTGGATCTCTGGGGGGCCGAACAGATCAACGAGTACCTACGCTACCAGGGTGATGTCGTCGCCCGGTTCTGGACTCGTGAGACGGCAGCGGTGTTCTCCACAGCGGCGCCTCTACCCGGCGTTCCGGCGCCTCCTCCTGATCGGCAGGCGCAGGCCGACCGCATCCTTCTCGGCCCGCTGAACACGGAGGATGTGAAACCGCTTCTCCGGGAAGCTGAGACAAAGCAGACAGCTGAGCCAGCCGAAGCCGCCCGACTATACGGACTCTTGGCCTCTCGCTTCACCGAGGCCGGTTTCCGGGGGCACGCGATGGCGCTGACCGGTCGACAGCTCGACGCGCTCAGAACGGCGGGACAGCTGGAAGAGGCGGCTGGGCTTGCTGCTAAGCTGGCCGCGGTCGCACTTCACCACGCGGACTGGTACGAGGCGAGGCGGCTTCTCCACGTGCTGCAGGAGTTGTCCCGAACGGCGACCGAGATGGACCTGGTACAGGCCCCCTTGGTACAGCGCGACATCTGGTTGGTCAACGCCGCGATCCAGCACGACGGGCATCCGTTCGGAGAGTCCTCGCATCTGCGTGCTGTTCTCAACGACGAGCATCCGAAGGAGGACGGGTACCGGCCGTTCCTGGTCCTGAACCTCGCCGAGGCCACGCTGGCCACCGAACCCGATCAGGTCGAGAGTCTGGATCCGCTCCTCCGTCGTGCTGTGAGCCAGATCCAGGAAGGGGCTGGCCTGGGGGCCGGCGCGGAGGAGATTTCGCTCCGCCTTCGGCTCGTGCGGGCTGAGTACAACACCGACGAGCGGCTTGCGCTTCTGCGATCAGCCCGGCTCCGTAAGGTTGGAGGCCGTCACCGGGCGTTGATCTATGCGCGTGAAGCTCGGCGTCTGGCGCTAGGTGCACGAGCCGAGGAGGCTTTGGAGTACTGGCGCGAGGCCGTCTCCGACGCCATTCTGGCCGGACTTTCCGAAGAAGCTGCAGACTGGCTTTACGCCATTCGTGCACTCAACGTCCAGTACGGCCCTTTGACCACGGAGATCGACGAGGAGCACCGCCTCGCGCAGGCTCTCCGGGGAACCGCGACAGCTCGTCTGCTCGACCACGTGCGCGATCCTCGGGAACGGGCGATGTCCGCTCTGGTGGCCGAAAGACCCGTCGAGGCCGTGCACGCGGGTCGGAGGTGGCTCACTGAGAGCGTGGTGACCGGAAGCTGGTCGGACGAGTTCTCGGCCCTCTCGTTCCTCGGCGACCGCTATGCAGAGAGCTCCGAACCGGCTCTCGCCGCGACGTACTACCAGCGAGCGGGCGACACCGCGAAGGTGAAGGAATTGGCCGCTGCGGCCGGGGACCGGCTTCTCGCGGTGCAGACCCTCAGCCAAGGGCCCTGGTGGGAGCTGCGTGCCCGTGCCGTCCTCGTCTCAGCCCAAGTGGACCTGGTCGACGACGATTCGGCCCCGGTGCTACTGGAGGAACTCACCGAGCTCGCCTCCCGCGGCCGACGCGGTGAGCTCACGGATTCCCCGATCCTCGCCCTCACCACGCAGGCTGCGAAGACTGCCTGCGCCCTTGCCGGACGCGGCACACCGGAACAGGCTCGCACCCTACTCGAGCTGCTCTCTCCTGACGTACCTCGCGAGCCGAACCATTTTCAGGTGACGGATGACGAACACGCCGCCGCTTGCCTTGAGATCGCCTTGGCCCACCCAAACGTGGCGATGGAAGCACTCTCCCGCCTTCTCGACCTTGCCGATCTCGGCGTGGAGAAAGCTGTCGCAATCACGCTAGACGATCGTGTCCTGAGCTCGTTGGGAGTGGAGCGAATGGACAGCTCTGCCCATCGGCTAGGGGACGAAAGCATCTCACTGACTGACGACCAGCGAACCGCGCTCCACGTCCGTGCACTCGGACTGGACGCACGCGGCCACTATCTCGCAGGCGTCATCCGCCACGAGCTCAATCCGGAGCATCTGTCGGCGCACCAGCAGGCAGAGCAGGCACGTGATCGAATTCTGGATCGACCCGAGCCTGATCCCTGCCGCACCGAATTCGGTACCGCGATCGTCACTGACTCTTATCTGGTCTGCAGCCTTGGCGTTGAGGACCAGAAGGCCTGCCTCGCCAAGCTGCAGACGATCGCCGAGGACAACCGGGAGACAGCTTCGACGAGGCAGGATGCTCTGACGGCACTTCGTAATCTCGTGACGCAGCAGAGCAAGCCGGTGAAGCGCGATGTATTCCTGGCCAGCAGGAGCTTCGTCGTCGGTGATCGCAACGGAAGCGCTCAGGACAAATTCACCGGCAAAGCGCACCGTCTCAGCTCCTTCAAGATCAGCCTAGGGTCGGCCTCACTGAAGGGGCACGGACTTCAACTCGCTGGGGCGGCCGCAACAACCGATGAAGAGCATGCCTGGGTTGCGAAGCGAGCGGTGGGTCTGCTCCGCAGCGATGACCCGGCCGAGGTTCGTGCGGCAGCTTCGGTGTTCGCGCGACTTCCGGAGGAGACCACCGAGCATGTAGATGTCGACTTGCTGTCCACGCATGGCGACTCCGCCGTGCGCGAGGCCAGCGCGATTCTGTGCATGCTCAGACCAGGACTCCACCGGAGTACGGTTCTACGTCTTGCTCACGACGACGACTTCCGGGTACGCCGCACCCTGGCAGCGGCAGCGATGCGCGCGTCCGCATGCTCGCCGGACGATGTGCGGACTGTGTTGGAACTACTGGCCGCCGATCCACGTCACAGCGTGCGGCAAGCCACTCGCCGATGACCCCTCCGGCCCGGGCTGGCAACGAGCGCCCTCGCCCACGGCGAAACAGCTCCGCTGTACGGTCACCGTGGTTCTGGCGGGCCCGGCAACGACCGTACGGCCTGTAGCTGATGCACAGTGTCACCTGCAGCGCCGCGGGCTCCGCCTCGCGCCCGGCGAACACGCTCTCATGTGAACACCACAGGGTCCTGCCCGAAGCAGCCCGACGCCCAGAGCTCGCGCGTACGAGGTCGGGCACAAGCTAACGCGCATACCAGGACGCCCCTTCTACCGGAACCGACGGATTCCTCAAGCTTCACCGACCGGCCCAAGCCGTCAACATGCTTCCTGATCGGCGGTGTTGACCGCCAGCGCGCTCACTGGCCGAGGACCTGCAGCCCATCCGACGATCTGTCAGGAGAACCGATTAGACTCCCCGGGTGAACGTGGATAAAAGAGTCACGCCGCTGGACCTTGCACGCCGGACGCCGCCTCCGGTGTCTGGCCTCTCCGAGGCGGAGATCCGCCTCGCGCTGGAGAAGCACTGTCCCGAGCTCGTCACCCTTCTGCACTGGCTCGGGTGCTCGCTCGACGAAACGCTCTCCGAGTGGATCCAATTCCGCGGAGCACCGTGGGTGTCGACCATCGTGAACCTGCAGACGCCGGCCCGCCGGATCTTCGAACTCTGGCAGGAGTTCCTCGGCGATGACAGCCGTCCGCTACTCGAGCTGCTGGTGTTCGAGCACGGCTTCTGTCGGCCGGCCGCGACGTCGCAGGGGCTTCCACCCGGAATGCACTTCGCGAAGACGCTCCACGTGGTCCGGCAGCGGATCGGCACCAAGCTGCACCAGCACGCGCTTGACGTGACCTGGCAGCGGCCCACGGTGTTCTCACGCGCGCTGCGTCTGGCCGAGGTGTACCTGGACGCCGTGGTGAGCGACAGCGAGTTGACCAGCGCGAACGCCCGCCACCAGTTCAGCGGACGACTCGGCCAGGGCGCGGTGCTGCTCAGCAGGTTCGAACCAGTCGGCACGGCCGAGCTGTCGCGGTCCGTCGGGCTGATCCGACGCTCGATCGAGGAGGGCAACAAGGTCACCGACGCCGTGCCGTACCTGCTGGAAGGCTTCCTCCGCCTGCACGACAGTACTGGCGACCGCAGGTACCTGGGCCAGATCATCGAGGCGCACCGGGAGTTCACCGACGCCGAGAAGAGCGCTGCCTGGCGGCTGCACGTCGCCGAGGCGTGGCTGCGGCTGGCCGACGGGCGCCCAATGGACGAACGGACCGCTCACTACCTTGATCAGGCTGTCGCCACCCTAGACGTCATCCGAAACTTCGTCAGTGGGGAGGCCATACGCCAGACACTCCTGCTGACCATCGTCGCCCAGGCACGCGCGGTACCCGAATCGGCGACCGTCCAGCTCGCGCTGCGGGGCCTGCCGAGCCAGTTCGGGTTCGAACAGCAGGTACAGCGGTTCGTCGCTGCTGGGGCCCCGGCATCGTCGTTCCCGGTGCTGGTCCTCGGAGCCCTGACAGAGCGGTTCAACAGCTCAGGAGAGCCGCTGATCAGGCGTCTTCTCGCCGACTGGCACCGAGCGTGCGCACAGTTCGTCGAGCACCCGACCCCGACCCGGCTCGAACTGCGCCGTACGGTCCTCGACCTCCTGGAGGGCCGCACGGCTGGTACCGCCCTGACGGACACCCCGAGCCGGATGCGGTACGCCGACGATCTGCTCCATGTGGCGGCGCTGAACGCCTCGCCCCAGTACTGGACCGAGGGGGTGGTACGGCTCGTGCGGGAGGCTGCCGACGACCCGTCGACATGTGTGCCCCTGGTCGTCCTGGGCCGGGAGGCCGAACTCCGGCGGAGTGTCAGTCCCGCCGACCGTGCCACGCTGGAAGCCCGTCTGACTGGCCTCGTCTCGGATCCCGCCTCCTGGGTCCATGCACTCGCCCACGGTGACTCGGGTTTCTACTACACTCGGGCGGCCACCCGCGCAATGACCAGCCCAGACGTGACCCGGCGCAACCTCGGCGGCCGCAGCAATGTAGTCACCGTCGAGGACCACCTGGGTTTCGCCTCGTCGACCCTGGTCTTCAAGCCCACGCACACGGACAACGTCGAACGCGACACCCGTACAGCGCAGGCCGTACAGACCACGCTCGACCGCGTGGGCGCCAGCACCCGCTTCCGCACCAGTGACCTGATCACCACCCTGGACGCGGACAAGCTGAGCAGCCGTTCCGGCCTCGCATCCAGCGTGAACGTGATCACCGTCCGAAGGTTCGAGCACGGAAAGGTACTCGCCGAGCTGCTCTCCCCCGAGACTGAAGACGCATCCGCGGACCTGCTCAAGCAGGCGGCCTCCTTCCTCGCCTACATCCACGCCGCTCCCCGGCCAGGCGATGCCAAGCCCACCAAGGTGCGTGCCAAGGTGCGCGGTCGGGTGCGGATGTGGCTCCGCGACGTCTTCCCCAAAGGCGCGGACAAACTTGTCGACCAGGCCTTCGACAGCTGGTGGGCGCTGCTGGCCGACGCACCCACACTTCCCCGTCGGGACGCACACGCATTCAACTGGCTCGTCACCGACAACGGAAAGATCGTCGCCATCGACCTGGAGGCAACAGGCCACGAACCGGTCGGGTGTGAACTGGCCCAGCTGACGGACGACGTGCCAGCCCTGTCACCCGGGTCCTGGGACCTTCGCCGTGAAGTGTTCGAAAGCTACGTCGAAGCGCTGCGCGAGTGCACGGGTGAGCCGTACGATGATGCGGAGGTCAAACGGATCTGGGCCGTCTATCGCGCCTCCCTTGTCGTCAGGGCGGTGCGCTGTCTGACGGATCGAACGGGCGACCCCGCGCTCCGTCGGCACGGCGAGGCCTTGCTGGACGAGATCAGCGCCCACCCGGAGTGGGGATCCGTCCACGAGGTGGCCGTCTCCCTGCGCGACGCCTGGGCTGAACGGCGCGGCGCCCCAGGGGGCGCGCCACTGCGGGAGCTCAACCTCGGACGCAAACGGCGAATCAGCAAGGCTCTTGCCTACCAACTGCGTCACAACCCGCACCTGCCGACGAACCCTCAGGGCTGGGCTCGACTCGACGACCTCCTGTCCGCCCTCTCGGAGACCGGGCAACCCGCGTCGTCCGCAGAGGTACTGGCCGTCGCCCAGGCCTTGGACGAGCCGCGCTTCGAAGTCTGGGACGACCTGATCCGCGCTCGCTACGGCCACACCACGACCGCACCCGACGACCACGCAGTCGGGACACCGGACGGCGTCCTGTACCACGCCACAGCATCGGTGAACCTGCGCGACATCTTCCAACTCCGCCAGGGCCTTCGGCCGATGGCACGCAAGGCCGTCCACCTCACTACCCATCCTCGAACGGCGCTTCTCGCCGGACGGCGACACGGTCCCGCCGTACTACTGTCGGTCCACGACCCGGCCGCCCACGGCCTCGAATGCCGCTACGCCGGGGGCACCACCTGGCTGATCGACGCGGTGCCGACCGGGGCGTTGGCAGTGGTGCCACTCCACCAGCTCTTCTCTGCGCACTAACTGATCGTTTCAGAATCACTTCGGCTCAAGGTTTTGAGCTCGGGCGGTCTTGGTCGGCAGGGCAGCCAGGTGCGTGCTGATCTTGTTCCGGACGATCTGTGGGAGGGTGTGGCTCCGCTGCTGCCACCCCCTCCCGAGCGGCGCCGGCGCCATCCCCGGCAACTGCGCGTTCCGGACCGGACAGCACTCGCGGGTGTGATGTACCTACTGCGAACCGGTGTCGTCTGACACGACGTTCCCGCGGACGCCGTGGGCTGCTCAGGGGTGACTGCCTGGCGCCAGCTTCGGGACTGGACCAAGGCCGGCGTCTGGCCACACTCGAACTCGCCGCCCGCATCATCTGCCTCCGACGACTCCAAAGATCCTTCTGAAACGATCGATAAGCCCAGAGCGGTCCTGCTCGTCCTTTGGATCCGACAGGACCGCTCTGCACGGCACTGGCTACCATCAACCCAGCTATACCACCGGCGCCCTGGAAGTCAGCCCTATACCCCCGCCTCAACAGCGCGAACACGATGATCGAGGAAGCCTGGGGCCGGCCCGTCGACGAGCTGGAGAAGGCTTCGGTCCGTCTCCCGGTCGAGAACCCACTGCCCTTCGCATAGCGAATCACAGGCTGCGGGCCCACCTCGTCGTGGTGTCCAACTCAACTGCCGTACACCAGGACCGTCTGCATGTAGTCGCCCGGCCCGGCCCGGCCACGTCCCGGCCTGCGACGACCTCGACCGGATCACCCGAACCGCGAGCGCGCTCCAGACCGCCTACGCCGAGAACCCCACCGCGTTCCAGGCCATCCGTGCCACGTCGCCGCCGCTCGCGAGTACACATTCGCGAGCGCCCCGACCGTCGAGCATGTCCAGGCCACCACCGCGCGTTCCGCGCGGGCCCCTCGTCATCCGAACCTGCCAGCCGATCAGCCCTCGACTCCACCTGAGGTCGGCCGGTCCGGAACGCTGCCGAACCGGCTGCAGCCAACGATCAGGCGTCGGATCGACGGTGGGCTCCCGAGTCCACGGCACCGACGAACCTAGCACTCGTGTCACTGCACACCGACCATCGGAGAACACGACGATGTCGCCCTTCCCGGACAGGCGGCTCAGCGGTGCTCGGGGTTCTCGAAGTCGAAGCGGCAGCCGGCGTCCCATTCGGAGCGCTGGTTGCCGTGGGCCGGGATGCCGCCGGCGTCCTTGAGCATGCGGGCCAGGTGGAGCTGGTTCCAGGTCATGAAGGTGGTGTTGCGGTTGGTGAAGTCGTTCTCGGGGCCGCCGGAGCCGGGGTCCAGGTAGGACGGTCCGGGGCCGGCCTCGCCGACCCAGCCGGCGTCGGCCTGGGGCGGGATGGTGTAGCCGAGGTGCTGGAGGCTGTAGAGGACGTTCATCGCGCAGTGCTTGGCGCCGTCCTCGTTGCCGGTGATCAGGCAGCCGCCGACCCGGCCGTAGTAGGCGTACTGGCCCTCGGAGTTGAGAATCGAGGAGCAGGCGTAGAGCCGCTCGATGACCTTCTTCATCACGGAGGAGTTGTCGCCGAGCCAGACCGGCCCCGCCAGGGTGAGGATGTCGGCGGCCATCACCTGGGAGTAGATGACGGGCCACTCGTCGGTCTCCCAGCCGTGTTCCGTCATGTCCGGCCAGACGCCCGTCGCGATGTCGATGTCCACCGCCCGCAGGACGTCGACCGCGACGCCCTGGCGTTCCAGGATGCCGGTGCTGACGTCGATCAAGCCCTGGGTGTGGCTGCGCTCCGGGGAGCGCTTCAGGGTGCAGTTGATCACCAGGGCGCGCAGGTCGGCGTAGGACGTCGTCGGGTCCGGCACGGATTCCTCCTCCAGGGGCGGCGGGAGGCCGGTCGGGCCGCGGACTCCCGGTACAGCTCACCAGTCCGGTCTCCTGGGCGCTCGCGGAACTGGGCCGGTCGCCTGACCGCACACCACCTGATCGACCGTTCGGGGCCGGCGGCCCGGTCCCGATTCCGGCCCGTCCCCCTACTGGCCCGCGTGCCCGCCCTCGACGAGGATGGCCGTCGAGCGCAGGAGGACGGCAGCACCGGCGGAGGCGCCGGTCGGGCTTGGGGAGAGGGCGACGACGTGCCGCTACGCATCCACTTCACCATGGAGGACCTCGCGCGGACCCGCGTCGCCGACGGACCGGCGCCCTGCATCGAGCTGAGCACCGCGGCACGGCAGCTGCAGGAGCGCACCCAGCCGGTGCGGCTCGGGGCCTGGCGCCACCGCACCCTGTCCGCCCTGCAGCCCGCCTCGCGCATGGTCCTCGCCCTCATGCCCTCGCGCGGGCGGATCACCGACTTCCTGAGCGGCGCGAACGCCGCGACGCCCGCCGAACTGATCGAACAGGTCCGTGCCACGCCCCGCAGCCGCGTACGGGCCAGCCTGGAGAACACGGCCAGGCACCAGCCCCTGCCCTCGTGGGCCCGCCGGCTGCCCGACGACCCGCTGCTGCTGCGGCAGTTGTGCGACAGCCTGGAGCACGTGGCCGGCCACGCCCTCGTCCCGCACTGGCGGGAGGTCGAGGCCCTGACGGCGGCCGACGCGGCGGTGCGGTCCCGCCAGCTGCTCGGCGGCGGCGTCGAGGCGCTGCTCGCGCGCGTCAACCCGCGGCGGGTCCGCTGGCGGGCGCCCGTGCTGGAGATCGCGACGGTCTCCGGTCTGGACGCCGACGTGCACCTGGCCGGGCAGGGGATGCTGCTCCAGCCGTCGGTGTTCGCCGTCGAGGCCCCGATCGTCAACCTCGACGCGGTGCCGCAGCCGGTCCTCACCTATCCGGTGGCCCGGCTCCAGGAGGGTGCGGCCATGCCGCTGTTCCCGGCCCTCCCGTCCGGCGGCCGTCGGGAGTCGCCGCCGGCGGTCGGCGCCGTCGGATCCCTGCTGGGCCACACCCGGGCGGCGGTGCTCGGCGCCATCGCCGGTCACCCGGGCTGCTCGACCCGGCAGCTCGCCGCGCTCGTCGGCATCTCCATGGCCAGCGCCAGCGAGCACGCCACGACGCTGCGCAACGCGGGCCTGATCGCCACCCACCGGGACCGCCAGACAGCCGCCCACGTCGCCACCCCGACGGGCATCGCGGTGCTCGACGCGCCCTCCGGACGGCCCTGAGCGGCCCACCACCACCCCACCGATCAGCCGGCGCCGGACCGGCGCACGGCGTCCTCCCAGAGGTCCAGCCCGGCTCGCAGGAGTCCACATACGGCCGCGGTCTCCTCGTCCGTCAGGGCTTCCTCGTCGGCGGCCGGTTCGAGGGTGTCGCCGCCGAAGACCTTCTCGTAGGCGCTGTCGTGGACCGGCCCCTGGGAGGGAAGGGGCGGGCCGGCCGTCACGCTGTGGGCGAGGTCTTCGAAGAAGTTCCACGCCTCCAGCAGCAGTCCCGCCGGCACCGGGCCGGGGTCGGAGCCGGGCTCGGGGTGCTCGACCCACCGCCGTACGGCGGCCAGGTCGAGCGTGCCCTCGCCCTCCCAGACGAGCTCCCGGCCGTTGCGGTCACAGTGGTCCCGCAGCGTTTCGATGTCCCGGAAGACGAGGAGTCCTCCGAGGTCGTCGACGAGGAGCTCATCGGGTGCGTCGCCCTCGCCGGGCCGCCAGATCACCGTCAGGTCCCCGCTCCTGGTCGCGATGCGGTACGGATAGTGGTCGGCCATGCGGGTCTCCCGTGGTGTCGCGGCGGCACCCGCCGCGCGGGTCGTTCTGCCCGCTGTGATCGTCACACACGAGGGCTGCCGGGAGGGGGCAGAGGGAGGGGGCGACTCAGGCCCGGTCGGCCCGACGGATGACGAGCATGTCCTGGGTGTGGCCGATGCCGTAGCCGCCGCCGGGGAGGGCGAAGTGCTCCTGGACGTAGGCGGCCAGGGCCGCGCGGGAGGGGCGGGGGTCGAGGGTGGCCAGGTCGGCGACGTTGACCATGAACTCGGCGACGTCCACCGCCTCGGCGAGGTCGGGCGCGCGGTAGTGGAGGTCGAGGGTTTCGAGGGCGTAGTCGTGCTCCGGGTGCCGCTCGTGCAGGCGGTCGGCGAGCGGGGCGAGGTCGTAGCGGACGCCGGTGAAGTGCGCGGCCATCCGCATGCACGGACTCTCCGGGTTCTGGAGCACGACCAGGAGGGTGCCGCCGGGGGCCGTCCAGTCCAGGGCGCGGCTGACGGTGCCGAACCAGTCCGCCTCGGGCACGTAGTAGAGCACGTGGGAGAGGTGGACGAGGTCGGCCTGCTCGGGCGGGTGGACCCGGTCGAGCGGTTCCGGGAGGACGAGGGCGTCGGGGCAGGCCACGCCCAGCTTCTCGCGCATCGCGGCGCTGGGTTCCACCGCGATCGTGCGGTCGAAGGAGCGGCTCAAGTGGGCGGTGGTGCGGCCGTCGCCCGCGCCGAGGTCGAGCAGGACCCGGCGGTGCGGCAGGGTGGCCACGATCTCGCTCAGCCGGGCGTGGGTGATCGGCTTCTCGTCCGTCCCGGCCAGGAACAGTTCGAACGCCCGGCGGTAGTCGGCACTCGTCACGTCCAGGACCCGGACCGGGTCCGCGTCCCTCGTCGTCGTCTCCACCTGTCGGCCTCCCCTGTTGACGGTGTGCCAGGTGGCGCCCATTGCACCCCGGGGCGGCGGCGCGGGGGTGCAGGGACGTTCCTGCCCGCGTGTCGTCCACGCCGCTCCGCGACCGCCAGGCCCCGTTTAATCGGTGGCCCGGCGTCCGTGGCGGCTCCTACAGTGTCCGCCTGATCAAGAACGCCCAGGGAGCCGGACATGCGTGTGCACTACCCCCGGACGCCGCATCTGCCCTGGTCACCGGGCGCCGCGGCGGACGACGTACGGGCCGGGGACCTGTCCGCGCTGGCCGGCGCCGAGGTCGTCGTCACCGAGAAGCTCGACGGCGAGAACACCACGCTCTACCGCGACGGCCTGCACGCCCGCTCGCTGGACTCCGCCCACCACCCCTCCCGCGCCTGGGTGAAGGGACTCCAGAGCCGGATCGCCCCGCGCGTCCCGGACGGCTGGCGGATCTGCGGCGAGAACCTGTTCGCCCGGCACTCGATCCCGTACACCGACCTGGAGAGCTGGTTCTACGGCTTCTCGGTCTGGACGGGCGGCAGCGACGGCGGGGACCTCGACGGCGACCACTGCCTGGACTGGGACGACACCGTCCGCTTCCTGCGCCGCCTCGGCGTGCCCGTCCCCCGGGTGCTGTGGCGCGGCCGCTACGACGAACGGGCCCTGCGCGCCCTGCGGTTGGACCTCGACCGGCAAGAGGGGTACGTGGTGCGGACGGTCCGGGGCTTCTCCCGGGCCGAGTTCGGCGAGCGGGTCGCCAAGTGGGTCCGTCCGCGGCACGTGCGTACCGACACCCACTGGATGCACGCCGCGGTGGTGGAGAACGGGCTCGCCCCGGGCTCCGCGCTCTGGGCCGTACGCTCCGGTGCGCTGCCCGAGCCCGCCGCCCTCGCGGCGGCCTTGGGCATACCCGAACTCTCCTGCTCCCCCGATGAGTTGGCCGAAGTGTCGGCCCGGCTGGACGAGCTGGGCCGGGGCGGGGACGCCCGGCTGGCCGGCGTGCTCGCCACCGCGCTGCGCACCGCCCGCCGCCAGTCGCTGGCACCGCTGCTGGCCGGGCCGCTCGGGCTGCCGCTGGCCCGGCGGGTCGCCGACCTGGTCGGGCTGCACCCCGCCCTCCAGCACCCGTACCCGGACGAGGAGCGCCGCGCCGGGCTGGTCCGGCTCTCGGCGGCCGCCGACCTCGGAGTGCTGCACGCCGTCGCGGCGACCGCCGCCCCCGGACGGGCGGAGCGCGAGCAGGTCGCCTGGTCGGCGCTGTACGCCGAGGACGCCGGGCTGCTCGCCGAGGCGCCGCTCGCCCGGCTGCGGGCCGAGCTGCGGACGGCGCTGGCCGGTCTGGACCACGACGCCGCCGACCGCTGCTGGGCCCAGGCCCGCGAGGCGTACGCCCTCGGCCGGATCGCCACCGCCGAGGAGGCCGTCGCGGCCACCTGGCGCTGGCGCGACGGCCGGTTCCCCCGGCTGGTCCACCTGTGCGGCCCCTCCGGCAGCGGCAAGAGCAGCTTCGCCGCCGGGCTCACCGGCGTGACCGCCCGGATCAGCCTGGACGACCTGCGCGCCGCCCGGGGCTCGCGCGCCGACCAGCGCGACAACGCCGATGTGCTGCGCGAGGGCCTGGCCCGACTGGACACCGCCCTGGCCGCCGCACCGGCCCCCGGCCCTGGAGAATCCACCGGTGACCCTGCGGGATCCACCGGCGCCACCGCCGTCTGGGACGCCACCTCGCTCAACCGCCAGCAGCGCTCCCACGTCCACGCCGTCGCCCAGCGCCGCGACGCCCTGGTCACCCAGGTGGTGCTGGTGGTCGGCGAGGAGGAGCTGCTGCGCCGCAACGCCGTCCGCCCGCACCCCGTGCCCGACCAGGTGCTCACCGCGCAGCTGCACCGCTTCGGCCCGCCCTACCCCGGCCAGGCGCACCGCACCTGGTACGTCGGCCCCGGTGGCACCGTGGAGGACACCGCGGGCACGCTCGACGAGCAGGAGGACTGATGCGCCCCATCGAACAGATCTGCCAGCGCATCCGCTGGGACGCCCGCTTCGACCCGGCCCGGTTCTCCCTGGGCGTGCGCCACCGCGACGACCGCACCGAGCGCGTCCCGCTGGAGGCCTTCACCGCCTCCGGCGAGATCCCCTGGCACCGGGTGCACTGGGTCGAGGCGGACGGCGTACGGGTCTGGGACCGCGCCTCGGGCGTGGACCTGCTCGACCGCACCGAGGCCGGGCGCCGCACCGACCCGCCGCTCCTGCCCGCGCCCTTCTTCACCGCGACCACCCCGTACGCCTGGCACCCGGACGGCGGCTGGCGGCCGGCCCGGACCGGCGAGACCACCAGGACCGCCGGGACCGCCGGGTCCGCCGCCACGGCCACCGGCCTGCGCGTGGTCACCTGGAACACCCTGTGGGACCGCTACGACGCCGACCGGATCGCCACCGCCCGGCGCCGCCCGCTGCTGCTCGCCGCGCTGGCGGCCGCCGACGCCGACGTCATCGCCCTCCAGGAGGTCGAGCCGGAGCTGATCGCCCTGCTGCTGACGGCGCCCTGGGTCCGCGCCGGGTACTCCCTCGGCGCCGACCCGCTCGGGCCGGAGGTCGACGACCACGGCCTGCTGCTGCTCAGCCGGCTGCCGGTGCTGGCGGCCGGGCGGCACGCGCTGGGCCCGCACAAGGCCGTCACCGCCCTCTCGGTACGGGCCTCCGGCGCACCGCTGACCGTCGCCGCCGTCCACCTCAGCAGCGACCACTCACCGGACGGCGCCGACCGCCGCCGCTCCGAACTCGCCCGGGTCGCCGAGGGATTGGCGGGCGTGGAGGGAGAGCTGCTGCTGCTCGGGGACTTCAACGACGGCCGCTCCGGCCCGGCCGGCCCGGCCGCCGCGCTCGGCCTGCGGGACGCCTGGGCCGAGGTCCACGGGCCGGGCGACGACACCCCCACCTTCGACCCGACGGCCAACCCGCTCGCCGCGGTCTCCTCGCTGACCGGCCGCCCGGGCCGGCTGGACCGCGTCCTGCACCGCGCCGACGACACCCGCGCCACCGCGGCCGTCCTGCTCGGCGACCGCCCGGACGAGGACGGGCTCCTGCCCTCCGACCACTACGGCGTGGCCGTCGACCTCCTCCTCGAAAGCGGCGACGGCGACGGAGCCGCGGCCCTCGACGCCGCGCCCACCGCCCGCACCGCCGTCGCCTGGCTGCCGCCCGAGGAGCTGTGGCCGCCGATCCAGCGCCTGCGCGAGGCGTACGACCCGCAGGTGCGCCGCTGGCCCCCGCACGTCAACCTGCTGTTCGGCTTCGTCCCGGAGGCCGAGTTCGACCGCGCCCTGCCGCTGCTGGGCGCGGCCGCCGCCGAGGTGGCGCCGTTCACCGCCCGGCTGGAGGGCGTGCACACCTTCGGGCACCGCGAGGACGCCACCGTCTGGCTGGACCCGGCCGCCGCCTCCGCCACGCCCTGGTCGGCGCTGCGGCACGCGCTGGAACGGCGCTTCCCGCGCTGCCGCGGCCGGGCGGAGGGCTTCACCCCGCACCTGAGCCTCGGGCGCAGCGCCGACCCGCAGCGGGTGGCCGCCGACTGCGCGGCCCGGCTGACCGGGGCCTCGGCCCGGGTCGGCGAGCTGGTGGTGCTCTCCCGCCGGGGCGCCGAGCCGATGCGGCCGCGCGCCGTGGTCTCGCTGGGGACCGGCGAGGTGCGGCCGGTGCCCGAGCAGCCGCTCGCCTCACCGGCCCCGGAGCCGCCCGAACACGCCCTGGCAGCAATGGAGTTGGCCAGCCGGATCGCGGCGGCCCTGCCCGAGGGCGTGGTGCACACCGTCGGCTCCCGACGGCTCGGCTGCCAGTTGGACGGAGGCGACCTGGACCTGGTGGTGGCGCTGCCCGGCGCCGCCGATCTGCCCGCCGTCCGCGCCCGGGTGGCGGCCGCGCTGCCGGAGGCCCGGCGGCTGCGCGAGGTCCGCGGCGCCCGGGTGCCGGGGCTCCGGCTGACCGCCGACGGCCTGTCCGTCGACCTCGTGGTGGTCTTCACCGGCGCCCTCGATCCGGCCCAAGCCGTAGACCACCGTGCGGAGTTGGGCGAGGCGGAGGCCGTCGCGCTGAGCGCCGTCACGGACGCCGAGGCGGTCCTGGCGGCGCTCGGCGACCGCCACGCCCGCTTCGTCCGGCTGGCCCGCCAGGTCAAGGCCTGGGCGCGGGCGCGCGGCCTGGACTCGGCACCCTTCGGCCAACTGCCCTCGCTCGCCTGGTCGGTGCTGGCCGCCCGGACGGTCCTGGAGGCGCCCGACGGCCCCGAGGACGACCTCTTCCAGCGCTTCACCGAGACCTGGGCGGGCTGGGACTGGCGCCGGCCCGTCGCCCTCACGGGTGGTCCGACGCCGCCCGCCTCCGGCCCGCTCACCGTCCTCACCCCCTCCGCCCCGGTCCGCAGCTGCACCACCCAGGTCAGCGCCGACACCCGCGACCTGCTCACCGAGGAGCTCTACCGCGCCTGGGAACTCACCACCGAGGCCGCCGAAGCCACCGAGGCCGCCGACTCCTCCAAGGCTCCCAATGCGCCCGAGGCACCCGAGAGGCCCGGTGCCGCCGAACCCCCGTGGCCCGCCCTGCTCGCCGCTCCCCCGCTGCACCGCCGGCACGCCGCCTGGGCCGTGGTCAGCGCCGACGAGGAGTCGCTCGGCCTCGCCCGGGGCCGCGTCCGCGCCCTGCTGGCCGCCCTGGAGGAGGCCGGAGTCACCCGGCTGCACGCCTGGCCCCACCCGTACCGGACCGCCGACGGCCGCTTCCACCTCCCGATCGGCCTCGGCCCCGCCCCGCTCTCCGCCGCCCGGCTCGCCCCGCTCGCCAAGGCCTGGTCCCGGGCCCTGCCCGGCGTCCGGGTCGAGCACGTCGACGGCGGCGGCGCCCCCACCCCGACCCGCTGAACCACCCCTCCCGCCTGGACCATCCCTCCTGCCTGGACCACCCCCACCTGCTGGACCGACCCGACCACCCCGATGGGCCGAACCACCCCTGCCCATCGGTCTCTTCTGGACAATCGCCCCCGAAATTTGCCACGGTGAGGACCAGCGGCCCAGTCATCGATCATGCGGCCGAAGCCCCATGGGAGTTCCCCGTGCCCTCCGCCGACTTCCCCGCCTTCTACCTCGGGCAGAGCACCTTCTCCGACCCCGGCGCCCACCTCCCCCGCTACGCCGACCTCCCCAAGGATCCGCGCCGCCTCGCCCGGATCGCCCGCGACCTGATCATCCACCGCCTCGAAGGCTGGCTGTTCCACCACCCCATTCCGGCGAACCGGCTCCACCACGACGCCGAGACCCGCTACCTCGACGACATCCTGCACCTGATCACCGACCGCGACCCGGCCCCGCTCAGCCACCCGCGCGCACCCGCCGACCGCTTCGTCGGCGTCTGCCGGGACCTGGCGCTGCTGCTCTGCTCCTTCCTCCGCCACGTCGGCGTGCCGGCCCGGTTGCGCTGCGGCTTCGCCGGCTACCTCGGCCCGGACGGCTTCCACTGCGACCACGTGGCCACCGAGTACTGGGACGACCGGCGCGGCTGGCTGCTCGCCGACCCGCAGCTGGCCGACCCGAAGGTCGCCGCCGCCTGGCGGGTGGACTTCGACCCGATGGACGTCCCGCGCGACCGCTTCCTGGTCGCCGGCCGGGCCTGGCGCACGATCCGCGCCGACCGTTCCACCGCCGGCTCCTTCGGCGTCCACCCGCCCGAGGAGGGCCCGCTCAACGGCGAGTGGTTCGTCGCCCACTCCACCCGGCTCGACCTCGCGGCCCTGAACAAGGTCGAGACCCTCCTCTGGGACACCTGGGGCACCGGCTCCACCAACACCCCCCACGCCCCGTACGACGAGGTCGCCCACCTGACCGTCGGCCCGGTCGACCTCCCCGCCGTCCGCCGGCTCTTCTCCGAGCACGACGCGCTGCGCACCCCGAAGACCGTCCTGTCCCTGGCCCCCTTCAACGGCCCCCGCGAGGTCACCCTGCGCTGACGGCCCCTGGCCCCTCGCCCCCTCCTGCCGGAGCAGCCCGCCCCTACGCCCCGGCCTGCTGGTAGAGCGTCACCAGGAGGCCGTACACCGGCTCGCCCTCCGCGTCCTCCTCCGTCTCGTCGACCAGTCCGGCCAGCGCCTCGACGAGCCGCGCCGCCTTGGCCGGGCTGAGTCGGAGGTGGCGCAGCGCCAGGAGGTGGTCGACGGGCGAGCGGTCCAACTCCTGGGCGACGGCGCCGAACAGCGCGGCCGTCCCCTCGACCTGCGGTTCGGCGACGAAGAAGCGATCGGCGGTCCGCCGGTAGTACTTCTCGGTGCCGCCGCGCACCCGTCGCGTTCCCGCGTCCTGGACCAGCCCCGCCTCGCCCAGCACCCTGAGATGGTGCGAGACGCTGCCCTTGTTCGCCCCGAGCTGCGCGGCGAGCCGGCTGATCGTCGACGGACGGCTGCTCAGGGCGAAGAGCAGGCGTTGGCGCAGGGGGTGGGCGAGCGCGGCGTGCTGCAGCGGCGCGCTGATCTGCTGGACGGTCTCGTCCGGTCGGTGACTCATCTGATCAAGCGTTAAGTACGGTTGACGCTTTGGCAAGTCGCTGGTCTACTGCCTCTCCATGACCTCCACCACAACGCCGTCCGCCCTGGACACCGTCACCCTCGTCGAGTCGATAGCCGACCTGGTCCGTGAGAACTACGTCTTCCCCGATGTCGCCGGGCAGCTGGCGGACCTGCTGAGGCGCCGGAGCGCCGAGGGCGCCTACCGGACCGAATCCGCCGAGGAGTTGTCCGAAGCGGTCACCGCGGACCTGCGGTCCGTCAACGGCGACCTGCACCTGGGCCTCAAGTACCACGCCGTGCCGGTGCCGCCGGAGCCGGGTGCGGCGGTACTCGCCATGGTGCGCAGGGAGTTCGACACCTTCCTGAACGGCGTTCCCCGCGTGGAACTCCTCGACCACGGCGTCGCGGTCCTGGAGATCGGCCCCAAGCTGTTCCCGCTGGACTGGGCAGCACCGCCGCTGACCGCGGCGCTCTCCCTGGTGGCCCCCGCCCGCGCCCTCATCCTGGACCTGCGCCGCAACACGGGTGGCGACCCGAACACGGTCGCCTTCGTCTGCGCCTACCTGCTCGACGGCCGCACCCACCTGAACACCATGTTCTCGCGGAAGGACGAGGTGGGCGCGCAGTCCTGGACGCCCCCGTTCGTCCCCGGCGCCCGCTTCGGCGGCACCAAGCCGATCTACGTGCTGACGAGCGCCGACACCTTCTCCGGGGGCGAGGAACTCGCCTACGACCTGCAGCAGCTCGGCCGCGCCGAGGTCGTCGGGGAGGTCACCCGCGGCGGTGCCCACCCACGCGAGGGCTTTACGGTGCACCCGCACCTGGAGCTCAGCGTGCCCTTCGCCCGCGCGGTCAACCCGGTCTCGGGCACCAACTGGGAGGGCGTCGGCGTCCAGCCCGACGTCCCCTGCGCCGCCGACACGGCACTCGACCGCGCCCTGGCCCTGGCCGCGGCGCGCCTGGCGTAGGGCCTGTCCTCGGACTCGCCTCTGCGGGACGACGCCGGGGCATGGTCGAGACGGCGAAGGAGTCCGGGGCCCCGATGACCGCGGCCCCGTTCACCTGACGGGCTCGCGGTTGATGCTCAGCAGGGCCTGGACCAGGCCGCCGGGCACCCGGCCGGTGAGCACCGGGACCCGGGCGACGGCCCCGCGGCGGCGGTCCAGGCAACCTGCGGCAGTGATGTCGCTGTCACTTGGCATGATGCCCGGCATGGTGAGAACACAGCGCATCAAGGGCTTCTCCGCGACCGGCCGGCCGATCTCCACTCCGACCACCAAGTTCGGCGGCCAGCCCGTGTGGCTGGCCGGCCCGCAGTGGCCGATCAGCGCGGCATGGGACCGGCCGATGCGGTTCGTCGGTCAGATCGAGCTGGGCCCGGTGATCGGAGCGGCCGGTGACGGAAAGGTCGCCTACGTGTTCGTCACCCACGCCGATCACGAGGAGCACTTCTTCGACCCCGACATCATCGACCCCGACGGCGGCGAGAACGCGGTGATCGTGCAGCCGGGCGGCGGCTATGCCGGCCCGATGCGCCCACTGGTGACCGGCCCCGGGCTGTACGGAGTCGACGGGTCGGAGGTGGAGTTCACCGTCGACCTCCGCCCCGCCGACGAGCCCGATTCCATGACGGACGAGGAACTCGACTCCCTGCCCTCCGCCGACCGGGACCGCTGCATCGAGCTGATGGACGGCGACAAGATCGGCGGAACACCGCTGTTCTTCCAGGGCGACGAGTGGCCGGAGGGCGGCCCTTGGCGGCTGCTGCTGCAGCTGGACTCGAACTGGGTGCCGTTCCAGCTCAATCTCGGCTCGTCGCCGAGGTTGTTCGCCTTCGTGTCCGAGGACGGCGCCCAGGGCAGGCTGCTCGTCCAGGACTCCTGACCTGATCAGGCTCCTGGAAGCCCGTACCCGCCTGCCTGGCCCTCCTCAAGGCCGAACGCGGCGAGGTCCTCGCCTCCCCCGCCGTCCGCCGCGCGGAGCTCCCCCGCGCGGCCTCCCGCTGAGCCCCCAGCACCGAGTGCGGACACCGGCCCGGCAGACCCCGCCGACCCGTCACCAGGTGACCGGGAGCGCCTCGACGCCGTAGACCGTCGATCCCTCGCGGAAGCGGAGCTCCGCCTCGGGAACGGCGAGGCGCAGGGTCGGGAAGCGCCGCAGCAGGGCCGGCAGGGCCACCTTCAGTTCCAGCCGGGCCAGCTGCTGGCCGAGGCACTGGTGGGCGCCGAAGCCGAAGGACAGCTGGGCGACCGGGCGGCGGCGCAGGTCGAGGTCGTCCGGTCGTTCGGGGACGAGCCCGGGGTCGCGGTTCGCGGTCAGCGGGGAGAGCAGGACGTGCTCGCCCTCGGCGATCCGGTGGCCGTTGACCTCGACGTCGGCCACGGCGGTGCGCAGGAGCGGTGCGGGGATGGCGAGATGGCGCAGCAGTTCCTCCACCGCCGAGCCGGTGACCGCGGGATCGTCGCGTAGGGCGGCGAGCTGGTCGGGGTGGCGGAGCAGCGCCAGCACGCTCAGGGCGAGCTGGGTCGCGGTGGTCTCGTGGCCCCCGACCAGGAGGGTGGTGCCGAAGCCGATGAGCTCCTCGTCGGTGAGCTCCGCGCCGTGCTGCCGCACCACCGCGCCCAGTACGCCGTCGCCGGGGGCGGCCTGGTTGCGGGCGACGATGTCCGCCATGGCGGCGTTCAACTCGTCGGAGGCGGCGACCAGTTGCCCGGCGTCGGCGGTCCCGTCCATGATCACCTGGGAGCAGCGCTGGAACATCGCCCTGGTCCCGTACGGGACGTCGAGCAGTTCGCAGATCGCCGCCGAGGGGATCGGCAGGGCGAAGGCCTCGACCAGGTCGACGACCGGCCCCTGCTCCGCCATGGCGTCGAGATGCTCGGCGACGATCGCCTCGATCGCGGGCCGCAGCCGCTCGACCTGACGGACGGTGAAGCTGCCGGTGAGCATCCGGCGCAGCCGGGCGTGCTCCGGGCCGCTGTACGCGGGCAGGAAGCCCGGGTGGTTGAACAGGGTGCGCGGCAGTGCCGGGTCGATGCCGTTGCCCGTCACCAGGCGCTCCTCCGCGAAGGCGGCCCGGACGTCGCCGTACCGGGTGATGACGACGGCGTCGATCTCGCCGCGCACCGGATGGGTCACCCGCAGCCGCGGCAGGCCGTCCTCCTCGCGCATCCGGCGGAGGTCCGGCGACGGGTCGAACGGGCAGGTCCGGTCCCGTTCGGAGGCGACGAAGGACGCCGAGCGGTGATCGGGCATGGTGCGGGCTCCTCAGCTGGATCGGTCCGGGGGCGCGGTCGCGCGACAGGGCAGGGGAAGGGGAGGCGTCGGCCTAGCCGTGGTACCGGGTGGAGGCGTGGTGCCAGTCGTGGGCGCCGCGGATGGTGGTCTGCAACGCCTCGGTGCAGTAGCGCCGCAGCAGGTCGCGTTCGGCCGGGGCGAGGTGGTCCGTCGCCGTGCCGGCGAGCAGGGCCCGGTGGGCGCCGGTGAACAGTTCCAGGGCTTCGGCGCGGCGGTGCAGGGCCCGGTCGAGCGCCTCCGCCCGGGAGAGCCCGTGCTCCCGTTCCAGGCAGAGCACCAGGTTGTTCCGCTCCCCCTGGGCCGCGTCCTTCTCCAGGGAGACGATGTCGTTGTCGCAGATGATGAAGGTCTTCGTCATCTCGCGCATGACGGACAGGTGCGGCAGCGCGTACAGGTGGTCGGGCAGGACGCAGGAGGACAGCCGCTCGGCGAGGTCGACGACCGGTGCCACCCCGATGGTGTGGCGCCGGACCCGCAGGTAGGTGCTCAACGGCATGGGCGCACCGGACTGCCGGCTGCGCGCCTCGTGGACGTGGTGGTCGAGGTACGAGGACCAGTGGGCCGCCGAGCGCCGGATCCAGTCCTCCGGCATGCCGTGGCAGCTGCGCCGCCGCATGTCGGCGAAGGCGGCGGCCAGCGGCAGCGGGGACGCCTGCCCGGTGACGCCCTCCTGGACGAGTCCGACGAGGTGGCGGACCCGCTCGGGCGTGCCGCCCCACTGTTCGTCGAGCGCGTCGTCGAACAGGAAGTACCAGCTCTGCTGGTCGACGCCGATGTCCAGTTCGGCCCCGGTCGCGTTCGGGTAGAACATGGCCGCGATCAGCGGGAACTGACCCTTGAGGTGGTGGTCCCGCTCCGCGTCCGTGGCCAGGAAGCCGAAGGACCGCGGCCAGTGGAGGTGGCGGTCGTGGGCGGCCCGGAAGTCCGGGCTGGTCCGGCTCGGGAAGGGGAGCGGGTCGGGGGCCGGGGCCTGCGGGCCCGGGGAGAGGGTCTCCGCCGTGGCTGTCATGGTGAGGTGCACCTCCGGGAACGGGAACAGGAACGGGGCCGGGTCAGGGTCGGGGCAGTGCGGAACGAAGCCGTACGGAACGGAGCCGAGCGCAACCGGGCCGTACGAAATCGGAGCCGTACGGAACGGGGCTGGTTCAGTCGCCCGGCCAGGGAGAGACGCGCATGGGCAGCGCGTTGGGCCGGATCAGCGCGTGGGCCACCGGCCGGACCCGGCGGCCCGCCACCGGTCGCGGCCGCCACCGGGAGACGACCGCGCGCAGGACGACCAGCATCTCGGTCATCGCGAAGTGGTCCCCGATGCACCTCCGGTTGCCCAGGGCGAACGGGACGTAGGCGCCCGGCGGCAGGTCCTTCTCGGGGCGGTCGAGCCACCGGTCCGGGTGGAACCGCAGCGGGTCCGGGTAGTGGGCCGGGTCCCGGTGCATCGTCAGCGCGCTGTAGATCAGCTCGGCCCCCTGCGGGAGGTCGACCCCGCAGACCCGCACGGGCTCCAGGGCGCGCCGCATCAGCAGCCAGCTGGGCTGGTGCAGCCGGAGCACCTCGCGGAGGAACCGCTCGGTGAACGGGAGCGTCGCCGCGCCGGGCGGGGCGCCGGCGGGCAGGGCGTCGCACTCGGCCTTGATCCGCTCGGTGAGTTCGGGGCGCCGTCCGATCTCGTGGAGCGCCCAGGCCAGGGTGGTGGCCGTGGTCTCGGCGCCGGCCATGAGCAGGGACAGCAGCTCGTCGCGGGCCTCCACGTCGGTCATCCCCCGCGGGTTGCCCGGGGTGCCGGCGAACATGATCGACAGCAGGTCGCCGCGGTCGGCCGGGTCCTGACGGGCCTGCCGGACGGCGGTGTCCGCGAGTTCGCGCAGCGCCGTGGCCGCGGCCAGGTACCGGCGGTGCCCCAGTGCGGGTGAGGCGGCGAGGGGAGCGGGCAGCAGGGTGCCGACGAGGACCCCGCGCATCACCGTGTTCAGGTGCTCGGCGACGCGCTCCCCCAGTTCGGCGACGGCCCGGGCCCCGTCCGGGCGTTCGGTGCTGAACAGGGTGGCCACGAGCATGGCCGTGACCGTCCGCCGCAGCACCACGTCCATGGCGATCACCTCGCCGGGGCGCCAGGAGGACACCTGTTCCTCGGCGATGCCGGCCATCGTGGCGACGCCGCCGGCGATGGTGTCCCGGCGGAACGCGGGCTGGAGCGCGCGCCGTTGACGGAGGTGGACGTCGTGCTCGGAGGTGATGATGCCGTTGCCGATGAAAGGCCGTGCGACGTCGAACAGCAGGCCTTTGCCGAACTTCCGGCTCTGCGTCAGGAGAACCTCGTGGACGGCCTCGGGCGAGTTCAGGACGAACACCGGCCGATTGCCCAGGAATATCCTGACGATGCCGCCCTGCGCCCGGATCGACTGGAGGAACTCCACGCGTTTGACGGCGAGTTGCGGCAGGTGGCCGAGCAGTGGAACCCGCCCCCGTGCCACGGGCGCCGCCGTGGAAGCGCTGATGGAACGCACGGCCCCGCACCTCCCTGAAGTCTCGGACCGGAAATCAGCCCGGTATTGGAACGTTCATTCGCTCGCGGTGCACGGTGATCATCGTCCGACGGATCGGGAGAGGTCAAGGGACCGGCTGGAATTGCACCACCGGGGTGATTTTGAGCCGTACGGCGTGAATTCCCCCACCGCCCGCGCATTCCGGCCCCGGGGAACACCACCCGGTCGCTCAGAGGAGGACGCCGCCGGAGACCTCGATGCGCTGGGCCGTCATCCAGCGCAGGCCCTCCGACGCCCGCGTGGACCTGCGCTCCGGCCTGACCTCCATCGGCCACCGCTGTACCGATGTTCCCCGAAGCCGCGTTCCAGGCCACCAGGACCGGATTGGACCGGGACGCCGTCCGCCCCGGCGGCTAGCCTCGGCCGCACCGCACAGTCGATCAACGGAGAGCCCCATGCACCCCGAACTCGCCGCCGACCTCGGCCGGTTGCCCGAGATCCTGGAGGAGACCCGGCAGCGCGCGCTCGCCTTCCTGGCGGGCCTCGACGAGCGGCCCGTGGTCGAGCGGGCCGGGCCGCCCGCCGTCGCCCCGCTCACCGAGGAGGGCGGCGGGACGCGCGCGGCCCTGGCGGAGTTCGCCGAGCGCTGGGAGCCCCGGCTTTCGGCGAGCGCCGGGCCGCGCTACTTCGGGTTCGTGACCGGCGGGGCGACGCCGGCGGCGCTCGCGGGCGACTGGCTGACCTCGGCCGTGGACCAGAACTCCAACTCCTCGCTGGACCCGGCCGGTCAGCAGCTGGAGCGGGAGACGGTCGGCTGGCTGGGCGAGCTGTTCGGGCTCTCGACGGCGCACCGCGGCACCTTCGTGAGCGGCGCGACGATGTCGAACACGGTGGGGCTGGCGATCGCCCGCGAGTGGCTGGGCGAGCGGCTCGGTGTGGACGTCGCCGAGGACGGGGTCGGCGCGCTGGGGCCGGTCCGGGTGCTGTCGGGCAGTGCGCACTCCAGCGTCGCCAAGGCACTGTCGGTGCTCGGCCTGGGCCGAACGGCGCTGCGGACGGTGCCCGTCCTGCCCGGCCGGGAGGCGGTGGACGTGGCCGCGCTGGAGCGGGCGCTGGCGGAGGCCCCGGGGCCGTGCGTGGTGGTGGCCAACGCCGGGACGGTCAACACCGTCGACTTCGACGACCTGCGCGCGATCGCGGCGCTGCGCGAACGGTACGGGTTCTGGCTGCACGTGGACGCCGCGTTCGGCGCCTTCGCCGCACTGTCCCCGGAGCACGCGGAGCTGGTCGCGGGGCTGGACCTCGCCGACTCGGTCTGCGTCGACCTGCACAAGTGGCTCAACGTGCCGTACGACAGCGCCGTGCAGTTCACCCGCCGCCCGGACCTCCAGGCGCGGGTCTTCCAGAACGCCGCCGCCTACCTCGGCCCGCTGAGCGAGCACCCGGACCTCGTCCACCTCACGCCGGAGAACTCCCACCGGCTGCGCGCCCTCGCCGCCTGGTTCACCCTGCGGGCGTACGGCCGTGCCGGGCACCGGGAGATCGTGGAGCGCTGCGTCGCCGGCGCCCGGGCGCTCGGCGCGGAGGTGGCGCGGATCGACGGGCTGGAGCTGCTCGCCCCGGTCCGGCTGAACGTCGTCTGCTTCTCGCTGACGGCGGACCCGACCCCGGAGCGGCTGGCCGCGCTCGCCGCCGAGCTGGCCGACGAGGCCTTCCTGACGCCCACCCGCTACGCCGGACGGCCCGCCCTGCGCGCGGCGTTCAGCAACTGGCGCACCACCGGGGCGGACGTCCGGCGGACGGCGGAGGCGCTGGACCGGGCCGTCCGGAAGCTGACGGCCTGAGCGGACGCACCGGTCGGAGCTGACACCGACCGGCGTCCACATCGGGTCGGTGCCGGCTCCGGGTCGGCCTCAGCTCCGCTTGTGGTCCCCCGTCCCGCCGTCGATCAGCTCGCGCAGGATGTCCATGTGCCCGGCGTGCCGCGCCGTCTCCGTGGTCATGTGGATCAGCACCCAGCGCAACGAGACGGAGTTGCCGAACCAGGAGGTGCCGAGGTCGTCCAGCGCGAGCTCCCCGATCGTCTCGTCGGCGTCGGCCCTGGCCCGGGCGTAGAACGCCAGGACGTCCGCCGTCGACTCGCCGGGCTCCACCCGCATGTCGGAGTCGTCGTCGGCCTCGATGTCGAACGGCAGCTGGCCCATCTCCCGGCCGAACGTCCCCCGGAACCAGCCGAGTTCGGCACCGCCGAGGTGCTTCACCATCCCCAGCAGGTTGGTCCCGGAGGGCGTCATCGGACGGCGCAGCTGCTCGTCGTCCAGCCCCTCCAGCTTCCACAGCACGGCCTCGCGGTGCCGGTCCAGCGCCGCCCGGAGGCTTTCCTTCTCCCCACCCGTGAAGGGCACACGATTGCTCATGCGCGGGACCGTACCAGCCGCCACCGACACAACCGCGGGGGTGGCGGGACAGCCCTACGGCCACTGCCCCCAGCCGTCCGGGATCACGGGTGCGCCCCGTCCCCGTACACGCCGCCCGCCTCGTCGGTGAGCTCCGCGATGAGCTCCGCGTGCGCGAGGTTCATGTACCGCAGCGGGCGCCAGCGGGAGCGGTGGTCGGGGTGGTCGCCGAACATCTCCGCCGTCACGCACAGCCGCCTCCACCACAGCATGGCGTCCTGGCGCATCCGCTGCGTCCAGCCGGGCTCGTCCTTGCGGCCCTCCAGGACCACCTCCTCCCAGGCCACCAGGACGTCCGAGAGGAAGATGCAGTCGCTGGCGGTGACCTCCGCCAGTCGCGCGGCGGCCAACCGGGCACTGGTGCCCTCGGGTTGGGCCTCGACCAGCTCACTCATGCGGGCGGCCAGGAAGGCCCGTAGCGGGGTGACGTCGTCGGTGTGGAGGTCGTCGGCGAACTCCAGCAGTTCCACCTGCTTGCGTACGCGTGCCATCGTGCGGCGTTTCCCCTCGGCTCGGACGGTGCACGCACACTGACGCACCGTCACCGTTCTCACCACCGACCTTATCGGCTCGCACCGGACACCACGGCCGATTTCCGAACATCCCGTACCGACTCGCCGGCCCGTGCCACCATGCGCGGCCTCCTCGCCCAACACGCGTGGCGGACCTTGCCCTCACACCGGTGTGAAGGCCGATGATGCTCCCATGACCGCCACTCCTTTCGACCCGTACGAGCTGCTCGCGCAGAGCCGCCTCGGCGTCCTCGCCACCATCAAGGCGGACGGCCGGCCGCAGCTCTCCCCCGTCATGCCGTTCTACGACCGGGAGGCGAACGCCATCCTGGTCTCCACCCGGAACGGGCTGGCCAAGACCGCCAACCTGCGCCGGGACCCGCGGGTCAGCCTGGAGGTGACCGGGCCGGACGGCCGCTCCTGGACCACCGCCGAGGGCGTGGCCACCCTGACCGGGCCGGGCACCGACCCCGAGGGGCCGGAGGTGGAGGCGCTGGTGGACTACTACCGACGCGCCGCCGGCGAGCACCCGGACTGGACGGAGTACCGCGAGACGATGGTCGCCGACCGCCGGGTGCTCCTCACCATCCCGGTCGACCACGTGTACGGCACCCGCATCTGACCGGCCCCGCCCGGCCCGGCCACCGTCACGGGGGAACGGTGGCCGGGCCGCAAACCCCTTCCGGAGCCGGGGAGTTCAGCGCAGCGAGTCGACGCACCCGGTCAGCGCTTCGGGTCAACGCACCCGGTCAGCACAGCGTCGCCGCGACCACGGTGGCGTCCAGGTCCTCCTGCCGGCTCTCCACCGCCGCCAGCCCGGCCGCCCCGGTCACCGCGAGGGCCGCCGCCACCTGCCGCTCGCTGGTCTCGAACAGCAGCGACCCGCCGGGCGCCAGCCACCGCGGCGCCTCGGCGGCCACCCGCCGCAGCACGTCCAGCCCGTCCGCCCCGCCGTCCAGCGCCGGCCGCGCCTCGTGCAGCCGCGCCTCGGGCGGCAGCAGGCCGAGGTCACCGGTCGGGACGTACGGGACGTTGGCGATCAGCACGTCCACCCGGCCGCGCAGTTCCACGGGGACGGCGGCGAACAGGTCGCCCTCGAAGACCCGCGCCGCGACGCCGGCCAGGTTGCGGCGGGCGCAGCGGACCGCGCCCGGGTCGATGTCCGCCGCGTACAGCTCGACCGGGTGCGCGGCCGCGGCCGCCACGGCGGCACCCAGCGCGCCGCTGCCGCAGCACAGGTCGAGCACCACCGCGCCCGGGGCGGTCAGCGCGGTGGCGGCGGCGGCCAGGAACTCGCTGCGGCGGCGCGGGACGAAGACGCCCGGGTCGACGGCGATCCGCAGACCGGCGAACTCGGCCCAGCCGACGACGTGTTCGAGCGGCCGCCCGTCGGCGCGGAGGCGGACCATGGCGGCCAGGTCGGCGGGCGAGGCGGCGGCGGAGAGCAGGATCCGCGCCTCGTCCTCGGCGAACACGCACCCGGCGGCGCGCAGCCGGGAGACCACCGAGGAACGGAGGGAGGCGGAGGAGAAGACCGACAAGAGAAACCCCTTGGGGGAAGACGGGAGAGCTGACGACTCCGTCAGGGCTCCCGCGGGGGCCGACACCGCGTCGGCGCGCCGTTCGCGCTATGCGCGCGAGGCGCCCACGCGGCCGCGCTCCGGGAGCACCCGCTCGGACATTCCGTAAATGGGGCTCACCTCCCTGAGTCGCGGTCATACTCGGCGTCGGCCACCCTACCGCACCGTCAGTCGGGAACGGTCGAACAATGTCCACCGGCCCCGCCGAACCCGCCCTGGCGCGCGCCGTGCCTCACGCTCGTTCATCCGAGCTATTCGATAGCTCCACTGACAGTACACAGCTTGTAGCGGATCGTGACGGCCACCCATAGTGACGCTATGACGAGACAATCCCGCGGAGCGTCACGGCTTCGCGCCCGAACGGCCCGCTTCATCAGCGCCGCGGCCACGCTGGGTTTGCTCGGCGCAGGCCTCGCCGCCCCGCTCGCCCCACTCGCCCAGGCCGTCACCCCCGCGCACCACCCCGCCGCGCCGCTGCCTGAGCGGGTCCGGGCCACCGGCACCCCCCTGCTCCAGGAGGCCTTCACCGGTGCCACCGCCGACTCGCGCTTCATCGCCGTCGGCTCCGCCTGCCTCACCGGCGCGGCCCCCGCCCAGCCCGGGCCGGGCGACCACCCGCTCGGCGGCTGCCCCGCCGCCGAGACCGGCCCGGTGCCACCGCTGGACTCCGCGCCGCTCGGCTACCTGCGGATCACCGACGCCGGCAACGACCAGAGCGGCGCGGTGCTCTTCGACCAGGCCCTGCCCGCCGGCAACGGCCTGGACGTGACGTTCGACCAGTGGCAGTACGGCAGCACCACGCCGAACACCCCAGCCGACGGCATCTCGTTCTTCCTGGTGAACGGCGACGTCTCGCTCACCCACCCCGGCGCGTTCGGCGGCAGCCTCGGCTACGCCCAGAAGCTGCCCGACGACAACCCGAACCTCGGCTTCCTGCCCGGCGTCGACCGCGGCTACCTCGGCGTCGGGCTCGACGTGCTCGGCAACTACTTCGGCGACTGGGAGCAGCGCGGCAACGGCTGCTCCCAGCGCTCCCCCGCCGGTACGTCCTTCCGCGTGCCCGCGCCCGGCGCCAACATGGTCACCGTCCGCGGCCCCGGCGACGGCACCACCGGCTACTGCTTCCTCACCGCGACGACCGGCAACTTCACCACCAACGGCCCGTGGCCCTCCACCCTGCCCGGCAAGCTCCAGGGCCCGCTCACCACGCTGCCGGCCGGGGTGACCCCAGCCGAGGCCCAGACCCTGCTGGAGCCCTCGCGCCGCCGGGTGAACGTGCACCTGACGCCGGCGCCCTCCCCGGTGCTGACGGTCTCCGTCGACTTCAACGACGGCACCGGCTCGCACCAGGTGCTCCAGACCCCGGCACCGGAACCGGTGCCCTCGACCTACAAGTTCGGCTTCGCCGGCTCCACCGGCCTGTTCACCGACGTCCACCTGATCCGCAACGTGGTGATCTACACCGACCAGCCGCTGCCCGAGCTGAACCTGGTCAAGCAGCCGCACGAGCCGCTGCCCGGGCTGCTGACGGTGGGCACCCCGATCCCGTACGACTTCGTGGTCACCAACTCCGGGAACGTGCCGATCGCCAACCTGGCCGTCAACGACCCGAAGGTCGGGCCGGTCACCTGCCCGGTGAACACCCTGGCACCCGGTGAGACGGTGACGTGTACGGCGACGTACCTGGTCACCGCCGCGGACGCCGCCCAGGGCCACGTGACCAACACCGCCCAGGCCACCGGAACCACCGACGTCGGCCCGGTCACCTCGCCGCCCGACACGGTCACCCTGCCGGTGGTGGCGCCACCGGGCATCACGCTGACCAAGCACGTCGACGCGCCCGAGCCGTTCCACGTCGGCGACACCGTGCCGTACAGCTACGTGGTCACCAACACCGGCGGCAGCCCCGTGACCGCGCTCTCGGTGACGGACGACAAGGCCACCGGGATCACCTGCGACTCCACCGTCCTGGCACCGGCCGGCAGCCCCGGGGACAGCACGGTCTGCCACGGCACCTACGTCGTGACGGCGGCCGACGCCCAGGACGGGAAGGTGCTCAACCACGCCACGGCCAACGGGACCTCGGACGGCCGGCCGGTCACCGCGGAGGCCCAGGCCACCGTCACGGTGATCGGCCCGTCCTCGATCTCCCTGACGAAGCAGGCCGGCACCCCCGGTCCGGTCCACGCCGGGGACACCGTCACCTACACCTACACGGTGACCAACACCGGCACGACCACGCTGACCGACGTGAGCGTGGCCGACGACCACGTCCAGAACGTGGCCTGCGACCACACCACCCTGCTCGCGGGGCAGGCCGCCACCTGCCACGGCACCTACACGGTGACCGCCGCCGACGAGCAGCTCGGCCACGTCACCAACACGGCCCAGGCGGACAGCACCGGGCCGCTGGGCGAGCTGGTGCAGAGCCCGATCGCCCAGGTGACGCTGCCGGTGGCGGGCGTCCCGAAGCTCGACCTGACGAAGCGGGCCGACAGCGCCGGGCCGTTCCACGTCGGGGACACCGTCGCGTACACCTACACGGTGACCAACTCCGGGACGACGGTGGTCGACGACCTGACCGTGGCCGACGACCACGTCTCGTCCGTGAGCTGCGACCGGACCACCCTGGAGCCCGGCCAGACGGCCACCTGCCACGGGACGTACACCGTGACGGCGGCCGACGCCCAGGCCGGGCACATCACCAACACCGCCCACGCCAACGGCACCGACCCCCAGGGCCAACCCGTGCAGAGCCCACCGGCGCAGGCGACGGTCGACGTCGTCACCCCGGTGTCCGATTTGGCCGTCGCCAAGCAGGCCGACAGCGCGGGCCCGTTCCAGGTCGGTGACACGGTGCACTACACCTACACGGTGACCAACTCCGGGATGACGGTGATCAACAGCATCACCGTCAGCGACGACCACGTCCCGTCCGTCACCTGCGACCAGACGACCCTCACCTCCGGCCAGAACACCACCTGCCACGGCACCTACACCGTCACGGCGGCCGACGCGCAGGCCGGGCACATCACCAACACCGCCCACGCCAGCGGCACCGACCCCCAGGGCCAGCCCGTGCAGAGCGCACCGGTCCAGGCCACGGTGACGGTCGGTACCGCCACCTCCTCGCTGGCCGTCACCAAGCGGTCCGACGCCGCCGGGACGGTGTACCCGGGCGACAGCGTCACCTACACGTACACCGTCACCAACACCGGGAGCACCACGCTGACCGGTCTCACCGTCGGCGACGACCGCGTCCGGCAGGTGACCTGTGAGCAGACCACCCTCGACCCGGGGCAGAGCACCACCTGCCACGGCACGTACACGGTGACGGAGGCGGACGCGCAGGCGGGCAGCGTCACCAACACCGCCCAGGCCTCCGCCCGCGACCCGCAGGGGCAGACCGTGCAGAGCCCGCCGGTCGAGCTCTGCATCTCCGTCGCGCCCTGCCCGCCGAAGGGGCACGACCACAAGGGCGGCGGGGGCAAGGGCTGCCCGAGCCGTCCGGGCCACCATCCGATTCCGCCGCAGAAGGGCGGCCCCGGCGGCGAGCTGCCCCAGGCCGGGGCGCCGGTCGCCGTCCTCGGCCTGGCCGGGGGCGGGCTGGTGACCCTCGGTGGGGCGCTGTTCTACCGGGCCCGGCGCCGCGCGGCCGCCGGTCGGTTCGTGGTGTAGCAGCCCCGATCACCGCCTGATCCCCGCCGTCCACCGGTCGACTGACCGCCCTCGGTACCTTCGGGCACCGAGGGCGGTTCCGTGTCCGGACCGGGGCTGCCACCCGGGTCGGACCGGGATTCAGGCGGGCTGCGGGGCCGGCGGCCTGGTGCGGTAGCCGCCGCCCCGGCCCGGGGGCACCAGGCAGGGCAGCAGCCAGTCCCAGAGGGCGCCGACCCGGCGGGCGCGCTCCCCGGCGGGGCAGCCGTCGGCGAACACCACCTCCAGGCCGCAGGCGGCGGCCACCACCAGGGTCTCCGGGCCGAGGCCGCCCGAGCGGTCGCGCAGCTCGCCCGCGCGGCGGGCGCCGGCCAGCAGGTCGCGGACGACGCCGGCCCAGACGCTGTGGAAGCCGCGGATGTCGGCGAAGGCCTGCTGCCCGGGGTCGGCCGCGGCGGGCCTGGCCGTCGCGGGTACGGGCGCAACCGTGGCGGGCGCAGCCGTGGTCGGCGCAACCTGCCAGCCGCCGTCCTCCCGGCCCAGGCGGAAGGCCGCCCGGATCACCGGGTCCGTCCCGAGGGCCTCGACCAGCCAGTAGCCCGCGTCGATCAGCCCCTGGAGCGGGGACGACGCGGCGCGCAGCTCCGCGCAGGCCGACCGCAGCGAGCGTTCGGCCTGCGCGGACACCGCTCTGGCCAGCTCCTCCTTGGAGGCGAAGTGGAAGTACAGCGCCCCCTTCGTCACCCCGGCGGCCGCGGCGATCTCGCCGAGGGTGGCACCGGCGTAGCCGCGGCGGTCGAACAGTGCCGCCCCCGCCTCCACCAGCCGCCCGCGCGTCCGTTCCGACCTCTCCTGGACCACCCGTCCCACAACCCCTCACAACGACAAGCAGGTTCCGACCAGACCGCGGCCGCCCCACGACGGACGCCGCGGCCTCCGACAGCCGTCCGCGGCCGGTGCCGCCGATGCGACACCGACCGGGACGGCCCGGCCCACGACCCGGACAACCGGCCGGTTCAGCCGGCCCGGCTGAACCGGGCCGCCGCCTCCGGCCCGGCGGCCGCACCGGCGGCCACACCGGCGGGCTCGCGATCCGCCGCACGCTCCGACCCGCGCTCCAACCCGCGCTCGGACACACGCTCGGGACCGGCGAGCAGGATGGAGCGCTGGAGCCGCCGCAGTCCGACCGAGGGCTCCATGCCCAACTCCCGTACCAGGGTGTTCCGCAGGCGCTGGTAGGCCTCCAACGCCTCACCCCGGCGGCCGGAGCGGTGCAGCGCGACCATGTACTGGCCGTGCAGGCTCTCGTGGGTGCGGTAGCGGTCGACCAGGACGGTGAGTTCGGCGAGCAGCACCCGGTGCCGGCCGAGGCGCAGGTCGGCCTCGATCCGCTGGTCCAACGCGCAGAGCCGGGTCTCCTCCAACCGCCGCGCCTCGACGGCCAGTTGGCCGCCGACCGGGACGTCCGCGAAGGCCGGCCCGCGCCACAGCGCGAGCGCCTCGCCGAGCAGCCGGGCCGCCCCCGGGTAGTCCTCGCCGTCCATCGCCCGGTAGCCGGTGCCGGCCAGGCGCTCGAACTCCCGGAGGTCCGTCAGTCCGCCGCCGCTGTTGAGCATGTAGCCGCCCGGCGAGGTCACCAGGACGTCCTTGGCGCAGGACACCCCCCGCGCCGTACCGGCCGTCGCGAGCGCCCGGTCGATGAGGTCGCGCAGCTGGAGCACGTACGTCTGCACGGTGGTGCGTGCGCTGCGCGGCGGACGGCCGGACCACAGCTCGTCGGCCAGCACCCCGGCCGACACCACCTGGTCCGCCCGCAGCGCCAGCAGTCCCAGCACCTGCCGCGGCTTCGGCGCCGACGGCACCACCGATATCCCGCACACCCGGACGTCCAGCGCCCCGAGCACCCGAATTTCCACGATGACCACCCCAATCACACGGAACGCCGCAGCCTCCACGGCCACGGCCGGCACCCGGGTCGACACCCTGGGTCAACTGCTACCAGTCAAAAACAGGACGCGCGGTTTGTCAATACAAAACCGAACGTGCTGTTTGTTTTGCGCGGACGTTGCGGCCCGCCACCCTCGGCAGCGCCACCGCCGCACCGTGTGACCGGGCCCGGGCAAACCAAAGGCGGCGCCGGACCCCCGTGGTCCCGTCGCCGCCGATTCGCCCGCCCCCGCCGCCCTCGCCCACCCGGATTCCCGCAGGTGGGTCGGGCGGTGAGCCGCCGTCAGCCCACCCCGACCTCCGTCTGCACCTCGGCGCGCACGGCGCCGCCCGCACCGTCCGGACCGCCGTCCGGACCGCCGTCGAGGTCGCCGCCCTCCGGGTCGCCCTCCGCCGCCGCACGGGCCGCCGCGGCCTCGGCCACCACCTGGGCACCGCGGTTCGGCCCCATCTGCAGCGAGCCGAGCACGCCCGGCACCGCGATGCTCGGCATCAGGTGCTGGTACAGCGCGGACACCCGCAGCTCCAGGTCGGCCCGACCGCAGAGCTTCTGGGACTGGATCTGCACCCCCGTCCACGCGGCGACGAGCAGCCACGCGGTGTCCGCCGGCACGACGTGCGGGAGCAGCTCGCCGCGCTCGCCGGCCGCGACCAGCAGCGCCTCGAACCGGCTGATCCAGCCGGGGATGGCGCCGCCGCCCAGATCGTCGAAGAGGTCCTGCCCGAGCGACAGCCGGGCACCCGCGCTGAGCAGCGGGTCGCGCGGCATCAGGTACGCCACCACCATCCCGGTGTCCACGAACTCCTGGAGCTTGCAGCTCCGTTCGGGAACTCCGTCCTGGACGAACTGCTCCTCCACCACGCCCTGCGCCAGATCGCGCTTCGAGGCGAAATGGAAATACACCGCACCGCGCGTCACACCGGCCCGGGAGACCACCTCGCCGATGGTCGCACCCTCGTACCCGAACTCGTCGAAGACCGAGGCCGCCGCCTCCAGGATCAGCCGACGTGTCCGGAGCGCCCGTTCCTGCCGTACCACCGAAACCACCCCGCCCTGAGCTCCCGGAAAACAAAACCAAACACCCCGTATCTTAGCTTCGCCCCACCCACGACCGACAAGACGATGCCGAGGAATCCCGCCAACCACTCCCCCTCCCCACACCCCGTCAGGCCCCACCGCCCCGTGGGTGACCGCACGCCTCGGCCGCCCCGGTGGATCGGCCTCCGGCGCACCGCCTCCGGCGCCCGAAAAACCGAACGAACGGTTTCTTCCAGGCGTTCGCCTCCGTACCAACATTCGCTCCCATCCGTACGTGACCTCCGAGCCGGGCCGGTCGTTGCACCGGATCTGCGGGATTCCTCGACGGAAGCGGGTGCGGATGGGCCTCAGGCTGGGCGTGGTGGTACTGACGATGGGCGACCGACCCCGGGAGCTGGGCGCGCTCCTCGACTCGGTGGCAGCCCAGGAGGGCGAGGCCGCCCGGGTCGTGGTGATCGGGCAGGGCGTGCGGCTGCCGCCGCTCCCGGACTGGGTCGACGCGGTGGAACTGCCGGAGAACCTCGGCATCCCCGGCGGCCGCAACCTCGGCGCCCGGCGGCTGCGCGAACTCGGCGGCGTGGACGTGGTGGTGAACCTGGACGACGACGGCCTGCTCCCCCGCACCGACACCTTCCGGCTGGTCCGGGAGGCCTTCGAGCGGGAGCGGCTCCTCGGCGTCGTCGGCTTCCGGGTCGCCGACGGGACGGGGCACACCCAGCGCCGCCACGTCCCGCGCCCGGGCTCCTCCGGCGCCCTGCGCTCCGGCAAGGTGACCACCTTCCTGGGCGGCGGCCACGCGATCCGGATGAGCGCCATCGACCGGGTCGGCGGCTTCCCCTCGCGGTTCTTCTACGCCCACGAGGAGACGGACTTCGCCTGGCGCGTCCTCGACGCCGGCTGGTCGATCCGCTACCGGGCCGACCTCCTGCTCCAGCACCCCCGGACCGAGCCCGCCCGACACGCCGCCTACTACCGGCTGACGGCCCGCAACCGCGTCTGGCTGGCCAAACGCCGACTGCCCGCCGTCCTGGTCCCGCCGTACCTCGCCTCCTGGTCGGTCTACACCCTCTCCCGCCGCCCACCCGCCGCCGGACTGCGCGCCTGGTACTCCGGCTTCCTGGAGGGCGTCCGCACCCCGTGCCCACCCCGCCGCCCGATGCGCTGGGCCACGGTCTGGCGGATGACCCGACTTGGGCGGCCCCCGGTGTTCTGACACCCGGGCGCGGGGGCCCGCTGTGGGCCCTGCTCTTGTAGCACCCCCTACCAGTCGCTACGCTCGCCGATATGAAGCAGTTGAACGTCCGACTGGACGACACCGTGCACGAGGCCCTGGAGCAGCGCGCGGAGGCCGCCGGGATGAGCCTGCCGGACTACGCGCGCAAGGTGCTGGCCGAGGAGGCGGACGAGCGGAGGGAACGGTTCCTGACCGCCGCGGCGCACTTCGCCCAGACCTGGGGGCCCGCCTTCGAGGAGGAGTTCGGGCCTTATCCCCTGAGCACCCGCGCCGCCGAGGCGGACGCCGCGTGATCCTCCGGATCGACCGGGCCTGGCTGCTCGACATCGCCCACCAGTTCCTGCCGAGCGACCCGGACGTCACCGACTACGGCACCCTCGCCGCCGCCGTCGCCCGGCACGCCGACACCGTCATGGAGGTACCGGTGTACGGGGCCGCGCACCAGCGCGCGGCAGCCCTGATGCACCAGCTGATCCGCGTCCCGGCGCTGGACTCCGCCAACGAGCACTTCGCCGCCGTGGTCGCCGCCTCCTACCTCAGCGCCTCCGGCGTCATCGTCACCGCCGAGCCCAAGCAGGCCGTCGAGCTGGCCGCCCGAATCCGGGCCGGCGACGCCGACGTCCGGGAGACCGCGGCCGCGATCCGTACCTGGTACCGCTGAGCGTTCCGGTGCAGCGCGAGAAGTCGGCCGATCCGACTTCTCGCGCGCCCGCACGTCCGTCTCCTCCCCGCAGGTGCCGGGGTCAGCCGGCGGGGCCGTCGAGGGGCCAGGTGGCGCGGTCGTGGACGTGGTCGTAGGCGGGGACTTCGGCGGCCAGGACGTCGAAGTGGAGCAGCGGGGCCCACAGGGCGCGGTCGCCGATGACGTAGAGGCGGCGTTTGGCGCGGCTGGCGGCGACGTTCAGGAGGTGCGGGGTGCCGGCGGCCCAGGCGCGGGCGCCGGGGCGGCCCGCGCCGAGGAGCAGGATCACGACGTCGGCCTCCTTGCCCTGGGCCTTGTGGACGGTGGCGCAGCGCTCGTCGAGCAGTTCGGCCGTCCAGCCGGGGAGCGTGCGGCAGGTTTCGCGGGCCTCGGCGACGAGGGCGCGGAAGGGGGCGATGATCCGCAGGCGTTCGACGGTGACGCCGTGGTGGTCGAGTCGGCCCAGGAGGAAGGTGAGGGCGCGGCGGTCGCGTTCGCCCCAGGGGGCGTCGGCGGGGCGGTCGGGGTCGGGGGTGTCGAGCCAGCGGCTGGGGAGGAGGCCGTCGTGGTCGGGGTCGGGGAAGGGCTGGGGGTGGGTGCCGTGGACCATGAGGCCGCCGTACGCGACCTCGTTGCTGACGGTGAACATGGGTTCCTCGCAGCGGCGGTGGACCCGCAGCGGTGAGCCGACCCAGACGGTCTCCTCCTCCGCGCTGGTGGGCGCGGGCAGGTAGGTGCCGTAGCGGTTGACGCGGTCGGCGACGGCCTGGGCGGAGGTCGCCGATGGCAGCCATTCCTCGTCGACGCCGTACGCGAGCAGGAGTCGGCGCTGCAGGGCGGTCGGCATGGTGACGACGGGTTCGAGCTGGAGCGGGTCGCCGACGAGGACGGCGCGGCGGGCCCGCCAGAGGGCGCCGACGGCGGCCTGCGGGGTGGCCTGGCCGGCCTCGTCGACGAGGATCCAGCCGATGGAGCCCCGGCCGAGGCGGGCGAGCATGCTGCCGATGGAGGAGAAGGTGGTGGAGACCACCGGGACGAGGAGGAAGAGGGTCTGCCAGGCGTGCAGGACCTGCTCCTCGGGGACGGGCCCGCTGTTGCCGGCCATGAGCTCCACCAGGACCTGGAGGTTGCCGCGGATCCGCTTCGCGGTGTTGGCGACGAGGGCGCGGTGCAGGTCGAGGGCGCGCAGGAACAGGTCGCTGCGGGCGGTGCTCCAGGCCTCGTCGGCCCAGGGGGCGCCGAGCTCCTGATCGTGGTCGGGGAGCCGTGGCCAGTCGAGGGGCAGGGACGGGAGGTCGGCGGCGGCCGCGCGCAGGGCCCGGTGGGCGGCGTCGAGTTCGGCGGTGGCGCCCTCCAGTTCGCGCCGGGCGGCCCACGCCTCCTGCCGGGCCCGCTCGGCCGTCACCGAGGCCGTGGACTCCGCGGCGCGGGCGGCGGCCTCCTGGGCGCGGGCGCGGGACGCGGCCGCCTCGGCCTCGGTGACGGCCGAGCTGGAGCGGGCGTCCAGGTCGGCCGCGACGTCCTCGGCCTGGGCGCAGCGGGCGATGTGGGCGCGGGCGGCCTCCAGGACGGTGCGCTGCCGGACGAGTTGGGCGAGGAGCTCGCTGCGGCTCTGTTCGCGGTGCTGCTCGGCGGCCTCGCGTTCGGCGCCGCTCCGGAGCAGCCGGCGCAGCCCGGCGCGCAGGCCCGGCTGGGCGCCGGGCGGCTCGTCGTGCAGGGCCGTCAGCACGTCGACCTGCCGGCGGTGCCCGTCGGCGTGTTCACGGGCGGCGGCCAGCGCGGCCCGGGCGTCGGCGAGGGCCTCGCGGGCCCGGGGGACGCGCTCGACCGCGGTCCGGTGCGCGGCTTCGGCGGCACGGGTGGCGGTGCGGGCCGTCTCGACGGCCGTGCCGGCGGCGGCCCGGCGGGCCTCGGCGGCCGCCGCGCGGTCGTCGGCGCGGGCGATGGCGGCGCGCAGGGCGTCGAGGCGGTGCTGGGCCTCGCCCGAGGCCGTCTCCGCCAGGGCGGCGGCGAGGCGGACGCGTTCGGCGCGCAGGCGCTCGACCTCAGTCCGGGCGGCCTTGAAGGCGGCGACGGCCTCGGGCCAGGAGGGGACGGGCTGGGCGGGGGCGGTGGGTACGGCGGCGGGTGCGGTCGTGGCCTCGGCCGTACCGGTGCCCGGGGCGGCGCGGCGGTCGCCCGGGGTGCGGGCGGGTCTGGGCACGCTGGGCGGGACCCAGTCGCCGAGGACGGCGTTCATGCCGCGCAGCGGCGGGAGCCCGGCGGCCTCGCGGGCGGTGGTCTCGTCCTCGGGCAGCCGGCCCCACCAGAAGCGCTCGGTGAACCTCGTCCGGTTGGACTTGTTGCCGAGCACGGCGGCGACCAGCCCCCAGGCGGGTGCGCCGCCGAGCAGGGCGGAGGCGAGGTCGGAGAAGTGGTCGGGGCCGTCGTGCCAGTGCTCGTCCAGGGCGTCGGCGCCGGGCAGTTCGGCGGTGATGTTCTCCACGGCGCCGTTGTTCGAGGAGGTCACCACGATCTCGCGGCCGGTGAGCCTCGGGTCGAGGGCGGAGACGAAGCGCGCGTGGACGCCCTGGCGGTCCTTGCCCCGCCAGGGGCGGCCGACGAGCGCCTCCTCGGGCCGCCGGTACTCGGCCATCACGGCGGCGCGCTCGACCACGAGGGCCGCGACCAGGTCGCGCAGCATGGTGGTCTTGCCGGTCCCGGGCGGGCCGTTGACGGAGAACAGGCCGCCGGCGTCGGCGTCCGCGGCGGTGCGGTCGGCGAGCATGCGGTTGACCGCGAACTGCTGGCTCAGCGCGAGCGGGTACCGCGCCTTGGCGGGCCAGCGCCCGGCGGGGACGAGGGCCGGGTGGACGCCGGCGAGGACGGTGGGCCGGTCCTCGCGCAGATCGGTGCGGGCACCGACCGGGATGTCCCGGCGGCCGGTCAGGTAGGCCTCCAGGGCCGGGCCGAGGCCGCCGTCGAGCGCGGCCCGGACCCGGGCCAGGTCGGGCGGCAGCAGGCTGTTGAGGAACGGCTGCGCGGCGGCGGGCTTGGCCTTCGGGTCGCGCGGGCGGTGGACCAGGCGGCTCCGGACCCGGATCACCCGCGGGTCCAGGTGCTCCTCGACACCGCAGAGGTGGGCGATCTGGGCGGTCAGGGCGACCAGGTCGGCGAGCCCGACCGGGCGCGGGCCCGCGTCCTGCGCCACTCCGTCAGCCGTCGGCTCCGGCGGCACGGGCGCGGGCTCCCCCGCCGCGCTCTCCCCGTCCGGACGGCGGGCCGCCGACCAGTCCGCGACGCGCCGCACCAGCGGCTCCGTCGCCCCGCGCACCGCGGCCCCGGCCACCTCTCCGAACAGCGCACCGACCGCCGCCACCGCCGCGCCGCCCAGGATCTCCGCGATCAGCTGCCGCCAGCCGCGGACGGCCTCCTCCCCCACGGTCACCGGGTTCGGCAGTGGCGAGGGCCCCGGCGCGTACGGAACCGGTGTGGCGGTCAGCCGCCCCACCGCGACCTCGAACGCCTCCCCCAACTCCTCGAACCCGTCCAGCCATCCGGCCACCGACGGCCCCGGGTCGAAGAGTCGACCCGCCGCCCAGCCGCACGCCGAGACCACCGAGGTGTCCTCGACCGGCCGCCCGTGCTCGTCCAGGACCAGCGCGAACATCGCGCTCCTCCCCGACAGCACCAGTTCCTCGTCCGGCACCCCCGGGTCCGGGTCGGTCCCCTCCGGCAGTACGGCGATCATCGCCTGGCGCAGCAGCTCCAGGTCGTACACCCCGCCGTACACCTCGTGCCGCCACACCATCCCCCGCGGCGCCCGCCGCGCCGCCGTCTCCGGATGCTCCGGCGCCCACGGCAGCACCACCGCCGCCTGCCCGGCCACCGGCGTCACATCCACGACGACCGCGTCCGACGCCCGGGGACGGCCGGCCCGACGCTTCCGCGGGACCTCCGGAATCGGCGGCGGACTGAACAACTCAACGGCCCGCCAGCACTCCAGCAGACCCCCCACACGCCCGTCCCCGCTCCGCACCCGTCGCCCCCTGCGTCGAACCCACGGCACCCGGCCACTTCGTGTGCCGATCAGCCGGGCGCAGAATCTACCGGACGCCGGACGGGTAGGCCGAGTGCCCACCGCGCGCGCACGCCTCCCCGCACCGCCCGGCACGATGCCCCGTAACACTCCGGCACAGGCATCAGCAGTGGATCGAGGTCTAGGCTCACGGGAGTTGACGTTCCTCGGCTTCGGGAGGATGACCCATGGCAGCCGTGCACGTGACCGTGTGGGATGACCGCGACCGGGCCGGAGGAGGCCGGGCCCCGACAGCGTCGGGAGCCCCGGCGACCCCGACGGCCGTCCCCGCCCTCTTCGTCCACAACATCTTCAGCTGGGGCAGCGACCCCGCGTACGGGTTCGCCGGGCAGCGGCCCCTCGCGGACAGCCGACGGCTCCTCCTGATGGACCGCCGGGGCTACGGCGACAGCCCGGACACCGCGCGCAGCGACTTCGACGTCGACGCCCAGGACATCGAGGGTCTTCTCGGCGACGGGGCCTCCGCCGCGGGGTTCGGCGGCGCCCACCTCGTGGGGCACGGCAACGGCGCCGTCGCCGCGCTCATCGCCGCCGCGCGCCGACCCGACCTCGTCCGCTCCCTCGCCCTCGTCCAGCCCTCCGCCTTCACCGCCGCCGCGCACCACCCGGTCGTCGCCGAACTCCTCGACCGGGTGCGCGACGGCGCCCCGGGCATCCCGGACGACGTCACGCCGGAGCAGTACCTGCGGGCGTCCACGGAGGGGCTGGGGATGGCCATGCCCGAGCCCACGCCGCGTCGGCTCCGTGCCGTCGCCACCTCCATGGGGGAGCGGCCCGTCTGGGAGGCGCGGATCCCGCTGGAGGCGATCCGGCGCGCCGCCCTGCCGGTCCTGGTGGTCTGCGGAACCTGGGAGCAGGCGCCGGCCGCGTACCGCGAGCACGTGGGGCTCCCCCTCATCGCCGTGGCCGAGTCCCTCACGGACTCCCTCGGCGGCCGCCTCCTGCGGGTGCCCGGCTACTACCCGCACACCCAGGAGCCCGGCGCCGTCAACGCCGCCCTGCGGGAGTTCTGGGGCTGACCCGGTTCCGCGAGGGGATCCGGAGGCCGTCGCACAGCTACCGGTTCATCGCTCAACCGGTGTGTGCCGTCGTGGAGTCGGTCGGCCCGAAGCCGGCCGCGGGGTGGTCCCGCAGCCGGCGCCGGGCGGTGGCACGCGGAGCACGCGTGCCGGGGGCGGGTGCTCAGGCGGAGATGCCGCAGTACTGCTGCTGCTTGCCGATCGCGCGGTAGACGCAGTCGGCCGTCTCCACCAGGCGGAGGACCGCTTCGCGGTTGCGGGCGGTCTCGCGGCCGATGACCTCGTCGGGCGGGTAGAAGCCGCTGCTGCCGTTCGGGCCGGGGTACATCTCGAAGGTGTAGGCGAAGACCCGCTGGGCGCCCCACAGCCAGTCGTCGATCGCGCCGTCGGTGATGTAGAGCTCGCTGGACTGCTCGGGCGTGTAGCCGTTGGTGCCGGCCATGTCCCGGCCGATGGCGGCGAAGGTGTTGTACTCGTCGGCGGTCATGCCGGGGGCGGTCTCGGCGGTGGTCCAGCCGAACGGCCAGAGCACCAGTTCGCTGTAGGTGTGGAAGTCGATGGCGGCGGTGATCTGCTGCTTGCCGCCGACGACCCGGCTGCGGACGAAGTCGGCGACCACCTTGGTCTCCTTGGCGGACTCCGGGGCGCTGCCCCGGTAGGTCTCGTTGGAGGTGGAGCCGGAGGAGCCGCCGCAGCAGCCCCACTTGTAGTTCCAGTTGCGGTTGAGGTCGGTGCCGACGCTGTTGCTGCCGGAGTTCGGCTGGCGGTCCTTGCGCCAGCTGCGGTAGCGGCCGGTGGCGATGTCGTACTCGCCGCCGTCCGGGTTGAGGTCGGGGATCACCCAGATCTCGCGGCTGTTGACGGCGTTGGCGATGCGGCTGTCGGTGGCGTACTTGTCGCCGAACTCGTGCAGCAGGTAGAGCGCCATCTCGACGGTGAGGTGCTCGCGGGCGTGCTGGTGGGCGGTGAACAGCACCTCGGGCTCGTCCTCGTCGGTGCCGACGTTGTCGCTGATCTTCACCGCGACGATCGGACGGCCCTCGTAGGAGGTGCCGATGACGCGCTTGCTCATGATGTCCGGGTGCGCGGCGACGACGGCGTCGATGTCGGCGGTGGCCTCGGCGTAGTTGTGGTAGCCGGAGTCGGCCGGCGGGAAGTCGTACACCGGCCCGGCCAGGCCCGCGCCGCCTCCGTCGCCCCCGTCGCCGTAGCGGGGACCGGGCAGCGCGACGGGCGACCAGCCGAGCGTCCGCAGCCGGGCGGCCTCGGCGGGGGTGGCGGTGACCACCACCGCGTCGGGCAGGACGGCGTCGACGGAGGCACCGGTGGCGGCGACGGCGGTGCGCTCGGCGACGGTGCGGGGGCCGTCGAGCCGGTACTGCCGCGCGCCGTCGTTGTCGGCGGCACCGACGGTGAACGGGGCGGGGGCGCCGGTGTCGGCGGCACTGGCGGTGAGCGGGGTGGCGAGGGCGAGGGCCAGCAGGACGGCGGTGGCCGCGGCGGGCTTCCCTCGGCGGGGCAGTCGCATGACTGTCCTCCTGTGGGGGTCCGTGGGGGGCGGAACGGTGGAGGAGGTTCGGCGCGCGCCAGCTTGATGGTCCGCCAGTGTCATGGGTTCGTCAAGACATCGGAAAGCCCGCGATCCGGCGACGGCCGGCACGGGCGAACCAGAAGGCCCGACGGGCCCCACAGGTCGCCAACCCGCACCGGCGCCGCCGACCACTCGCGTCCAGGAGGAGGGCGTCAAACACTTACCGATGGACCTGACGCCGTCCCTCCTGCCCCACGGGTGAACAACGGGAGAGCGAGGACTGGCCTGGGACCCGGATCGCCCAGCGGGAGGCTTCGGGCGGCGGCGGCCCGGGGATCGTGGTGAGAATCCGGTCGGGGCGCCTGCCAGGCTGGGCCCCCGCACGTCCGACACCTCGCCAGGAGGACCGATCATGCGAAGAATCCTGCTCACTGCCGCGGCCACGGCGCTGGCCGCCGTCACCGGTCTGGCGGCCGCTCCGGTCGGCGCCGCGACCGTCCCGCCCGCCTCCGCCGCCTCCTCCGAAACACCCGGGGCGCCCGGGGCCGTCGCCGGTCAGGGCGGGTGGGAGGCGTGGCCCACGCCGGCCTCCGACCTCCCGGCCGGCTCCCGCTGCGACTTCCCCGTGCACCTGGAGCCCGTCGTCGACGAGGGGCAGCGGCGGGTGCTGGAGTACGCCCCCGACGGCACCACCGTGCGGCGCGCCGCCTTCCGGGGCGCCCTCGTCCTGCGGATCACCAACGCGACGACCGGCGCCTCGTACGTCGCGGACGCCGGTGGCCGGGCTGTCGTCGACTACCGCGCCGACAGGTCCCAGACCTGGCACGCCCACGGCCCGGTCCTGCTCGGCGTCGGCCCGAACGGCGGCAACCTGCCCCGCGACCTCTACCTCGTCGACGGCGTCTACACCATCGACATCAGCTCCACCGGCTACAAGACGCTGACCCTCAGGCACGGCTCCGCCGAACCGCTCTGCGCGAAGCTCGCCTGACAGCCGCTGGAGCATCCCCGCCACTTCTGCGGCTGCCCCGTCCGGCGCAGCGTGGCGCGCGCCGCGGGCGGGGTGCTGCGATCTTCGGAGGGCACCCGGTCGCCGCCCGACGGCCGGGTCCCGTCGTCCCGAGACCGTGGAGGCCCGGATGTGGCAGGCTCCTCCCGCCCCCGTCAGCCGTGAGTGGCTCCCGGTGCTGGACATGCCGGCGCCCGCCCCGCAGAACCGCTGGACGGTGCTGCTGCGCGCGCTGCTGCTGATCCCCCAGTTCGTGGTGGTGTGGGTACTGTCGGTGGTGGCGTTCTTCGTCACCGTCGTCGGCTGGTTCGGCGCGCTGGTGCTCGGCCGGCTGCCCGACTTCGTGGCGGACTACCTCACCGTGTTCGTCCCGTACGACACCCGCGTCACCGCGTACCTGATGCTCACCGTGGACCGCTATCCGCCGTTCCGGTTCGAGGTGCCCGAGTACCCGGTGCAGGTCGAGCTGCGGCCGGGCGAGCTGAACCGGCTGGCCGTGCTGTTCCGCATCATCCTGGTCATCCCGGCCTCGATCGTGCAGGGCCTGGTGTACGCGGGGTGGTGGACGGTGTCGTTCGTCCTCTGGCTGGTGGTGCTGGTCCTCGGCCGGATGCCGCAGCCGCTGTACGAGGCGACGGCCGCGATCCTGCGCTACCGGGTGCGCTACACCGCCTATCTGACGATGATCTCGTCCGCCTACCCCAAGCGCCTGTTCGGCGACGAGCCGGGCAGCGAGCCTGCGGGCCCGGTCTCGGCCACCCGCCCGCTGGTCCTGAGCGGTGCCGCGCGCGGCCTGCTCGTCCTCTTCCTGCTCCTCGGCCTGGCCTCCTCGCTGACGGGCTCGATCACCGCCTCGGTGAACTCGGACGACGACGACAGCGACGACAACGACAGCACCGCCCCGACCCAGCGCGTCACCGCGCCCCTCGTGCCGGGCCCCGCCGACCGTGCTCCTCGGGGGCCGCTCGGCGAGGCGTAGCGGGTAGCAGGTAGCGGGTGACGGGTGACGGGTAGCGGGTCCGCGGCCACGCCCGATCCGGGGGCGCGTACGCACCGGCGCACCGCTGCCGCGTACGCGCCGTCTGATCGAGAAAGCAAGGTTACCGGCGGTATGTGCGCGGCTACGTTTGGCATATGACGCACTCTCGAGTCCGCCGACTCCTCGTCCGTACCGCCGGGGCCCTCGTGCTCCTGGTCGCTCCCCTCGGGGCGCAGGCCGCCGCCGCGCCCAGCCAGGCCGGGGACCAGAGAGCCATCATCACCTCCCTGAGCGACGGCGACCGCGACGTGCTGCAGCAGGCGGTGGACGCCCAGCTCGCCGCGGGCAAGGGCGGCCGGCAGACCGCCGCCAACGAGATCACCTTCCCGGACGGAGCGGTGCTGGTGCTCCCGCTGCCCGGGCAGGCGCAGGCGCCGCCGTGGAGCGGCGACCACCGCCGCCGCACCGTCCGGAGCCCGGACTGGAAGCACTGCCCCACCCCGGTCAGCGAGCCGTCCTACTACTGCTTCTACGCCGACCGGAACTGGGGCGGCCGCCGGCTCCAGTTCAACCTCTTCCACGAGGACGCCGCCGTGTACTTCACCGACTACGGCTTCCGCGACCAGGCGAGCAGCTGGGTGAACACGGCACGCGGTCTGGAGGTGATCGTGGACAACGACCCGGGCGACGGCCAGTGGCAGATGCTCTGGAAGGAGCCGGCGGAGTCGCTGTCCGCGTCGGTCGCGTACGACAACATGGCCGACCGGTTCTGGGCGGTCCGGCAGTAGCGGCCGCCCCCGCCTCCGGACACCGGCCGCCCGCTACCGGCTACCGGCCGAGGCAGCCGAGGCCGGGGGCGAGACCGCGCCGGTGGCGACCGGCTCCGGCGTGACCGTGATGTAGGTCGGCGCCGGAGCGGTCTGCCGGGAGTCCGCCGCGAACCAGCCGGCACCGAACGCGACGATGCCGAGCAGGAGGCCCGCGAGGACCAGCGTGACGATGTGCTGTTTCATGGCCCAAGGGTAGGGGCGGAGCGGCCAACTTCCTTGCAAACACGGCCCGCTGGGCACGGTAAGCGTCAATCGGCGTTGACGCTGAGGCGGCCGCCGCCCCGATCGGCGGGACCCGCCCGCGGACCGTCGCCGCCGACTGGGAGAATCTCCGCATGACCTCCCCGCTCCACCCCGTCCGCGTCCTCCGGGTCCTCGGCGACCGCCCGTTCGCCGAGGTCGGCCGCCCCGTCCTCGCCGTGCCCGACGAGGCGCGCGGCCTGCTCGCCGTCGCGGGCGAGCGCGCGTTCGCCCGAACCGCGACGGTGGGGGTGTACGGCACGGGGGACCTCGGCTGCCGGGCCGTGCTCCGGACGCGTTTCCCGGTGCACGCGCTGGCCTTCCACCCCACCGCGCCCCTTCTCGCCGTCGGCACCGGCGCGTACGACGGCGGCTACTTCTTCGAGGGCGAGCTGCTCCTGCTCGACTGGGAGACGGGCACGACCACCTCGCTCATCGAGCACGACTTCGGCCGCAGGGTCCTCGGACTGACCTGGCTCGACGACCAGGCCCTGCGCGTGCTGATGTCACCGCCGGACGACTGGAAGGACCGAAAGGCGCACGTCGAGGGCCACGTCGCCGTCGTACGTCGGCCCGACTGGCGCACCGCCGCGCCCCGTTCGCTCACCTTCGACGACCTGGCCGGCCCGCGGGTCCCGGCCCCGCGGGCCGACGGACGCGAGGAGGCCAACCGGGCGCTCTCCGCCCTGAGCCCGGACTGGGAGCCCCGGCGGCACGTCCTCGCCGTCGAGGAACGACCGGACGGCGCGGTCCTGGCCACCCTCGCCCGCGAGGAGGACGATGAGGAGGGCGACCAGGACGACGCCCCGGAGCAGCCCGGGTGCACCACGCTCCCCGACGGCCTGCTGCTCCGGCACCGCACCGTCCCGTATCTCGACGTGCACGACCGCCTGCGGATCCGGCGCGGGAGCCGGGACTACGCCAACCAGGCCCCGCCGCCGGGCCGTCGGGAGACGGAGCCGTACGTGCTCTCGGTGCGCTCCCCCGACGGGGCGGACCTCCAACCCCTGTTCCCGTTCTCCTGGGAGCCCGGGGAGACGCACTTCCCCGGCCCGGGTGTGGAGACCGCCGACGGCGACCTGGTGTACGCCGGCACCGTCTACAGCGGCCACGGGCTGCAGCCCGGCGGCTCCTTCGTCGTCCGCCGCTCGGGCACCGACGGCACGCCGCGCTGGGTGTTCCGGACCGACCACGTCGCCCTCGACCTCGACACCGACCCGGACACCGCCCACGTCGCCTACCGCGACGGCGAACTCATGGCCCTCGACCTCCGCACCGGCGCCCTCCGCCGGCGCCACCGGCTGACCGTCGCCGGTGTCCCCGTCGTCCCGACCGCGCTCACCGCCACCGGGGCCGGCCGCCTGCTCGTCGGCACGGCCGACGGCCGGGTCCTGGAGTGCACGACCGGTTGGCCCTCCGGGCCCGGGGCGGCGGACCGGGAGGGCACCGTCTGAGCTTTCCCCCGGGATCGGCGAACTCCCCTTGTATAAAGGGACGGAGGGGACCGAGGAGGTCGCAGCATGCACTCGAGGGAACAGCCGCAGAAGGCCGGGCAGCCTCAGCGCGACGCGGGCCCGGCCCGGCGCCCCGGCACCGGAGCACGCTCCGAAGGGGACGCGCCCGCGCGGGGCGCCGCGGCCCTGCAGCGCACCGTCGGCAACGCGGCGACGGCGCGCATGATCGCGGAGCAGCGGGACGGCACCGGACGGGACGACCGCCGGGCGGCCGTGGGACTCCAGCGCGCACCGGGCGACCAGGCCGCCCCGCGCCGGCCCCGGGTGCAGCTGGACCAGAACAACGTGCTGAGGATCTGCGAGGCCGCCACGCCCGACGGGCAGGCCGCCTCCGGCGGACGGGCGGCCGACCTGCGGACCATCGTGTGGGAGGACCACTGGGCCGCCATCTCCGAGGTGTGCCGGAAGCACAAGTACACCATCGCCGTGCGGGAGACCGGGGAGCACTCGATCCGGCGCATCGCGGAGGGCGCCAAGCCCAAGCCGCACACCATCCTGGAGAAGTCCATCAAGCCCTCCTCCGTCCGCAAGAAGTACGGCACCGGGCCCGGGCAGGCCGAGGGCGACCCGGCGACGGTGCTGCGCTGGCTGCAGGCCCAGGACCTTAGCGGCTTCGTCGGCCACTGGAACGACCAGGGCCTGGCCGGCATCCGGATCGACCGCCCGCCCCGGTCCGTTCTGGACCTGGGCATCGTGCAGACCGGCCCCGGGGGCGAGCAGTACGTGCCGATCGACCTGCGGACACAGGACGGCGGCCCGGCGCTGACCCAGCTGAAGGCCGATCCGCACTGGAAGCGCTACCTCTACACCGGGGACTACGACCTGCACGAGGTCTACTCCGCGCAGGGCGGCACGGGCGGCGGCCAGATCCCGGAGGCCACCCCCGAGAAGGCCAAGCTGCTGGACCGGCTCAACGCCGGGATCGCCGGGACGGCCCAGGAGGGCGAGGTGGTGCGCAGCGGCAAGGTGGCCATGGAGCACGGCCGGCTGCACATGGCGGGCGGCTCCGAGTACGCCATGTTCCAGCACGGCGACCAGGCCACCTACCGGATGAACCAGTACCTGGAGGCGCTGGAGGGCGAGGTGGCCCGGCACGCGGCGCAGCTGGTGCGGGCGGTGGCCACGGAGGCCGACGAGCCGCTGGCCTGGTGCCGCATGGGGCAGTGGTACGTGACCAGGAACCGCGAGGAGCACGCCGTCCTGCGCGCCCGCTGGAAGCTGGCCGTGCCGCACACCTGGGGCGCCGACGAGGTGGACCGCACCGCCCGCGGCGGCTACCGCACGGCCGGCTACATCGACTGACCGCGGAGCGGGCCGCGCCGCCGTACCGGGGCCGCTTCTCGTGCGGCGGCCCCGGCCGCCGCACGGCCTGTCCTGACGGTCGGTCGTGCGACTGTCAGGCGGGGTGTCAGCTGTCGGAACCGCCTCCCGTCCCGTGGCCGTCGGCGAGTTCGGCGGCGTAGCGGTCGGCGGCCTCCGCGAGCCGGTAGGTCATCCGGTCCACCTGGCTGCCGAGGTGGCCGGAGACGATGCGGTGGGCGCCGTCGAGGTCCCCGCCGAGCAGCTCGCCGGTGATCACCAGGGTGTTGTCCGGGAGCATGCGGCGTCCGGACATCCGCCGCTGGACCTCGTCCATGCCGGCGTCCGCCAGCGTCTGCCGCAGCTCCTCGGTCAGCGGGGCGAGCCAGCGGGCGCGCAGCGCGTACTCGCCGTGGTCGGCGAAGGTCGGGTGGAGCCGGGCGAGGAGCTGCGCGGGGTACTCCTCGCCGTGGTCGGCGAACTGCGGGTAGTCCTTGGCGAATTCGTCCCAGTCGACGTCGAGTCCGGTGATCTGCTCCGGGAAGACCGGCCAGTACAGGCAGTTCGGGTCGGACTGGGTGAAGACCTCCCGGAGCAGCTCGTAGGGGACCTCGGCGGTGCGCGAGAGCAGGGCCGCGTCGTAGAGGTCCTTGCCCTGCGGGTGGATGTCCGAGACGAGCCAGAGGATCTTCCAGGCGAGGGAGAGCTCGGGCGTGGCGCCGAGCAGCGGGCCGGTGACGCCGGGGAGCAGGTAGGGCTGCGGCGGGACGGGCAGGTGCTCGGTGAAGACGAAGTCGAGCTGGACCGACCCGCCCGGAACGCCCGGGGCCGTCCACGGCAGGACGAGCCGGCGCCCGGGCACCCGGTCGTAGGTCCAGATCTCGTCGCTGACCGCCTGGTCGGCGTGCACCCGCACGGTGCCCGAGAGCCGTTCGGCGCCGGCGGCGAGCTCCCGGAACATCCGGCCAGTGCGCTCGTCGGCCAGCTCCCAGTCCGTCGGGCGGACCACGAAGTCGAGGTCGCCCGGCTCCCGTGCCTGCTCGCCGTACCAGGCGCGCAGCAGGACGCTGCCGCGCAGCACCAGGTGGTCGGCCCACGGCGAGTCGGCGACGGCGGAGAGCACGGTGGCCAGCGCCTCGCGCCGGGCGGCGAGCCAGCGTTCGGCGAGCCGCGGGTCGGCGAAGGCCGGCTCGCTGGGCCGGAGGGCCCGGGCGTACCCGGCGAGGGCGGGGTCGAAGACCGGCTGCTGGCTGACCGCCTCGTCGTCGACCGGCCGGATGGTCCTGGGCAGGTCCCGGTCCTCACGGACCTCCTCCGACGGCGGCCGCTTGGGCAGCACCACGCCCTGCCACGGTCCCCAGTTCAGGTTCTCCCACGCCACCGGCGACGGGGACTTGCCCTCGGTCATCCTTGCTCTCCTTCTCCGTCTCCGTACGGCCGGGCGCCGTGCCCGTGCTCGCTGATCCATCCCGCGTCCAGGTCCTCGTGGCTGTCCACGACGACGAACTCTCGCTCCACGGACACCATCTCGCGGCCGTCGGCGGCGAGGTCCCGCAGCAGCGCCTCCAGCCGGCGGCCCGCAGTGTCCAGGCCCACCGAGCGGCACCGCTGGGTCACGAACCACTCGCACCGGCCGTCCGCGCGCACCCGGCGCGGATTGCGCGACAGGTGCGCACCGTGCCGGACGGCCAGCTCGGTGAGGGTGGCGAGGCGCGCGTGGTCCGCCTCGGGCACCGGGCCCGGGAGCAGCAGCTTGACGTGGTGTTCGAAGTACCGGCCGGCTCCGTGCGGCACGGCGTCCTCGTCCGAGGCCGGGACGCCGTGTGCCCACGGCGCGGCCTCGATCTTCGCCCGCAGGACGGTGAACCCGGCTCGGGCCAGCCCGTCGGCCGTCCGGGACGTCACCGCGGCGACCTCCGCCAGCGTGCCGTCGGCGCGCAGGGTGAGCATCGGCTGCGAGGGCGCCGCACCGCGGGCCAGCAGGATGTGGGTGAACTTCACGTGGTGGCCCCGCGCCCACGCGGCCAGCGCCTCGGCGGCTCCGGGCTCCACGGTCAGGTGGACCTCGAAGTCGCCCCGGACGTCGGGAGGCGCGGGCCGGTCGTCACGGCGCTGGTCGGAACGGGTCAGGAGCATGGGGAGCATCCTGCCAAGCCGCTCCGACAACGCCGCGGGCGCCCCGGTGCCGCCGCGGCCCTCCTCCGCTGGGACGGCCGGGCGGGGCCCGCCGGCCCCGTCGACTCCGGTCGGCACCGGTCGACTCCGCTCTGATGAGGACGACTCAGGAGGGCAGGACGGCCACGGCCTCCACCTCCACCAGCTGGTCGTGGTACCCGAGCACGGCGACGCCGAGCAGGGTGCTCGGGGCGTCGTGCTCCCCCATGTAGGCGCGGTAGACGTTCCACACCTTCACCAGGTCCGCCTGGTCGGCGGAGGCCACGTAGACGGTCGTCCGGGCGATGTCGGTGAGGGAGGCGCCGGACTCCTCCAGCACGGTTATCAGGTTCCGCATCACCTGGTGGGCCTGGGCCTCGAAGTCGCCGACGGCGACCGTCCGGCCCTCCTCGTCGAGCGGGCAGGCCCCGGCCAGCCAGAGCGAGCGGACCGGGGCGTCGACCTCCGCCGCGTAGGCGTAGTCCACCGCCCTGGTCAGCCGCGTGGTGCGGATCAGTTTGACGGCGCTGCTCATGTGGTCCTCCGACGGTCCCGACCGAACGTTCGCGCCCATCGTTGGCCTCTCCTGAGCGACCGTCAAACCATTTAACCGGTGAACTCCCTTCCGTTCCGGGCCTCCTGCGTCCACGATTCACCGTTGCGGGGGATGGCGGACCGGCCCGCCGGAGCGCCATCCTGGTGCCTGCGCCCGGGGACCACGCCCCCGGGCGCTCATCCACCTCCAGCCCCGGGAGGCACCGCCATGGAGCCCCAACCGTCCGGCCGCGACCAGGCTTCCGGAGTCCGTCGGCGCCGCATGCTCGGACTCGCGCTCGGGGCGGGCCTCGTCCCGGCGCTCGGCCCGGCGGCCCAGGCGGCGTCCGACGCCCCGCCGGATACGGCCGGGTCGCTGCCGGCCGCAGCGCTGGGCCGCCGGGTCGCCGCCGTGGCCGCGAGCCAGCTCGGCGTGCCGTACGCCTGGGGTGGCGGCGACCGGCTGGGCGCGAGCCTCGGCTTCTGCGACGAGGACAACGGCTGGTTGAACGGCGTGTGCATGGGCGAGAAGACGGTCGGCTTCGACTGCAGCGGCCTGTCGCTCTACTGCTGGTACCGGGCCAGCCACGGCACCGTCGAGCTCGGGCACTACACCGTCGCCCAGTTCAACCTCAGCGCCCCGGTGGAGCGCGACGCGCTCGCCCCGGGCGACCTGCTCTTCTTCTCCCGCCCCGACGCCCCCCTGCACCACGTCGGGATCCACGTCGGCGAGGGCGCGATGATCCACGCCGAGCGGACCGGCACCCTGGTCGCCCGGGTCGAGAACGTGCTCGACGTCCCGCGCTGGGCGGGCGAGTTCGCCGGTGCCCGCCGCCCTGGGCAGCCCACCTCCTGAGCCGGTCAAGCCGCCCGGCTGTTCACAGGCCGCCGCGCCGCTCCCCCATCCCGTGGTGCACCCGCAGCAGCAGCTCCTGCAGCGTCCGCCGCTCCCCCGCGTCCAGCGGCGCGAGCACCTCGTCCTGCACCGCCCGCGCCTGGGCGTCGAGTTCGGCGAGCAGCGCCCGTCCGGCGTCGGTGACGGAGACCGAGACCCGCCGCCGGTCGGCCTGGTCCCTGGCGCGCTCGACGTACCCGGCGGCGGCGAGCTGGTCGGCGACCTTGGCCAGGTCGCTCGGGTCGATGGCCAGCCGCCGCACCAGGTCCCGCTGGGCCTGCGGGCCGAAGTCGGCGAGCGCGGCCAGCACCGCCATGTCCCAGAGCCGCAGGCCGCGTTCGGCCAGCCGCTCGGCGAACCGGCCGCGCGCCGCCTTGCCGACCCGGGAGAGCAGGTAGGTGGTGAGGTCCAGCAGGGTCGGGGGGAGCCCGGCGGCGGACCTGGCGTTCTCGGTGGCGTGCTGGGGGTTCTCGGAGGCCATGGCGACAGTCTAGGGTCCGTCCCTATAGTGGGTGCCGACCCATCAATTCGGAACCGCCGCCCCCTTGCCAGGAGTTCGCCCGTGGACGCCCTGTACCCCCGCCTGCTCGTCACCCGCTTCGCCGAGTGCTTCGACTTCTACCGCGCCGTCCTCCCGCCGCTCACCGGCGCCACCCTGGTCAAGGGCTCGCCCGAGGGCCCGTACGCCAACTGGGACCTCGCCGACCAGGCCCTGCTCGCCCTCTTCGACCGCTCCGCGCTGGCCGCCGCCCTCGGCACCGCCGAGCCGCCCGGGCACACCGGCACACCCACCGCGCCCGCCGCCCTCGCACAGGACACCGCGATGCTGGTCCTGCGGGTGGCCGACGTGGACGCCGCCCTCGACCTCTGCCTGCGCCACGGCGGCACCCCGGTCGCACCCGCGACCGACCGCCCGGAGTGGGGCCCCACCCTGCGCAGCACCCATCTGCGCGACCCGGACGGCCGCCTGGTCGAGCTCCAGTCCTACTGACCGGCCCGCGCCGCGCGGGGCCTCGGACTCCAGCGGCGCGGGTCGTTCGACGGAACGTCCCGGCCCGGCCTACTCCATCGGCAGCGAGGGCTGGCCTGCCGGCCCGGATGCCGCGAAGTCACGTTCGGCCTGGGCGAGTTGCTCGGCCCGGTAGTCCGAGGAGCAGGCCCGCCCGAGGGCCTGCGAAGCGGCATCGGCGCCCGGGACGTGCCCGAGTACGGCGGCGCAGTACTGGACGGCGGGGCTGGGCAGCGGCCGCAGTTCGGCCGAGCCGGCCGGGGTGGCGGCCACCGCCCCGGCAAGGGCGAGCGAGCCGGCCAGGACGGGAGCGGCGAGGCCGCGGGGAATGCGCATCGGGGTACCTCCGGACGGGTGGGGACAGCGGCGGTGGACTCGGCCGCCCGGCCCATTCGACGGGCGTCCGCCACCCGCGGCCCGGCCGACACACCGTGCACCGCACTAGTCGTACGTACGCCACCGGCGCGGCGGCCGACGGAGCCGACGGCCGCCACCCCCTCGATCACGGCCGCCACCTCCCCGTTCCCGGCCGCCGCCCCGGCGATCAGCTCTCCGGCCGCCCCGAGGCGCCCTCCGGCCACAGCTCCGCGTCGCACGCCGCCACCAGCGCGCCGATCCGCGCCCACGCCTCCTCGGCCGGCAGCGGCTCCAGCCGGCGGCCGTCCCGCAGCCGCAGCGCGACCCGGTCGTCCACGGCCTCCTTCACCCCGATCACCGCCTGGTACGGCACCAGCCGGGCCGCGCGGATCCGGGCGCCGAGGCTGCTGTGCTCGGGGCCGGCGACCTCGGCGCGCAGCCCGAGGTCCAGGCAGCGCTGCCGGAACCGCTCGGCCTGCGGCAGTTCGGCCTCGGAGACGGGCAGCAGCACCACCTGGACGGGTGCCAGCCAGGCCGGGAACGCGCCCCCGTACAGCTCGATCAGGTGGGCGACCACGCGCTCGACGCTGCCGATCACGCTGCGGTGCACCATCACCGGGCGGTGCTTGGCGCCGTCCGCGCCGATGTAGTGCAGGTTGAACCGCTCGGGCTGGTGGAAGTCGATCTGCACGGTGGAGAGGGTGAACTCGCGCCCGGCGCCGTCGGCGATCTGCACGTCGATCTTGGGACCGTAGAACGCCGCCTCGCCCTCCGCCGCCTCGAACGGCACCCCGGAGCGCTCCAGTACCTCGGTGAGCAGGGCGACGGCACGCTCCCAGAGCGCCGGGTCGGCGACGTACTTGCCGCCCGCGCCGGGCAGCGAGAGCCGGTAGCGGACCGGGACGACGCCCAGCGCCCGGTGCGCCTCGCGGATCAGCTCCAGTGCGGCGACGGCCTCGTCGGCCGCCTGCTCCGGGGTGCAGAAGATGTGGGCGTCGTTCAGCTGGATCGCCCGGACCCTGGTCAGCCCGCCCAGCACCCCGGACAGTTCGGACCGGTACATGCCGCCCAACTCGGCCATGCGCAGCGGCAGTTCCCGGTAGCTGTGGGAGCGTGAGCGGTAGATCAGCGCGTGGTGCGGACAGAGGCTGGGGCGCAGCACCATCTCCTCGGAGCCCAGCTCCATGGGCGGGAACATGTCCTCGCGGTAGTGCGCCCAGTGGCCGGAGATCTCGTACAGCTCGCGCTTGGCGAGCACCGGGGAGTAGACGTGGCGGTAGCCGGCCCGGCGCTCGCGGTCGCGGATGAACTCCTCCAGGGAGTGCCGGATCGCGGCGCCGTCGGGGAGCCAGTACGGCAGGCCGGAGCCCATCAGCGGGTCGGTGTCGAAGAGGTCGAGATCACGGCCGAGCTTGCGGTGGTCGTGGGCCGGGTGGCCGTGGGACTCGTGGTCGTGGGCCGCGTTGTCGTGCGAGGGCTGGTTACGCATGGTGGTCTCCACTCGGTCTGCGGGCGAGTGGGACCGGGAACGGCGAAGCCCCGGGGCACTCGCCCCGGGGCTTCGGACTAGGTCAGCAGTCAGCGCGCCGGGACTCTCTCCGGCGTCGTCGTGGCGAGTGCAGCGCGCTTCATACGTTCCACGGTAACAGCTCCGGTCCGCCGGCGGTGATCTTTTCCAGAGCGGGATCGGGGCCCGAATCCCGGCCCGGCGGCTCAGAAGAGCGTGACGCACCCGCGTGCGGCCAGCGCCGCCAGCAGCCGGGCCGACGGCCGCACCTCGTTCCACCGGAGGTCCAGCTTCTCCAGCGCGGGCAGCGCCCCCGGGTCGGCCAGCCAGTCGGGCAGTTCGGTGATCCGGTTGCCGCGCAGGTCGAGGCGGCGCAGTCGCGGAAGCCCGGCGAGTGCGGCGGGAAGTTCGGTGAGGGCGTTCTCCCGGAGTTCCAGCTCGCGCAGCTCCGCGAGGCCGCCGACCGACTCCGGCAGTCCGGTCAACTCGTTGCCGCGCAGCCAGAGTTCACGCAGCGCACCGAGTCCGCCGATCGACTCCGGCAGGGCGGTGAGCCGGTTGTGCTGGGCGCGCAGCTCGACCAGCGAGGCCAATTCGCCGATGGTGGCCGGGAGTTCGGCGATCCGGTTCTCACCGACGTTGAGGTAGCGCAGCGCGGTGAGCCGGCCGAGCCCCTCGGGCAGGGCGGTCAGCGCGTTGTCGTGGAGGTAGAGGAAGTCCCGGAGCCCGGTGAGGTCGCAGAGCTCGACCGGCAGCGCGGCGAGCCGGTTGTGCCCGAGGTCGAGGGTCCGCAGGCCGGTCAACCGGCCGATGCCGGGAGGGAGTTCCCGGATGCCGGTCTCGGCGAGGATGAGCACGGTCAGCTCGGTCCGGTCCCACACCTCGGCCGGCACCTCATCAAGCGGGCGGCGCCAGAGGTTGAGCGTCACGTCCGCTGCTCCTCCCCCCGCTGTCATGCCTGCCCGCCCTGGGCCGGGCCGATGCGGAACTCCGCCAGCTCCCGGCCGTACCAGCGGTCGGTCAGTCCGGTACTGGTCATCCCGAGGCGCCGGCAGACCGCCGCCGACCGGGTGTTGTCCGGGGCGAGGATGGCGCGGATCTCGGTCAGGCCGTCGGCGAAGCCCTTGGCCAGGACGGCCCGGGCGGCCTCGGTGGCGATGCCCCGGCCCCAGCTGTCCGGGTGGAGGTGCCAGCCGATCTCGACCTCGCCGTCCCCGTCCGGCACGGGAAGCAGCAGGACCGCTCCCGCGACCACGCCGGTGTCCCGCCGTTCGACCGCCCAGACCCCGTACCGGGGGCCGGTGGAGCGCTCACGGCAGTGTTCGATGTACTGGCGGGCCTCCTCGGGGTGGGCCAGGGCGCGCGGCGTCCGGCCGAGCCACTGAGCGACCTCCCAGCGGGAGTAGATGTCGAACGCGCGCTCCTGGTCCGCCACCGTCCACTGACGCACCACCAGCCGTTCGGTGGTCAGCACCGTCTCCGAGCCCGGTTCCGTCCCCGCCATGGCGCGCACCCCTCTCCGATGATCTGTGTGGATCACCGTACGCACCCGAGCCGCCCACCGGAACTCCGAAGCCCGTCCGACCCCCTGTTGTCGAGGGCGGGCGGGGCTCCGACTGCCGGCCGCCGGACCGCCGGTCAGATCGCGGACGGGAGGTGGAGCGCGGCCACCAGCCCGGCCACCGTCCGGAGCCTGGCGACGTACTCGCGGCAGTACTGCCCGTCGCCGACTGCCCCGTTGCTCAGTGGCAGAACTCGGCCTCCGCGAGCTTGCGTTCGCCGTCCACCCAGTCGGCGTTGGTGTTGAACACCGCCGCGTGCCGTCCGTCCCGGGTGGTCAGTGCCACCGTCGACGAACCGTGGATGCCTCCCGTGTGGCCCCAGAGGGTGATCCCACAGCTGAGCTTCACATCGCCGATACCCAGCCCGGGGCCGCCGGTGGCGGTGGCGGGGAGCATCTCGTCCAGCTCGGCCTTCGGCAGCAGCTGTCCGCGCATCAGGGCGGAGTAGAAGCTGGTCAGATCAGCGGTGGTGGAGATCATTTCCCCGGCCGCCCCGGCCCACGAGGGGTTGAGTTCGGTGGTCTCCACTGGCGTCGTGGAGCCGCCGAACAGCTTGGAGTAGCCGAGCGCGTGCGGCCGGGGCAGGTCGACCGCGGTGCCGGGCAGGCTCGTCGCGGAGAGGCCGAGCGGTCGGATGATCCGCTGCTCGATCGCTTCGCCGTACGGGCGGCCGGTCACCTTGGCGATGATCATCCCGGCCAGGAGGTAGTCGGTGTTGGAGTACTTGACCTGCTTCCCCGGCTTGAAGAGCAGCGGGTGGCGGACCGCGAGCCGCACCAGGTCCTCGGGCCGGTAGGTGTCGTAGCGGTGGTTCAGGAAGTCCGGGGAGGCGAGCCGCTTCAGCATCAGCGGATCCTGATCGAAGGAGAACAGTCCGCTGGTGTGCCCGAGGATCTGCCGGATCGTGATCGCCGATCCCTTTTTCCCGACCCCTTGCAGCACGCCGGGCAGCCACTTCTCCACCGTGTCGTCCAGGTCGAGCCGGCCCTCGGCCTGGAGCTGGAGCACCACGGTCGCGGTGAAGGTCTTCGTCACGCTGCCGATCCTGAACCGCTCCCGGGGCGACCGGGGCTGTCCGGTCGCGGTGTCGGCCGTCCCGACGGCCGCCGACCAGTTGTCGTCACCCTCTCGGACGCCCGCGATCGTCCCGGGGAGGCTCTCGGCCCGGACGTGGTCCGCCATCGCGGTCCGCGTCGCACCGTGCCCGCCGCCGTGCTCTCCCTGGACATCGGCCGCCGCGGCCGCCGTCACCGTGCCCATCGCCATCGCAGCAGCTACCGCCACCGCACCGAACCCGCGCCGAAGCGCCCCCTGCCGAGCCATGCCGACCTCCAAGGTCTGTGTTGTTTGTCCCCCCTGACCGGACCGGCGGCCCCACCTCGCCCGGATGATTTCCGCCCGAGATCCGAGGACGGCGGGGCCGCAGGTCCGGGGAGGTGTCAGCAGGCGGTCGAGACGGTGACCCAGTGGTCCTCGTACCAGACCTCGATGGTGCACTTCTTGTGCGCGACCGACGCCGAGGCGGTGCCCGCCGTTCCCGCGGTGATGCCGACCAGCGCGACGAGTGCGGCGAGCGCGGTGGCCGCGCGCCGCTTACCGGTGCGTGCGGTGGTGGTCCTGGTGGCCATGGCTGGTTTCCTCTTCCTGTGGGCCGGCCTCGCCGAGGAGGCTGTGCCGGCTGGGTGCTGCGAGGCAGGAGTGCGTCCCCGATCGTGGGTTCCGCCGCCCCTGCGCCCTCCGGCCGGAGGGCGTAGGACGAGGATGCGCCGCGGCCTCGGCCCCGAGGGAGGGCAGAGTGTGCCCTGGCGGACCGGCCGTGGTTGTGCGACCGGTCGCGGCCCCGGCGCCGTCGGGCCGTCGGGCCGTCCGCCGTAGGGGTCGGGTACCGCTACGGTCGGAGTCCCGCCGGACGGTGTCGGTCTCGGGGCGTATGGGCGGACCGTGGTGGGCATGCTGACAATCGTCGGTATGGACATCGCCGAAGCTCTTCGTGACTTCCTGGTCTCCCGCCGGGCGCGGCTTCGCCCCGAGGAGGTCGGATTACCTGCCCACGGCGTCCGCAGAGTGGCCGGCCTGCGCCGCGAGGAGGTCGCCGCATTGGCGGCCATGAGCGTGGAGCACTACACGCGGCTGGAACGAGGACAGGCGTCGCGGGTCTCGGACGCCGTCCTCGCCGCGGTGGCCGATGTCCTACGGCTCAGCCCGGGGGAACGCCGCTACCTGCGCAGTCTTGCGCGTCCGGTCGGCATCGAGGAGGCCACCCTCCCCACGGACCGGCGGTCGAACATGCAGCACGTGCTGGACTCGATGGTTCTCACGCCTGCCTACCTGGTCGGCCGGGGTGGCACGATCCTGGCCTGGAACGGGCTGGCGGCAGCCGTGTTCGCCGACTTCTCCCGTGTCCGCCCGGACCGCCGCACCGTTGGGCGGCTGGTCTTCACCGACCCGCGCGCCCGGCGGCTGTACGTGCACTGGGAGGAGAAGGCCCGCGAGACCGTGGCCTATCTGCGCACCGAGGTCGGCAGGTGGCCGCACGACCCCGGCCTCGCCCGGGAGATCGGCGAACTGAGTGCGCACAGCGCGGTGTTCCGCCGGCTCTGGGACGAGCAGGTGGTGCAGGAGAGCAACCACACGAAGCTCCTGCTCGCCTGCCCGCCGGTGGGCCGCCTCAGCCTCTCCGCCGAGGCCCTCTACGTCGCAGGACACCCGGACGAGGTGATCGCCGTGTACACCGCCGTCCCAGGCTCCGACGACGAACAGGCCCTGCGCCGCCTGGCCCGCGCTGTCGTGCCCGCGTCCGCACCTGCGTCCGCACCGGTGTCGACGCCCACGGCCGATCCGGCCGGGACCTGACGGAAACCGTCAGGGCCGGCCACCTCCCCACCGACCTCACCCTCGCCCCGCCGCGCCGCGCCGCACCCGTCCACGACTACCCGACGGAACCGCGCCGCGCGGCCCGAGTCAGGGCGCTTCCGGACGGCGCACGGCGGAAACCGCACCGCTCCGACCCGCCGACGCCGGTCGAGGACCTGCGCGGACGAGCCGGAGCGGTGGAACCACGTGACGGCAGACGGTCAGCCCAGCTTCGGCATCACGGCGGCCGGCCCCTGCACCGCCGAGCCCGTCGCCTTCCCGGTGCCGCAGAAGGCCTGCTCCAGGAAGCCGACCTCCGCCCGCATCTGCGCGACGAGCTCCGCATCGCCACCACGCGGGGTGACGGACATCGACACCTGCCGGTCGCCCGAGCTCCACAGCTCGGAGCTGTACCCGGACACCGAGCCGTTGTGCCCGTAGATCGGACCGCAGGAGAGCTGCCAGCTGGCCATCCCGAGCCCGTAGCCCAGCCCGCTCGGCACGCCCTCGACCTCGATCGGGGTCGTCGTGTTCATCTCCTTCAGCAGCGCGGGCGGCAGCAACCGGCCGCCCTGGAGGGCCTTGTCGAAGCGGTTCAGGTCGCCGAGGGTGGAGACCGCCTCGCCGGCCGCGTTCGCCCAGGTGACGCTCGCCACCGTCACGTCCCGGTCGCTGTAGTCCGCCGGGCCGGGGCCCTCGGGCACCGTCCAGTAGCCGTGCGCGTGCGGGCCCCGGATGCCGGTGGCCGTGCCCGGGAAGTACGTGTCGGTGAGGCCGAGCGGGCGCAGGATGCGCGCGGTGACCTCCTGGGCGTAGGCGTGCCCGGTCACCTTCTCGATGATCATGCCGAGCAGGGTGTAGTTGACGTTGGAGTAGCCGTACCCGGTGCCCGGCGGGAAGTCGGGCGCGTGCGCCACCGAGGAGGCCACCACCTGGGCCGGGGTGATCTGCCGGGTCAGGCCGCCCTGGTCCAGCCAGTTCCGGACGACCGCCGCGTCCGTCCAGTCGGGGAACACCCCGCCCTTCTCGTTGGTGGAGTCCCAGAGCCCGGAGCGGTGGCTGAGCAGTTGACGGACGGTGATGTGGTCGCCGTTCGGGACCAGCCCGGGCAGGTACCGCTCGACCGGCTCGTCCAGGCCGATCCGCCCCTCCCCGACCAGTTGGAGCACCGTGGTGGAGACGAACACCTTGGTGACGCTGCCGACCCGGAACCGCCCGTCGGCGCGGACCGGTGTGCCGGTGGCCAGGTCGGAGACGCCGGACGCCCCGCGCCAGACCCCGTTCCCGTCCCTGACCTCCGCGATCGCCCCGACCGCGCCGGCCCCGGTGACCGCCCGCAGCGCCGCCGCCCTCGGGTCGCCGGAGCCCGGCCGCGCGTCGGCGGCCCCGGCCGCACCGGCCGAGACCACCGGCCCGGCCAGTGTCAGACAGACCGCCCCCACCAGCGCGGAAACAAACGTACGACGTGCCATGCGACCCACCTTCGCAGTCGGCGAGCAGCTCCTCGCCTTCGTCGCCCAGCCTCGCCGCACCGTTGACGGTCCGTCATCCCCCGCCGAGAGGAGCCGGTCGTACACCTCACAACGGAGGGCGTCCGCCGGAAGGCGGAGACCCTCCGCCGGGCGCCACCACCGCGCGCGGCTACCGGGCCGGGGCCGGACGGACCGGGTGCTTGCTCAGGATCGACACCCGGTTGAAGGCGTTGATGGCGATCGACACCCAGACCGCCGCGGAGATCTCCTCGTCGCTCAGCACCTCGCGCGCCACGCCGTACGCGGCCTCCTGGAGCGCCGCGTCCGCCGGGGCGGTGGTCGCCTCGGCCAGCCCGAGCGCGGCGCGCTCGCGGTCGCTGAACACCTCGGTGTCCCGCCAGGCCGCGAGCACACCCAGGCGCTGGGCGGTCTCGCCCTCGCGGATCGCGGCCCTGGTGTGCACGTGCAGGCAGTAGGCGCAGCCGTTGATCTGCGACACCCGGAGGTTGACCAGCTCGATCAGCCGGCGGTCCAGTCCGGCCGCGGCCGCGACCTCGCGCGCCGCCTCGGCGGCGGCCAGGAACGCCTTGTACGCCTGGGGGCTCTGCTTGTCGATGAACACCCGCCGGTCCGTCGGAACCGCCGCCACATCACTCACCTGGACTCCTTAGGCTGATCAGGGTGTCGTGCGCCACTCTGCCATGGCATGATAGTTGAATATAGAACTAATTGCACCTGGGAGGGACCACCCGTGAGCACCGCCGAGACCGACCGCGCCGCCACCCCCGCCGCCGACCCGCGGGTGGAGGTCCTGCCCGCCCGGGACGTGCCGCTCGGCGGCCCGCGCGCGATGACCGTACGCCGCACCCTGCCCCAGCGCTCCCGCAGCACGATCGGCGCCTGGTGCTTCGTCGACCACTACGGTCCCGACGACGTCACCAGCACCGGCGGCATGGACGTCGCCCCGCACCCGCACACCGGACTGCAGACCGTGAGCTGGCTCTTCACCGGCGAGATCGAGCACCGGGACAGCCTCGGCGTCCACGCGTACGTCCGGCCCGGCGAGGTCAACCTGATGACCTCCGGCCGCGGCATCGCCCACTCCGAGGTCTCCACCCCGGCCACCACCGTCCTGCACGGCGTTCAGCTGTGGGTCGCCCTGCCCGAGGAGCACCGGCACACCGGGCGCGACTTCCACCACCACGTGCCCTCCCCCGTCGCCCTGGACGGCGGCGAGGCCCAGGTCTTCCTCGGCACCCTCGCCGGCGACACCTCCCCCGTCCCCACCTTCACCCCCCTGCTCGGCGCCGAGCTGACCCTGCACCCCGGGGCCACCGTCACCCTCGACGTCGACCCCGCCTTCGAACACGGCCTGCTGGTCGACAGCGGACACGTCCGCCTCCTCGACACCCCGCTGCGCCCCGCCGAACTCGGCTACGCCGCCCCCGGCCGCGACACCCTCACCCTCACCAACACCGGCGACACCGACGCCCGCCTGGTCCTGCTCGGCGGCACGCCCTTCGAGGAGCAGATCGTCATGTGGTGGAACTTCATCGGACGCTCCCACGAGGACATCGTCCAGGCCCGCGACGAGTGGCAGGCCGCCACCGACCGCTTCGGCGCCGTCCAGGGCTACCCCGGCGACCGCCTCCCCGCCCCCGAACTCCCCGGCCTCCCCCTCAAGCCCCGCGGAAACGCCCGCTGACCCGCGCGTTACGCGATCGGGGGTGCGGCGCCCGGGTCCACCGCACCCCCGAGCCGGAGCACAGGGCCGACCGTTCAGCGGCGGAAGCCCCGGTGGGGGGCGCGGGCCGTGACGTTCCCGAACGGTTCGAACCAGGCCCCCGCGCGCAGGTCCCCCACACCGGGCTGCCGGTTGGCGTCGCCGTCGGGGTCCCCGATGCCGTCGAAGCGGGAGCTGTAGAGCATGAAGACGTCGGTGTCCTGTGAAGAACATGTCCGTACAGGCGCCGAAGTCGTAGTCGTCGCGGTGGGCCGGCGGTGTGCCGTGCGGGCGGCAACGGTGCCATCGCGCACGCCGCCGTGACCAGAACCGTCATGGAGCCGATGCCGGCGGACGTGATCTCGACGACCGCGACCACCGCGGGTACTACCCCGGTGGCATACGGGAACGCGGCCGAACGGCTCCAGGCCTGCAGGTGGGCGAACGCGGAGCGCCACACGGGACTCATGCCCCGATTCTGCGGGAGAGGACGGTGATCGTCGTCAACTGACGGGTTGATAACGGGGGTTGGCGTCATACCACGGGTTGACGCCCGGGATCGCATCCCGGTTTGACGATCCCGGCCTCCCGGATCCCGAGACTGGTGTGCACATCCCCACCAAGGAGGCTGGGCCGGTTGAGCGCACCACGTCTGCTGACGCACCGCACCGTTTCCACCACCGCGTCCGAGCCCGGTGCCTGGTGGGCACACCGGCTGCCGCCCGTCGTCGCCTGGACGCTGTGCGCGCTCTTCGCCGGAGGACTGGGCCTGGCATCGGCCCTCGGCCCTCACCGGGTGTGGGGCGCGACCGCGGCCGGGGGGTACCTGGCGGCCGCACTGCTCAGCGGACTCGGGCAGGGGGTGTGGCGGCGCCGGGCGGTCCGGGTGGCCGCGGCCGGGTCGGTTCTGGTCCCGCTGGTCCTGCTGGTCCTGCGCGGCCAGGGGCAACTGGAGCTCGACGTCGTCCAGCGCTCGGGTGAGCGACTGCTGTCCACGGGCGTTCCGTACCTCGACCGGCCCGCCGCCCTCGCGGACTACAACCCCTACCTTCCCGGCATGGCGGTCTTCGGCCTGCCACACGCGCTGCTGGGCGACGTGGTCGCCGGCGACGCGCGCTGGTGGTTCACGCTGTCCTTCCTCGCGGTGACCGCCGTCTCGACCCGCATCACCGCGGGGCGTCGCGGAAGCGTGGGGCTGGCGGCACTCGCCGCTTTCCCCGCCGTCGCCCTCCCACTGGCCGTCGGAGGGGTGGACCTGCCGGTGAGCGCGCTGATGTGCCTGGCGCTGGCGCTGGCCGGGACCGGGCGGCCGGGCGGCACCGGACTGGCGCTGGGCGCGGCGGCCTCCTTGAAGTGGACGGCCTGGCCGCTCGTTCCGGTCGCGCTCGTACTGCTCGCGACGGTCCGGGGACGGAGCGCGGCGCTGCGGGCCCTCGCCGTCACCGTCGCCGTCGCCGGGACGGTGGTGATCCCGTCCGTACTGGCGACCCCGAATGCCCTCCTGGAGCACACGGTGCTGTTCCCCACCGGCGCCGGCGTCACCGCCTCCCCCGCGGACAGCCCGCTGCCCGGTCATCTCCTGGCAGCCCACGTGCCCGGAGGCCGCGCCCTCGCCCTCGCCCTCCTGGCGCTGGCCGCGGCCGCGGTGGGCACCTCGCTCCTGACCCACCCGCCCCAGACCGTCGTCGCCGCTTCCGACCGGCTGGCCCTCGGGCTGGCCCTCGCCATCTGTCTGGCCCCGGCCACCCGCTTCGGCTACCTCGTGGTGCCGTTCGTCCTGGTCGGCTGGGTCCGGCTCCGCCCGGATTCCCTCGATCAAGGAGACCGCATGCGCACCGTCGCCGTCCCCCGGCAACACCCCACCGGCCGTCACGCCCCCCGACGCCGATTGCACTGGACCCACGCCCTGCTCCGGCGACTGGGCCGCCGGGCCTGAACCGTGCCGCGCACACTCGTGGTCACCAACGACTTCCCGCCCCGACAGGGAGGGATCGAGACCTTCGTCCACGCGATGACGGAACGCTTCGCCCCGGACGGCGTCGTCGTCTACACGTCCTCCACCCCGGGCGCCGCCGCCTTCGACAACGCCCTCCCCATGGAGGGGCTCGGCATCGTGTTCCTGGAAGCGGCGGCGGCCGGCCTGCCGGTGCTGGTCGGCAACTCCGGCGGTGCCCCGGACGCCGTGCTCGACGGGGAGACGGGACGAGTCGTGGGCGGCACTCCACCCTGTCGACCACCGCGAATGACGACAGGCGCGGGGCGAGGGGTCAGGGCGTGGCGGTGAGGGTGGGCCAGAGGGTGGCGGCGGTGACGGACCGGGCCAGGGCGGGCGCCCAGGTGGTTTCGTCACCGTCCTCGTCACGCCAGGACCACAGGCGGGTGGTGGCGAGGTGGAGCGGGTTGAGCCGGGTGATGCCTATGGCGCCGTGGAGTTGGTGGGCGATGCGGGCGATCTCGGCGGCCGAGGCGGATGCCTGGGTCTTGGCGGCGGCGACGGCGAAGTGGGCGGCCACCCCGCCGGTGTCCAGGGGGGTGGCCGCGGCTTGGACGGCGGCGCGTACCAGGGCGGCCTCCTCGATGAGCCGCGCCTCCTCCTGCTTGACGGCCTGGAAGCGGCTGAGCGGACGGCCGAACTGGGTGCGGGCGGTGGTGTGGGCGACCGTCAGTTCCACGCAGCGTTCGGCGGCTCCGGCGATCAGGGCGGCCCGGGCCAGGGCTGCGCGGAGCCGGGCCTCGTCGAGCAGTTCCGGGGAGATCCGGCGGACCTGCGAGGCGGGGATCTCGAGAGCGGCGAGGTGCAGGTCGTCGCGGGGCTCCTCGGCGAGGTTGCCGCCGGGGGTGAGGACGGCCCGGTCGGGGGCGAGGGTGAACAGGACAGGTCCGGAGGGGGCGGTGGCCAGGATGGCGACGGCGGTGGCGGTGCGGGCCCAGGGGACGCGACGCAGGGTGCCGGTGACCAGCAGGGTGTCGTCGTCGCCCAGGCAGCCGGCCGAGCCGACGGGGGAGGCGGCCGGACGGGCGTAGCGGATCGTCAGCTCGGGCGCGATGGCGTAGCTGAGCGGGCCGTCGGGGACGGGGAGGCCGACCCGGCGCAGCAGCGGGCGGGCGACCAGGGCGGTCTCGGCGAGAGGGGCGGGGACGGCGCGGCGTCCTGCCTCCTGGGCGGCGGCGAGGAGTTCGGCGGTCGGGGCGTCCGGGGCGGGGAGGGCCACGGCGTCCGGGGCGGTCGTGTTGGTGACGGCGGCGATGGAGTCCGCGTCGGCGTGGAAGGCGGCGGTGTCGTAGGCGTCGGCGGAGATGACGGGGGTGCTGGTGTCGATCGTGTGGGTGTTCATCAGTGCTGCTCCAGACCGCGAGCGATGATGCCGCGAAGGATCTCGTTGGTGCCGCCGCGCAGCGTGTAGCCGGGGCTGTGCAGCAGGGCGAAGGCGAGCAGTTCCGGGTGGCTGCCGGGGGTGGCGTGCGGGTCGGCGGTGGTCGGCAGGACCCTGCGGACGGTGTCGACCAGGGTGCCCTCCATGCGGGTGCCGAGATCCTTGACCAGGGCGGCCTGGGTGTCGGGCGAGGCTTCGGTGTCCAGGGCGGCGGCCACGCCGAGGGACAGTCGGCGGATGCCGTGCAGACGCGCCGCCAGAACGCCGACCTCGGTGAGCTGTTCGGTTGTCGCGGGGCGCCGCTCCAGTTCGCGGAGCAGGGAGACCAGCAGGGGGAAGGTGGACAGGTAGCGTTCGGGGCCGCTGCGTTCGAAGGCGAGTTCGCCGGTGACCTGCTTCCAGCCGTCGCCCCGCTGCCCGAGCAGCATGCCGTCGGGGACGTCGACGCCTTCGAGGTGGAGGGCGTTGAAGCGGTGCTCGCCGCTCATCAGCCGGATCGGCTCGACCCGCACGCCCGGGGCGCGCAGGTCGACGATGAACTGGCTGAGGCCTGCGTGCCTGTCCTCGGCCTCATCGGTGCGGGCGAGGACGATGGCGTAGTCGTTGACGTGAGCGCCGCCGGTCCACATCTTGGTACCGGTCAACCGCCAGCCGTCGGCGGTCCGTTCGGCACGGGTGGCGACCGAGGCGAGATCGGAGCCGCTGCTCTTCTCACTCATGCCGATGGAGAAGAAGCACTGCCCTGCGGCGATCCGGGGCAGGAAGAAGCGGCGCTGCTCCTCGGTGCCGTGCTGGAGGACGGACGGGCCGGCCTGCCGGTCGGAGACCCAGTGGGCGCTGACCGGGGCGCCGGCGGCGAGCAGTTCCTCGATCACCACGTAGCGCTCCAGGAAGCCGCGGCCGGCGCCGCCGTACTCGACGGGCAGGGCCATGCCGACCCAGCCGCGCTCCGCGAGGCGGCGGCTGAAGTCGGGGTCCCAGCCGGCCAGCCAGGAGTCGGGGCGGCCGAGTACGGTGCCGCGGGCGCGCTCCTCGTCGAGAAAGGCGCGGACCTCGGTACGGAGCCGGCGGGCCGATTCGGGCAGGACGACGTCGGGGAATGCCATCGGTGACGGCGTTGAAGGCGACATGGTTCATTCGCTCCTGGGCTGGTGAACGAGCGGTTGGCTTCTTCTCGGTACGGGAGTTCGGTCAGCCTGTGGGGTGCAGCAGGGAAGGGTCGAAGCCGGCTTCGCGGAGGACCTCCTCGGTGTGCTGGCCGATGGCCGGGCAGGGCCGTGGCTCCGGCTCCGGGTAGGCCGAGTAGCGGACCGGGAGGCCGATGACCCGGTAGCGGCCCTCGGTGGGGTGGTCGGCCTCGCGCAGCAGGCCGCCCTCGCGGGCGTAGGCGGTGGTGGCGGCGGAGGCCAGGTCGAGCACGGGGGCGGCCGCGATGCCCGCGTGGTCGCAGAACTCCTGCCACTGGGCACTGGTGTGGTGTCCTGTCAGTCCGGCGAGCAAGGGATAGAACGCGTCGGCGTTGCGGGCCCGGTCGGGGCCGGTGGCGAAGCGCGGGTCGGCGGCCAGTTCGGGGCGGCCCACGAAGGCGGTGAAGTCCCGCCAGTTGCGGTCGCTCTGCGGCAGGATGCACATCCAGCCGTCGGCGGTGCGCAGGGCGCGGCGCTGCGGGCTGAGCGAGCGCGGCGAGCCGAACGCCCCGTCGGTCTCCAGGGCGGCCGCGCCCAGGTGCTCGACCAGGTTGAAGGCGAGCATGGTGTCGGCCATCGGGACCTCGATGTGCTGTCCGGTGCCGCCGTGCTCCCGGTGGTGCAGCGCGGCCAGGACCGACTGGGCGATCTGCATGCCGCAGATCTTGTCGGCCAGCACGGTGGGAACGTAGTGGGGTTGGCCGGAGACCTGGTGGTTGAGCCAGACCAGTCCGCTGGCCGCCTGGATGATGTCGTCGTACGCGGCGTGGGTGCCGTAGCGGCTGTCGCTGCGGAAGCCCTGGGCGTTGGCGTAGATCAGGCCGGGGTTGACGGCCGCGACGTCGTGGTAGCCGAGGCGGAGCTTCGCCAGGGCCTGCGGGCGCAGGTTGGTGATGAGGACGTCGGCGGTGCGCAGCAGGGCGAGCAGGGCGTCGCGGCCGTGCGGGGCCTTGAGGTCGATGGCGGCGCTGCGCTTGTTGCGGTTCAGGTTGAGTGCCGCGCCGCCCATGCCGGGGTGGCGCTGGGGCGGGTAGTGGCGCGTCATGTCACCGGTGGGCGGCTCGACCTTGATCACGTCGGCGCCCAGGTCTCCCAGTTGCTGGGCGGCGTACGGAGCCATGATCACGCTGGCCAGTTCGATGACGCGGACTCCGGCGAGGAGTCCTCGGCCGGACGGGCGGCTCGGCTGCTCGGACATCGTGCTGTGCCTCCTGGGGTGTCGGGTGGGGTGGGTGAACGGTGGTGCGGTACGGGCGGCCGCGGACACGTGCTGCCGACGAGGCGGATGCGAAGGGACTCGCTGCATCGGTCCGCACGGGGCGGCGGTTTCGGTTGCCAGTGCTGGTCGCGTAGAAGTGGCTTAGCGCCACTGGAGCGCAGCGGACCCGAGCGGGGTCCGCCGGCCGGGCTGGGGGACCGTGCGCCCGCTGTACGCGAACGGTGTCGCCGGTTCGGTGAGCGGGCCGAAGTCCGTCTCCGTGGTCGACAGCGCAGCGAGCGGCGCGCGCCCGGGTCGGGGCAGGCCGAGTACGTCCTCCCGCGCGAGCAGACCGAGTTCCCGCACCCAGTGGCACACCCCGGCCAGGGTCACGCGGATCCGCCACGAGCCGCCCTCCGCCGCACGCCGGCGCAGGACCGTTGCGACGGCGGCGGCCCCGAGGTAGGCGGCGAGGTAGTCGTTGAGCAGGTACGTCGGCGGAAGCGACGGCCGGTCGGTCCACTCCTCGACGGCGAATCCGGTGGCCGAGCAGGCGAGTTGGTCGAACCCGCCGCGCTCGCCCCAGGGGCCGTCGGCGCCCCAGGCGTGGTATTCGAGGGTGATGAGTCCGGGGCGGCGCCGGACGAGTTCCTCGGTCGACGCCCCGTGCCGGGCAAGTCCCCGGTAGGCGTGGACGAAGACGTCCGCGTCCTGGAGCGCGTCGTGGAAGGCCGCACGGTCGTGATCGTCGCGCAGGTCGCAGTAGGCGTTGCGCTTGCCGCCGCCGGTCATCGCGATCATCGGGATCGGGTCGGGGCGGTCGGGACGCGACAGGTGCAGCACGTCGGCGCCGAACTGGGCGAGCAGCCGCGCCGCGACGGGACCCGCGATGACATGGGTGAGATCGAGCACCCGTACGCCCGCGAGCGCCTCGTCGGCCGCACCGATCGGCTCCAGCGGCCGGACCGGCCCGTCGCCGACACGTTCGATCTCGACGACCGGGCGCTGCGCGACGTACCGCCCCGCGGGGTGCGCGAGCCACTCGTCCCGGCTGCGCACCGCGCAGGCGACGCCGCCCCGCGCGCAGACGGCCTCCTCCAGCGTGAAGGCGTCCCAGCCGGCCACGGCCTGCGCGATCCCCACCTTGTCGAGCCCGCACCTCAGCACGGAGTGGACCGCGTCCCGCAGATGCGGATAGGTGGTGATGATGAAGATCCACCGGCCGTCGCGCGCCCGGTAGAAGTCGCTGTTGCCGAGCAGGGTCGGGTCGTCGAGGAGGGAGAGGAGCGGGCGTCCCGAGAGCGTCGTGTGGTACGTCGCCATGAGCTGGTCGATCGCGGCCCCGGCCTGCACCTCGACCCTCTGGTGCGGGTGGCCGCGCTGTTCGCCGACCGCCGCCGTCTGCCGCCCGAAGACACCGATCGCGGCGGACATGGCGTCGGCGAGGCGGTGCACCGAGGGCACCAGGGGATCCGCCCCGACGACGGTGACGTCCTCGGCCCCCCGGGCCGGATCGGGGTCGCCGAGCGTGTGCAGCAGCCGGAGGACGATCTCGGCGGTGGACGGCGGAGGCGTCGGCCCGGCCGTGGTCAGCGTGTTCGAAGTCATGCCGGGATGCTCGTCCCCGACACGGCACGAGCGCCCGCGTTCACGGATATCCGTGAACCGGTGCGGACGTCACGTCCGCCCCTCCTGGATGTGCGCGAGGAGCCGGGCCGCCGCCCGGTCCAGACTCAGCCGCTCCGAGCGGCCACGACGCCGGTGCGTCAGAACGAGGGCGCCCGTGACGACGGGGCCGTCGGTGACGGGGATCGCGAGCGCGCTGACCTCGGGATCGGCCAGACCCTCGCTGCGGCTGATCCGCGACGCCCGGATCCCCGGAAGAGCGCGACGGAACTCGGCGACCGCCTCGGGGTCGTGGCGGGCGAGCTCGTCGAGCAGCCCGCGGCGCTCCGCCTCGTCGGTGAGGGCCAGCAGCAGACGGCCCGCGGCGGTGCGCAGGAGCGGCCGGGCCATGTGCTCGTCGGCCAGCGGCAGGAGGCGGGGGATCTCGTCCTCGCCGCCGCGCGCCAGGTGCACGGCGTCGAGCCCGACCCGCACCGTGAGCAGCACCGGGGTACCCGCGACGCGGCTCAGTTCGTTGAGCTCGTCCTGGCCGATCCGCGGGACGACCCGGCCGGCGATGAGGTTGAGGACGTGCGGGGCGGGCCCGAGCCGGAAGCGCCGGCGCTGCTCCAGCAGGAACCCCGTCGCGACGAGCCCGTTGACCAGGTCCTGCACCGAACTCGCCGGCGCCCCGGCCGCCCGCGCCAACTCGGCCACGGTCACCCCGCCCGGAGCCCGCGCGGCGGCCTCCAGGATCCACACGACCCGGTCCACCGTACGGTGCGGCCGCCGTCGGCCGTGCTCGCTCATCCCGCCCGCCCTGTCCCTGTCGTACGTCGCCGGCCGATCACGCCGGCACGGCCCGCCGGTTCTCCCCCGCCACCCGAAGGGCAGGCCGGCCCCGGCCCGCTGCCGACGTCACCGGCCCGGTGCGTGCACCTGCACGCACCGGGCCCTGATCCACGCCGTCACGCCGAGGATCGCGCGAACGGGCGGGGCCGCGCCAGGCGCTACCGTGCCGCGAAGGCCCCGACCTTGAATTCGGTGCCGCAGACGCTGAAGACGCCGCCCGGCGAGCCGTTCGCCTTCATGACGTTCACCGTGGTGCCCGCGTCCTTGGGCAGCGCGACCTTGACGTGGGACGCCTGCACCGCGCACGTGTAACGGGCCGACGCGGTGCCCTCGCCGTTCACGTCGTTGTACAGCACGTCCGCCACCACCGCGGCGCCCGCCGGGATGTCGACCGCTGCCGAGCCGGCCGTGGAGTTGTCCCCCGAGACCGGGCTCGCCTTGCCCTGGTCGTCGGCGGCGACCACGGTCGTCGGGCCGACGATGGTGCAGGGGGCACCCGAGCTGTTGGTGATCTTGAGGGTCGCGGCGGCGGGCTGCGCGTCACTGGCGTGGCCCGAGGACTGGAGGAACGCCACCGAGGTGTTCTTGGTCGTGCAGGCCGCGGTGGCGCCGCCCTTACCGGCGCCGGAGGACGAACTGCCTCCACCGCTCGTGCTCGTCTTGCCCCCGGACGGCGCCGAGGCCGAGGCCGAGGCCGGCGCCGAGGCCGCAGCCGGCGCCGACGCCGAGGCGGAACCCGACGGGGCGGCTGCTGACGCGCTGGTGCCGGCGGCGCCGCTGTCCTGCGTGCCGCTGACGTCGTTGCAGGCGGTCAGGGACAGGGCGAGCGTGGCGACGGCGCCGACGGCGAGCAGGGTGGGACGGGTGGTGGTGCGCATGGCTGGTTCCCCCGGTTCTCGTTCGTGGGTCGCGATCCTGCACGAGGTCGCTTCCCCTTGCAGGAACGAGGGTGTTGCGGCGCGCTGGCAGATCACTAACGAGCGCGGCGGCGGTCCTAACGCCTGGCTAACGCGCCAGGATCCTGGCGTGTGCCGCCGCGTGCCGGCGCCGCAGTTCGGGCAGTGCGTCCTGGTCGGCGATGTGCAGCAGGGCATCGAGCGCGGTGACGGCGCCCGCGTCGTAGCCGGTCCGCTCGGCCTCGAGCGCGGCCCGCGCGAGGCAGCGCCGCCCGGCCACGGTGTCGCCGAGCCCGGCCAGCGCCTCGCCCTGCCAGGTGCGCAGGAGCACCCGCCGGGCGACCGCCTCGTGCTCCGGGCCGAGGCCGAGCGCCACCTCGGCCGCCTCGTACGCCTGCCGGTGGCGGCCCGCGCCGAGGTGGATGCGGGCCAGGTGCTGGAGCGCGAGCATCCGGGTGTGCGCGTCGTCGGCCTCGGTGGCGAGCGCGAGGGCTCGGGTGCAGGCCGTTTCGGCGGCGCCGGGTTCATCGTCGGGGAGGGCCGCGGCGAGGTTGACCAGGGCGGTGGCCTCGCCGAGTACGTCGCCTGCGCAGGCCGCGAGTTCGGGTGCGACGCGCAGGTGCCGGACGGCCTCGGCGGTGCGGCCCTCCTCGGCGAGCACCCAGCCGAGCAGGGTCAGGACGCGGGCCTCCGCATAGGGGTCGGCGCAGGCGCGGGCGTCGGCGAGGGCAGCCTCCAGGGTGGGCGCCCAGTCGGCGAGGACCCGCCAGACCACGAGCGGCCACTGGGTCACCGCGATCCGCCAGGCCCGCTCGGGCCGGTCCTCGGCGCGGGCCGCGGCCGCGATCAGGGCGAGGTCGTCGCGTTCGGCGGCAAACCAGTCGAGCGCCTCCTCCCGGCTGGTGAAGTCCCGTACTGCGGGCGGCTGTTGAAAGTCATCGGGCTGCACGAAGGCGGGCTCCCCGCCGGGCTCCGCGGCCTCGGACGCGGACAGCGCGGTCGCCACGCAGTGGTCGTACAGGCGCAGCCGGGCCGCGGCACGGGCGGCCGGGTCGCGGCTCTGGCCACGCGCGTAGAGCCGGACCAGATCGTGCAGGACGTAGCGGCCGGGGGCGGTCTCGGTGACCAGGTGCGCGGCGACCAGGCGGTCGAGGGCGCGGGCCGCGTCCGGCGGGGTCGTGCCGGCAAGCGCGGCGGCGCTGAACCGGTCGACGTGCGTGCCCGGGTGATGGCCGAGCGCGGTGAACAGCTGCGCCGCATCGGCGGGGAGGTGGGCGGTGGTGAGCCGCAGCGCGGAGGCGACGCCGATGTCCTCGGCGGCGAGCAGCTCGAGCCGCTGGCGCTCGTCGGCGAGCCGGTCGGCGAAGGAGGCGAGGCCGAGGGCGGGGAGTTCCACGAGCCGAGCGGCGGCGACCCGCAGCGCGAGCGGCAGACCGCCGCACAACTCGGCTGTACGCCGGGCCGCTTGGGGATCGGCGGCGGTGCGGTGCCCGCCGAGGAGACGGGTGAGCAGGGCCACGCTGTCGTCGGTGGCGAGGACGTCGAGGGCGAGGACGCAGGCGGCGTCGGAAGCGACGAGACCGGCGAGCCGGGCACGGCTGGTGACGACGGTGACGCAGCCGGGTCCCGTGGGCAGCAGCGGACGCACCTGGGCGGAGGTACGGGCGTTGTCGAGGACGACGAGCAGGCGCAGTTCGGCGGTGAGCGAACGGAACAGGGCACCGGCGGCGTCCGCCGACTCGGGCATCCGGCGCGGCGGAACGCCGAGAGCGACGAGGAACTCCCGCAGCAGCTCGGCCGGTTCGGGGTCCGAGGTGTCGCTGAACCCGCGCAGATCGGCGTAGAGCGTCCCATCGGGGAAGTCGGAGTGCCGGTCGGCCGCCCAGCGCACGGCCAGCGCGGTCTTGCCGACCCCGGCGGGCCCGGTGACCACGACGACCGGCCCGTCAGGTCCGGCCGCGGCCGCGGTCAGCGCGGCGCTCTCGACGGTGCGGCCGTGGAATCCGCGCGGGGTACGAGGCAGCAGGTTGGGCCGTAACTGCACCGACTCCAGGACGGGTTGGGGCGCATCGGCCCGGACCGCGGGGGCGCTTTCGGGCCCGAGAGCGACGGTGAAGGCGGCGGTCAGCTCGGCGCCCGGACGGGCGCCGAGCTGGTCGGCGAGGACCTGGCGGGCCCGGTGGTAGGAGTCCAGGGCCTCCGAGGAACGCCCCGCGTGGTGCAGCGCCTCGACCAGTCGGGCGGCCAGCGGCTCGCGCAGCGGATGGGCCCCGGTCTCCGGCCGCAACAGCTGGACAGCGCGCTCGTGTTCGCCGCCCGCGACGTACGTGTCGGCGAGCAGCTCGACCGCGGCGAGCCGCGCCTCGTCCAAGGTGTGCGCGGCGGAGCGCAGCAGCGGCGACGGGTAGGCGCCGGCCAGCGCGGGGCCCTGCCACAGGGCGAGCGCCTCGGTGAGCAGCGCGGCCCGGTCACCGGGGTCGGTGGCACGGCGGGCGAGCGCCACAAGGCCGTCGAAGCGATGGGCGTCGAGCAGCGTCTCCGGCAGTTCCAGGTGGTACGCGGAGCCGCGCGTGCTCAGCTCGACGCCGTACGCCGATGCGTCGACACCCGCCAACAGTGCCCGCAGGCGCGAGACATGGCCTTGGATCACAGTGCGCGCGTGCAAGGGGGGTTCGTCGTCCCACAGCGCCTCGGTGAGCGTGTCGACCGAGACCGCGACATTGGCCCGCAGCAACAGCATCGCGAGCAGGCTGCGCCGCTTGGCGGGCCCGAGCGGCAACGGCCCGTCGCTCCCGCTGACCGACACGGGGCCGAGGACCTGGAACTCCATGGACGGAACCCTATCGTCCGATGGCTACTGGGAATCGGGAGGTCGAACTTCACGGATACCGCACCGCTCCGTCACCGACCACGTACTCCCACTCGACTGCTCTGTGCCCCGGCCCGCACCCTCGCCGGACACCGACTGCTGCGCGAGCTGCGCCGCCGACACCCCCTGAACGGGGCGGCAGCGCCAGGTGGCACACCGCCGGGGCCTGACGGGGCAGGACTGCTGACCGCGCTGTACGGACGCCGGGCGCCGCGCCTGCTGCTGCCGGACTTCGCCATCCGGGCCGCGCTGCTCGGCGGGCGCGGGGCCCGGAAGAGCGTCGCCCGCACCGGCAGCGACTACGGCCCGTCCGAGGGGGCCGGCCGCACGGTAGGTGGTACCGGGCGGCGGGTGGCGGAGGGACGGCCTCGCCCCGCCCACCGCGTGCCCCGGAGTCCCCGGGCGGTCCTATGGAAGCCGACCGTGCTGGTCCTGGTGCTCACCGTCGGGCAGTCCTCGCCCGGCACGCCTCGCAGGCGTGGACGCCGGTGTCGCCGTAGCGGCGGATCGGTGTCCCGCAGCCGGCGCACGGGCCGATCTGCCAGGGCTCGCAGCCATGGGCGAGGGCGGCTTCGCGGCGCTGGGTCTCGGTGGCGGCGAGCCGGCGGTCCTGCCGGGGCACCGTGAACAGCCGTTCGGGGACCTCGTCGAAGGTGTGCAGGCCGGTGCCCGCGGAGTTCCCGCGCCGGGGCCGGGGGTCGTTGAAGGTGAAGGTCTCCTCGCCGTAGCGGCAGGTCGCGTCGAGTTCCTGGCGGGTGTAGGTGATGCCGGCGTCCCCGGCCCCGGGTTCGGCCGGGGAGTCCTCGTCCTCGTCGGGGCCGAACATGTCGTGCCAGCGGTCCCGATCGACCGCGGGCACCCACATCCGGGAGACGGAGCGCGGGTCGTGCTGGTCGGGGATGCGCATCGGCACGAACTCGCCGTCCGCGCTGGCGACGACGAGCTGGTCGACCTCGGTGGGTGCCTTCGCGGGCAGGCACAGCGCGGGCAGGAACCACTCGGCGTGGAAGCGCCCGCAGGAGCTGCCGTTGACCGGGCAGGGCCGCACACTGCTCGGCAGGCACTTCCACTGCTGCAGGTGCCGCACCCCGGCGCGCACCACCATGGCGAGCGGGGAGGCGATCTCCTTCCAGCTGAAGTCGTCGACCCGGGCCCAGGGTGCCCGCTCGACGACGGCGGAGCGGTCGGTGTCGATCACCCACAGCGGGACGATCCCGTGCTCGGCGGCGGCGCGGGAGCGGCGGCGGACGGTGTCGGCGGTGATCGGCGAGTACTGGGCCTCCCATCCGATCCGCCGGCCGTCGTCGCCGGTGACGAGGACGTCGGTGCGGATCCGGCCGTCGGTCGCGCGGGCTTCGATCTCGGCCCGGTGGCCGTGGCGTTCGGCGGCCCGGGCGATCCGCTCCTTCATCGCCTGGTGCTTCGCGCTCTCCTCCGGGGTGGGGGTGTGGCGCACCGGCAGGTGGGCGGCCACCCAGGCGGTGCGGCCGCCGACCGTCCGGCGGCGGATCGTCATCCACGGGGACCGGCCGTCCTCCTCGGCCTGGCAGGCGCCGTCACCGTGGTGCTCCAGGCACTCCAGGAGCTCGCGCTCGCGCCGGTCGATCGGGGTGGTGACCTCCTCCAGCAGGCCGGGCCGACCCGGATGGCCGAGGTCGGGCATGGTCAGGTTGATCTCGATGCCGTACGCGGTGTGGAAAACTCCGTTCGCCATATCCGGAGAATAGAAACAGGAAGCGGCAATTTAAACACCGGTGCGAATGTTTAGAATCGGCGAATAAAAGCCTCGAATAACATCAGTCCCACGGTCAACAGGGTCCGGCATTCTGTTTGAATTCCACCCGTGCCCGCCGGTCCGACCAGCGGACCTGCGGGCATCCGCGGGTACCGCGAAGGGCCTGGGAGAGGACCTGGGCACACCCGTCCGGAACGCGGCGACCACCGTCCCGGCCTACGTCGGCGACCACCAGGCCGAAGACGCCCTCGCCCGGGTCGCCACCGGCATCGGCATCACGGAGAAACCCACCCGGCCCTAGCGGGCCAGCGCGGCGGAATCAGCGGCGCGAGGCCGCACAACGGTCGCCTCCGGGCGGTACGGATCGGGCCTCAAGGCGTTTGCCAGAGGCGACGAACGCAGGACGTGCCGGTAGCCGGCCGCACCGCCACCCCGCAGGGACTCCAGATAGAACACCTTCAGGATCACGGCGAGCTCTGCCTCGGTGACGTCCACGCTGCGCCGGCTGGAGCCCTCTACGGTCCGCGCCCTGGCGATCGCCGCGCCCAGCAGGTCGGCGTCGACACCGGGGAGGAGGCCGGCCTTCGCGTCCTCGCGGACGGCGTGGAGAAGGGGCATGTCGAAGGCACGCACGCTGATCGTGGTGTCCGGCACGCAGTCGTCCACCGGTACGACGGGCTGCTCGGCTGGACGGTCCCGCAGGGCCCGGTAGCGCAGCAGGTCCTGCCCCAGGCCGGTTACGCGAACCGCCCACGCCGGGCGGGCTTCGCCGACGGCGAGACCGTCGAGCAGTTCGGGACTCGCGAACTCGCACACCTTCGCTCCGACGAGCCGGCGCACGGTCCCGTGCTCCGCGATCCGGCGCTGTAGGGGCAGCTCCCCGGCCAGCCAGCCCGAACTCTCGGCAGCGACGGCCTCCAGCAGCACCCACTCATCGTGACCCAGAGCCACAAAACCCTCCCTCAACGTGACTGTGCCGCCGATCCTGCCACGCCGCCCCCGACGGCGCCCCGGCCTTCACAAATCCCGGGGGAACACGGCCGGCACCGTCCGACCCCTGCCCCCTCATGCCACCCTCGCCCGGACCGGGTGCATCGCGATACCCAGGCATCGGTCCGGACAGGCGGCTCCCGGACGACGGGCAGGCCGTGGGGGCGGCGCCGATCCAGCGGGACCCTCACACCACCACCACTCCCCCGCCGTTACCGCAGGCGACGCCCACCGCGGCCATGTACCCGCGCAGTCAGCCGTCGTACGGGGTGGGGTCGGCGCTGGCCGCGAGCCGGCCGAGCACCGGGCGGCTGGCGGACTTGTACGCGGCGACCTCGCAAGGCGATGCCTGGATCGGTCGGCAAGTCCCTTCCCAGGCAGAGGAGTTGAACACTGGCGGCGACCGCCGCGACGTCAGCTACCGCCGTCGCCGGCGACCGCTCCGGCCGCGATGCAGTGCGGGTGCGAGAGGGCTACGTGCCCCGCACCCGTCGGCGCCGAACTCTGCTTTCCCAGTCGGGGGTTCGGCCTCCCGGGAGGGGCGGGCCAGGGGTTTGCGCGATCACCGACAGGCCATTCCGGTCATTCGATGGCCGATACCCGCGAAAGGTCGCCTTCTTCCCGGATGCCGCACCCCGGGGTGCGGGGGACTGCCATGCTGGCACCAGCGGAATGTGACATTTCACATTCCGCACATCCTCCTATCCCTGCCCCCGAGGAGAGACACCCATGAAGACCACCGTCATCGCCGTCGTTGCCGCCGCCGCGACCCTGACCACCCTGGCCACCGCCCAGGGGGCCGCCGCCGCGCCGGCCGGGCCGGTCGGCGCGGTCGTGACCTGCGGCACCCCTGGCGCGCCCGGTCCGCTGCTGACCCGGGCCTGCGTCGAGGTGACCGGCAACCAGGTCCGCTTCTACGGGGTGGCCACGGCCGGTGACCCGTCCTGGCAGCCCCAGTCCGTCGGCTTCGCCGTCTCCGGCACGGTCGTCGGCGGCGCCCCCCTCGCCCCCGTCAACCCGACCGTCCTCGTCCAGGCCGGCTCGAACCAGGTCGGCAGCGTCTTCTCCAACGCCCCGTGCGGCGCCACCGTCAGCAGCACCTTCTCGGTGAACCAGCCCGGCTGGCCCGCCTCGACCGCCACCGTCTCCACCGTGGTGGCCTGCTGACACCGGACTCCCGCAGGTGTGCCCCGGCCCGCCCGGGGCACACCCCGCCACCGCCCCTCGGCGGGAGGGCACTCTTCCCGCCGCAGCAGGTCAACCGGTACCCGCAACCCGCCACGACGAACCGGCCGATGTCGCGCAGCCCGAGCACGGGAGTCGGCCGCCGCTTCCTCCCTGGTCGCGGCGGCAGCGTCCAGCGCAACCGCCCGCTCACGGCGCCTCCCGACGCCGCCAGTACCCCGTTCGCCGCCGGCCGCACCCTCGGGAATCCGGGCGATCGAAGCCCACTTCCGGGTGCGGGAGGGCTACCGGGTACTGGCGACGTGGGCCATTGTCGACCTGGGAACGATCGCCCGCGACACCTACCGGAACGACGAGCTCGGCCGGGGCAATCACTCGCCGACCGACCTGGCCGAGCGGCTCGGCGGCTCGCCATCGGCAATCTCCGGCGCCGCGTCCGGGACCGGCTGGAATGCCCCGATCAACAGGTCGACCGGCGTGCTGGCGCACCGAAGAACCGGCGCCTTCAGCAGAGGTCGAGGAACGCCGAAGGGGCGGACACGTGACTGTGTCCGCCCCTTCGGCGTTCGTGGTAGCGGGGACAGGATTTGAACCTGCGACCTCTGGGTTATGAGCCCAGCGAGCTACCGAGCTGCTCCACCCCGCGTCGTGCTCCCGACTGTACGGCACCAGTCGCTGATCACCAACTCGGTTCGGCCCGGGCACCGGCGAACAGCGCGAGGACCGCGCCGATCTCGTTCGGCTTGAGGGCCGCCGTGGCCAGGTTCTTGCTCTCGCCCGTCGGGGGCTCGGGCGGCCGCCAGTCGATGCCGGCGGCGGTCAGCACGGCGACCAGGTGCTGTACGGCGGAGGCCAGGCGGTCGGCGTTCTCTCCGGACAGGACGCGTCCCGCCTTGCTCTGGAGGTCCGCCAGGGCCTTCCTCTGGGAGGCGACCCGTTCCACGTCGGGCGTAGGGCGGCCACCGCCGCGCCGGGGTCGGTGCGGTGGTGGCCGCCCTCCTCGCCGTCGGCGAGCCGCCCCGCCCGGTGGGCCGCCGCTGCGAATGGTGGTCCCGTGCAAGCGCATCGGCCGGGCAGGACGAGTCGGAGGAGTTGGACGGGGCCGACCGGCCGGTCACCAGCCGTCGGTGAGCCGGAAGGCGCGGGAGAAGGAGGCTCCGCCCGTGTTCGTCCATTCGTCGAGGACGCCGTAGGTGTCGTCGCGGGCGATGAGGTCGGCGCGGCCGGTGCCCCGGAAGTCACCGGCGACCGTCTGGGAGAACGGACCCCACCCGTCGGTGACGAGCACCCGGTCGGCGAAGGTGCCGTCCCCGTTACCGGGCCACATGTACAGGTTGCCCGTCGCGTCCTCCCTCGCCATCAGGTCCGCGTGCCCCGTCCCCCGGAAATCACCGGCGACCGTCTGCGAGAACGGACCCCACCCGTCGGTGACGAGCACCCGGCCCGCGAAAGTACCGTCCCCGTTACCCCGCCACATGTACAGGTTGCCCGTCGCGTCCTCCCTCGCCATCAGATCCGCACGACCCGTCCCCCGGAAATCACCGGCGACCGTCTGCGAGAACGGACCCCACCCGTCGGTGACGAGCACACGACCGGCGAAAGTACCGTCCCCGTTACCCCGCCACATGTACAGGTTGCCCGTCGCGTCCTCCCTCGCCATCAGATCCGCGCGACCGGTCCCCCGGAAATCGCCGGCGGTGGTCTGGGAGAACGCGCCCCAGCCGGCCGTCAGGTCGGTCCTGGCCGCGAAGGACCCGTCTCCCCGCCCCGCCCACTCGTACAGGTGCCCGTCCGAGTCGTCGCGGGCGACGAGGTCGCCGGTGCCCTTGCCGTGGAAGGCTCCGGCCGTCGTCTGGGAGAAGGTGTGGGAGGGGCTGGGCGGGGCGGGCCGCGGGGCGAGGACCTCGGCGAGGGCCGCGTTCCCGTTGGTGGTGAAGTGCAGGTGGTCGGAGGAGACGTAACCGGCGAACGCGGCGCTCGGGTTGAGCGGGTCGCGGGTCGCCCGGTCGAAGTCGTGGAAGCCGTCGATGGCCGTCGTCGTGCGGATCCAGTCGTTGACGCACCGGCGCACCCGGTCGCGGGCGGCGGTGTAGTCGGTGTGGCCCTGGAAGGCCGGGATGGTGGCGACGGTGAAGCGCAGCCCGGCCGCGTGCGCGCGTGAGGCCAGCTGCTGGATCCCCGACTCGAGCGCGGAGTCGGAGGCGTCGTCCATCGTGATGTCGTTGATGCCCTCGTAGAGCACGACGCTCCGCACTCCGGTCTGGGAGAGGACGTCCCGGTCGAAGCGGTTGAGCGCGCTCTGACCGAAGCCGACGCGTCCTCCCGTCCCGTCGGTGAGGATCCGGTTGCCGGAGATGCCCTTGTTGACGACGCCCTCGGGCTTCGGTCGGGCGCTGAGGGCGCGCCCGTAGTCGTCGGCCCAGCGGGTGTTGGAGTCCTGGTCGGTGTGCCCGCCGTCCACCTGCGAGTCGCCGAGGGCGACCACCGTCCCGTCGCTGCCGGCGGCCGTGACGTCCAGGCCGGCCAGGAAGGCCCAGTAGGCGTACGGGGTGGAGAGGTTGGCGCCGCCCGTGTCCTGGGTGCGGTCGGCACTGTCGCCGGGGGCGGAGGTGTAGGAGGTGGTGAGCGTGTACGGGTGGTAGGGCGCGGTGGTGACCTTGTCGGGCAGCCAGAGGCTGACCAGCAGGTTCTCGTCCGCGGTGACCGGGAAGGCGACGGGGTCGCTGTAGACCTCGCCGCCGGGTGGGATGACGGTCCGGCCCGAACCGCCGAAGGTCAGGGTGACCGGCGTGGCCGCCGCCGTGGCCGGGTTCCCGTTCCGGGCGGACGTCCTGTCCTGGGCCGCGACGGTGACGTGCCCGATGGTCACCGGGTCCGGACTGAAGGTGTTCACCAGGCGGATCCGGGCGGAGCTGCCGCCGATGCTGGTGTGGACGACCATGCGCAGGGTCTGCCGCCCCGTCACGCCCGAGGCTGCCGACGGTCCGGCCAGGCTCATGGCGGTACCCCAACTCCCCGTCCAGGCCGCGGACTCGGGGCGCGGCGCGCCCGGGCCCGACGGGAGCGCGGCGGGGCCTGGCGGGAGCGCGGCGGGGACCGGCCCGCAGCCGGCGGCCGCGTTCGCCGGGGCCGCGGGCGGCAGGGCGGCGAACGCGCCGAGGACGACGGCGGCTGCCGTCAAGGCGGACAGGCGGCCCCGCGGTGGGCGGTGGGCGACGTGCACAGGAGTCCTTTCGCCGGGTACGGAAAACCATGTTCCCGCATGGTTCGGGTGACGAAGAAATGGCGGCGATCCGCTTCCCGGAGGAGGAGGTCCGAGAATGCGCCGAGAAATCTCGGAGACCGCTCGCCATCCACCATGTAATCACCGCCGGCCCGGCTTCCGCCAGGAGGAACATCAGGCGGAAGCCATGGGGAAGTTCCAGCAGAAACCGCGCTGTACAGGCGAGATCGGCGGGAAGCAGGCGGAGTGGCCTGATCGTGCGTCAGCTGACTGTCGCGCCTGACGGAATTTGCGATATACCGTCTCGGGCACTTTCCGCCCGACAATCCGCCAATCTCCTCCTGGCGTGATCACCTGTCGAACCTCGAAATCTCGAATGAGGGGACATCACATGGCAATCGGACGACGGCAACTCCTCACCTCCCTCGCGCTGACCGCCCTCGCCGCACCCGTCCTGGCCAAGGGGACCGCGACCCGAGCCTCCGCGGCCACGGGTACGGGTGCGGGTACGGCCGCACGTATGGCCGCCGGCTCCGGGCCGCTGTTCATGCAGGTCGTCGCCCACGAGGACGACGACATCCTGTTCATGAACCCGGACCTGTCCAACGCCCTCGCCGACGGCACGCCGTCCGTCACGGTGTTCGTCACCGCCGGGAACATCACCGGTGACCCGTGCGCGGGCGGCTGCTGGGACCCCGCCGGCGACCCGCTGCGCACCTGGAACCGCCAGATGGGCGCCGTCAACGCCTACTCCCGGATGACCGGGGTCGGCGACAACGACCCGGCGACCGACGAGATCGGGCACTGGACGGTCGAGGCGTGGACGGTCGCGGGCAAGCAGGTCGAGCGGTACATGCTCAAGGACCGGCCGGTGCACCTGATCTTCCTCAACCTGCACGACGCCGGGCTCGCCAACGTGCTGAACGGCGGCACCGACACCACGGTCGTCCCGAAGGGCAGCCCGCTGTCCGGGCCGTCGACCTACACGGCGGCGGACGTCGTCGAGGTGCTGCGGCAGATCATGGTGACGTACCAGCCGACCGTGCTCCGGGCCCAGGACGAACTCCCGGACACCCGCTACAAGGACGACCACTCGGACCACATCTCCGCCGCGAAGTTCGCGGGCATGGCGGCGAGCCAGTACGGCGGCTCGCTGATCCAGGTGAACTACCGGGACTACAACATCAGCGACTGCCCGGTGAACCTCGACCCGGCGACGGTCGGCACCAAGGGCGTGTTCGTTTCCGAGTACGCCAGCCACGACCACTCGGGGAACTACGAAACCGCCTGGTTCTCCCGGATGTACTACCGCTGGTCGCGCGGCACCTCCTGGGCCGGGCTGAACCAGGACGGCCGGCCGCAGGTCTTCGTCGTCCGGGCGGGCTCCCTCTACACGTACTGGCGCCAGGGTGACGGCAGTTGGGGCGGCCCGGCACGGTTCGCCGACCCGGGCGGGCGGCTGGCCCCGGGCATCGCCGTCGGCACCAACGCGGACGGCCGGATGGAGGTCTTCGCCCGCCGCCTCACCGACCACCACATCGTCTCCGTCCCGCAGACCACGCCCAACGGCGTGTGGCGGGACAGCTGGGCCGACCTCGGCAACCCCAACGCCGGGCTCGTCAACGCGGGCCAGGTCGGCGTGCCCGCGGTGGTCGCCTCCCAGGACGGCCGACTGGAGCTCTTCGTCAAGAACGGCGGCGGCGGCCTCAGCGCGATCCGGCAGACCAGCCCGAACGGCGCCTGGACGACCACCTGGGACGACCTGCACGGCACCGACATCCAGGACCCGGTCACCGCGATCCGCAACGGCGCCGGGAGGATCGAGGTCTTCGCCAGCACCCGCGACGGGGTCGTCAACTGGTGGCAGACCGCTCCGAACGACGCCATCAACGGCCCGGGCCCGATCCCGAACTCCCGGCCGGCCAGCCCGCCCAAGGCCGCGCTCGACCAGGACGGCCGCATCGAACTCGCCTACCGCGAGGCCGAAACCGGCGCGATGCTCGTCAGTTACCAGACCCGGCCCGGCGGACCGTGGAGCCAGTCCCCGACCAACCTCGGCGGCCACAAGGGCGTGGGCGAGCCGGCGATGGCCAACCTCGGCGGGCGGGTCGTCCTGTTCGAGCGCAACGGCGGCGGCGGTGTGAGCACCACCGCCCAGACCGCGCCGAACGCCGGCTACGGCGCCTGGCAGGACCTCGGCGGCACCGTCCTCGACTACCCGACCGCGATCGTCGACGGCGGCGGTGTCCTGTACGTGTTCGCCATCGGCACGGACGGCCGCGTCTACTTCCGCACGGGCACGACGCCCACCAACCTCGGCGGCTGGCAGGGCATGCCCCTGTGACCGCCGGTCCCGTCGGCCGGTCGGAGACCCTCCCGACCGGGCGACGGGCCGGGCGCGTGGAAGCGCCGGTGGGAGGGCCCGCGGGAGCACCCGTGGAAGCGTCGATGGGAGCGCTCTCACGCCGTGTAGGATGGCCGCTCCCGAGAGTGAGCCACACCGGAGTGTGATCATGCCCCGAACTGACAGGCCGGGCCCCGGTGGCGCCCGGCCTGCCGCGCGACCGACGGTGGAGGACGTGGCCGCCCGCGCGGGAGTCAGCCGGGGAACGGTGTCCCGGGTCATCAACGGTTCGCCCAAGGTGAGCGCCCGGGCTAGGGAGGCCGTGGAGCACGCCGTCGCCGAGCTCGGCTACGTACCCAACCAGGCGGCACGGTCCCTGGTGACCTCGCGCACCGACGTCGTCGCCCTGGTCGTCCCGGAGAGCCTGGCGCGGCTGAGGTCGGAGCCGTACTTCGCGGACGTCATCGCCGGGATCTCCGACGAACTCGCTTCAACAGACCTTCAGTTGCTGCTGACCCTGGTCCGCAACGAGGACGAGCGCGAACGTCTGACGCGCTACCTCACCGCGCGCCGGGTCGACGGGGTACTCCTGGTCTCGGTGCGCCAGGACGACCTGTTGCCCGACCTGCTCGAACAGCTCGGGATGCCGGCCGTACTGGGCGGCCGCCGGTCCGAGCGCGAATCGCTGAGCTACGTCCACGCCGACAACGCCGGCGGGGCCCGGGCGGCCGTCCGGCACCTGCTCGGACGCGGCCGCACCAGAGTGGCCACCATCACGGGGCCGCTCACTATGGAGGCGGCCGGGGCACGCCTGGCGGGGTACCGGGAGGCGCTCACCGAGGCCGGCCTCGCTCCGGAGGACGCGCTCGTCGCCCACGGCGACTTCACCGAGGCGGGCGGCTACGCGGCGATGTGCGAGCTCCTGGCCGAAATGCCCACCCTCGATGCCGTGTTCTGCGCCTCCGACCTGATGGCCGTGGGCGCGTTCCGGGCGCTGCGCGAGGCCGGGCGGCACGTGCCGGGAGACGTGGCCGTCGTCGGCTTCGACGACTCCGTCATCGCCCGTAGCACCGAGCCGCCCCTCACCAGTGTTCGCCAACCGACCGAGGCGATGGGGCGGTTGATGGTCCAGCTGCTGCTCGAGGAGATCGCCGACCCCGGGCGGCCGCGTCGTCAGGTGATCCTGCCGACCGAACTGACGGTCCGCGCCTCGGCCTGAAGGCCTCGGACTGCCTCGAACGGCCTCGAACTGAAAGGCCGTCACGTCCCGTTGTTCCGGTATGAGCCACGGCCGAGTGTCACGGCTGACCTGGGCATAAGGTGCTGCTACGCTCCCGATGGGCGTGGGAGCGCTCCCACGCGCCAAGATTCTGGGGGGGTGACATGTCGAAGGCACAACAAGGGGATTCGGCATTCGGGGGCATACTGAGGGCGCTTCGTCGTGAAGTGGGATTCACGCATGAGGAACTCGCCCGGCGTTCCCGGGTCAGTGTGAGAACGATCAGCGACATCGAGCGGGGCCGGGTGCTCCGACCACAGCGCCGCTCCGTCCAACAGCTCGCGGCGGCGCTCGGCCTGAGGGCCTCGCGACTGGAATGGTTTCTCCGTGCCGCGCGCGCCGTTCCCGGCAGCGGGCCCGATCAGCCGGACGGGAGCCGTCGCGAGACGCCGGCCGCCGGGGAGGTGGACGAACAGCCGTCCGCGGTGGTCGTGATGGTCCTGCCGATGACCGCGACCGGCGAGAGCGGCCCGTGCTGCAGGCGCCGCCGACGCTGTCCGCAACCCCGCCCGACCGGGCCCCGACCCGTGCGCCGGGCCGGTTGACGGCCGTCACGTGCGGCGGGCAGGCGCCGGCGGCCACACCTCCGCCACGAGGACGCCGAACGCGTACGCCCGCCCCACCGGCGCCGTCCGGTTGGGGACGTGCCACCGGCGACTCGGCCGGGCGAGGGGATAGTTGACGCCGTCCGCGGCCAAGCCGACCCCCTGCCGATCCGGGCGGTGGCGTCAACCCCAGGCGGCCGCGGGCCAGGATCCCGCGCCTCGGTCGGGCTCGCCTCGGCACGCGACGCGGGCGGCGGCGAGGAGATCGAATCACGCGGCTCCATCGAGACCGAAGCAGCCCGCCGCCTCGCCGACGACCTCAAGAACGAGTGATCACCCGACCACCCGATTCTTTCTCAGGCCGTCGAGGGTACGCGCGTCACCGAGAAGGGGCAGGCCGAAGGCACGCACGCTGATCGTGGTGTCCGGTACGCAGTCGGCCGCCACCGGTACGACAGGCTGCTCGGCTGGACGGTCCCGCAGGATCCGGTAGCGCAGCGGCTCCTGCCCCAGGTCGGCGACCCGCACCGCCCACGCCGGACGGGCTCCGCCGGCAGTGAGACCGTCGAGCAGTTCGGCGCTCGCGAACTCGCACACCTTCGCTCCGACGAGCCGGCGCACGGTCCCGTGCTCCGCGGTCCGGCGCGCCTGGGGCGGCTCTCCGGTCAGCCGGCCCGAACTCTCGGCAGCGACGGCTTCCAGCAGCACCCACTCATCGGGGCTCAGCACCACAGAACCCCCCTCAACGCGACTGGACTGATCCCGTCACGCCGGCCTCGGCGGCGCCCCGGCCTTCGCAGAGGTGCTCTCGTGCCCAGGTGTCGAAGGTGGTGAGGGGCAGTCCCAGTTCCCGCGCGTACTCGGGGCGGGCGGGCTGGGGGAGGTCGTTGATCGATGCCTGGGCGAGGCCCATGGCGGGCATTCCGGCGGCGCCGGCCTGTGCCTCGGTCATGTCGGGGGCGGTGAGCACGGTGCCGAGGACGCGGGACAGCACGGTGGCGATGTCCGCCATGGTCAGGACGTCGCCCGCGAGTTCGAGTTCGACCCTGTCGAAGCGCTCCGGTGCGGCGATGGCCGCCGCGGCGGCGGTACCGATGTCGTCGACGGCGATCAGGGACAGCCGGGTCGCGGGCTTCAGCAGGCTCACCAGCCCGCCGTCGAGTCCGCGGGGGAACATGATCGCGGCGGAGGGGTGGAAGTTCTCCATGAAGAAGCCGGGCTTGAGGAGGGTCCACCGCGCGAAGCCCGCCTCACGGACCCGGTCCTGGATCCCGGCCTTCGCGGCGTAGTAGGGCTGCAGCCAGGCCCACCGGCCGGTGGGCCAGTCGGCGTGCCGCCCCGCGCCGGAGACGGAGGTGTGGACGAACTGCGCCACCCCGGCGGCCCGCGCGCCCTCGATGAGGTTGACGGCCTGCGCGACCTCGCCCTCGAAGCCCCGGCCGTCCATGTCGGGCATCTGGACGGAGAAGACGGCGCGCGCTCCTGCGGCGGCCCGGGCCAGCGAGGCGGGGTCGTCGAGGTCGCCGGTGACCAGTTCGGCGCCGAGCGCCGCGACGGCCCGGGCCCGGGCCGTCGCCGGGTCGCGGACCAGCGCGCGCACGGCGACGCCCGCTTTCAGCAGGGCGCGAGCGGTGGCGCCGCCCTGCTGACCGGTGGCACCGACGACCAGGACGGGGGCGGACTGTGCGCTCATAAGAGCTCCTCACACGGCACCGGAGAGAAAACGGCGGGGCCCGCCGTTTCTGCTCGAGTACGATACGGAGGGCCCCGCCACTTAGCAAGTACGGAGACGACGCCATGACAGCCCAACGCGCGGACGCCCGACGCAACCGCGCGCGGATCCTCGCCGTGGCCGAGGCGGAGGTCGCCGCCCACGGCGCCGACGCCTCCCTCGAACAGATCGCGCGCATCGCCGGCGTCGGCTCGGCCACGGTGCGCCGCCACTTCCCCGACCGCCGGTCCCTGCTGGAAGCGGTCTTCAGCCGGAGGGTCGACGCGCTGTGCTCCCGCGCCGCGGACCTCGCCGACGCCGACGATCCCAGGACCGCGCTCCTGGACTGGCTGGGCGCGCTCACGACCTACGCGGCCTCCGCCCGGGGCATGGCCGACGCACTGCTCCCGGCCGGCACCGGCGGCGGGAACCACGTCGACGCCTGCTCGGCACGCCTGGGAAGCGCCGTCGACCCCCTGCTGCACCGGGCCGCCCGCGCCGGCGCGGTGGCACCGGAGGTGACCACCGCCGATCTGGTAGCGCTGGTGACGGGCCTGGCCCTCGCCACCGAACACCACCCGACCCCCGCCGCCGAGGCGCACCGGCTCCTCGCCCTGGCTGTACGGGGGATCAGTCCCCGAGGATGAGACGGGCGGGCCCGTAGTGCCGCACCGGCCGGACGACGGCCGGGGTGACGCCGGGGAGGCCGGTTCAGGGCACCGGCACCACCCTCCCGAAGACCTCTCCCGCCACGATCGGGTACTGAGACGGGCGGAACTTGCGACGCCGGTCGCCGCCCTCACGGGCAACGACGAGCACGGTGACCCGCTCCACGAGCGCGTGGGCGGGTCGGGCGCGGCCGGGCAGACGGCCAACGAGGCTTCCGAGCAGCGTGATTGAGGCGTCGGACATCCCGGTCGATAGCCCGGGGCCTCGTCCGTCACGGCCTCTCGGGCCATCACCGGATCGTGGCACCCCGAAGAAACCCGGTGATACCTCAAAAGCACCGGCGGCTCTTGGGGGCAGGGATTACCCTCCGGGTATGGGGTCATGGGAAGTTGGGATCGCTGTCGCCGGCGCGGTCGGTGCCTTGCTCACGGCCGGGGCCACGGCGCTCTCGACCGGAGTCGATGTGCGTGAGCGGCTGTCACGGCTACGGCGTCCCCGGGACACCCCACCCGCGCTGGAGCCCGCCGCCGATGCCGCCACCGAACTCGGCGACACGTACGACGCGTTCGTCTCCTACGCCTCGGCGGACACCGAGGCGGCGCAGACCCTTGCCACCGGACTGCGTGCCGAGGGGCTGCGGGTCTTCCTGGCCGAGTGGATCGGCCCGGGGCTGGTGGAGAGCCTGGAGAAGGAAGCGGCCCTGCGCGTCACGGCCAACGGGCTCCTGCTCTTCAGCAGCGCGACGATGAACGACGCCGCGATCCGCGACGAGTACGCGGTGCTGCTCCAGCGCGTGCACACCGGTGGACGGCGGTTCATCCCCGTGCTCGTGGATGACGTGGAACTGCCGCCCTTCGCCAGGATCCGCCGGCCCGCGGACCTGCGGAATCCCGGCAGCGAGCCCTACGACGTGAGCCTCGCCGCGCTGGTTCGGGCGGTACGGCCGCGGGGCGAAGCCTTATGACCCAGGTGTTCCTCTGCTACGCCAGGGAGGACGCCGACTGGGCGAGGGTACTGGCAGCCCGTCTCGGGCGGAGCGACCTGACCGTCCTCTTCGACGAGTGGGACGTGCTGCCCGGTGACGTGAGCGTGCACCACGCCGAGGCGGCGATCGAGGACGCCGGATGTGCCCTGGTCGTCATCAGCCCGGCCTCACGCGCCTCGTCCTGGGCCCGCGAGGAGTACGCGGCCCTGGTCACGGCCGGAGCGCGGCGGCGGCTGCGGCTCATTCCGCTGCTGATCGGGGACGCCCCTCTCCCGCCCCTGGCCGCGAGCCGGGTCTGGCGCGACTTCAGGACCCCGGACGCCGCCGACTACGAGCGGAAGGTCGACGAACTCGTCGCCGCCATCCGCGGTGAGAGCGTCCGGCCCGGTCCCGGCGGATCCGTCGCACCGGGACACGCGGAGAACATCGCGTCGGCCCAGCCTTCACCTCCCCGGCCCCTCGTGCCTCCCGACGAGCCCGCCGTCGTCCTCTGCTACGACAAGGCCGACACGGCGTACGCCCACGCGCTCGCCGACCAGGCGAGAGGAGCCGGACTGCGGGTCTGGTCGGTCGCGGACCTGAGGGCCGGGGACTCGCACGTCTGGGTGAGGCGCCAGCAGTTGGACTTCGCGACGGCCGTGATCGTGTTGATGTCACCGCAGTCCCAGAACTCCGACGACATCACGGACATGATCCTGGAGGCGATGCACCACCAGCGCCCCTTCTTCCCGGTCCTGCTCGACGGGCAGCGCAACTACCTTCTGGCCCACACCTGGTACGCCGACGCCCGGGACGGCCGGCTGCTGAGCCCGGAGGAGCTCCTCCGGCTGCGGGACATCGACACCGCCTCCCGGAACGGCAGCACGCCGGACGAGATGTCCTCCCTGTTCCCGGCTCCGCTCCAGCGACCCGCGGCGCAGACGGTGCGGGTGCCGGAGGCCGTCTCCCTCGGACGCCTCGACGGCTGTCTCGCCGAGCACAACTTCGCGCACGCGGATCTCCAGACCACCGCCATCGTGCTGGAGGCGGCCGGCCGTCTCGACGAGGGCTGGCTGGGCACCCGCCACGCGCGCCGGATCCCCGTCGAGGTCCTGGCCCGTGTCGACGGCATATGGGCCGACCACACGCACGGACGGCAGGGCTGGAGCGCCCAGGCGGCCCGGGCCGCGGTGCGCGGCAACCGGCACGCGGACTTCCTCGCGCTGTCGGTGGCCTGCGGCTGGCGGAGCTCCGCCGACGCGCTGGTGCCGCGCTTCTACCACGAGCTGACGGAGCGGGCGGGGCCCGGCCCCCGCGGCGCGTACTACCCGACGCTGCGCAATCCGCAGAACGAGCCGTTCAACCACTGGTACGACGAGTGGACTTCCACGGTTCTGGCCGTGCATCTGCGCAGGGGGGACAGGAGGTGAGCCGGTGAAGTGGACGGACCGGGTGGATCTGGCGATCTACCTGGTCGGATCCCTGGCCGCGCTGTGCTCGCTGGCCGTCTGCGCTCGACTGGCGCTCTACGTCCACGCGTCGGTGAACGTCTTCGGCGTCCTGGCCCTCTCCCCCCGCGTCACCCGGAAAACGGACCCGCCCGATCAGAAGAGCGGGAAGAAGCACGGGAAAGAGACGCCCGCTCCCGCCCGGGGCTGTGTCCCGCTCTTTCTCCTGGTCTACATCACCGCTACAGAGGTGTGGCTCATGCAATTCACGGTCATCGTCGTTCTCCTACTCCTCCTGGCGATCTCCGGTGCCGTCGGCCGGCTCAGTCTCCGCTACGTGCCCCCCGGCCACATCGGCATCGTACGGCGCCTGAACGGCCGGACTCATCCGGATTTCCCGCAGGTCACCCCGCACGCCACCCACGGGGTGCTCGCCCGCACGCTCCTGCCCGGGCGCCACTGGATGACACCGTTCGTCTACGAGGTCCAGGTCGTCCCCCGGACGCGGGTGCCGGAGGGCAAGATCGGCCTGGTCAGGGCGAAGGCGGGCCGGACGCGGCCGGGGAACCGGGCGCTGGCGCTGCCGGTGCCCTGCGACGACTTCCAGGACGGCGTGAGGTTCCTGCTGAACGGCGGGGAACAGGGCACACAGATCGGCGTGCTGGCCGGCGGACAGACCTACTCCATCAACACGGAGCTGTTCCGGGTGACGCTGGTGGACCGGGTCCACGTTCCGGCGGGCACCATCGGCCTGGTCGACGCGAGGGCCGGCGGGAACCGACCGCCCGGGGCGCTCTTCGGTCCGCACGTGGAGTGCGACGACTTCCAGGACGGCGCACGGTTCCTCACCGGCGGCGGTCAGCAGGGCAAGCAGCTCGCCATCCTCCAGGGCGGTGCCTACTACGACATCAACCCGGCCCTGTTCGACGTCATCACCACGCACAACGTGGAGGCGCGCGGCGGACCGCTGGAAGCACGGCACTTGAAGCAGATCGCCATTCCCGCCGACCAGACCGGCGTGGTGATCACGCTCGACGGCGCGGATCCGGGAGAGGACGACCAGGCGGGACCACCGGTACCGGGCCATCAGGGGTTCCGCCTGCCATGGGTGTTCCTGCAGAACGGCGGCCGCCGGGGGGTGCAGGAGGAAACCCTGAGCGGGGGAACGGTCTCCGCGCTCAACCCGTACTTCATCCGCGTCATGCTGATCCCGACGCACCTCCTCGCCCTGGAATGGGACGAGAAGACGCCCGCGGAGCAACAGAACTACGACGTGCATCTGGGGAGGATCACGGCCACCGTGCAGGGCTACCGGCTGTTCGTGGACGTGAAGCAGCTCATCCGGATTCCCGCCCAGTCCGCTCCCGGACTGGTCAGGCGGAACGGCGGAGCCCAGATCTCGGACATCGGCGGCCTCGACTACAACCGGATGCCCGTCCAGCGCTTCGTACAACGCGTCCTGGGCGCCATCGTCACCACGTACTTCAACCAGATCGCCACCGCGTCGACCGTGCTGGAGTTCGTGAAGAACTACCGGGACACCCGGCTCGAACTCGCCACCCTCGTGGAGAACGAACTCCGGGACTGGGGAGTGGAGTCCAAGGGCACCCACCTGGGCGTTTTCCGGGCCGAGGACGAGAGGCTCAACGAGATGCTCAAGCGGACGGCCGACGAGGAGATGGAGAGCGAGAAGCTCGCGCTGCAACTGGAGAACGCGGAACGCGAGGACGCGATCGACAAGGTGCGGGTGGAAGCGGAGAGGCGGCGCGTGAAGCTGGAGCTGGAGGCCGAGATCCAGGTCCTCGGCCTGGAGAACGTCATGGTGCTCAAGATGCTCAGGGAGATCTCCCAGGCGCCCGTTCCGCAGATCGTCAGCGGGGGCGACCTCTCGGCGTTCCTCGAAACGCTGCCGATCACTCGTCTCGACGGGCTGATGGACCGGATGCGCACCCTGCGCAGGGGGCCCGGGATCGAGGGCGCGGAGCGGCCCTCGCTACCCGAGGCGGAGAGCGGGGAAGCCGGGCGGTAAGGAGCCCGACACGGCGCCGGTGCCCGTCCTCCCCCACGCCCCCGCCGCCGCGGTGACCCGATGAGCCCGACGGCCGGCTGCTCCCCGGCCATGGTCGTGCCTGCCGGTGCGCGCGCCGGCAGGCACCGCCATGGCCGGCACCGGCCCGGTCAGCGGCGCCCTGCTGTCCGGCACCGTTCCGCCCGACTCCCCGCTCGTGCGGCCGCTCGTCGTCCTCGCCCTCGGCTCCGTGGCCTACGACCTCGGCGTCCGAGCCCGCCGACGTCGGAACGGCTGGCGTCGCGATCCGATGTCGCAGCGGTTGGCGCGGGCCGCCGCGGACGGCCTGCAACGCGGCCCGCAGGGACGGCACATCACTCGCGGATGATGCCGTCCAGGAGGTCGAGGGGCCTGACGATCAGCGCAGCGTCAGGATCCAGGCGCTGACGGCCAGCCAGCCGGTCAGCGTGAGCGCCGCGCACGCCCAGGCGAAGCGGGCCGGCCCACGGCCGCGGTCCCGCCCCTTGGCGCGCTGGAACCCGGCGACCAGGCCGGCCACCGCGGTGACGGGGAGCGCGAGGAAGGCCAGGTACAGGGTGCCGTAGTAGAGGAACCTCGCGAACAGGGCGCCCACGAACACGAACGGCGCGGACACCACGGTGACCACCGCGCCGCCGGCCGTGCACGCGACGCGCAGCCGCTTCTCGTCGGAGAAGAACGGCGGCACGGCGCACACCACCGCGCAGCCCAGGCCGAAGACGTACAGAACCAGCCCGCCCGGGCCATACCCCCGGTGGATGCTCCACGCCGGCAACAGGAACGCGACCGCCCCGACCCCGGACAGCCACCGGGCACTCACCGGCACCGCGGCCATGTTTCCCCCTTGCACAGCACCCTCTTTGAACGCGTTCGAATCTAGCACCCAGGAGACGACGACGCCCAGACGGACAAGTCGCCGAAAATCGCGGCAGGCACAGCGGGACGCGGCGGCTCTCCGCGGAGAGCAGACGCATGCCGATCTCGTTGCGGCCCATCCCGAGGCTGTGGACCACAGCGGTCAGGCCGTGGCGGAAGGAGCAGGCCGCGGGTTCCGCGTCCTGATGTCCTATGGCGAGTCCGCGAGCTGTGCGTTTCGTTGGATCCGCGCTCCGTGCCACCTTGATCGTTCCGGGTTTCGTGCCACTTCCCCGGGACGGTGTACTGAAAGCTAGGTGACACGTCTTCTGCCTGACCGGCTCGCTGAGGCTTCAAGGAGCGCTGTGCCGCGGCGGGTGCGTCGCATGGGCGTGGTGGAGCGGACCGTGCGAACAGAAGACGATGGCGATGGCTGGAGCCCGGAGCCGTCTGGAACGCCTCCGGCTCCGCCGCCAAGCGTCCGACCAGAACGACGTGGAGGACGTCGCCGTAGGCGTACTTCTTGGTCAGACGAAGCGAGGCCTCTTGCGACGCTCGGGTCGTTTGTCCTGATCACGCCGGTTTGGGTAGCCGAACACCGCCGCCGGCAATGTCGCCGACCCACCTCCCCCGGTAAGCGCCAGGGGCGGCGTCTCCGGGACGGTCGGGGAGGTCGGCCGAGACGGCGAGGTGACAGGGTTCGGCGTCAGGTCCTCGACGGTCGGCGTGGTGAAGTGACGATATCGCCTGAGGTTCTCGGTGTCCGGGTACGGGTGACGCCATGGCTTGCGGGAGCCGATGAAGTGGAGCACGAAGGCGCGTCGCTCCTGATCCCGGTACGCGTGGTACTCCGTGCCCAGTCGCGGCGGCCAAGCCTCGGGCGGGATGTCGCGGAAGTCAGTCATCGGGAACACGTTCCAGCGCGGATCCAACTCGATCCATCGCCCGTGGGTGAGCGCGTTGAGCGCATCTTGCTCCAGACAGACCGGGACCTGATCCTGGCTCGCGAGCCAGTCGAGGGCCCGCTCGGTCAAGCTCTCCCGACGCCACTGGCGGAGGTTGCACAGCATCACCCCCGCATTGAAGTAGGGCGCGTCGGGCGCGAATCGTCCGTTGCTTCCGCCTGCCAGCGCCTCGTGGAGGTTGGGACGCCACATGTCCCGCACGGCCGCGAGGGGTCTGTCACCGAGGTCCGTCGCGAACAGCTCTGTCACGTCTCGCATCAGCACGACGTCCACGTCCATGTACAGCGCCACGTCGTCCGGCACCAGCTCTGGCAGGAACAGGCGCGCGTACGTCGCGCCGGTCAGGTAGCGCAGCAGTGGCAGGTCGGACAGGTCGCGGCGCAGACGGACGACCTCCAGATCGAGCCCGCGGGACATCGCGTGCTCGACGACGTCGGCACTCGGCGAGTCATCTGTCATCAGTGCCGAGATGCGCACACCGCTCTTCGGCGGGAGGCAACGGGCCAGCGACGACAGCATGTTGCGTGCCGCCGATGCGTACTGACCGTCGAACGCGATCGCTATGCGCATCCCCCGACCCCCCACGTGTGCGACCCAGGAACCACTACGCTAAGGGGGGGTCGAGCGACGGTCAAGGCGCTCAAAGAGGGGGTGCGACCTGTGGCGCGAACGAGCGACGTGGCGCCGGCGGCGGGCAGATGCCTGCTCATCTGCAGCACACCGAGGTCAGGGACTCATCTGCTGGCCGGTCTGCTGGAGAGCACGGGCTTGTCGGGCAACCCGCAGGAGTACCTGTACAACCACGTTACCGAACTGGACGGTGAGGACATCCCGATCGGTCCGGCGCACCGGACGCAGCCGGACCAGCTACGAAAGCTGATGCGGATCGGGACTTCAGCCAACGGCGTGTTGGGCCTGATCGTCATGGGGTCGTACCTGGACGAGGTCGTCGCCGGGCTGCGGCGATACCAGTCCGCGAGTGGAGCGAGCTGGCGCGAGGTGATCGAGCGCGCCTTCGACCGCCCGGTATATGTGTGGAACCGGCGGCTGGACACGGCGGCACAAGCGGTGTCTCTGTACCGGGCACTGGAGACCGACGTCTGGTATGCCGACGACGTTCGTGGCGTGGGTGCTGACGTTCCCTACCGTCGCGACCAGATCGCGCACTGGGAGCACATGATCCGGGAGCAGAACGAGGAGTGGGCGCGCCGGTTCTCCGACAGCGGGATCACGCCGATCACGGTGACGTACGAGGACGCGCTGGCGGACCCGGAGGGTGTGGTGGACCGGCTCCTGGACAGCCTGGGAGTCGCACGAGGCGGCCGGCCGGTGGAGCCGCTCACGCGCCGGCAGGGAAACGATGTGAGCTTGGAATGGCTGGCCCGGTACCGCCGGGACGGTTCAACGTGACCGCTGCCTCCGCGACCTCGATGAGCTCCGCCAGCACCTGAGGCTCACTGCCGTAGGGCCGACGCAACGGCCCACGCCGCACTGGCCCGTCCGGTACGAAACGACGCTGCCCGGCCCGACGCCGCATCGCCCGCAACAGATCCATCGCGAGATCGCCCCCGCCACCCCCACCAGTCTGCATGACCACATCCTGGTACATCCGTCGGCGCTACGCTCAAGTGCTGAGCTCGGTACGAACGATCGTGCTCAGGGCCCTGTTCGATGTGATCGTGTTTCGTGCAACGATCCCGGCATGGCGAACTTTGATGCTTCCTCTCCGCAGCGCCGTGTGAGCACGGGTGGGCCGTGCGGAGCGGCGCGCGGCCAACGAGGTTCTGCCCTCACCGTGTTGGGGGCGCTGCTGGATCGGTCGCTGGTGCAGATCGCCGATGCTGCCGCGGACGCCCGGTGCTTCGACCGGGAGACGATCCACATGGCGGCGGACGTGTGGGACAACAACACCTTTCCGCTGTTTCGGGCGGCGACGGCCGGCACGCGAGGCGGGCGCGAGCGTCGGTCTCTGGCAGCGTTGGAATGGATGGCCGGCCTCGGTGAGGATCGGCGCACCTGGATGATCGAGCAGGCTGCGGCGGCCGGGCACTCGTTGGACGGGCTCCTCACATCGGGGAAGCCGTCCACGCCGGGCCGTGACCATCTGGGACAGGTGATGGCCCCGGTGATGTCGCTGACGGCGCACGCCGCGGAGAGCCTGGCCGCCGACTACGACCTTTCATCGGCCGAGGTCCGCCATCTGCGGATCGAGCGGGCCGGCAGCCGTCTCGTCGGCCAGCTCGAACTGGCTGTCACCCGTTCCTACCCCGTCGACGACGGCACCCCGGCCGAGAGCGCGACGCTGAATATATGGCTGCGCGACATCACCGAGGTCCGCTTCGATTCCGATGACGCCCGGGGCGCCGTCCTTGGAGCGCGAGCGGACGGCGTGTCAATCGCCCTGGGGGCCCGCGGGATACTCTGCGCGGCGACGGCCGACCATTGCCCGGACGACCGCTGCTGGCACCTGTCCTCGGCCGGGCGCCAGGCCGACGCGACCACACCACCCCGCGACACCCGACCTGCTCGCGGCACCTCCCCGCAGGAGGGGCACCTGGGCGCCAACGCCATGGCCGCAGCGACCGTTCTGCACCACGCCATGCTGCACGTCCGCATGGTGCGTAGTCCCAGGCATGCGGACCGGGTCCCCGTACGCGACTTCCACCGAGCCTTCACCGGAGCCGGCGAGGCAATCCTCGCCGCGGGTGCTCACCGCCTACCCCACCGACGGGAAGCCGCCTTCCGCCACCTGGTCGAGACCTGGGTCGGACGCGGCGGCCCAGCCCTCGCGAAGTGGTTCGCCAGCGAGCTGGCGGAGACCGTCCACCGACCGGATCTCCTCGTCGTCCTCCGCGACCAGGACCAACCACACCCGATCACCGGCACATCGCAGCAGCCCACTCCGAACCTCGCGACGGTACCCGGCCCGGTAGAGGTCGAACTCCGGATGGCCTCCTACACCTCGGCACACACACGCTACGGCGCAGACCACGACGCCTCTGCCCTCGTGCACCTGGCCGTGCCGCCGCACCCGCGGAACGCCGAGAACGACCCGTGGCGGCTGCGCGCGATGTGCGGCGCCAGCCCCGCCCGCTTCCAGTTGCGGACGGCGGCGTTCCAAGGCGCCGGCCGGCCCTCCGTCACGGCTGACGACAAGGCGGCCCGCCGCTTCGCCCTACACGACGGAGCCCTCGACATCACACGAAGGGAAGGCTGAACCCACCATCCGCCGCGCGCACGTTGGTCTGCACCGGCCTGCGCAGTTTTCCTGTACGCCGACACGGGGTCAGCCGACGCCGAGCAGAACGGCGACGGCCACCAGGTCGTCCTCCCCGCGCCCGCGGGTTCGTACCTCCACGTCGGCCGGCGCACCGATTTTCCGCGTCTGCCGCCTCGGGGCGTTTTACGGCGGGGCGGCGGGAATTTCGACAATACTGGCGCCCGTTCGCCAGGAGGGGAATTTCTGCCGGACCGGCCGGCGATCGTATTCAATGGGCTCCGGCCGATCAGGCAACGCAGCGGCGGAACGGTCCGCCGTGGAAAAGGAGTGCGCATGGACAGCCGGTTGGATTCCGCCGAAGCTACCGTCGACGTCCTGTCGTTCAACATCCACCACGGGGAGGGAACGGACGGCGTCCTCGATCTGGAACGGATCGCCCGGGTGATCCGGCGCAGCGGTGCGGAGATCGTCGGGCTCCAGGAGGTGGACCGGCACTTCGACGGGCGCAGCCAGTGGAACGACCAGGTGGCGGAGCTAGCGCGGTCGCTCGGCTACCACCCGGCGTACGGGGCGAACATCGACCTGGACCCGGCGGCGCCGGCGGCTCCGCGGTGCCAGTACGGTACGGCGGTGCTGTCCCGGCACCCGATCACCCGTGCGCGGAACACCCACCTCTTCCGGTCCCCCGGGGAGGAGCAGCGCGGCCTGCTGCACGTCGAGATCGACCTCGGCGGAATTCCGCTGCAGGTCTTCGTCACGCATCTGGAGCTGTTCTCGGAAATCGACCGGATCCGCCAGGCGGAAGAAGTCGTGGAGTTGATCGGGGAAACCGGTCCGGCCATTTTGCTCGGCGATTTCAACGCCGCCCCGGGGACGTCGGAGATAACCAGGCTTCGGGCTGCTTTCACCGATTCCTGGACGGTTCTCGACGGTGGTCCGGTGGCGACGTTCCCGGCCGATGCTCCGCGGGACTGCATCGACTACGTCTTCGCGGGCCGGGGGGTGACGCCGGTGCGGGTCGGCCTGGTCACCGAGGAGCCGGTGGCCTCGGACCACCTGCCGGTGCTGGCCCGGCTGGTGGTCTCCGGCTGACCGCCGGCCCCCGAGGGTCCGGGCCGGGGCGGCGGGCCGGCCCGGACCCTCGGGAGGCGGTGGCGGTCACCCGTGCCGTTCCGCTTCCACCGCTTCGTACAGTGCCTTGATGTTGCCGCTGCCGAAGGTCGTGGCCCCGACCCGCTCGATGACCTCGAAGAACAGGGTCCGCCGAGGGTGCAGCGTCCGGGTGAAGACCTGGAAGAGCTGGCCCTCGTGGTCCTCGTCGACGAGGATGCCCAGGGCGGCGAGCGCGGGTACGGAGTGCCGGGTCAGCCGCAGCCGATCGGCGAGCATCCGGTAGTAGGGGCCCGGCGTCGACAGGAACGCCACCCCCTGCTCGGCCATCGTCCGGACGGTCCGCACGGCGTCGTCGGTGCGGAAGGCGATGTGCTGGACGCCGGAGCCGCCGTGGTTCTTGATGAAGTGGTCGATCTGGCCGGGTTCGCGGCTGGTGTCGGGCTCGATGATGGTGAGCGTGAGGCCGCCGGACGCCGACTGCACCACCTCGGAGTCCATGGCCTGGGCGCCGACGACGATCCGCTCGGTGAAGGTGTTGCGCAGGCCGAGGACCTGCTCGTAGAACGCGACGGTGGGCCGGAGCAGGCCCGCCTCGACGCACACCGCGAAGTGGTCGACCGCCAGCAGGCCGGTGTCCGCTTCCGGCTCGCTCCGCGGTGCCGGGGTGAAACCGGGCAGCGGCCGGTGGTCGGTTCCCGCGCGGCGCTGGACCAGGGTGTGCCGGAGGTCGCCGAAGCCGGCGACGGCCGCGGTGACCACGCCGTCCGTCTCCTCGGGTTCGGCCAGTGGCCGGGCGCCGCGCCGGACGGTCGCGGCGAAGGCGGCGACCACGTCGGGTACGGCCAGGGCGATGTCGGCGACGCCGTCCCCGTGCCGCCGGACGTAGTCGGCGGCGGGGTGGTCCTCCGCCAGGGCCTGGGTGAGGACCAGCCGGATGTGCTCCCGGCCGATGGCGACGGACCTCGCCTCGCCCGGCCGGTCGGCCGTGGCGTACACGGTGAACCCGTAGGCCCGGGCGTAGTGGCGTGCGCTGGCGTCGAGGTCCTCCACGTACAGCTCTACGTGGTCGACGGACAGGTCGAGCGGTATGCCGTCCGGGTGTGTCGTCATGGTGGTGGCCTCCTTGAGGGATGGTCTGCCGGGCGTGCCGGTACCGGTGCCGGTGACCGGTCCACTGGTGCTGGACCGGCCACCGCCAGGGCCCGCTACCAGGGGTCGACGCCGAGCAGCCGGCGGCCCAGCGGGGTCATCGCCGCGGTCTGCAGGTCGTTGTAGGAGTGACCGGCCGGGCGGTCACCGGGGCGTTCGCCGGCGTCCCAGGGCTGGTCGTCCCGCGCGTAGCGGACGAACTGGGCGACCCGGACCTCGGGGCGCCGGTTGTGCGAGGCGGCGTGCGGCATCAGATGGTGGGTCAGCACGAAGTCGCCTGCCTGCCCAGTCACTTCGACGCTCTTGAGATCCGGGATGTTGCGCCACTTGTCGTGCAGCTGCCGCCCCCGGCGGACGGCGCGGGACTCGGCCTCGACGATCCGGTGGCCGCCGGGCACGACGTGGATGCCGCCGCCGCCCGGGGCCACGTCCGTGAAGTAGTAGCAGCCCCCGATCTCGACCTCCTCGGGGGTGAGCAGGAACTCGTCCGCGTCCTCGGGTACCGCCGGGTCGATGTGCAGGTCCTGGCTCAGCTCACTGGGGTGCGCCGTGTCGTTGCGCATGGTGATGGCCACCGAGCCGTCCCGGACGAGCAGTCCGGGGTGCCCCAGGAGCTGGGCCGCCACCCGGTAGAGCCGCTCGTTCTGGAAGAGCGGGATGAACTCCGGTCCGTCGAAGGTCTGGTTCCCCGGGGTGTTGAAGGGCTTGAACCGGCCGTCGTACGCCTCCCAGTGGTCGGGGACGCGCAGGTCTCGCGGGAGCAGGTCGAGGATCAGGCCGGCGTGGTGCCTGGCCTGCTGCCTGGTCAGGACGCCGCGGATCAGCAGGTATCCGTCCCGCCAGAAGCGATCGACCTCCTCCTGGGACAGGACCGGCTCCGGCATTGCGTTGGTCATGGGTGCTCCGAGGGTCGGTGGGTCACGGATCGGTTGGCGCGGTCGCGTCCGCCGGGGGCCCGGTCAGCCGGCCGGCGCCGCGGGCCGGCCTCCGGCCCGGCCGGACGGACGGAGTTCCCGGGCCAGGCTGCGCAGGGTGGCCATGCCGCTGACCTGGGCGAAACCGGGCGGGTGGTAGCCGAGCCGGCGGAGCAGCTCCGCGAAGCGCGGGTAGTGCTCCGGCCGGCCGCCCGCCCGCAGGTAGCAGAGGTCGAGGTCCGGGGCCCGGCCGGGCCCGGTCCCGGTCCCGCTCAGGGCTGTGAGCAGCGCGGTGTCCTCGGCCGTGGCCGGGGGGCGGCCGGGGAGTGCCCGCCCGTCCGAGGCGTCGGCGCCGTCGATCCCGAACCAGTCGGGGACCGCCGGGATCGCGCCCGTGTGCGCGGCTCGGAGCAGTTCCTCCCGCAGGTCGAACGGGGTGAGCGCGCTGCCGTCGGCCGCGGTGACCCGGGCGGTCAGCCGGGGGGTGCCGGACGCGCCGCCGGGTTCGAGCGACACCCCGGCCGCCGTGACCCCGGGCAGGGCGAGCAGGAGGTCCTCGATCGCGCGGAGGTCGATCCACCGCCCGCCGGAGTGCCGTTCGCGGGGGCCTCGGGGAAGCCGGAGCAGTCCCACGGCGGACGCGACCTCGTCCGGCGAGCAGTCCCGGCCCGTCGCGGCCCGGGTCAGGACCAGCTCGACGCCGCGCAGCAGTGCCGCGCACTGCTCGGGTTCCAGGACCGTGGAATCGCCGTGGACGGAGAGCCGGACGGTGTGCGGGTCGGCCCAGCGGACCGACAGGCTGGCTCCGTACTCGTAGGAGGTCTCCGCGGTGCTCGCCCAGCTGATCCGGGAGCCGGGCCGGTCCGTGGGACCGGACCCGTCCGTCGAGCCAGGCCCGTCCGTGGAGCCGGACCCGTCCGTGGAGCCGGGCCGGCCCGTCGAGCCGGGCTCGGCCTCGATCAGCTCCCGCCAACCCTGGGGCGGCGGAATGAAGTTGAAGGCAAGGTCGGTGGAGAGGCAGACGCCTCGGCGGTGTTGGGCCTCGACCCGTTCGCGGATCAGGTCGAAGGGGTCGTACCGGCCGTAGGCGGGGTGCCCCTCGGCCAGGGTCCGCTGGACCTCGGCGGCCGCTTCCAGCAGGCTCCGGCCCTGCCCGCGGAGGGCCACCGGGGTGCGCTGCGCGGTGGCGCACAGCACGCGGCGGAGGTCGGCGTTGTGCCGGTTGTCGAGCGACACGTTGACGGTGCACGCGTCGGTGTCGGCACGCAGGCAGAGCAGTTGGGCGAAGGCGGCGAGGACGACGGCCGAGGGCAGCAGCCCGGTGTGGGCCATGCCGCGGGCGAAGAGGCCGTCCGCGCCGGGCAGGGTGAGCGTGCTCCGGTAGTAGCGGCCCGCCGTCCCTTCGCCCGGAGGGTGGTGCGGGTGCATCCGTGCCGGTGCGTGGGAGAAGTGCCGCCGCAGGTAGTCGAGCGCCCTGGTGCGTTCGGTGTCCTCGTCGGGGTCGGCCTCGCGCCGGGCCTGCTCGGCCGGCTGGATCCCGGGTCGCCGGTGCGGGACACCGGCGTCCGGGCTGTCCGGTCGTCCGTGCAGCAGGTCGGTGAGCTGCTGGTCCACCACGCCGTGGAACCCGGCGTCCACGGCCACGTTGTCGGCGACCACCGCCAACCAGCGCCGGTCCTCGGACCGGAGCAGGTGGAACTGCACGAGGAACCGGCCGACCCTGCCGTGGGTGTGCGCGGTGAACACCCGTACCAGGTCGGCCAGGCTCCGCTCGGCGGTGCCGTCCGGTGCGACGTCGACGACCCGCACCGGGGAGCCCGACGGGTGGACCAGCTGCCGCAGTTCTCCGCCGACGACGGCGAGGGAGGTGCGGAGGATCTCGAACCGGTCCTCCAGCGCGTGCACCAGACGCTGGGCGGCGGCCTCGTCGGTCCCCGCCGGGAGCGGCCGGAGTCCTTCGGCCAGCCCCTTCTCCAGGAACCACTGGAACTTCTGCGCCCTGGTCAGGGGCGCGTCGGCGGGGGTCCGGCCGCTCATGCGAAGCCTCCGGCGGGAGTCGGCCGCGGCGAACCGGCCGGAGCGCCGGCCGCACCGCTGGCCCGCACGGCGGCGGATCCGTCGGCCAGGGCGGACAGTCCGCGGATGGTCGGGGAGCCGATGACGTCACGCACCGTGACCGGGACGCCGGACAGCCGGGTCGCGGCGGTGGCCAGCTGCACCGCCGAGACGGAGTCGCCGCCGAGCGTGAAGAAGTCGTCGTCGATCCCGACCTCGGTGAGTCCGAGCATCTCGCGCCAGAGCGCGGCGAGCGCCGACTCCAGCTCGTCACGGGGGGCGGTCGGGGAGCCCTGGGCGGCATCGCGCTCCTCGGCGGGGGCGGGCAGCTTCGCCGCGTCCACCTTGAGGTTCGTCGTGAGCGGGATCGCCGGTATCACGGTGATCGAGGCCGGGCGCTGGTACCGCGGCAGCTCCGTCGAGAGCCGCCGGCGCAGGTCGGCCACCAGTTCCCGGTCGCGTCCCGCGCCGTCGGCGGTGCCGACAGGTCCGGAGGCCGGTCCGGAGGCAGGTCCCGAGGCCGGTCCGGAGGAGGGGACGACGTAGGCGTCGAGGCGCTTGTCCCCCGCGCCGTCGTCCCGGGCCACCACGACCGCGTCGTGCACCCCGGGGTGCCGGGTGAGCGCGGCCTCGATCTCGCCCGGTTCGATCCGGTAGCCGCGCACCTTGATCTGGCGGTCGATCCGGCCCAGGAAGCGCAGCGCCCCGTCCGGGCCGCGCCGGACGAGGTCACCGGTGCGGTAGAGCGGGGAGCCGGCGCGGTCGTCGGGGTCCGAGACGAAGCGTTCGGCGGTGAGTTCGGCTCGGCCGAGGTAGCCGCGGGTCATGCCGGCTCCGCCGATGTGGAGCTCTCCGCTCTCCCCGTCCGGAACGTCCTCTCCCTCCGGCCCGAGCACCCGGACCCGGACCCGGTCGAGCGGGGTGCCGATCGGGATCATCGTGGCGTCCGGTGCCATGGTCCGGACGTCCTGGTAGGTCGCGAAGCCCGTCGTCTCGGTCGGCCCGTACAGGTGGATCAGCCGCCCCGCGAAGGCCTGCCGCGCGAGGTCCGCCACCTCGGCCCGGATGGAGTCCCCGCCGAACAGCAGGGTGTGCACCCCGGAGAGGTCGGCGAGGTGCGCCGGCTCCAGCAGCCGGAAGACGGGGCTGGTCAGGTGCAGGACGGAGACGGCGTCCCGGTGGACCCGGCGGCAGAGGGCGGTCAGGTCGGTGCCGCCGAAGCTGTAGACGACGCAGGTCGCGCCGTTGAGCAGGGGACCCCAGATCTCGAAGGTGGAGGCGTCGAAGGACAGCGTGGCGAGGGCGGCGACCCGGTCGTCCGGCGCGATGGACACGTAGTCCTGATCGGTCACCAGGTGGACGACGCTCCGGTGCGGAACCAGGACGCCCTTGGGTGTTCCGGTGGATCCGGAGGTGTAGATGACGTTGGCGAGCTCCGGCCGGCCGACGGCGGGCGGGTTCCCGGAGGGGTGGTGGGCCGGGTCCTCGTCGAGCAGGACGACGGCCGCCCGGCCCGCGGGGAGCCGGTCGGCGAGCCGGCGCTGGGTCACCAGCACCGGGGCGGCGGTGTCCCGCAGCATGAACTCCAGCCGCTCGGCAGGGTATCCGGCGTCGAGCGGGACGTACGCGCCGCCCGCCTTCAGGATGCCCAGCAGCCCGACGATCATCGCCGCGGAGCGTGCGACGCAGATGCCCACGAGCGTGTCGGGCCCGACGCCCGCCTCGCGCAGCCGCCAGGCCAGCCGGTTCGCGCGGGCGTTCAGCTCGCGGTAGCTCAGCTGCGCGTCGTCCGCGACCACGGCCGTCCGGTCCGGGGCGAGCTCCGCATGGTGTTCGAACAGGGCGTGCACGGTGGCCCCCGGCTCGTCCCCGGTCGGTCCGTTGTTCCGCTGGATCACTGGCTGACTCCGTCCTCTCGTGCGCTGACCGGGTCGGTGGACACGGCGCCGCGTAATGCGTGTTGATGGGACCGACGCCGACGCCGCGCGGGTGGGCGGGAATCCCGGCGGCCGACGGGTCGCGCGGGTTCCCGTGAAGGTCCGGGTCGGCCGGGACGGAATTGTCAGGTGTCCTCGCTCCGGCCGGGCCGGGGAGACGGAAAGGGCCGACCGCGGCGCGTCCGGGAATTCCGTCGGATCCCGTTTTCCGCCGCACCGGGCAGGTGCCGGAACCTCCAGGAGCCTAAGCAATCGGAAGAGGTCCCGCCACCCTCTTCCGGGGAATACCGGCAATCATGCGCTATGTCCGATCCGACCCCGCTTGCCCAGATCGCCGGAGACACGCCCGGTTGTCCGATGGTCCGTCACATGCCCTCCAGGGAATCCCTGTCGAGCGCGCTGGAGGATCCGACTCCACTTGTGATCCGATGTGAAAATAGACGGCCAAAACGGGTCAAACGGGGACGCCGTCACCGTGAGATGCAATGTGCCATTGCACATCAACTGCTTGTCATGGACTATGGATCAAGAACCACGACGCCATGGTTCCGGAGCCGACCGGGGGGTTCGCGTATCCGTCGGAGCGTGACGGATACGTGGAACGGGACGCATTCCGCGCATCCCCGCAGGCATTCCCCCGGTCATTCGCGCCCGAGGCCCTGGCGAATTCGCCGAAGCGGCGGCATCAGGTGGGGCATTGCCACTGAATCGATGCACGAACATCGTGGGCTGGACCCGCCCCGTTCCAAAGGAGACCCGTGTCTGAGAACCGATCCTCGGCCCTGATCGTCGGAGCGGACCCGTACCTGATCCGGGCCGCGCTCCGCAACGGAATCGAGCCCGTCGTGGTGTACGGCCCCGGCCTGCGCGACTGGGGGTTCATCGGAATTCCGGACGGGGTCGAGACCGTCTTCGCCGAGGACACCTCCAGCGTGGAGAGCGTGCTGCTCGCGCTGCACCGGGCCGGCCTCGCCGACCGGGACTTCGACTGCGTCCACACCGGGGACGAGTTCGCCCTGGTCACCGTGGCGGCCCTGGGCGAGGTCCTGGGCGCCCCGGTCGCCGTGGACCCGGACACCGCCGTGCGGTTCCGGGACAAGTGGCTGCAGAAGGAGGCGCTCGCCGCGGCCGGCATCGAGGTCACCCGGTCCCGCCTGATCGAGGACGTCCACCACCTGGATCCGGCGAGCGTCGAGGACTTCGACAAGGCGGTCCTCAAGCCGGTCGCCGGTGCCGGCACCAGGAACACCTCGGTCGTCGAGGGCCGCGCCGGGCTGATCGCCCGGTGTGCCGAGCTCCGGCGCGCCGGCATGCCCCAACGGACCTTCGTTCTGGAGGAGTTCGTTGCGGGCGACGAGTGGATCGCCGACGGCGTGGTCTTCGACGGAGAGCTGCGGTTCCTCAGCGTCAGCACGTACGGCGAGCCCTGCCTGAGCACGGTGGACTTCAACCGGGCGCTCCAGGTCGAGGTGTTCGACCCCGTCACCGACGCCTCCGCCTACGACCTCGCACGCTCGGTCGTGGAACCAGCCCTGCGCGCGCTCGGCCTGCGGCGCGGCACCTTCCACATGGAGCTCTTCCACCAGCCGGACACCGGGAAGCTGGTATTCGGCGAGTGCGCGGCCCGGACCGGCGGACTGCTCCAACCCGAGCTGGTCGAAGCCAAGTTCGGCGTCGACCTGGCGCTCGCCGGGCTGCGCTGCGCGGCCGGGACCGACCCCCGGATCGAGCCCTCGGTGCGGCCCGACACGATCGGCTCCACCTACCTCAACAACCGTCCCGGCGTCCTGGTCGGCTACCCGACCCCGGCCGAGGTGCGCGCCCTGCCCGGGGTCGAGTACCTGCGGCTCGAACTCCCCTACGGCTTCCGCATGGCGGACGCGCTCGCGAGCACCACCGAGGCCGTCGGCCAGGTCGTGCTGAGCGGCCGCACCCGGGAGGAGTTCCGCGAACGCCGCGACTCCCTGACCGCGTGGTTCGACGAGCGGCTGCTGGTCGTGCCCGCGCACGCGAGCTACCCCGAACTGCGCCGGTGGCAGAAGGAGAACTGGCCGGAATCCGCTTCCTCCTTCGGCACCTACTCGGACGACTGAGGCCGCCCGCCGCCCGGGCCGCGGACCTCACCCGCGGGACGGCCGCCGCACGCGCCGAACCACTTCCCCCACCGCGTCTCGAAGGACCATCATGCAAAGCCACCACCGCTTGATCCGCTCCTTCCGTCAACTCACCACCGATGCCCTGCCGGCGGAAGCCCCCGTCGTCACGCTCTTCAGCGGAGGGCTCGACAGCAGCTTCCTCCTGCTGCGGCTGAAGAACGCCGGGTTCCGGAACGTCCACGCGTTGAGCGTGGACCTCGGCGAGGACGAGACCAGCGAACAGAAACAGCAGATCGCCGACGAGCTGGGTGTCCGGCTGCACGTCGTGGACGGCCGTGGAGCCTTCGCCGACGAGTTCGTGCGGGCGGCCATCGTCAGCCAGGCGGTCTACCTGGGGACCCACCCGGTGAGTTCGACCCTGAGCCGCCCGCTGATCGCCCGGTTCGCCGCCGAACTGGCGGCGGAGCTCGGGGCGGCGGCCGTCCTGCACACCGCCAACCGCTCCCAGAACACCATGCGCAGACTCAACGGCGCCCTGGAACTGCTCGGCTTCGACGGCGCCTACGGCAGCCCGTACGACCTCGACCCGGTGGGCCGGGAGGTCAAGATCCAGGAGCTGAAGGAGGCCGGCCTCGCCCGGATGAGCGAGCGCGTCGTGAGCGGCGACTCGAACCTCTGGTGCCGCGAGTTCGAGTCCGGGCTCCTGGACGACCCCGAGCAGCACGCGGTGCCGGAGCAGCTGTTCCGGTGGAGCGCGCGCCGACCGGCGGTCACCGAGGACGGCGTCGAGGTGCGGTTCGAAGGGGGCACGCCGGTGGCGGTCGACGGCACCCGCCTGCCGCTGGTGCCGCTGATCGACCAGCTGAACCGGCGGGTCGGCGCCTTCGGCCTCGGGCGGTACAGCGGCCTGGAGCACCTCGCCGGCGGCGAGAAGGTGCTGGAGATCCGGGAGATGCCGGCCGCCTGGCTCCTGCTGCGCAGCTACCGGCACCTCGAGTCGGCGGTGCTCTCGGCCGAGACGATCCGCGAGAAGATGCACCTCGAACAGCTGTGGGTGCGGGAGGCGTTGGAGGGCCGCTGGTTCGGCGAACTGCGGGCGGCCACCCAGTCGTTCATGGACTTCTGCGCCCGGCCGGTGACGGGCTCGGTGCGCTGGCGGCTCACGCCCGGCGGGGCCGAGACCCGGGCCATCGAGGCCGACCGACCGGTCTACCTGCGCGATCGGGAGAGCTGGGAGCAGCAGTCCGTGAGGGCGGAGCTCGCCGTGCTGGCGGGGGCCTGATGCGCGGCCCGTACCGTCCCGTACCCGCGCCGTCGGCCCGCTGCGGGAGCGGCGGGCCGACGGCGGGGGGCGCGGGACGTCAGCCGCCGAGGAGGTCCCAGGCCAGCAGGCCGGCACCGAGGCAGCCCGCCGTCTCCCCGAGTGCCGCCGGCACGATCTCCGGCATCCGCTCGAAGGCGAGCCGCTTCCCGACCGCCGCGCGCAGCGGTTCGAACAGGGTGTCCCCGGCCTCGGCCAGCCCGCCTCCGATGATCACGGTGCCCGGGTCGAGCAGGGTGAGGCAGGTGACGAGACCGTCGGCGAGCGCGGCCAGGGCGTCGTCCCAGACCGTCCGGGCGCGGGTGTCGCCGGCCTCCAGCGCCCGGACGCAGTCCGCCGCGTCGGCGGCGGGCCGGCCCGAGGCCGCGGCCCAGGCCCGTCCGACGGCCGAGGCCGAGGCGTACTGCTCCAGGCAGCCGCGCCGGCCGCAGGGGCAGGCGGCGCCTCCGGGCCGGACCACGATGTGGCCGATCTCGCCGCCGGCGCCGTGGGCGCCCGCCTCGATCCGTCCGCCGAGGGCGATCGCGCCCGCGATGCCGGTGCCGATGGCCAGGAAGAGGAACTGTTCGGTGCCCCGGCCGGCGCCGATCCGCTGCTCGGCGAGTCCTCCGGTGCGGACGTCGTGGCCGAAGGCGACCGGCACGCCGCCCAGGCGGTCGGCCAGCAGCGCGCCGAGCGGGAGGTCGTGCCAACCGAGGTTGGCCGCGAACACGACGGTGCCCGTGCCGACGTCGACGATGCCGGGCACGGCGACGCCCACCGCGGCCGCGGGCCGGCCGAAGCGGCGCTCGCCGTGGGCGCGCATTTCGGCGGCCGCCTCGAGCACCGATTCCACGACGGTGTCGGTGCCGCGTTCGCGAGGGGTTTCCCGGCGGGCCTGGTGAAGTAATTCTCCGCTGCTTCCGATCAGGGCGGACTTGATTCCGGTACCGCCCACATCAAGGGCTATGACGTGTTTCATGGGGGATGAGTATGGAGCATGCTCGGACGAGCTGGCAAACGTCCTGGAAAACGACCCGTAAAAGCCTCGTCGGTGCGCGCCCGCCGTTTTGTCCGGCAGGCCGGAAGAGTGGGAGCCTCCTGTGATCCTGACGGGACCAGAAATCGTTGAATCCGCCCGCGACGGCAGGATTTCCATATCCCCGTTCAACCGGGACCAGGTGAACCCGAACAGCTACAACGTCTGCCTCGGGGAGACGCTGATCACCTACACGGACAGCGTCATCGACGCGTACCGGCCCAACCGGACCGACGCCACCAAGATCGACTCCAGCGGCTTCGTGCTGGAGCCCGACCAGCTCTACCTGGGGCACACCGTGGAGGAGGTCGGATCCGACGTCTTCGTGCCGCTGCTCTTCGGGCGCTCCTCGGTCGGCCGGCTCGGGCTCTTCGTGGAGATCACCGCCCCGATCGGGGACATCGGCTTCCACGGCCAGTGGACCCTCATGCTGTCCGCGGTCCGACCGCTGCGGGTGTATCCCGGGATGAAGATCGGGCAGATCATGTTCTTCGACACGCTCGGCGATATCGAGCCCTATTCCGGGAAGTACCAGGGGGCGGTCGGTCCGCAGGAATCGCGCTACTGGCGGGACAAGTTGGGGCAGCCGTGATCCTCACCCGGGCGGAAATAGCCAGGTCGATCGACTCCGGTGACATCGTCATAGAGCCGTTCGACCCCCGAAGGATTTCCCCGAACGCCTACGACTGGCGACTCGGCGACACCATCCGGGTGTGCGAGTCCGAACTCGACGCGGCGCATTCCACGGAGTTCGAGGAGCGCACCATCCCGCCGGACGGCATGGTGCTGCTGCCGGGCAGGCTCTACCTCGGGGTCACCCACGAGCGCACCCATTCCGAGCGTTTCGCGCAGATGATCAACGGTGACCGCACGGTGGGCGCGCTGGGCGTCTGGGTGCACGTCTCGGCACCGCTCGGCCACGTCGGCCACGCCATCCGGTGGACGCTCGAGATCCGCGTCGTGCGCCCGGTGCGGATCTATCCGGGGATGACCTTCGGGAAGATCATCTTCCTCAAGACCCTCGGCGCGGAGGCCAGTTACCAGAACATGGGCCGGAAGTACACCCGGACCAGCGGCATCGACACGTCGCGACTGTACGAGGAGCTCGCGTGAACGTCCTCACCGGGATCGACCTCCCCCCGGACAGCCCCGGCGGCAGCGTCGAGCTGCTGCGCGACCTGTACGGCGGGCCGGAACCGCTCATCCCCGCCGACGTCTTCATGCTCGCCCCGGAGGACCGGCAGGCGCCCGACACCTCCGGTTCACCGGCCCTGCTCGCGGTGCCGGGCAAGACGGTGTCGGGGCCGGCGTTCTGGGCCTACGTGGACCGGCTCGGCGCCGCCGTCCGGGACAGGTACCCCGCCGCCGACCACGACGTGCTGCACCTCCAGCACCTGGCCTTCGGCGCGACGGCCGCCCTGCAGCAGGTCTTTCCCGACCGGCCGAGCATCGCGCTGGTGCACGGCACCGACCTGCTGTTCGCCGAGGACCACCCGACCCAGGCCGCCGTTCTGCGGGAGACCGCGGCATCGGCCGACGCGATCGTCGTCCCCACCGGGGCGTTGGCGGACCGGCTGCGCCGGATCGCCCCGGTCCCGTCGGACCGGATCGTCCACATCCCCTGGGGCGTCCCCGACCGGCTGCTGGCCGGCCGGCCCACCGGGCCGGGGCACCGCGCGGAGCGCGAAGCGGGCGTCCTGCGGGTGCTCTACGCGGGTCGGCTCACCGCCGAGAAGGCCACCTCCGGCCTGATCGCGGCGGTGGCCTCGCTCCCCGGGGTGGAGCTCTCCGTGGCCGCTCCCCCGGCGGAGTTCGCGGCCCTGGCCGCACGCTCCGACCTGTCGCGGGTGCGCCGCCTCGGCTGGCTGTCCCGGGAGGACCTGTGGCGCGCGTTCGGCGGACACGACCTCCTGATCGTCCCCTCGCTCCGGCTGGAGGCGTTCGGGCTGGTGACCATCGAGGCGCAGGCGTGCGGCCTGCCGGTCGCCTACCAGCCCGTGCCGGGCCTGACCGAGGTGCTCGGCCGCTCCGCGCTCCCGGTCGACTTCGGGGACTTCACGGCGCTCCGGGGCCGCATCGAGGAGTTCCTCCGCTCGCCGGAGCGGCTGGACGACCTGGCCGCGGCCGGCCTGGTCAACAGCGGGCGCTTCCCGCTGTCGCGGACCGCCGGCGACCTGGCCGAACTCTCCCGCCGGGTCGCGCGATGACGGCCCGGCCGACCACCGCGGCCCCTGCGCCCACCGGCGGGCCGGAGCGGGACCGGGGCGACGGCCCGCGGTCCGCGGACTGCGTGTTCTGCGCCATCGTCGGGGGCCGGCTGCCCGCCGCCGTCGTCCACGAGGACGAACGGACCATCGCCTTCCTCGACATCACCGCGGTCATGGACGGGCACACCCTGGTGATCCCCAAACGCCACGCCGCCGACCTCTGGGAGATCACCCCGGAGGACGCCGCCGCCGTGATGGCCACCGTCCACCTGATGGCCGGGCGGATCCGGGACGTGCTGGCTCCGGACGGCCTGACGCTGTTCCAGGCGAACCGGGACGCGGGCTGGCAGGACGTGTTCCACCTGCACGTCCACCTGGTGCCCAGGGCGGCCGGGGACCACCTCCACCGCCCCTGGAAGGCCGACCCGGTGCCGCTGGAGCGGCTCGCCGCCACCCGCGCCCGCCTCTCGGCACCGTCCCCCGAACACCCGGACCGGACCACGGTGTGACGGCTCCCCGACCAGCTCGATCCCGTCGGGCCAGAACGTGAAAGGCCTTGTGTGCGCGCCGACCTCTCCATCCTCCGAGACCGTTCCTTCCTGCTGCTGTTCTCCGCCCGGTCCGTCTCCCTGCTGGGTGACGCCATCGCACCGGTGGCGCTCGCCTTCGCCGTCCTCGGAATGCCGGACGGCTCGGGTTCGACCCTCGGGATCGTGGCCGCCGCCCGGATCGCCGCCCAGGTCGCGTTCCTGCTGTACGGCGGTGTCCTGGCCGACCGGCTGCCGCGGCACCGGGTCATGGTCGGGGCGGACCTGGCCGCGGGTCTCGCCCAGGGAGCGGTCGCGGTCCTGGTGCTGACCGGGACGGACTCCCTGGCGGGCCTGGTCGTCCTGTCGATGGTCAGCGGCGCCGCCAGCGCGCTGTTCACCCCGGCGTCCCGGAGCGTCACGGTGCGGCTCGTGCCCGCCGAGAAGATCCAGTCCGCCAACGCGCTGGTCCAGCTGTCGATGAACGCGGGCAGCATCGGCGGCGCGGCGCTCGCGGGCGTGCTGGTCGTCCTGCTCGGCGCCGGCTGGGCACTGGTGGTGGACGCGGCGACGTTCCTGGTGTCCGCGGTGCTCCTCGCCGGAGTCCGGCTGACCGGCACGGCGGACCAGCCGTCGCCCACGGAGGAAGGGATATTCTCCCAACTCCGGCACGGGTGGCGGGAGTTCACCGAACGGACCTGGCTGTGGGCGGCGGTGGCGCAACTCGCGCTGGTGAACGTGTGCATCGGCGCCGGCTTCATCGTGCTGGGACCGGTCGAGGCCGAGGCGCACCTCGGCGGCGCCTCCGGATGGGCCGCCGTCCTCACCGCGCAGGCGGTCGGCTTCGTGGCGGGCAGCCTGCTGGCCATCCGACTGCGGCCCCGCCGGCCCCTGCGGGCCGCGGTGCTGTTCACCCTGGGGATCGTGCCGTCCCTGGTCGCGCTGGCCTGCGCCGCGCCGGTCGCCGTCACCGCCTGCGCGATGTTCGTCACCGGCCTCTGCATGAGCCTCAACGACGTCACCTTCCTCACGGCACTGCAGAAGCACGTGCCGGAGGAGTCGATGTCCCGGGTGATGTCCTACGACGCCTTCGGCTCGTTCGTCTTCCTCCCGCTCGGCCTGGCGGTCGCCGCCCCGATCGCGGACCGGGTCGGCATCGGCGCCGTCTTCCTGGGCGCGGCCTGCCTGGTCGCCGCGACCGCGGGCGTCGTGCTGGCCGTCCCGGGGGTCCGCACCCTGCCGTCCGAGCCGCAGCCCGCGGCGGGGGCGGAGGCGGGGGCGGACCGTCCGCAACAGGCTTCGGCAGCAGTGCCGGCATCCGTCCGTACGACCAAGGAGGACCAATGACCGACGACACCCGGCAGCAGGACACGCGCGGTTCCGTGGCGGCACCGGAAGCCGCCGGGCCACCGCGCGACACGCTCCAGGAGACCTTCGCCCGGATCTACGCCAGCGGGGCCTGGACGCTGACCGAGGACAGCGGGGCCGACGACGACGAATCCCGCTCCGGCCTCGGGTCGAACCTGGCCCAGACGGCCGCGCTGCGTGCCGAACTGCCGTCCCTGCTCACCGGACTCGGCGTCCGGAGCCTGCTCGACGCGCCGTGCGGGGACTTCTTCTGGATGTCCAGGGTCGACCTGGGCGTCGACCGCTACATCGGTGCCGACATCGTCCCCGCGGTGGTCGAGCGCAACCGGGCGCGCTTCGCCCGCGCCGACCGCGAGTTCCGGGTCCTCGACCTCACCCGCGACCCGCTGCCGGAGGTCGACCTGGTGTTCTCCCGCGACTGCCTGGTGCACCTCGGAGACGACGACGTCCACCGCGCGCTGGACAACATCCGGCGCAGCGGCTCGACCTACCTGGCGACGACCACCTTCACCGGGCGGGCCGGGAACGAGGCCGCCACCGAAGCGGGCGGCTGGCGTCCGCTCAACCTCCGACGGGCCCCCTTCCTGCTGCCCGAGCCCTTCCGGTTGATCGACGAGCAGTGCACCGAGGTCTACGTCACCGAGGAGGACGGCAGGCGGGTCGAGCACCGCTTCGCCGACAAGTCGATCGGGGTGTGGCGGATCGCCGACCTCTAGACCCGCCGTCCCGGTCCACCCTTCCGACCCGTCTTCCCGGTCCGCCCCCGGACCGCCGCCCCCTCAGCCCCACAACGAAGGAGAACCCTTGCCCCAGGACCAGCCCTCGGCCCTGATCGTCGGCACGGACCCGTACGCGATGCGCGCCTGCCTCCGGAACGGCATCACGCCGTACGTGGTGCACGGCCCGCACCTGGCGGACTGGGGCTACCTGAAGCTCCCGGACGGGGCCGTGGGGATCTTCGCCGAGGACCCGACGAGCATCGAGAGCGTCCTCCTCGCCCTGCGCCGGACCGGCGCCGCCGAGCGGGAGTTCCGCTTCCTCCAGACCTCCGACGAGGAGGCCCTGGTCACCGTCGCGGCCCTCGCCCGGGTCCTGGACCTCCCGACGGCCGTGGCCGCGGACATCGCCCCGAACTTCCGGGACAAGTGGCTGCAGAAGCGGGCCGTCGCGGCGGCCGGCCTGGACGTCGGCGCCTCGCAGGTCATCGAGGACATCCACCACCTGGATCCGTCCGCCCTCGCGGACTTCGACAAGGCGGTGCTCAAGCCCATCGCCGGGGCGGGCACCCGGAACACCTCGGTCGTCCGGGGGCTGTCCGAGCTGATCGACACCTGCGCCGGGTACCGGCGCCGGGGCGTTCCGCAACGCACCTTCGTCCTGGAGGAGTTCACGCCGGGCGAGGAGTGGATGGCGGACGGCGTGGTCTTCGACGGCGAACTCCGGTTCCTCAGCGTGGGCACCTACGCGGAGCCGTGCCTGACCGCCGTCGACGCCAACCGGGTGCTCCAGCTGGAACGCTTCGACCCGACCGAGGACGCGGACGCCTTCGCCCTGGCGCGGCCGGTCGTGACCGAGGCGCTGCGGGCCCTCGGCCTGCGGCGCGGGGTGTTCCACATGGAGCTGTTCCGCCGGCCCGACACCGGCGGGCTCGTGTTCGGCGAGTGCGCCGCCCGCACCGGCGGCGGGCTGATCTCCGAAGCGGTGGCGTTCAAGTTCGGCGTGGACCTGGGCGAAGCCGCCATCCGGTGCGCGGAGGGGATCGAGCCGGCGATCGAGCCGGCCGTCCGCCCGGAGAGCGTCAGCACCCTCTTCCTCGCCAACCGGTCCGGCGTCCTGGTCGGCTATCCCTCACTGGAGCAGATCCGGGCCCTGCCCGGTGTCGAGCACGTGCGGCTGGACCTCCCGTACGGCTTCCGGACGGGGGACACGGTGCAGGACACCACCCAGGGGGTCGGGCAGGTCATGCTGAGCGGGCGCACCCGGGAGGAGGTGCGCAGCCGGCGCGAGTTCCTGACCCGGTGGTTCGACGAGCGCCTGGTGGTCGTGCCCGCCCACGCGACGTACCCGGAACTGTGGAGCTGGCAGCGGGCCAACTGGCCGGAGACCGCCTCGGACTTCCGCACCTACGCGGAGCCCGAGCGGCAGCGCTGACCCGCTCGGCCCGGTTCGAAAGGCAGTGAGCCGGCTCCTCCGCGGAGGAGCCGGCTCACTGCCCCTGCGGCGGTCGCAACGGCCGACCGCCCGGAGTGTCGCCTACGGGTGGGTGTTCTTGACCGTGGGCTGCGTCTTCTGGTTGTAGATCTCCTTGCCGTCCGCGTTGTAGGCGTGGACGTAGGGAGCCGGGGGGAAGGCGTTCGCGTCGGAGCCGGTGGAGATGGCAGCCGTGTAGGCGAACGCGCCGCCCGCCATGACGGCCGGGTACTCCGTCGCGTCGTCGCCGTAGCTGATGGTGACCTTGGCGACGTCGGCGGTGTAGTGCCCGGCGCCCAGCGAGAGGACCTGCCCGGCACCGGCCGGCGTGCTGAAGCTGTCGAAGAACTCGACCAGGTGACCGGTGCCCCACAGGCGGTCGTTGATGAACGTCGCGGGCGAGGACATGCTGGTGCCCTTGTCGCCCTTCGACTCGCACTGCACGTACTGGCCGGCGGAGTCGACGGCGACGACCACGCCGTCGGTGTCCGACGAGGCGACGGGAGCGCGGACCCCGATCACCGCCTGGTACTGCGAAGCCTCGGAGCCCAGGCAGGAGGCCAGGATCCCGGCGACGGTGCCGGCGTCGATCGGGGTCGTCGTCGTGCTGGTGACGGTGGAGGCCGCCGGGGTGGCAGTCGCTCCGGTCGCGGCCGAGCCGCCGCCGGAGGCCGGGGCGGCAGGCGCGGCAGGGGCGGCCGGCGCGGCGGCGGGCTTGCTCTGGGCCGTGGGGGTGGCCGTGGGGGTGCCGGTCGCGGCGGTGGCCATTCCCCCCGCGGTCGCGATGGCCGCGGCGGTGGCGGTGATGATCATGATCGGGCGGATACGCATGAATCCGTGTCCCTTCCTGCGGGCGTCCGGTTGATGCCCGCGCCCCTGTACGCCTCCCGACGCCCGAGCGGTCGCATCCCGCGCGTGTGATCCAGGTCATAGGCCGTCGATGTAACCCTGGGACGGCGCTCGTGCGTACAGGGCGGGAGGCTCCACCCAGGACGCACGGCTGACCCGCCGTGGCCGAGGAGTGCTCCCTCGCGCACCGCCCGTGCCGCGAGCTGACGGACAGCCCCGGAGGAGAGGCCCTTGATGACGCCACAGGAGTTCGACGCGTTCTACGCGGCGTCCTTCTCCCGCCTCACCGGGCAGCTCTACGCGATAACCGGCAACTGGTCCGAAGCCCAGGACGTGGTCCAGGAGGCCTTCATCCGCGCCTGGGACCGCAGGCGCACCTTCGACCCCGGCAACGCCCCGGAGGCATGGATCCGGACCACGGCCCGGCGGCTGGCCCACTCCCGCTGGCGGCGCCTCGCCCGGGGCCTGCACCTGGCCGGACACCACCACCGCCACGAACCGTCCACCGTCGAGCCGCCCACCGAGGAGCACCTGATGCTGGTCACCGCGCTCCGCGACCTACCCGAAGCACAGCGGATCGCCCTGGTCCTGCACCACATGTGCGACCTCTCCATCGAGCAGGTCTCCGCCGAGACCGGCGCCGGCATCAGCACCGTCAAGAGCCGCCTCGCCCGCGGCCGGACCGCGCTCGCGGCCAGACTCTCCGACCGGACCCCGACCAGCGAGGAAGGAAAGCTCCGTGTCTGACCCCGTCCACGACAGCCTCGACGACCGGCTGCGGCTGCTCGGCACGCAGATGCCGGCACCGACCCTGCCCGCTGCGGAGATCCGCAGACGCGCCGACCGGCGCCGCCGCCGTCGACACGCCCTCGGCGCGACCGTGGCCTGCGCCGCGGCGGCCCTGTGCCTGGCTCTCCCGTCCGTGCTGAACCCGCCGGGGCCACAACACCCACCGGCGCCACAGCAGGGGCCGGCCGCCACAGGCACCCCCTCCGTGCCGGCCTCCCCCCACCCCCCGGCGGCTTTCACCGTCACCAGCACGACGACGACTCCGATCGAGGCCGGGGCCGTCGCCGAGATCCTGGGCTCCTGCCTGGGCTCCGAGGCGTCGCAGTACCAGGCGGTGATCGGGGTCCGCGCTCCCGTCGCCTCCTCGGACACCGACGGCGTGGTCGTCGCCGTCGACTCCGCCGGCCAGTACGTGCAGTGCGAGTCGAAGGGCCGGGCCGGGCACAGCATCTCCCTCCCCCCGACGTTCATCAACGACCGTCTGTGGGGCGCCGGCCACCTGGTCGAGTTCTTCGACAGCTTCAACGCCCCGACCGGTGCCGGGCAGGTCCTCTCGCTGGGCGCCGGGCACTACACCGCCGACGTCGCCAAGGTCACCATCAGCTACGGCGACGACCCGACGCAGTACCCGGCCGTCATGGCGGGCGGCGCGTTCGCCTACACGGCTGCCATCTCCACCGGCCCCGACGCGAACGCCTTCCCCCCGACCCCCTACGTCCACGCCTACAACGCGGACGGCAAGGAGATCTACAACCAGAGGACGCAGCCCACGGCCAAGGACACCCACCCGTAGGCGATGCCCCAGGACCTCAGCCGAGTCGCTTGAGCATCTTGACCGAGGTCGTCTCGTAGCCGAGCGACTCGTAGAGGCCGCGCGCGCCCGTGTTGAACCCGAAGACGCTGAGCCCGAGGGTATGGGCGCCCTGCGCCCGGGCGTACTCCTCGCCGAGGAGCATGGCCCTTCGCCCGAGGCCCAGCCCGCGCTTGTCGGCGTCGATCGCGATGTCCCAGACCCACCAGGAGCCGGCGTCCTCGCTCGTGTCCGGTCCGATCCAGAGGTGGCCGACGGTGGCCCCGGCGGCATCGACCACGTCGAAGAGCGCGTGCCCGGGGCTCGGTGCACCGGAGGGGAAGTAGCGGGCCATGCTGTCGGCCGCGTGCCGGCCGGCGTCCTCGGGCGTCTGCCCCGCAGCGACGAGGTCCTTGGCGTACTCGGCCCGGCTGCGATCGAGCCAGGCGGGCAGGAGTCGGGCGTCCATGGGGCGGAGGGTCGTAGACATCGGGCCAGCCTGCCACACTGCCGGCGCTGGAGCACTCCAGTTCCCGTCCAGGCGTTGCGACCAACCGTCAGCAGCGCGAACCCCGCCCGTTGTGGCAGCAGTTCGGGGGTCGGCGACCGGACGGGGGGTCAGTGGCGGTTGCCGAGGGCGAAGAGCAGGATGACGAAGCCGGCGAACAGGTGGGTGCCCAGGATGTAGATCCCGGCGCGGATGAGCATGGCCTTGCGCCGCTTCTTCTCGTCACCGGTGGCGCTGCTCATGGTCGGTACTCCTGGGGTCGGGTCGTGGGGCGGTCGTGGCGGGGCCTCGGGCGGATGCGCGGGCGCCGGGCGGTCATCGGTCCGTTCCCTTTCGTACCGTGGCCTCCGCCAGGACTCCGGTGGTCCGCAGCTCGGTGCGGGCACGGGCGATGGCGTCCGGTGTCCGGGCGAAGACCCGCCCCTGCCGCTGGAGGGTGTCCAGGACGCCGAGGGCGTCCAGGGTCCGCCGGTGGCCGTCCGGCACCCCCGCGGCCAGGACGAGGATGCCGCGCCGTTCCAGCTTGCCGATCGCGTCGCCCAGCGCCAGGGCGCCCGTGGAGTCGATCGCGGTGACGTGGGACAGGCGCAGGATGACGGCCTTGACGTCGGTGGTCTCGGCGAGTTGGAGCAGGAAGCGGTGTGCGGCCGCGAAGAACACCGGCCCGTCTATCCGGTAGGCGACGATGTGCTCGGCGAGCAGCGCCCGCTCCTCCTCGTGGTGGTCGGCCGGGGCCAGGCCGTCGTGCAGCGGCACCTGCTGGAGCCGCGCGGACCGCGCGACCTGGCGCAGGGCCAGGATCCCGGCGACGGCCAGGCCGACGACGACGGCCGTGACCAGGTCGAAGGCCAGGGTCGCGGCGGCGGTCAGCGCCAGAACGGCGGCCTCGCCGCGTCCGCTGCGGGCCAGCGCCCGCAGCGACGCCACCTCGACCATCCGGACCGCCGTGGCGATCAGGACGCCCGCGAGCGCGGCCAGCGGGATGCCCTCGACGAGCGGAGCTGCGGCGAACACGACCACCGCGAGCACGGCGGCGTGCACCAGGGCGGCGAGCCGGGAGACGGCGCCGGAGCGGACGTTGACGGCGGTACGGGCGATCGCGCCGGTGGCGGCGACGCCACCGAACAGCGGGGCGACCAGGTTGGCCACTCCCTGGCCGAACAACTCCCGGTCGCTGTCGTGCCGTTCGGAAGCACTCATCGCGTCCGCGGCGGTCGCCGACATCAGCGACTCCAGCGCCGCCAGCGCGGCGACCGCGAGGGCCGCGGTGAGCAGGTTCGGCACCGCGCCGGGGTCGAGGAAGCCCAGCGACGGCAGCGGCAGACCGGCCGGGAGGTGGCCGATGGTCGCCACGTCCAGGTGGGCGAGGTCGGCCACCGCGGTCGCGGCGGCGACGGCGAGCAGCGAGAACGGGATGCCGGGGCGCAGCCGTGCGCCGACGAGCATCACCGCGGCGACGGCGAGCGCCACGGCGGGCGCGGCCGGGTGCGGGTGGCGGGCGAAGTCGGCGAGGGCCTGTCCGGCGACGGCCACGACGTTCTCGGCGTCGCCCTTGGTGACGCCGAGGGCGGCGGGCACCTGCTGGAGTCCGATCACGCCGGCGATGCCGAGGGTGAAGCCCTCGACGACCGGCGCGGGGACGTAGGCCATGAAACGGCCGGCCCCGCCGAGGGCGAGGGCGACCAGCAGCAGGCCGGCGATCAGGCCGACGGTGAGGACGCCGGAGGTGCCGTACCGGTGCACGATCGGCACCAGGACCACGGTCATGGCGCCGGTCGGTCCGCTGACCTGGAGGTTGGAGCCGCCGAACACCGCGGCCAGCGCCCCGGCGACCACGGCGGTGGCCAGCCCGGCCTCGGCCCCCGCGCCGGAGGCGACGCCGAAGCCCAGCGCGAGCGGCAGCGCGACGATCGCCACCGTCAGACCGGCCACCAGGTCCTTGCGCGGCGAGCGCCCCATGGCGGCGAGGGCCGCGCGGTTCGGCAGCACGGCCCGGACGCGCCCGGCGGCCCGGCCCGCGAGGGTGGCCCGTGTGGCGCTCACGCCGTCTGCTCCGCCGCGTCCGGAAGCCCGGCCGAGCGCAGCTCGGCGAGCAGCGTCCCCTGGTCGGCGATCATCTCGGTGAGGATGCGGCGCGCGGCCCGCAGCAGCTCCGCGACGTCCGGCGTGCTCAGTGCGTAGACCACGGTGTTGCCCTCGCGGGTGGCCGTGACCAGGTTGCTGCGGCGCAGCACGGAGAGCTGCTGGGAGAGGCTGGACGGCTCGATCTCGATCGAGGCGAGCAGCTCGCGCACCGGACGCGGACCGTCCTGGAGCAGTTCCAGCACGCGGATGCGCGCCGGGTGGCCGAGCGTGCGGAAGAACTCCGCCTTCGCCTGGTAGAGCGGGACGGCCATGCTCAGTCCTCTTCCTGTTCCTCGGCGGTGTGCTCGATCTCGATGCCGTGCTGGGCGGCGATCCGCAGCAGCTGTGTGACGCGTCCGGCGTACGCCTGCGCGCTGTCCTCGTCACCTGCCGCCCGGGCGGCGGCCCGCTGCCGGCGGGCCTCGTCGAGCTGCTCGCGAAGCTCCTGGTCGAATACGTCGCTCATGCGCCCCTCCTCGCCGCCGGCGCTGCCGCGCGCGACCGCATCTCTGCCGAGTACAGGGCAGCATCATCTATGCACTTGAAGAATTCTTCAAGTTCCCACTTCTGCACATCGATCTCCGCCCGGCCCGAGGACGCGGTGATCGACAGCGGCCCCGGCCGCTCCACGCGCCGTCGGCGGCGGAGCGTGGAGCGGCCGGGGCCGGCGGACCGTGCTACGGGCGAGGGGTCAGGCGACGGCTCCGGCCGGGGCGGGCGCGCTCGCGCGGTGCGGGGTCGAAGTCGGGGCCGGGGGCAGCGGCTTGGCGCGTCCGGCCCGCACGCCGTTGCCGATGATGACGATCTCGGCGAGCTCGTGGACCGCGACGACGGCGGCGAGGCCGAGGAAGCCGAGGAGGGCGAGCGGCATCAGACCGACGATGACCGCCAGGGACAGGCCGACGTTCTGGAGCATGATCCGCCGTGCGCGGCGGGCGTGGTCCAGGGCCTGGGGCAGGTGGCGCAGGTCCTCGCCCATGAGCGCGACGTCGGCGGTCTCGATGGCGACGTCGGTGCCCATCGCCCCCATCGCGATGCCGAGGTCGGCGGTGGCCAGGGCGGGGGCGTCGTTGACGCCGTCGCCGACCATCGCGGTCGGGCGGAGGGTGCGGAGCCCGCCGATGATGCGGGCCTTGTCCTCGGGGCGCAGGTCCGCGTGCACGGTGTCGATGCCGGCCTCGGCGGCGAGGGCCCGGGCGGTGCGTTCGTTGTCGCCGGTGAGCATCACCACGGTCAGGCCGCGGGCGCGGAGGCGGTCGACGACCTCGCGGGCCTCGGGGCGCAGTTCGTCGCGTACCGCGATCGCGCCGATCACCGTCGCGTCGTCCTCGACGAGGACGGCGGTGGCGCCGGAGTCCTGCATCGCGGTGACGGCTTCGGCCAGCGGGCCGGGCTCGATCCAGCCGGGGCGCCCGAGCCGGACGGGGCGGCCGTCCAGCCGGCCGGTGAGGCCGGCGCCGGTGACCGCCTCGACGTCCGTGGCGACGGGCACGCCGGGGGCGGCGGCCAGGACGGCCTCGGCCAGGGGGTGTTCGCTACGGGCCTCCAGCGCGGCGGCCACGGCGAGGACGGTGTCGCGGCTGTGGCCGTCCAGGGTGGCGACGCGGACGACGGCGGGCCGGTTGCGGGTGAGGGTGCCGGTCTTGTCGAGGGCGACGGCGCGTACGGCGCCGAGGGCTTCGAGGGCGGCTCCGCCCTTGACCAGGACGCCGAGCCTGCCGGCCGCGCCGACGGCGGCGACCACGGTGACGGGTACGGAGATGGCGAGTGCGCACGGGGAGGCGGCGACCAGGACGACCAGGGCCCGCTCGATCCAGGTGGCCGGATCGCCCAGCAGGGAGCCGACGAGGGCGATGAGGGCGGCGGCGACCATGATGCCGGGCACCAGGGGCTTGGCGATCCGGTCGGCGAGGCGCTGGCCGGCGCCCTTGCGGGCCTGTTCGGCCTCCACGATCCGGACGATCCGGGCCAGCGAGTTGTCCTCGGCCGTGCTGGTGACCTCGACCTCCAGCACGCCGGTGCCGTTGATCGCGCCCGCGTACACCTCGCTGCCCGGACCGGCCTCGACGGGGACGGACTCACCGGTGATGGCGGAGACGTCCAGGGCGGTGCGGCCGGCGCGGACGGTGCCGTCGGTGGCGATCCGCTCGCCGGGCCTGACCACCATCGTGTCGCCGATGCGCAGTTCGGCGGGCGCGACGGTCCGCTCGGTGCCGTCGCGCAGCACGGTCGCCCGTTCGGGCACCAGGTTCAGCAGGGCGCGCAGGCCGCGGCGGGTGCGGGCCAGGGACCAGGCCTCCAGGCCCTCGCTGACGGAGTAGAGGAAGGCCAGCATGGCGGCCTCGCCGACCTCGCCGAGGAGGGCCCCGCCCACGGCGGCGATCGTCATCAGCGTGCCGACCCCGACCTTGCCCTTGGCCAGGCGGCGCAGCGTGGCGGGTACGAAGGTCCAGGCGCCGACGACGAGGGCGAGCGCGTTCAGCGCGGTCACCGCGGTCACCGCGGTCACCGCGGTGTCGGACGCGCCGGACCAGCCGGCGATCAGTCCGGCCAGCAGCAGGACGCCGGCCACGGCGGCGGCCCGCAGCCCGCCGACCTCCCAGAGCTTCTCCGGTTCGCGCTCCTCCCCTCCCTCCACGGTCTTCCTGTCGTCGCCGCAGCCGCAGGCGTCGCTCATCGGCCGGCCCCGGTGCTGTCCGGGGCGGGCGCCGCCGGGGTGCCGTAGATCGGGCAGAGGTCGACGGCCTCGCCGGTCGCGGCGAGCAGCTGCTCGGCCGAGGCCAGCAGGTCCAGCAGTTCCGGGCGGGCCAGGAAGTACAGGGAGGCCCGGCCCTGGGGGCGGGAGTCGACCAGGCCGCAGTCCCGCAGGCAGGCCAGGTGCGCCGAGACCGTGGACTGGGCCAGGCCCACGCAGCCGACCAGGTCCACGACCTTGGCCTCGCCCCGGGCCAGGCGCAGCAGGATCGCGAGGCGGGCCGGGTCGCCGAGCGAGCGGAACAGGGCCACCACTGCCGAGGGCGCGCCGCACGAGGTAGTGGCCGAGGGCCCGGCCGCCGGGCTATTCATCGTCATGTAACGATGATAGCTGTCGATGCCGATGTCATCGCTCCAGACGGGCTGTCGCGGCCCGGTTCGACCGCGACCGCATCCGGGAGAGGACGCCGGAGAGACAGGTCGTCGCCGTCGCCACGGGCGGCCACGGCGGCCGCTTGGGGCGCGGGGACGCCGTCCACGCCCTCCCCCGACACCGCACGACACGTCCTGCGCGAACCCGCCAGCCCCACCCCCCTCTCCCAGCCAGTCGTCCCCCGAGAGCTGTCGCGCGCGGTCGGCGGTCCGACCATCACCCCACGTCAGCGCAGCACTTAGGCGACCCTCGGTCGACGGCCCGTCCACCCGGCCCCGGAACCACTCGCGACCCACCAGAACACCACACCCCACGCCTCGCCGAAAACACGGAGGGAAATGACCGAGAACACGTGAGGCCAGACTTCGTTCGATTGACCGTCACAAAAGCGGTCTGGATACTGATCGAGCACGACGCAACCGAAACTCGTTGCGAAGCGGTCTCCGATTCGACATTTCATCCGACTGAGGAGAATCCATGATCTCGAAAGCCAAGAAGGTCGTGAGCTCGATGGCGATGGCCTTCGCCGCGGCCGCCACGCTCACCGTGGCCGTGCCGTCCGGCAACGCCTTCGCCATCGACCACGTCCAGTGCGACGGGAGCCGCAACGACTTCCTGAAGATCTGGTCGCACCTCGACGGCCGTGACAGCGTCGACTGCTACGCGAACGGGGGGTCGATCGGCTTCGGCGGGTGGTGGGTCGACCGGATCTCCACCGGGAACAACGACCTGGTCTACTCCGACGCCAACGGCGACTCGGTGCGGATCAACCGCTGGACCGACATCTCCTTCCCGAACCGCCCGCCGCGAGTCAACTCCATCCAGATCCTCTGACGAACCGGCGGAGCGAACCCCGAACATAAATTCGCCCGACCGAATCACCGGGAATTCCCACAGTGCTTCGATCGCCACCGAATCTTCTGTGACGTGAATTCGCTCCACCCCGGCTCACCGGCGCCGGCCACCCCCTCCAGGGGCTGGCCGGCGCCGGCATGCTGCGCCACGGCTGCCCGCCGAGCCCCGAACTCCGCACTCCGCACTCCGCAGGGGAAACCGGGTGCGGCAGCGCGGCCCTGCCTGGCATCATGGCGCCCATGATCACGTGTCGAAAGGCCGATGCCGCGTAGACGGCCCCGCGCACTGCGCGCCGAACGACCGGCCTCCCGCGTCTCGGGGCCGACCCCTCCGCTCCGGATCCACGGACTCTCCGACAGGGCGAGCCTGGCCGTCCACCGGGTCGAGCGCCTGAGCGAGAGCTTCTACCTTCACGCGGGCGCCACCGACCGGGCACTGCGGCGGTACCGCGAGTTCCTGCACCCGCCGGGAAGACGTCCGCTGTACCCGCAGGAGTCGCATTGCCCGTGCCCGGGATGTTCCTTCGACGACGTCAGACACGCACGCGACGTGCTGGAGGAAGTCCTGGAGCGACTGCCGGAACGGGCCCGTGCCGAGCTCGGCCGACTCGTGAAGGCCCTGGACACGGTGTTCTTGCGCCGTACCCTCCCCGACCCGTTCGCGGACCGGCGCCAGTGGCGCACGGAGTTCTGGTGGTACCGCCGCCTGGCCGACAGGTCGGAGTGGGGGTGACGGGTGGCGGTTCTCCGGTGCCCGCCGGGACGACGAAAGGCGGTGGTCCCCGGAGCACGGGCTCCGGGGGCCACCGCCGGTCAGGCTGTCGTGCTAGCCGCGACGACGGGTGCGGCGGGTCGCGAGCGTCAGGCCGCCGCCCAGGAGCAGGAGGCTCCCGGCCAGCTCGGCGAGCCGGGTGTCGGTGCCGGTGCCGGTGCCGGTGTTCGGCAGGTGCCCGTGTGCCTCCGTCGTGGTCACCGTGGTGGTGGACGGCGGGGAGGTCACCGGCGGGCCGGACGGCGGAGTGCCGGTCGCGGTCGCCGTGTTGGTGATCTTCCCTCGGTCGATGTCCGCCTGGGTGACCGTGTAGGCGGCCGTGCAGGTGACCGACACACCCGGGGCGAGCGAGGCCGCACCCGCCGGGCAGGTCACCACCGGCGGCGTCCCGGAGCCCGAGAACGCCGTCTCGTTCACCGTCACGTCCGTCAGCGTCACGTTCCCGGTGTTCGTCACCAGGTACGCGTAGTCGACCGTCTGTCCGACCGCCGAAACCGTCGTCGGGGACGCCGACTTCGCGATGGTGAGCGCCGGCTCAGGGGTGTTCGGGACGGTGGTCGAGGACGGCGGGGAGGTGACCGGCGGGCCGGACGGCGGAGTGCCCGTCGCCGTCGCCGTGTTGGTGATGCTGCCCGCGTTGAGGTCCGCCTGCGTCACGGTGTAGGTGGCTGTACAGGTCACCGAAGCGCCGGGGGCGAGCGAGGCCGCAGCCGGCGGGCAGCTCACCACCGGCGGCGTCCCGGAGCCCGAGAACGCCGTCTCGTTCACCGTGACGTCCGTCAGCGTCACGTTCCCGGTGTTCGTCACCAGGTACGCGTAGTGCAGCACCTGGCCCACCCCGGTCAGCGCCGTCGCGTCCACCGACTTGACGATGGTGAGCGCCGGTGCGGGCGTGACCGTGACGGTCACGGTGGACGGCGGGGAGGTGACCGGCGGGCCGGACGGCGGCGTACCCGTCGCCGTCGCCGTGTCGGTGATCTTGCCGCTCTGCAGGTCGCTCTGGGTGACCGTGTAGCTCGCCGTGCAGGTGACCGACGTGCCAGGAGCGAGCGAGGCCGCAGCCGGCGGGCAGGTCACCACCGGCGGCGTCCCGGAACCGGAGAACGCCGTCTCGTTCACCGTGACGTTCGTCAGCGTCACGTTCCCGGTGTTCGTCACCAGGAAGCTGTAGTCCACGACCTGCCCGACCGCCGAAACCGTCGTCGGCGACGCCGACTTCACGATCGTGAGGGCCGGCTCGGGGGTGTTCGGGACGCTGGTCGAGGACGGCGGGGAGGTGACCGGCGGGCCGGACGGCGGCGTGCCCGTCGCGGTCGCGGTGTTGGTGATCTTTCCTCGGTCGATGTCCGCCTGGGTGACCGTGTAGCTCGCCGTGCAGGTGACCGACGCGCCGGGGGCGAGCGAGGCCGCACCCGGCGGACAGGCCGCCACCGGCGGCGTCCCGGAACCGGAGAACGCCGTCTCGTTCACCGTGACGTTCGCCAGCGTCACGTTCCCGGTGTTCGTCACCACGTACATGTAGTGCAGCACCTGGCCCGCCGCCGTCAGCTCCGTCGCGTCGACCGACTTGACGATGGTGAGGGCCGGGTTGGCGGTGGCCGTGACGGTCGCGTTGGACGGCAGGGAGGTGACCGGCGGGCCGGACGGCGGCGTACCCGTCGCGGTCGCCGTGTTGGTGATGCTGCCCGCGTTGAGGTCCGCCTGCGTCACCGTATAGCTCGCCGTGCAGGTGACCGACGCACCGGGGGCGAGCGAGGCCGCAGCAGGCGGACAGGCCGCCACGAGCGGCCCCCCGGAACCCGAGAACGCCGTCTCGTTCACCGTCACGTCCGTCAGCGTCACGTTCCCGGTGTTCGTCACCAGGAAGCTGTAGTCCACGACCTGCCCGACCGCCGAAACCGTCGTCGGGGACGCCGACTTCGCGATGGTGAGCGCGGGCGTCGCCGGGACCGGGGTGTTCGTGAAGGTGCAGAGCACCATCGGGCTGTTCTTGTCCTCCACCGTCGCCGGGAACGGCAGGTTGAAGGTGGTCACCCCGCTGCCCGAGGCGACCGGGGCGTTGCCGTTGGCCGTGTCGACGCAGTCGTAGGTGGTGGTGTAGTCGGAGAGGCTTCCGGAGGCCGCGGTCTCGGTGAGGGTGTAGGTGGTGCCGGACAGCGCGATGACCGGGCCTGCGGGGGGCGACTGGACGCCCGTGCTGGTGCCGGTCGTGGTGGCGGTGTTGCCCTGGGTGACGCCACCGCCGGTGATCTCCAGCGTGAACTGGTCGTTGGACATGGTCGACTCGGCGAAGCGGCCGACGATGTCCTTCTGCAGGGTCAGGGTCGGGTTGGTGGAGCAGGCGCCGAGGTCCACGGAGAGGAAGGCGTTGTTGGTGTACGGCGTGGGACCGGCCGTGACCGCACCGGTGTTCGGGTTGAGCCGCTCCAGGTAGGTGGTGGTCCCCGAGGTGAACTCGATGTAGAGGTTGCCGACGTTGTCGAAGGCCGCCCCGTTGAAGGACCTGTCCGTCGGGTTGTCCAGGGTGCTCAGCGTCGTGCTGGTCAGCGGCACACCGGTGGCCGACCCCGTGGTGGGGATCGGTGCGGAGACCCGGCCGATGGCGGCGTCGGTCCCGACGGAGGAGAGGATGTAGAGGTTGCCGCCCGCGTCGAAGGTGATGTCGCCGTTGGGGCCGGAGGTGCCGGTGACCGGCAGGTCGAACGTGCCGATCACGCCGGGGATCGCGGTGTTGGTGGTGGTGTTGAACCCGTAGAGGGTGGCCACGCCGGGCGTGGTCGCGGTACCGGGCTCGAAGCTGGCGTAGTAGTAGATGCCGTTGACCGGGTTCACCGCGCCGGCGACGAAGGAGTCGCTGGTGGGACCGGCGGATCCGGTGTAGACGGTCCAGGCGCCGGTGGCCGCGTTGTAGCCGTACACGTTCACGGACCCGCTGACGGCCGGCGTCTGGTCGACCACGTAGGCGGCGGTGCCGCCGTCCGTGATGCCGAGGGCGTTCGTGAAGCCGGACCCGGCGGGGAGCGTGCTCACCGTCGTGGCGGTCACGTTGGCGCCGCCGACGGTGCCGGAGGCCAGGGCCAGCAGGGTGCCCGTACCGGCGCCCGAGGAGCCGCGCTGGACGGCGTAGATCGTGTTGCCGCTGCAGTCCAAGGGGGGGCCGGGCGCCCGGGGGGCGTGGCCGGCCGGGGCCGTGCCCGACGGGGGGACGCTCTCGGCGGACGGCACGGACGCTGGGGTGCTCACCGCGGACGACAAGGGGGATGGGGCCTGCGAGGCGTTGCCCTGGACGGGGGCGGCCTTCGCCGAGGCGGCGTCCGGGGCCTGCCACTCCAGCACCACAAGTCCGTTGCCGCCGTCACGTCCGTCCCGGTCGCCGGGCTTCACCGGGGCGGCGGGGTGAGCGAAGCCGCCGAAGCCGGCCCCGGCGACGTACTGGCGCTCGGTCAGGTGCGACGCCAGGCCCGCCGGAACGTCGCCGCCCCCGGAGCCGACGGCCGTGCCGCCCTCGCTCGGGGAGGTGCCGCCGTCGGCCGCCAGCAGGGTGCGGGCCGAGGCGTGCGGCTCGTCGGCCAGGACGCTGGAGGCGCCGCCGCCGAGGGCCGTACGGGCCGCCGGGGAGCTCGAGTCCTCGGAGTGCGCCCGCCCGCCCTGGCCGGGCACCACCGTCAGCCGCTGCCCCGGCGTCACGTCCAGCAGTGCGGTCGCGAAGGCGCCGGCGGCACCCGGTCGGTTCCGGTGGTCGGCGCCGGCCGTTCCCGCGGGGCTGTCGGCTTCGGCGGCCGCGCCCGCGCCCCAGGCCTTCGCCCGGACGGAGGTGACGCCGGGGGGAACGGTGAAGTCCTGGCCGCCACCGGTGTGGGTGAAGGCGAGGCAGTCGGTGTAGCCCGGGTCGGGCGGGCAGGCCTGGGCGGCGTGCGCGGCGGGGGCGGCCATCAGCGGGACGAGCGACAGCGGTGCCAGCGTCAGCACCGCTGCCAGCACTCCGGACCAGCCGCGCCGCTTCGACGCGGCACGGTTCGACGGACGAGCCGGGACGGTACTGCCCCGCACCCCGAAGGCCGGGGCCAGGCCCCGGCGACGTCTGACTTTGGGCATCGAGGACTCTCCAGGGTGTGCACAGGACTCTGGATGACGGAGTGAACACGCCATTGGGCGACGGGACGACTATGCCGTCTCCACCATCCGGGTCGGTCCGGCACGCTGGGGAGGTCATCCCGGCGGCCCACACGAACGGTCCGACCACCGCGCTCGACGCCCGTCGCGCGCCCCCTGCACCGGGTGCGACCGACCGCGACGGCCTCGACCCGGGTCAGTGCCACGTCTGTTGACGCATCGTCATATGAACTAACTGCGTCGAGCGGAGTCGGCCCCCACCCGCGCCGGCGAGGGCGGTCCGGCCGTTGAGCGCCGCCGGACGCGGCGAGGCCGGTGCCGTCCGGGAGCGGCGGCTCCCGGACGGCACCGGCCTCACGGTGCGGGAAGGGCTACCAACGGCGGCGCGGCGCCGGAGGGTTGAGCTTGGCGGCGAGCGCCGAGAGGAAGGTCGGGAGCTTGTCGACCATGGCCTTGGGGACCGGGGTGGTCTCGACGCTGCCGGTTCGCACGTCCTCGACGAGGAGCGTGTACGTGCCGTTCTCCTCGACGAGTTCGGCGGCGAAGAGCAGTGTCCTGGTGGAGGTTTCCATCGGGGTTCCTAGGCTTGGGTGTCGTTGAGCCAGGCGGTCCACGCCGCGGTGGCCCGCTGCTCGTCGGCGTCCTCGGCGAACAGGTGGTGGCCGAGCCAGATCGGCACGTTCCAGGTGCTGCCGTTGAAGAACCGGTAGAGCGCGTCCGGGCCGCGCAGGCCGACGAAGTCGGGGCTGAGCCAGTCCACGACGACCTCCTCCGGCCCTCCGTCCGTACCGGGGACGTCGAGCCGCAGGCGGTCGCCGACGGCCGCGTCGGCGGCGAGGCCGAGGCGCAGGCGCAGGGCGGCGAAGTCGGCCGGGTCGGCGGTGGGTTCGGGGCGCGGGGCCCTGACGTAGACGGCGGGGCGGCCGGCGAAGTGCCGCAGGTACTCGGCGAGGCCGTGCTGGTAGAAGTCGACGTGCTTCTCGGCCGCGTCCGACTTGGCGTCCCACATCCAGGCCTCGTCGACGACGCCCGTGTGCACCCAGTGGATGCCCATCCGCAGGTGGCTCGTTCCGCCGTCGGCGGGCTCGATGTGGTAGCTGAGCGTGTTGGAGAACCCGCCGTCCTGGGTCGCCCGGACGGCGAACCGCCGCGGCGGCTCCCACGCCACGACGGTGGAGTCGCCCCGGCTGGCCTTTCCGCCGACGCGCGGCTCGACCTCCATCGGGTACAGCCAGCCGAGGTTGCCGGCGCCGGTGGCGACCGCGTCCCAGACCTGTTCGGGCGTGGCGGGCAGGTCCTGTTCCCGGCGGACCTCGAACTCTCGGGCCATGGTCGGTACTCCTTCGTCGTCGTTCATGGTCAGTGGTCGTCGTTCATGGTCAGTAGGTGACCGGGAGGGCGCTCAGCCGCCGTTGCAGCGGGTTGGGCCGCCAGTCCAGCGCCGCCTCGTCGGCCAGCCGCAGTTCGGGCAGCCGGCGCACCAGCGTGCCGATCGCCACCTCGGCCTGGAGCTTGGCCAGCGGGCCGCCGAGGCAGAAGTGCGGGCCGTGGCCGAAGGTCAGGTGCCGGTTGCCGGGGCGGGTCAGGTCGAGCCGGTCGGGGTCCTCGAAGCGGTCCGGGTCGCGGTTGGCCGCGGCGAGGAACAGGTACGCCAGGTCCCCCTCCCGCAGTGTCCGTCCGCCGATCTCCAGGTCCTCCGCGACGACCCGGACGATCGCCTGGGTCACCGTGTCGTAGCGGGCGAGCTCCTCGACGGCGCCGCGGATCAGCCCCGGATCCGCGCGCAGCCGGGCCAGTTGGTCCGGGTGGCGCAGCAGGGCGAGGACGCCGTTGTTGATCAGGTTGGCGGTGGTCTCGTCGCCGGCGGTGATCAGGACGAAGCAGGTGGACAGCAGTTCGGAGTCGGTGAGCCGCTCGTCCTGCGCCTGGGTGGCGACCAGGGCGCTGATCAGGTCGTCGCCCGGCGCGCGCCGGCGCTCCCGGATGAGCCCGGACAGGTACTCCTCGTACTGGTCGATCGCCGCCTCGGACTTGTCGATGTCCTCGGTGAGCCGGCCGAAGCGGCGGAACCAGCCCTTGACCCGCGGCCGGTCCTCTTCCGGGATGCCGAAGAGCTCGCAGACGACGGACATCGGCAGCGGGGCGGCGACCGCCTCGATCAGGTCCATGCTCCGCCCGGCCGCGACCGCCTCGTCGACGAGCCGGTCGACGATGCCCTGGACCCCGTCGCGCAGCGCTTCGACGCGCCGGGCGGTGAAGGCCCGGTTGGCCAGCTTGCGCAGCCGGCTGTGGTCCGGCGGGTCGGTGTTGGTCATCACCCGGCCGAGCCGGTCGGTGAGCCGGCTCAGGGCCTTCAGGTCGCCGCCGAGCGCGCTGTAGGCCCGGGTCATCCGGTCGCGGTCGTTGGACAGCCGCAGGTCGCCGAGAGCCGCCTCGATGTCGGCGTACCGGGTGAGGTACCAGATGCCCTGGTCGCTGCGGTGGACGGGGCTCTCGCGCCGCATGCGGGCGTAGAAGGGGTACGGGTCCCGCCGGGCCTCGGGGGTGAGCAGGTCCGCGGCGAAGTCGTGGGACGGGACGGGGTCGTGGGCCGGGGCGAGGCCCGCCGCGGGGCGGGCCTCGTCCGTGGTGTCGGTCGGGTTCACTACGGGCCGCGCTACTTCCGGGTGTCCATGGCGTCGGCGAGGCTCCTGGGCCGCATGTCGGTCCAGGACTTCTCGACGTACTCCAGGCAGGCGGCGTTGGTGTCGGGGCCGTGGACGACGGTCCAGCCGTCGGGGACGTCGGCGAACTGGGGCCAGAGCGAGTGCTGGTTCTCCTCGTTGACGAGCACGAGGAAGGTGCCGTCCTGGTCGTCGAAGGGGTTGGTCATGGGTCAGTCCTCCTGGTGGGAAAGGGTGGTGGTGCCGTCGGTGTCGCCGACGGCCTCGGTGATCCTGGCGGCCAGGACCGGTCCGATCTGGGCCAGCGAGCCGGCCTGGGTCATCCGGTCGTGCCGGGTGGTGATCTCGTGGGACTCGATCCGGCCGGTGACGTAGGGGCGCCAGGTCTCGGGCCCGGCGTTGTCCTCGGCGCGGTCGATCGTGGAGTTGAACAGCAGCAGGTCCCCGTCGAAGCCGCCGGGGACGAAGTCGACCGCCAGCTTCGAGTTGTTGATCATGATCTCGACGATCACCTCGACCTGCCGCTCGGTCAGGCCGGCCAGCGCGCTGCCCCGGCGGTTCAGCACCTCGGCGACCTCGGCGTAGGTGATCTCCCGGTCGCCCAGTTCGTCCGGGTCGACGTCGAGCACGCCGACGAGCACGTCCCGCACGGTGGGCACCGGAGCCACCTCGAACCGCACCTCCTTCACCGGGTAGGCGTCGAGGATCGCCAGCAGTGCGGTCCGTTCACCGCGCGACTGCAGCTCGCAGGCGAGCGCGTGGGCGATCAGCCCGCCGGCGGACCAGCCGAGCAGCAGGTACGGGCCCTCCGGCTGGATCTTCTGGATCTGGTCGGCGTAGTCCGCCGCCATCTCCTCGTAGGACGTCGGCAGGGGTTCGGGCCGGCCGAGGCCGCGCGCCTGGATGGCGTAGACCGGGTGCTGCGGTCCGAGGTGGTTCAGCAGGCCGCTGTACGACCAGCTGATGCCGCCGCCGGGGTGGACGCAGAACAGCGGCGTCCCGGTCCCGGTCGAGCGCAGCGGCAGCACCACGTCCAACGCGTCCTCGGGGTCGTCCATGACCAGCCGCTCGGTGAGACCGGCCACGGTCGGCGCCTCGAACAGCATCCGCAGACCCAGCTCCAGGCCGAGGGTCTCGCGGACCCGGGAGGCCAGCCGGGCGGCCAGCAGCGAGTGCCCGCCCAGGTCGAAGAAGTTGTCGTCGATGCCCACCTGCTCCCGGCCGAGGACCTCGGCGACGAGGCCGCACAGCAGCTGCTCCTGCGGCGTCCGGGGGCCGCGCCCGGCGGTCGAGGACCCGTACTCGGGGGCGGGCAGGGCAGCCCGGTCGAGCTTGCCGTTGGCGGTCAGCGGCAGCGCGTCCACGGTGACGAACGCCGCCGGCACCATGTAGTCGGGCAGGTCGCGGCGCAGCCGGCCGGACAGCTCGCCCGCCTCGGGCGCCCCCTCCGGGGTGGGCACCAGGTAGGCGACCAGGCGCTTGTCGCCGGGCCGGTCCTCACGGGCGACGACGGCTGCCTGGGCGACGCCCGGGCAGCCCGCCAGGACGGCCTCGATCTCGCCGGGCTCGATCCGCAGGCCGCGCAGCTTGACCTGGTGGTCGGCGCGGCCGGCGAAGTCCAGCGTGCCGTCGGTCCGCCAGGAGGCGAGGTCGCCGGTGCGGTACATCCGGCTGCCGGACGGCCCGTACGGGTCGGCGGTGAAGCGCTCCGCCGTCAGGCCGGCCCGTCCGAGGTAGCCGCGGGCCACGCCCGTCCCCGCGAGGTACAGCTCGCCGACCATGCCGGTCGGCGCCGGGCGCAGCCGCTCGTCGAGCACGTAGGCGCGCATGTTCGCCATCGGCCGGCCGATCGGCACGGTCGCGGCGTGTTCGGGGAGGTCGTCCACCGGGTGCCGGGTGGCCAGGGTGGTGGCCTCGGTGGGCCCGTAGCCGTTGACCACCTCGATGCCGGGGCAGGCCTCCCGCACCCGGGCGACGGCGGCCGGGGAGACCACGTCGCCGCCGGTCCACACCTCGCGGACCCCGGCGAGCAGGCCCGGGCGCTCCTCGGCGACCAGGCGGAACAGTCCGGCCGTGAGCCACAGTCCGGTCACCCCGTGCGCGGTGATGGTGTGCTGGAGCAGGTCGAGGTCGAGCTGCTCCGGCGGCGCCACGACGACCCGGCCGCCGTTGAGCAGCGGCACCCACAGCTCGTAGGTGGAGAGGTCGAAGGCCGTCGGGGAGTGCATCAGCACCCGCGCGTGTCCGCCGCCCCGCCACTCGGGGGTGAGCGCGAGGCCCACCACGTCGCGGTGGGTGACGGCCACCCCCTTCGGCCGGCCGGTCGAGCCGGAGGTGTACATGATGTACGCCAACTGCTCCGGCGCACAGGGGACTTCGACGTCGGAAGGATCGGCCGCCGCGGACCGCTCCAGTGCGGTGAGCACCTCCCGGGTGAGCACCAGCGCGGCCCCGCTCTCCCGCAGGATCAGGTCGACCCGGGAGGAGGGGAAGCGCGGGTCCAGCGGCACGTAGGCGCCGCCGGCCTTGATGATCGCCAGGATCGCCACGACCAGCTCCGCCGAGCGGTCCAGCATGACCGCGACCGGCGTCTCCGGCCGTACGCCCTGGCGGATCAGCGCCCGCGCCAGGCGGGCGGCCCGCTGGTCGAGCTGCGCGTAGGTCAGCTCGGTGCCGCCCGCGACGACCGCGACCGCCTCCGGGGTGGCCCGCACCTGGCGGGCGAACAGCTCCGGCACCGCGGCCCGGGGCAGCTCGGCAGCGGCACCGGTGGACCCGGCGAGCAGTCGGCGGCGTTCCTCGGCGGGCATGATGTCGATCCGGCTGATCGGCCGGTCCGGGTCGGCGACCGCCGCCCGCAGCAGCCGGGCCAGGCGCTCGAACAGCAGCTCCACGGTGGGCGCGTCGAACAGGTCGGTGGCGTACTCCACCGCGCCGACCAGGCCGTCGGGGGCGCCGTCCTCGCCGAACCGCTCGGCCAGACTGAAGGTCAGGTCGACCCGGGAGGTGCCGGTCGGCGCCGCCAGGTGGCCGGTCTCCAGCCCCGGCAGCGCGAACTCGCCGACCGGCGCGTTCTGCAGGGCCAGCATGATCTGGAACAGCGGGTGGTGGGCCAGCGACCGCGCGGGGTTGACCACCTCGACCAGGTACTCGAACGGCACGTCCTGGTGGTCGTACGCGCCGAGCGCCTTCTGCCGGACCCGGCCGAGCAGTTCGGCGAAGGACGGGTCGCCGCCGGTGTCGGTGCGCAGCACCAGGGTGTTGACGAAGAACCCGACCAGCTCGTCCAGCGCCTGGTCGGTGCGCCCGGCGATCGGGCTGCCGATCGGGATGTCGGTGCCGGCGCCGAGCCGGGTGAGCAGGGCCGCGAGGCCGGCCTGGAGCACCATGAACATGCTGGCGCCGCGCGCGGCGGCCAGGTCCCGCAGGGCCTGGTGCAGTTCGGCGTCGAGCCGGACCGCGACCCCGTCGCCGCGCTGGGAGGCCACCGGCGGCCGCGGCCGGTCGGCGGGCAGTTGCAGTTGCTGCGGGACGCCGGCCAGCTCCTCCTTCCAGTAGGCCAGTTGCCGGGCGAACAGGCTGTCCGGGTCGGCGGCGTCACCGAGCAGGTCGCGCTGCCAGGCGCTGTAGTCGGCGTACTGCACCGGCAGCGGGGACCACCGCGGGGCCTCGCCGCGGCAGCGGGCCGCGTAGGCCGCGGCGAGGTCACCGGAGAGCGGGCCCATCGACCAGCCGTCGGCGGCGATGTGGTGCACCACGACCAGCAGGGCGTGCCGGTCGGGGGCGAGCGCGTACAGCTCCGCCCGGACCGGCGGCTCCGCGGCCAGGTCGAAGCCGCACCCGGCCGTCTCCGCCAGGCGCCCGGCCAGGGCGCTCCCGTCGATCTCCACCACCGGCAGTGCGGGGCGCGCCTGCTCGGCGCTCAGCACGACCTGGTACGGCACGCCGTCCGTCTCGCGGAACACCGTCCGCAGGCTCTCGTGCCGGGCGACCACGTCCGCGAGCGCGGCGTGCAGGGCCGGGCGGTCCAGCTCGCCGGTCAGGCTGAGCGCGAGCGGCATGTTGTAGGTGGCGCTCGGCCCGTCCATCCGGTGCAGGAACCAGAGACGGCGCTGGGCGAAGGAGAGCGGCACCCGGTCGGGGCGGGCCTGGGCGGTCAGCGCGGGCCGCGCCGCTCCGGAGCCGTCCAGGCGGGCAGCCAGCCCGGCCACGGTGGGGGTCTCGAACAGGGTCCGGACCTCCAGCTCCGCGCCGAGGGTCGCCCGGACCCGGGAGGCCAGGCGGGTCGCCAGCAGGGAGTGCCCGCCCAGGTCGAAGAAGCCGTCGTCGACGCCGACCTGTGCCAGGCCGAGCACCTCGGCGAACAGCTCGGCGAGGAGCTGCTCCTGCGGGGTGCGCGGCGCCCGTCCGACCGCGACCGGGCCGAGGTCGGGGGCGGGCAGAGCACGGCGGTCGAGCTTGCCGTTGGCCGTCAGGGGCAGCGCCTCCAGCGCCACGAACGCCGAGGGGACCAGGTAGTCGGGCAGCCGGTCCCGCAGCCAGTCGCGGAGTTCGCCCAGGAGGGCGCTGGTGCCCCGGTTTCCGGTCGGGCGGTTGGTCAGCGAGGACAGCGGCGCACCCGTGGCCCGGGCCGGCCGGTACGCCTCGACCGGGGAGCCGTGGAGCGCCCGGGGGTCGGTGAAGACGACGTCCACGGCGTCCGCCGCGGTGGCCGACCAGGTGACGGCCACCGGGCGGCCGAACTCCGAGCCGAGGGCGTGGAAGTCCTCCGGGTCGGGCAGGTCGGCGTCCTCCGGGGCGTGCAGGCGTTCCAGCAGCTCGGCGAGCGAGCCGTCGCCGTCCTGCACCGCCCTGGCCAGTGCGGCCTCCCGCGCCACCCGGCTGTTCGGCACCCCGGTGATCCGCAGCGCTTCGAGGGGCGACTGGCCGAGCAGCTCGCGCAGTTCGGCCGGTCCGGCGACCTGCCGGCCCCAGGCCAGTTCGACGGACCGCTCCGGGGCCGCCGGGGTGACCGGCGGCTTGTGCAGCGTCACGTCGTAGCGGTAGCGGGTCAGCTCGTTGTGGTGGCGGCCGCGCTTGACCTCGACGACCGCCGTGCCGATGTCCGTGCCGTGCTCCCGCAGGGCAGTGAAGAAGTCCGGGTCGACCAGGAGCTCCTTCTCCACCCGCAAGGCCTGCTCCACCGTACGGCGCACCGAAGCGAGGTCCGCACCTTCGCCGACCCGGTGAAGCTGGACGGCGGTGGCCAGCGGGCGCAGCAGCCGCAGGTTGCGGACGTCGCCGACGAAGAGCGCGCCGCCGGGGGCCAGCAGCCCCATCAGCTTCCCGATCACGTCGGCGAGGTAGTCGGCGGACGGGAAGTACTGCACCACCGAGTTGATCACGATGGTGTCGAACTCCCCGGCCGGGAGCCCGTCGGTGTCGTGCGCCGGGCGGGTCTGCAGGACGACCCGGCCGGCCAGCTCCTCCTGGCCGGCCACCTGGGCGGCCAGCGCGTCGATCGCGGTGGCGGAGAAGTCGGTCGCGAAGTACGTCTCGCAGTGCGGTGCGACCTGCGACAGGAGCAGGCCGGTGCCGACGCCGACCTCCAGCACCCGGCGGGGGCGCAGGGCCAGGATGCGGGCCACCGTGGCGTCCCGCCACTCCCGCATCTGCTCGACCGGAATCGGGCTGGCGTCGTAACTGCTGTTCCAGCCCACGAAGTTCTGGCCGAAGCCGGCGTCCTCGGGAACGATCGGCAGGGCGTCGTAGATATCCTGCCACTCGCCCACGTGGTCCGCTTCCAGGGCGCTGTCGCGGGCCTCCTCCTGGCGGGGGACGACGTAGCCGATGAGCCGGTCGTCCTGGGCGAGGACGGCGGCCCGGGCGACGGCGGGGTGCTCGGCCAGCGCCGCCTCGACCTCGCCCGGCTCGACCCGGAAGCCGCGCACCTTCACCTGCTCGTCGGCGCGGCCGACGTACTCCAACTGCCCGTCACCGAGCCAGCGGACCAGGTCGCCGGTGCGGTACATCCGGGCGCCCGGCTCGAACGGGCAGGCCACGAACCGCCCGGCCGTCAAGCCCGGCCGGTCCAGGTACCCTCGCGCCAGACCCGCACCGGCGACGTAGAGCTCGCCGGGCACGCCGGGCGGCACCGGCCGCAGCCGGTCGTCCAGCACGTACACCCGGGCGTTGGCGATCGGCCGGCCGATCGGCGGCACACCCGCTCCCGCCGTCAGCGGGTCGCTCATGGTCGCGCAGACCGTGGTCTCCGTCGGGCCGTACGCGTTGATCATCCGCCGGCCCGGCGCCCAGCGCGCCACCAGCTCCGGCGGGCAGGCCTCCCCCGCCACCACCAGCGTCGACACCGCCACCGAGCCCTCCGGCACGGCGGCCAGGACGGACGGCGGCACGGTCACATGGGTGACCGCGAGGCCCGGGTCGGCCAGTGCGGCGACCGGGTCCCCCGCCGGGGGCAGCACCAGAGCCGCGCCGCGCAGCAGGGCGGTGTAGATCTCCGACACCGAGGCGTCGAAGCTCGGCGAGGCGAACTGCAGCACCCGGCTGCCGGGTTCGATCGCGAACCGCTCGATCTGGGCGGCGACCAGGCTCGCGACACCGCCGTGGGGAACCACGACGCCCTTGGGACGGCCGGTCGAGCCCGAGGTGTAGATCACGTACGCCGGGTGCCGGACGTCGAGAACGACCTCCGGGTCGGTCTCCGGCCCGTCGCCCCCGGCCACCATGGCGGGGTCGTCGACCAGCAGCGCCGGGCGGGCGTCCGCCAGCATGAAGTCGATCCGCGCCCGCGGGTACGCCGGATCCACCGGCAGGTACGCCGCCCCGGCCTTCAGGACGCCCAGGACGGCGACCACGGCTTCCACCGAGCGCGGCAGCGCCACCGCCACCAGTTGCTCCGGGCCCACCCCCTGGGAGATCAGCGCGTGCGCGAACCTGTTGGCCCGGGCGTTCAATTGACGGTACGTCAACTCGACGTCGCCCCGGACGAGGGCGACCGCGTCCGGCGTCGCCGACACCTGCGCCGCGAAGGCCTGCGGCACCGGAACCGCGGCCACCTCACGGGCGGTCGCGTTGCCGCGCTCCAGCAGCCGGTGCCGCTCCTCGCCGTCGAGGAGGTCGACCGCGCCGATCGACCGGTCCGGGTCGGCGGTGACGGCCTCCAGCAGGAGCGTCCAGCGCCGTACCAGGGCCTCGACCGTCGAGCGGTCGAACAGGTCGGTGGCGTACTCCGCCGCGCCGACGATCCCGGCCGGGCTCCCGTCCGGACCGAACTGCTCGACGAGGCTCACCCCGAGGTCGAACTTGGCCGTTCCGGTGGCCACCGCGTAGGTGGCCACCTCCAGGCCCGGCAGCGAGAACCGGCCCATCGGGGCGTTCTGCACGGCCAGGATGGTCTGGAACAGCGGGTGGTGCGACAGCGACCGGGACGGGTTCAGCACCTCCACCAGGTGCTCGAACGGCACGTCCTGGTGGGCGTACGCCGACAGCGCCGCCTCCCGCACCCGCCCGAGCAGTTCGGTGAAGCTCGGATCACCACTGGTGTCCGTCCGCAGCACCAGCGTGTTCACGAAGAACCCGACCAGCTCGTCCAGCGCCTCGTCGGTACGACCCGCGATCGGCGAACCGATCGGGATGTCCGTGCCCGCGCCCAGCCGGGTGTACAGCGCCGCCAGCGCCGCCTGCAGCACCATGAACAGGCTGGTGCCGGTGGTCCGCGCCAACTCGGTCAGCGCGGCGTGCAGTTCGGGGCTCAGCTCCAGGCCGACGTGGTCCCCGCGCCAGCCGGCGACGGCCGGCCGCGGCCGGTCGGCGGGCAGCTGGAGCAGCTCCGGCAGGTCGGACAGCTGGCGCTTCCAGTAGTCGAGCTGCTCGGCGAACCGGCTCTGCGGGTCGGCGGCGTCGCCGAGCAGGTCGCGCTGCCAGAGCGTGTAGTCGGCGTACTGCACCGGCAGGTCCGACCAACCGGGTGCGCGGCCCGTGCTCCGGGCGGCGTACGCCTCGGCGAGGTCGCGGGCCAGCGGGCCGGTGGACCAGCCGTCACCGGCGATGTGGTGCATCACCAGCAACAGCACGTGCTCGTCCGGCGCGACCGCGAACAGCTCCGCCCGCAGCGGCGGCTCCGCCGCCAGGTCGAAGGGCCGCCGGGCGAACTCGGCGAGCCGGCCGTGCAGTTCGTTCTGCGGGACCTCGGTCAGCCCGGCCCGGGGCCGGGCCTCGGCCGGGTCCAGGACCCGCTGGCACGGGACGCCGGCCACCTCCGGGAAGACCGTCCGCAGGCTCTCGTGCCGGGCCGCCACGTCGGCCAGCGCCTCGTCCAGCGCCGCCCGGTCGAGCGTCCCGGTCAGCTGGAGGGCCAGCGGGATGTGGTACGTCGCGGCCGCGCCGTCCATCCGGTGCAGGAACCAGAGCCGGCGCTGGGCGAAGGACAGCGGTACGGCCTCCGGCCGCTCCCGTACGGCCAGCGTCGGGCGTGCACTGCCCGCCTCGGCCAGCGCCCCGGCCAGACCCGCCACCGTGGACGTCTGGAACAGCGCGCGCAGCCCCAGCTCCACGCCGAGCACCGAGCGCACCCTGGCGGCCAGCCGGGTGGCGAGCAGGGAGTGCCCGCCGAGGTCGAAGAAGTCCTCGTCGACCCCGACCTGCGGCCGGCCCAGCACCTCGGCGAACAGCTCGCAGAGGATCTGCTCCTGCGGGGTGCGCGGCGCCCGGCCCGCCGCCGTGGGCACGGACTCGGGCGCGGGCAGCGCCGCCCGGTCCAGCTTCCCGTTCGGCGTCAACGGCAGCGCCTCCAGCAGCACGAACGCGGACGGCACCAGGTAGTCCGGCAGGCGCTCGCGCAGGTGCGCCGCCAGCTCCGCCGGACGGGCGGAAACGCCGGGCCTCGGAACCACATAGCCGACGAGGCGCTCGTCCCGGGCCAGGACCGTCGACTGCGCGACGGCGGGGTGCCCGGCCAGGGCCGCCTCGATCTCGCCGAGTTCGATCCGGAAGCCGCGGACCTTCACCTGGTCGTCGGCGCGGCCGACGTACTCCAGCTCGCCGTCGGCGCGCCGAAGCACCAGGTCTCCGGTGCGGTACATCCGGGCGCCCGGCTCGAACGGGCAGGCCACGAACCGGCCCGCCGTCAGCCCCGGCCGGTCCAGGTAACCCCGGGCCAGACCCTCACCGGCGACGTACAACTCCCCCTGCACACCCGGCGGCACCAGGCGCAGCCGGTCGTCCAGCACGTAGACCCGGAAGCCCGCGACCGCACGGCCGATCGGCGGTGCACCCGCTCCCGGCGCCAGCGGGTCGCTCATCGTCGCGCAGACCGTGGTCTCGGTCGGGCCGTACGCGTTGATCATCCGCCGGCCCGGCGCCCAGCGCGCCACCAGCTCCGGCGGGCACGCCTCCCCCGCCACCACCAGGGTGCCGGCCGTGACCTCGGCGCCGTCCACGGCCGCCAGGGCCGAAGGCGGCAGGGTCACATGGGTGACACCGAGCCGGCGGTCCGTCAGCGACTCCAGCGGGGCCTCGGCCGAGGCCAGGACGAGGGCGGCGCCGCTGAGCAGGGCGCTGCAGACGTCCCAGAACGAGGCGTCGAAGCTGGGCGAGGCGAACTGCAGCACCCGGCTGCCCGGCCCGACGCCGAGGCGCTCGACCTGCGCCGCCGCCAGGCCCGCCACACCGCCGTGGCTGACCACGACGCCCTTGGGGCGCCCGGTCGAGCCCGAAGTGTAGATCACGTAGGCCGGGTGCCGGACGTCGAGAACGACCTCCGGGTCGGTCTCCGGCCCGTCGCCCTCGGCCACCATGGCGGGGTCGTCGACCACCAGCACCGGACGGGCGTCCGCCAGCATGAAGTCGATCCGCGCCCGCGGGTACGCCGGATCCACCGGCAGGTACGCCGCCCCGGCCTTCAGCACACCGAGGACCGCCACCACCGACTCCACCGAGCGCGGCAGCGCCACCGCCACCAGCTGCTCCGGGCCCACCCCCCGCGCGATCAGCGCTTGAGCGAACCGGTTCGCCCGGGCGTCCAGCTCGCGGTACGTCAGCTCGGCCTCGCCGCAGACCAGCGCGACCGCGTCCGGCGTCGCCGCCACCCGTGCCGCGAACAGCTCCGGCAGGCTCGCCCCGGCCGCCCCGCCGTCGACAGCGGGCAGCAGCTCGTGCCGCTCCTCGGCCGACAGCAGGTCGATCCCGCCGATCGGCTGCTCGGGTGCGGCGGCCACCGCGGTCAGCAGCCTGGTCCAGCGGGCGACCAGGGCCTCGACCGTTGAGCGGTCGAACAGGTCGGTGCTGTACTCGACCGCACCGCTGAGCCCGGCCGGCGCGCCGTCGGGCCCGTGCTCCTCCGCGAACCCGAAGGTCAGGTCGAGCCGCGCTGTCCCGGTGAGGACGTTCACCCCGGAGACCCGGACGCCCGGCAGCTCGAAGTCGCCGCCCGGCGCGTTCTGCACGACCAGCCCGGTCTGGTACAGCGGGTGGTGGGAGAGCGAGCGGGACGGGTTCAGCGCCTCCACCAGGTGCTCGAAGGGCACGTCCTGGTGCGCGTACGCCGACAGCGCCGTCTCCCGGACCCGGCCGAGCAGTTCGGTGAAGCTCGGGTCGCCGCTGGTGTCCGTCCGCAGCACCAGGGTGTTGATGAAGAACCCGACCAGCTCGTCCAGCGCCTCGTCGGTCCGGCCCGCGATCGGCGAGCCGATCGGGATGTCCGTGCCCGCGCCCAGCCGGGTGTACAGCGCCGCCAGCGCGGCCTGCAGCACCATGAACAGGGTCGCACCCGAGCGTCGCGCCAACTCCACCAGTGCCGCGTGCAGTTCGGCGTCGATCCGGACGTCCAGCAGGTCGCCGCCGTACGACATGGCGGCCGGGCGCGGCCGGTCCGCGGGCAGCGGGAGCTGCTCGGGCAGCCCGGCCAGCGCCTCCTTCCAGTAGGCGACCTGGCGGGCGAACAGGCTGTCGGCGTCGTGCTCGTCGCCGAGGATCTCGTGCTGCCACAGGGTGTAGTCGCCGTACGTGACCGGCAGCGGCGGCCAGGCCGGCGCCCCGCCGCCCTGGCGGGTGGTGTAGGCGGTCGCCAGGTCGCGGGCCAGCGGGCCCATCGACCAGCCGTCCCCGACGATGTGGTGCATGACCAGCATCAGCACGTGCTCGTCCGGCGCGACCGCGAACAGCTCGGCCCGCAGCGGCACTTCCGAGGTCAGGTCGAAGCCGCGCACCGCGGCCTCGCGCAGCAGCGCGGGCACCTCCGCCTCGCCGGCCGCGCGGACCGTCAGCGGGACGGCCGCCTCTGTGCTGTCCAGCACCCGCTGGAACGGGATTCCGGCGGTCTGCGGGAACACCGTGCGCAGCGTCTCGTGCCGGGCCACCACGTCGGCGAGCGCGGCGCTCAGCGCGGCCCGGTCGAGGCGGCCGGACAGCCGCAGGGCCAGCGGCATGTGGTACGTGGCGCTGGGCGCCCCGAACTGCTGGAGGAACCAGAGCCGGCGCTGGGCGAAGGACAGCGGCAGCGGTTCCTCCCGGCGCGGCCTGGGCACCAGCGCCTGCCGCGCGGTGCCGGCGTCGTGCAGCCCGGCGGCCAGCCCGGCGGGTGTCGGGGTCCGGAACAGGCTGCGCAGCTCCAGCTCGACCCCGAGGGTCGCCCGGACCCGGGACACCAGCCGGGTGGCGAGCAGGGAGTGCCCGCCCAGCGCGAAGAAGTCCTCGTCGACCCCGATCCGGGCGAGGCCCAGCACCTCGGCGAACAGCTCGCACAGGATCTGCTCCTGCGGCGTGCGCGGCGCCCGGCCCGTCTCCCTGGCCGTGGCCTCGGTCGCGGGCAGCGCCTCTCGGTCCAGCTTCCCGTTCGGCGTCAGCGGCAGCGCGTCGAGCAGCATGAACGCGGACGGCACCAGGTAGTCCGGCACCCGGCCGCGCAGGTACGCCGTCAGCGCCGCCGCGGTCGCCCCGCTCCCGGCCGACGGGACGACGTACGCGACGATCCGGTCCTCGCGGGCGAGCACCGCGACCTGGGCGACGCCCGGGTGGGCGGTCAGCTCGGCCTCGATCTCGCCCGGTTCGACCCGGAAGCCGCGCACCTTCACCTGGTGGTCGACCCGGCCGGCGAACTCCAGCTCCCCGTCGGCCCGCCAGCGCACCAGGTCGCCGGTGCGGTACATCCGGCTGCCCGCCGGACCGTACGGGTCGGCGACGAAGCGCCCGGCGGTGAGCCCGGGCCGGTTCAGGTAGCCCCGGGCCAGGCCCGCCCCGGCCAGGTACAGCTCGCCCAGCACCCCGGGGGCGACCGGGCGCAGGGCCGAATCCAGCACGTAGACACGGCAGTTGGCGATCGGACGGCCGATCGGCACCGGCAGCGGGCAGTCCGCCGGGTCGGCCGGCAGCGGGTAGGCGGTGATCACATGGGTCTCGGCGGGGCCGTAGTGGTTGTGCAGCACCCGGCCGGGCCGACGGCCCTGGAAGCGGCGCACCGCACCGCTCAGGCGCATCGCCTCACCGGCCTGGGCGACCAGCCGCAGGTGCGGCAGCTCCAGCCCGGCCTCCTCGGCGGCCTCGGCGAGCGCCTCGACCACCAGGTTGGGCGCGAACAGCTCCTCGACCCCGTGCCGGTCCAGCCAGTGGGCGAACAGCTCGGCGCTGCGGCGCTGCTCCTCCGTCGGCACCACCAGGGTCTTGCCGTACAGCAGCGCGGAGAGCACCTCCTGCACCGAGACGTCGAAGCTGATCGCGGTGAACTGCGCGGTGCGCGTGCCGGGTTCGCCGCCGACGGCCTCGTGGTGCCACTCCAGCAGGTTCAGCAGCCCGGCGGCGGGCATCACCACGGCCTTGGGCCGACCGGTGGAGCCCGAGGTGTAGATGACGTAGGCCGGGTGCCGTGCGTCCACGGTGACGACGGGGTCGGTCTCCGGGTGGTCCCCGTCCGGTGTGACGGCCGCGAGGTCGTCGAGCACCACAGTCGGCCGGGCGTCCTCCAGCATGTACGCGATGCGGGCGGCCGGGTAGTCCGGGTCGACCGGCAGGTACGCCGCACCGGTCTTGAGCACCGCGAGGACGGCGACCACCAGCTCCGCCGAGCGCGGCAGCCGCAGGGCGACGGTCCGCTCCGGCCCGACGCCCCGCGCGATCAGCGCGTGCGCCAGCCGGTTGGCCCGGGCGTTCAGCTCGCCGTACGTCAGCACGGTGGACTCGAACACCACCGCCTCGGCCTCCGGGGTCGCCCGGGCCCAGGACTCGAACAGGGCGGGCAGGCTCTCGACGGGCACCGGGCGGGCGGTGTCGTTACGCACGACCAGCAGCTCGTGCCGCTCCTCGGCGGTGAGGACGTCGATCCGGCTCAGCGGCCGGTCCGGCTCGGCGACCACCGCCGCCAGCAGCCGCAGCCACCGGGCGAGCAGCGTCTCCACCGTGGCGTGGTCGAACAGGTCGGTGCTGTACTCGACCCGCCCGACGATGCCCTCGGCCGGCCCGCCGGTGCCGCCGTGCTCCAGCAGGTGGAAGCCGAGGTCGAACATCGCGGTGGGCGTGCGCACCAGGAGGATCTCGGAGTCCAGACCGTCCAGCGCGAACTCGGTGCGGGGCACGTTCTGCAGCGCGAGCAGCACCTGGAACAGCGGCTGCCGGGCGAGCGACCGGGCCGGGTTGAGGGCCTCGACGACGTGCTCGAACGGCAGGTCCTGGTGGGCGTACGCGCCGAGCGCGCCCTCCCGGACCCGGGCCAGCAGCTCGGCGAAGGTCGGGTCACCGCCGGTGTCGGTGCGCAGCACCAGGGTGTTGACGAAGAAGCCGACGAGGTCGTCCAGCGCCTGGTCGGTCCGGCCGGCGATCAGGCTGCCGACCGGGATGTCGGTGCCCGCGCCGAGCTTGTCCAGCAGCGAGGCCAGGGCGGCCTGCAGCACCATGTAGACGCTGGCGCCGTGCTCCCGGCCCAGCCGGACCAGTCCGGCGTGCAGTTCGGCGTCCAGTTCGACGTCGAGGTGTCCGCCGGCGTAGGAGGGGGTCGCGGGGCGGTGGCGGTCGGCGGGGAGCCGAAGCTGCTCCGGCAGGCCGGCCAGTGTCCGCGTCCAGTGGTCCGCCTGGCGGGCGAACAGGCTGTCCGGGTCCGCCGCGTCGCCGAGCAGGTCGCGCTGCCAGAGCGTGTAGTCGGCGTACTGCACGGGCAGCGGCGCCCACCGCGGCTCCTCGCCCCGGCGGCGGGCCGCGTACGCGGTGGCCAGGTCGGCCGCCAGCGGGCCCAGCGACCAGCCGTCACCGGCGATGTGGTGCATCACCAGGAGCAGCACGTGCTCCTCCGCCGGGAGCTCGAACACCTCGGCGCGCAGCGGCGGTTCGGCCGCGAGGTCGAATCCGCGCGCCGCTGCCGCCGCCAGCCGTTCCGGCAGGGCCGGTTCGTCGACCGGGGTGACCGACAGCGTCGGGCGTGCCGCTCCAGCGGGCAGCACCTGCTGGTGGGGAACCCCGTCCACGGCCGGGAAGACGGTGCGCAGGGTCTCGTGCCGGGCACTGACGTCGCCCAGCGCCGCCTCCAGCGCCGCCAGGTCCAGCGGTCCCGAGAGCCGCCACGCGAGCGGCATGTTGTAGACGGAGTCGGCGCCCTCCAGCTGGCGCAGGAACCACAGCCTCCGCTGGGCGGACGACAGCGGCACCAGCGCGGGCCGCTCCGCCCGCTCCAGGGCGAGCCGGGCCCGGCCGGCCCCGCCGAGCCCGGCGGCCAGCCCGGCCACCGTCGGCGTCTCGAAGAGGGCGCGCAGCTCCAGTTCCACCCCGAGGGCGGCCCGCGCCCGGGCGACCAGCCGGGTGGCGAGCAGGGAGTGCCCGCCGAGCTCGAAGAAGTCGTCGTCGGCCCCGACCTCGGCCACGCCCAGCACCTCGGCGAACAGCTCGGCGAGAACCTGCTCCTGCGGGGTGCGCGGCGCGCGGCCGGTCGTCGGCGCGGTGTGGACGGGTGCGGGCAGCGCGCGCCGGTCCAGCTTGCCGGTGGCGGTCAGCGGCAGGCTCCTCAGGGCGACGAAGGCGGTCGGGACCATGTACTCCGGCAGTCGCTCGCGCAGGTGTGCCCGCAGCTCCTCCGGCCGGAGTTCCGCCCCGGTGACGGCCACCGGGTAGGCGACCAGCCGCGCGTCCCCGGCCCGGTCCTCCCGGACCGTCACGGCGACCTGGGCGACCTGCGGGTGTTCCGCCAACGCCGCCTCGACCTCGCCGAGTTCGATCCGGAAGCCGCGCACCTTGACCTGGTCGTCGGTCCGGCCGAGGAACTCCAGGTTCCGGTCGGCGCCCCAGCGGACCAGGTCGCCGGTGCGGTACATGCGCGTGCCGCTCGGACCGAACGGGTCCGCCACGAAGCGGCCGGCGGTGAGGCCCGGCCGGTTCAGGTAGCCGCGGGCCAGGCCCGCCCCGGCGAGGTACAGCTCGCCCGCCACGCCCGCGGGCACCGGGCGCAGCGTGCCGTCGAGGACGTACAGCCGGAGGCCCCCGAGCGGCCGGCCGATCACCGGGCGCGGACTCGATCCCAGCGGTGCGACGACGGCGTCCACCGTGCATTCGGACGGCCCGTAGTAGTTCAGGCAGGACACGCCCTCGACGGCCCGCAGCCGCTCCCACAGCTGGTCCGGAACGGCCTCCCCGCCCATCGAGACCACCGAGGGCCGGCGCTCCGGGTCGTCCAGGAGTCCCCGGGCGACGAGCTCGTGCAGGTAGGACGGGGTGGCGTTGACATAGTCCAGCCCGGCGCGCCTGACGTAGTCGACGAAGGCGTCCGGGTCGGACCAGGTCGCCTCGTCCAGGACGTGCAGTTCGTGGCCCGCGTACAGGCTGGACAGCTGGTCGCAGGAGGCGTCGAACGACACCGAGGTGGTCAGCCCGATGCGCAGCCGCTCCTTCGTCCCCCGGGGGAACAGCAGCGGACGCTGGCTGACGAAGAGGTTGAGCAGGCCGCCGTGGGTCGACAGCACGCCCTTGGGCCTGCCGGTGGAACCGGAGGTGTAGATCACGTAGGCCGGGTGCCCCGGGTCGATGGCGACCAGCGGGTCCGTCGCCGGGCAGTCGGCCACCAGGGCGGCCGTCGCCGGGTCGTCGAGCACCAGCCACCCGGCCGGACCGGCTTCCGGCAGCCCGTCCCGGGTCCGGGCGTCGGTCACCACCAGGACCGGGCCTGCGTCGTCCAGCATGTGCCCTATCCGCGCGGCCGGGTACTCGGGATCGACCGGGACGTAGGCCGCCCCGGTCCGCAGCACGGCGAGGATCGCCACGACCAGTTCGGCCGACCTCGGCAGGGCGACCGCCACCAGGCGCTCCGGCCTCGCGCCCCGGGCGATCAGGGCGTGCGCCAGCCGGTTCGCCCGCGCGTCCAGCTCCTCGTACGTCAGCGAGACGTCCCCGCTCACCAGCGCCACCTGGTCCGGCGTCGCCCGCACCTGCGCCCGGAACAGCTCCGGCACGCTCGCGGCCGGGAGCTCCACCTCCGGTCCGGTGCCCAGGGCCGCCAGGTCGCCGTGCTCCTCGGCGGAGAGCAGGCCGTACCGGCTGAGCCGCCGCCGCGGGTCGGCGACCACGGCGCGGAGCAGCCGCTCCAGGCGCCCGAACATCGTCTCGACGGTGGCCGGGTCGTAGAGGTCGCCGGCGTACTCGACGAGCCCGTCGATCCCCTCCGGGGAACCGTCCGGCGCCTGCCGCTCGGACAGGGTGAAGATCAGGTCGAGCTTGGCGGTGGTCGTCGTCAACGGCATGTCGTCGACGTGCAGTCCGGGCGGCGCGAAGTCGGCCCGGGGCGCGTTCTGCAGCACCAGCATGACCTGGAACAGCGGGTGGTGCGCCAGCGAGCGCACCGGGTTGAGGGCTTCGACCAGGTGCTCGAACGGCAGGTCCTGGTGGGCGTACCCGGCCAGCGAGGTGTCCCGGACCCGGTCCAGCAGTTCGGCGAAGGTCGGATCGCCCGAGGTGTCGGTGCGGAAGACCAGGGTGTTGACGAAGTAGCCGACCAGCTCGTCCAGCGCCTGGTCGGTCCGGCCGGCGACCGGGCTGCCGACCGGGATGTCGTCGCCCGCGCCGAGCTTGCTCAGCAGCGCCGCCAGGCCGGCCTGGAGGACCATGAAGAGACTGGTGCCGTGCTCGCGGGCGAGCGCGCGCAGCGCACGGTGCAGCTCGGCGTCCAGTCCGGCGTGCACGAAGCCGCCCCGGTGCGAGGCGACGGCCGGGCGGGGCCGGTCGGCGGGCAGCTGGATCCGCTCCGGGAGGCCGGCCAACTGCCGTGTCCAGTAGGCCGCCTGGCGGGCGAACGGGCTGTCCGGGTCGGTGGAGTCGCCGAGCAGCTCGTGCTGCCACAGGGTGTAGTCGGCGTACTGGACCGGCAGGCCCTCCCACCGCGGTGCCCCGCCGCGGCAGCGCGCCGCGTAGGCGGCGGTCAGGTCCTGCGTGAGCGGGCCCAGCGACCAGCCGTCACCCGCGATGTGGTGGAGCACCAGCTGGAACACGTGCTCGTCCGGCGCCAGTTCGAACAGCTCGACCCGCAGCGGCGCATCGGCCGCCAGGTCGAACGGCCGGTCCTTCGCCGCCGCCATCAGGGTGGACAGCCCGGCCTCCGTGGTCCGGCTCACGAGCAGCCGCGGGCGGGCCGCCACGACGTCCAGTACCCGCTGGTGCGGGACGCCGTCGACGACCGGGAAGACGGTCCGCAGGCTCTCGTGCCGTCCGACCACGTCTGCCAGGGCGGCCTCCAGCGCCCGCCGGTCCAGCTCCCCGGACAGGCGCCAGGCCAGGGCGATGTGGTAGTTCGCGCCGGCGCCCTCCAGCTGGTGCAGGAACCAGAGGCGCCGCTGCGCGAAGGACAGCGGGACCGCCTCGGGGCGCTCGCGCCGCACCAGGGCGGTCTGCGCCGGTCCGGCCGCCACCAGGGCGGCGGCCAGGGCGGCCGGGGTCGGCGCCTCGAACAGGGTGCGCAGCGGCATCTCCACGCCGAGCGTCGCGCGGATCCGGGCGGCCAGGCGGGTGGCGAGCAGGGAGTGCCCGCCGAGGTCGAAGAAACCGTCCTCGACGCCGGCCGACGCCACGCCCAGGACCTCGGCGAACAGCTCGCAGAGCACCTGCTCCTGCGGGGTGCGCGGGGCGCGGCCGGCCGACGCCGGGGCGAGGTCGGGGGCGGGCAGGGCCCGGTGGTCCAGCTTGCCGTTGGCGGTCAGCGGCAGCGCGTCCAGCGCGACGAACGCCGAGGGCACCATGTGCTCCGGCAGCCGCTCGGCGAGGTGCTCGCGCAGCTCGGCCGGGCGCGGTTCGGCGCCCGGGGCCGTTACCAGGTAGGCGACCAGCCGGGTGTCGTCGGCGCGGTCCTGCCGGGCGAGGACGGCGACCTGGGCGACGCCGGGGTGTGCGGCCAGCGCCGCCTCGACCTCGCCGAGTTCGATCCGGAAGCCGCGCACCTTCACCTGCTGGTCAGCCCGGCCGACGTAGCTCAGGCCGCCGTCGGCCGCGCGGCGCACCACGTCACCGCTGCGGTACATCCGCGACCCGGCCGGTCCGAACGGGTCCGCGACGAACCGCCCGGCGGTCAGGCCGGGCCGGTTCAGGTAGCCGCGCGCCAGGCCGGGGCCCGCGACGTACAGCTCGCCGGGCACGCCCGGGGCCACCGGCCGCAGGCCGTCGTCGAGCACGTACGTCCGCAGGTCCGGGAGGGCCGCGCCGATCCCGCCGGCGCCGGTGCCGGCGGGGTCGAGCGCGGCGTGGGTGACGTGCACGGTGGTCTCGGTGATGCCGTACATGTTGACCAGCCGCGGCGCGTCCTCCGGGTGCCGCTCGTACCAGCTCGCCAGCCGGGCGTGCTCCAGTGCCTCGCCGCCGAACACGACGGTGCGCAGGGCGAGTTCACGCGGCTGCTCGGCGTCCGACTGCATCAGCTGGTAGAAGGCGGACGGCGTCTGGTTGAGGACGGTCACCCGCTCGCGGGCGAGGAGTTCCAGGAAGCGGCCGGGCGAGCGGCTGGTCTCGTGGTCCACGACCACGAGGCGGCCGCCGTGCAGCAGCGGGCCCCACAGCTCCCAGACGGAGAAGTCGAAGGCGTAGGAGTGGAAGAGCGTCCAGGCGTCGTCGGCGGTGAAGCCGAACAGCTCCTCCGTCGTCCGGAACAGGCGCACCACGTTGCGGTGCGGGACCACGACGCCCTTGGGGTTGCCGGTGGAGCCGGAGGTGTAGATGACGTACGCCGGGTGGCCGGGGTCGACGGCGACCCCCGGGTCGGTGTCCGGCCGCCCGTCCAGGTCGGCGGAGTCCAGCAGCAGCCGGTCCAGGTGGTCCGCCCCCGGCAGCTCGCCGACAGCGCTCGTGGTGACGAGCAGCGCGGGCCGGGTGTCCTGGAGCAGGTAGGAGATCCGGGCCGCCGGATACGTCGGGTCCACCGGCACGTAGGCGCCGCCGGCCTTGAGCACCGCGAGGACGGCCACGACCAGCTCCGCCGAGCGCGGCAGGGCCAGGGCCACCAGTTGCTCCGGGCCCACGCCCCGGTCGATGAGCGCGTGCGCGAGCCGGTTGGCTCGGGCGTTCAACTCGCCGTAGGAGAAGGTTGCTTCACCGTCCATGAGGGCGACGGCGGCCGGGTCGGCCCGGACCTGCCGCTCGAAGAGCGCGGTCAGGCTGCTGCCTGGCGCGTCCTCCTTCTCGGTACGGGCCGGGAGCAGCGCGCGGAGCTCCTCGGCGGACAGCACGTCCACCCGGCCGATCCGTCGGCCCGGGTCGGCGACGACGGCGCGCAGCAGCCGCAGCCACCGGTCGACGATGCCCGCCGCGGTGGCCTCGTCGAACAGGTCGGTGCTGTACTCCAGGACGCCCGAGAGGCCCTCGGGCTGTTCGGCCAGGATGAAGGTCAGGTCGCACTTGGCCGTCCCGGTGTGCACCAGGTCGGTCGTCACCCGCAGCCCGGGCAGGTCGACGGTGTCGAGCGGCGCGTTCTGCAGGGCGAGCATGGTCTGGAACAGCGGGTGGTGCGCCAGGGTCCGGGTGGGGTTCAGCGCCTCCACCAGGTGCTCGAACGGCACGTCCTGGTGGGCGTACGCGGCCAGCGCGTCGGAGCGCACCCGGCCCAGCAGTTCGGTGAAGGACGGGTCTCCGGAGAGGTCGGTGCGCAGCACCAAGGTGTTGACGAAGAAGCCGACCAGGTCGTCCAGGGCCTCGTCGGTGCGGCCGGCGATCGGGGTGCCGATCGGGACGTCGCTGCCCGCGCCGAGCTTGCCCAGGAGGGCGGCCAGCCCGGCCTGGAGCACCATGAACAGGCTGGCACCGCCGTCGCGGGCGAGCTCGCGCAGGCCCTGGTGCAGCTCGGCGTCGATCCGCACCGGCAGGTGGGCGCCCCGGTAGGACATCACCGCCGGGCGGGACCGGTCGAAGGGCAGCTCCACCTGCTCGGGCAGGTCCGCCAACCGCTCCCGCCAGTAGGCGAGCTGGCCGCTGAGCAGGCTGTCCGGGTCGGCGCCGTCGCCGAGCAGCTCCCGCTGCCAGAGGGCGTAGTCGGCGTACTGGACGGGCAGTGGCGACCACTGCGGCTTCGCACCCCCGGTGCGGGCCGCGTAGGCGGTCCGCAGGTCCCGCAGGAGCGGCCCCGCCGACCAGCCGTCACCGGCGATGTGGTGCACCACCAGCAGCAGCACGTGTTCCTCGTCGCCGAGCCGGAAGAGCTCGGCGCGCAGCGGCGGCTCCTCCGCGAGCTCGAAGCCGTACCGCGCCGCCTCTCCCAGCAGGTCCGGCAGCTCGCGCCCGCCGGCCTCGGTCACCCGCAGCCCCGGCCGGGCCTCGTCGGCCTCCAGGACCCGCTGGCACGGCACGCCGTCGACCACCGGGAAGACGGTGCGCAGGCTCTCGTGCCGCTCGACCAGGTCCGCCAGGGCGGCGTCCAGGGCCTGCTGGTCGAGGGTTCCGGACAGCCGCAGCGCCAGCGGGATGTTGTATGTGGCGCTCGGGCCCTCCATGCGGTGCAGGAACCACAGCCGGCGCTGCGCGAAGGACAGCGGGACGGCCGCGGGCCGCTCGCGCCGCCCGAGTGCCGGGCGGGCCCGGCCCGCGACGTCCACCGCCGCGGCCAGTCCCGCCACCGTCGGGGCGTCGAACAGGTCGCGCAGCCCCAGCTCCACGCCCAGCACCGACCGGGCCCGGGCGACCAGCCGGGTGGCCAGCAGGGAGTGCCCGCCGAGGTCGAAGAAGTCGTCGTCGGCGCCGGCCTCCGGTACGCCGAGCACCTCGGCGAACAGCCCGGCGAGCAGCTGCTCGGTCGCGGTGCGCGGTGCGCGGCCCCGGTCGGCGGGCTGCCGGTCGGGCGCGGGGAGGGCCCGCCGGTCGAGCTTCCCGTTCGGCGTCAGGGGCAGGGCGTCCAGCAGCACGAAGGCCGAGGGCACCATGTGCTTGGGCAGCCGCTCCCGGAGGTGTTCGCGCAGGGCGGTGTCGGTGACCGTGGCGCCGGGCTCGGCGACGGCGTAGGCGACCAGCCGGGGCTCGTCCTCGGTGCGCACCACGGCGGCGGCCCCGGCGACCAGCGGGTGCTCGGCGAGGACGGCCTCGACCTCGCCGAGCTCCACCCGGAAGCCGCGGACCTTGACCTGGTCGTCGGTGCGCCCGAGGAACTCCAGCTGCCCCTCGGCGTTCCAGCGCACCAGGTCGCCGGTGCGGTACATGCGCGAGCCGGCCGGACCGTACGGATCGGCGACGAACCGCCCGACGGTGAGGCCCGGCCGGTTCAGGTAGCCGCGGGCCAGGCCGGGCCCGGCGATGTACAGCTCGCCGGGCGTGCCGGCCGGCAGCGGCCGCAGGGCGCCGTCGAGCACGTGGAGCCGGACGTTGGTGGCGGGCCGGCCGATGACCGGGAGCGGGCTCGACCCCACGGAGGCGACCACCGGGTTGACGGTGCACTCGGACGGTCCGTAGAGGTTGAGGCAGGACACCCCGTCCGCCGCCCGCAGTTCCGCCCACAGCCGCTCCGGGACGGCCTCGCCGCCGGCCGCGACCAGCGCCGGGCGCCGGTTCCCGTCGGCCAGGAGCCCGTGGGCGACCAGGACCTGGAGGTAGGACGGGGTGGCCTCGACGTAGTCCAGCCCGTGGCGCGCCGCGTAGCCGACGAAGGCGTCGGGGTCGGTCCAGGTCTCGTGGTCCAGGACGTGCAGCTCGTGGCCCGCGAACAGGGCGAGCAGCTGGTTCCACGAGGCGTCGAAGGACACCGACGTGGTCAGGGCCACCCGCCGCCGCGGCCGGTCGCCCGTCACCGGCAGGAGGTGGACCTGCCGGAGGTCGGTGAGCAGGTTGAGCAGGCCGCCGTGGGTCGGCGCCACGCCCTTGGGCCGGCCGGTGGAGCCGGAGGTGTGGATGACGTACGCCGGGTGGCCCGGGTCGACGGCCGCCATCGGGTCGGCCGGCGACTGGTCGTTCACCAGGTCGGCCGTCGCCGGGTCGTCGAGGACCAGCCGGTCGACGGAGCCCTCCCCCGGCAGCCGCCCCGCGCTGAGGGTGTCGGTCACCACCAGGGCCGGGCGGGCGTCGTCGAGCAGGTGGGCGATCCGGGCGGCCGGGTACTCGGGATCGACCGGGACGTAGGCCGCCCCGGTCTTCAGCACCGCGAGGATCGCCACGACCAGCTCGGCCGACCTCGGCAGCGCCACCGCCACCAGCCGCTCCGGCCCGGCGCCCCGGGCGACCAGGGCGTGCGCCAGCCGGTTCGCCCGCGCGTCCAGCTCCCCGTACGTCAGCGACGCTTCCGGCCCCACCACCGCGACGGCGTCCGGCGTGGCCCGCGCGTGCTTGCGGAACAGCTCCGGCAGGGTCTCGGCCGGGAGCTCCGCCGTCGGCCCGGTGCCGAGGGCGGCCACCTCGCGGTGCTCCTCGGCGGTGAGCAGGTCGATCCGGCTCAGCGGCTCGTCCGGGTCGCAGTCCGCGACGGCGTCGAGCAGGGCGATCAGCCGCCGCTGGTGGGCGGCGAGGTCGTCCGCGCCGTACGCCTCGGGCGAGCCGTGCAGCCTGAGCAGCGGCGGGTTGCCGTCCCGGTAGTCGAACAGCCAGACGGCCAGGTCGCTGGTCGACCCCGACACGAAGTGGTGCACGGAGGCGGGGTGCCCGGCGAAGGTCGGCCGGGAGTTGAACGCCATGATGTTGACGATCAGCGGGAACGCCGTCCCGATGCTGCCGGGGGCCCCGAGGTCCCGCAGCAGGTCCTCGCTGCGGTACCGCTCGTGCGCGACGGCCGCCTCGACCTCCCGCGCCGCCTGGGCGACGAGGTCGCCCCACGGCATGTCCGGTCGTACGGTCAGCCGCAGGGGCACCACGTTGGACATCGTGCCGGGCACCGCCGTCAGGTCGCGGTCGGCGGACCGCCGGGCCGTGACGGGGAGGGCGAGCACCACGTCCCGCGTTCCGGTCAGCCGGTGCGCGTAGAGCGCCGCCGCCGCGACCACCAGGCGGGACCAGCGGACGCCGGTCCTCGCCGCCGCGGCGCGCAGCGCGTCCGGGCGCCGCAGTTCCCGCTCCTCGGCCAGCCGGAGCGCGCGGTCCGGGTCGGTCGGGGCCGTGCGGGTCAGCCGGGTCGGTTCCGGCCGGTCGGCGAATCGTTCCGTCCAGTAGTCGCGGTCGGCGGTGAAGTCCGCCGACGCGCGGTAGGCGGCGTCGCTGTCGACCAGGTCCCGCAGCGGGCCGAACGGGGACGGCGGCACCGGGCCGCCGTCGGCCAGCGCCGAGTACACCTCGCCGACCCGCCCGCGGACCATCGAGCTGCTGATCGCGTCCAGCACCACGTGGTGGTAGTTCAGGTACCAGAGGTACTCGGTCGGCGACAGCCGGATCAGCGCGTGGCCGAACAGCTGGTCGCGCGCGAGGTCCAGCGGGCGCAGCAGGTCCCGCTCCATCCACTCCAGGGCCGCCGCGCGGGGTTCGGGCTCCCCGCTGAGGTCCAGGTGGGCCGGTGCCCAGTCCCAGGTCTCGCGGAGGACCTGGCGCGGGCCCTCGCCATCGTCGACGAAGGTCACGTGCAGGGCGTCGACCTCGTCGACCACCCGGCGCAGCGCCGTCTCGAACAGCTCCGGGTCCACCGGCCCGTGGATCTCCAGGCACTCGCCGACGCGGTAGCCGGGGATCGGTGTGCGGGAGCGTTGTTCGGCGAGCCAGATCTCGCGCTGGGCCCCGGTCAGGGGAAGGACGTCGCCGTCGCGACGGGACATGGGAAGACCTCCGGAAGAGTGTGGGCGGGCAGGCGCGCAGGACGCGCCGACTGCGGTGGCGTCACGCTGTCGGCGGGCGGAGCGGCCTGGTCGGTGGCATCACGCTGTCGGCGAGCGGAGCGGCCTGGTCGGTGGCATCACGCTGTCGGCGAGCGGAGCGGCCTGGTCGGTGGCATCACGCTGTCGGCGAGCGGAGCGGCCTGGTGCGGTCAGGCGGCGAGTTCGCCGGCCTGGAGTTGCCAGAGGGATGCGTAGAGTCCGTGCCGGGCGATGAGTTCGTCGTGGGTGCCCTGTTCGGCCACGACACCGCCCTTGTCCATGACGTAGATCCGGTCCGCGTGGCGGACGGTGGAGAGCCGGTGGGCGATCACGACCATCGTGCGGTCGGCCGCGAAGACCCGGAGCGTGCGCTGGATGGCGGCCTCGGTCTCGTTGTCGACGGCCGAGGTGGCCTCGTCGAGGACGACGACCGGCGAGTCCTTGAGGATCGCCCGGGCCAGGGCGATCCGCTGCCGCTGGCCGCCCGAGAGGGCGGCGCCGCGTTCGCCGATCACCGTGTCGTAGCCGTCCGGCAGCGTCGCGATGAAGGCGTGGGCCTCGGCCATCGTGGCCGCCTCCACCAGGGCCTCGTCCGAGGCGCCGAAACTGCCGTAGCGGATGTTGTCGGCGATGGTGCCGTCGAAGAGGAAGGCGTCCTGGGCGACGAACCCGATCGCGTGGCGCAGGTCGCGCCGGCGCAGGTCGCGCACGTCCCGACCGTCGAGCAGCACGCTGCCGGACTCCGCGTCCTGGAAGCGCATCAGCAGCTTGGCGACGGTCGTCTTGCCGGAGCCGGTGGCGCCGACGAGGGCGGTGACCTGCCCGGCGGGGATGGTCAGCGAGAGGTCCTCCAGGACCGGCGGCCGTCCGGGGTAGGCGAAGGTCACGCCGTCGAGGACGATCTCGCCCTTCACCGTCGCGACGTCGAGCGCTCCCCCGGTGCCCTCGGTCTCGGCGGGCAGGGCCTCCAGCCGGTGGACCCGGTCGTAGGCGGCGAGCGTGCGCTGGTACTGGTCGACGATGCCGCCGAGCCGGTTCATCCGCAGCATCACCATCTGGGGCAGCCCGATCAGCGGGCTGAACACCTCGAACCGCAGGGTGCCGTCGAGCACCGAGCGGCCGCCGAGCAGCAGGGTGCCGGCCATCGAACTCGTCGTGCAGACCCGGACGACCTCGGCGTGCCGGATCGTGCCCCGGTCGGTCTGCCGGTTGCTCTCCTGGGCTTCCCCGCTGAGCCGGTCGATGCGCTGGGCCTCGTAGTCCTCGGTGCAGAAGCTCTTGACCGTGGCGCCGGCCTCCAGGGTGTTCACCAGCTGGCTGTGCAGCCTGGCCCGGCGCTCGCCGGAGACGGCGTAGTCGGTCGCGGCCCTGTCCTGGTAGCGGAGCGACAGCCAGGCGATGACCGGGATCGGCAGGAACGCGATCCAGGCGATCTGCGGGGCCAGCAGCAGGAACGCCGGCACCAACAGGGCCAGGCTGGTGCCCAGTTGCAGCACGTCGTTGGCCGAGGTGGCGAAGAAGCTGCCCAGCTGCCGGACGTCGTCGGTGAGCACGCCGGCGATCCGGCTGGTCCGCTCGCCTTCCAGCTGCCCCAGTTCGAGGTGCTGCACATGGGCGTAGGTGCGGCTCCGCCAGTCGTGCTCGATGTCCTGGCCGAGCCCGCGCCACTGGAGGTTCGAGGCGCACGAGAGGCCTGCCACGGCGGCGCAGGCGACGGTCACCAGCCCTGCCAGGCCCCAGAGTTGGGCGGTGGCGGTGGTCAGGCCGAAGCGGACCAGCGGCGCGGCCTCGCCCTTGATGAGGACCAGGGCGGTCCAGCCGAGGAAGGTGCCGAGCGCCATCTCCGAGACCTGGCAGGCGACCGAGAGCGCGGAGGCCCGGTAGAGGCGCCGGCGGTGCGGCCCGACGACCTCCCGCAGCGGATGCCGGCCGCTGCCGGACCCGGACAGCTCCCTGGTCCGCTCGACCGCTCGACGCCATGCCGTCCGGACGACGGCGACCGTCGCGACGGCGACCCCGCCGAGTGCCACCAGCTGCCTGCTCAGCGCCGACCCGCGGATCAGCGCGAGGCCGGCCGCCGCCCCGCCGCCCACGGCGAGGACGGGGCGCAGGACGGGAACGCGGTCCGGCCGCGCCCCCGGTCCGGCGGCGGGCCGGGCCGCCGCCGGCGGGGCGGTCCTGACCGGACCCTCCGCGACCCGGGCGACCACCCGGCGCAGGATCCGGCCGACATCCGCGGCGGGCAGCAGCGGTTCGTGCCGGACGAGGACCCCACCGGTGATCGGGTTCGCCTGCGCCTCGGTGATCCCGGGGACGCGACGCAGCGCCGCCGCGAGGACTTCGGCCGTCCTCGGCCGTCCGAGGACCAGCTTGACGTCCCAGCGCTGGCGGCCCGGAATGACCGAGCGCGGGCTCACGTCCGGATCCACGGAGCGGAATCCGGCCGCGGCACCCAGCAGAGATGGCATGTGTACGATCACCTGTTTGCAGAGGTCGCGAACGATCCGCCATCGGGCATGACGGAACACCGCGACGGAGCGGAATTCTGAACGGGCGGCCGATGCGGCCGGAAGGCCCTCGGCCGACCGCCGCGTGGACACGGCGCGCGAGTTCGATCGCGGTGTGCGTCCAGGCGGCGGGTCAGGACATGATGGTGCGTCAGTGTGCCTTTCCGGCACCGGCGTTCGCGCGAATCTTCGGCGCCCTCGCCTCGGCGTCGCCCGGGGCGGTCGCCCCGGCCTTCTCTTCGAACGGGGCAGTGGCCTCCGCGGCGCGGTGGCCCTCACCGGAGGCGACCTGGGCCGCCACCACGTCGGCGGCCACCTCGGCCGCGAGGTCGTGGATGTTCTCGCCGGCCTCGTGGGCGGCCTTCTTCACCTCCATGACGATGCCGACGGACGTCTTGACGACACCGCGCACCAGTGGCTTGAGGAGGCGCTTGGCCAGCGGCGCGACGACGAGACCGATCAGGAACGGCGGAACTACGGGCGGCATGGTGTTCCCATCTCTCTACGCAGACGGATGACAGGGGATCCGGGCGCTTCGGACTCCGGAGCGCACACAGCAGAACGGACGGACGTACCCGCCTCGCGGGATGACCGGTTCCCCTCGCGGATTTCCCGCGGAACCGAAACTCCTCGCCGATGGGGTCCACCGCCCGATCCTCCGTCACCGTAGTCGAGTCGAGCTCACCAAAACCAAATGCTCCCAAGGGGATTCACTCGTGCGAGTGCAATCTGAACATAACCCAGAACGATCGCTTGTATGTACGCCAAGCAATTTGTCAGATAGTAATATTTATTGATCGGCTACGACCTTCAGCTCCCGCGTGACCCGCCGGCGCAGGGCGGGGAACGGCAGCGCGCCACCTCCCAGCACCGCCTCGTGGAAGGCCCGCACGTCGAACCCGGCACCCCGGCCGGCCTCCGCCTCCGCCCGCAGCCGGACGAACTCCAGGTAGCCCGCGCGGTAGGAGAGCGCCTGCCCCGGCAGATCCGTCGAGTACCGCAACAGGTCCGAGGCGATCTGGCCGTCCTCCTCCGTGGAGTTGGCGCGCATGAAGTCCCGCGCCCCCGCCAGGTCCATCGTCCCGAGGTTGAGCCCGGTGTCGACGACCAGCCGCTGCGCGGTGAACCGCTCCTGCGCGAGACGCCCGTACGCGTCCCACGGGTCCTCGTAGAGGCCCATCTCCCAGCCGAGCCCCGCCGCGTACTCGGCCCAGCCCTCGTTGAACGCGCCGAACTCCGCCGCCTCGCGGCGCAGTCGCGGCAGCGCGGCGTCCTCCGCCTGCCGGGCGAGGTGGAAGTGGTGCCCGGGCGCCAGCTCGTGGTAGATCAGGGAGGCCGAGCCGATCAGGGACCGCCGGTCCAGGTCCGAGCCGTTGTAGCGGTAGCGCCCGACCGCACTGGCCGCGGTCGGGACCTCGTAGTACCCGAAGGTCATCCCCGGCTCCAGCGCCGGGTCCAGCCGGGCCAGCCCGTACGGGGCGGCGGGCAGGACGGCGAACCACTGCGGCAGCCGCGGCTCCAGCCGGTCGAGGTGGCCGCGGAACCGGGCCTCGACCTCCTCGGGCGTCCGGGCGTACAAGCGGGGCTCGGTCCGCAGCCGCTCGTGGAACTCCGCCTCGGTGCCGTGGAAGCCGAGGGCCGCGCGCACCTCCCGCATCCGCTCGGCCAGTTCGCGGCACTGGTCGCGGCCGAGCTCGTGCAGCCGCTCAGGACCGGTGTCGCTCCCGGTGTGGGTCCGGACGAAGTCCCGGTAGGCCTCCTCGCCGCCCTCGTAGTGCGCCCACCCGACGTCCCGCGGCGCCCCTCCCGGGTACGCCGGGTCGTCGACGCACCCGAGCAGCCGGTCGAAGGCCGGCGCCAACTCCGCCTCCACCAGCCGCCGGACACCGTCCCGGAGGCGTCCGCGCCCGGCCGGCCCGAGCCCACCGAGCCGGTCGTCCGCCACCGTGACCCGGCGCCCGGCGGAGGACCGCAGGCCCTCGACCGTGGCCCGCACCCCGGCCAGGGCCGCCGCCGGCACCCGGAAGCCGCGCGCGGCCTGGCCGGCCACCTTGTCACCGATCGAGCCGACCACCCGCGCGAGGTCGTGCACCAGCGCCACGTACCGTTCACCGTCGGCTGGTTCGGCGAAGCGGAAGGCACCCAGGACCGCATCGACGTACAGCGACAGCGGGAAGAGCCGGTACGGCGTGGCGGCGGGCGTCAGCCAGTACCACCGGTGGGCGCGCAACTCCTGTTCCGCCAGCGCCACGAGGACGGCCGCGGTGTCGGCATCGGCACCGGACAGCTCCGCGCCGTCCAGCGGCCGCATCCGCTCCAGCACACCGGCCGCGAACCGCTCCCGCTCCTCGGACTCGGCGAGCGACGCCCCCGGCAGCGCCTCGACCGGGAGCCCCTGGCGGACCCGCAGCAACGGCTCCCGCTCCAGCAGGAACTCCCAGTAGCGGTCCGCCAGGTGGCCGACCTCACGGCCCGGATCGTTCGTCGTCATGTCGACACAGTGTGGCGATGGCGGACGGCCAGGTCACCCGGCCGACGGCCTACAGGCCCCGACACCCCTCGAAAGAGTGAACCAGGGGCACGCCGCCGCCGCGCCCCGCGCCCCGGCGCCCACCGCTCCCCACAAGGCGGGAGCACTGCGCCCCTTGAATCGAACACGCCTTTCCCCCAGGTGAGTTGACTCGCCATCGCCAAGGCCCGGTGGCACCATGACGCCATGCTCCGTCGCCCCCTGCCAGCCGCCCTCGCGGCCGCCCTGACCGCTGCCGCGCTCGCGCTCAGCGGCTGCGGCAGCGCTGCCACGTCCTCGACGAGCACCCCCCTGGTGGACCGCGGGACCGTCCGGATCGCGGCGGCCGGCGAGACCCCGAGCTTCGACCCGTACTCCACCTTCGGCGCCTCCCAGGCCCGCTACGCCTACGACTCCCTGGTGAACGTCGCCCCCGACGGCACCCTGGTCACCGGCCTGGCCGCGTCCTGGCAGGCCACCGCCACCACGGCCGACTTCACCCTCCGCCCGGGCGTCACCTGCTCCGACGGCACGCCCCTCACCGCCTCCGCCGTCGCCCGGGCCCTCAGCTACGCGGGCGACCCGGCCAACCAGCTCGCCGGCGCCCAGACCGTCCTGCCGAACGTGCCGTTCACCGCGAGCGCCGACGACACGACCGGCACGGTGTCGGCGACCACCACCGCTCCCTTCCCGTTCCTCACCCGCAGCATCGGCCTGCTGCCGATCGTCTGCCCGGCCGGCCTCGACCACCCCCGGTCGCTGGACCGCACCACCCAGGGCACCGGCCCCTACGTGCTCACCCGCTACACCCCCGGCGGGCCCTACGAGTTCACCGTCCGCGACGGCTACACCTGGGGGCCCGCCGGGGCGACCACCGCGGCGCCCGGCCTCCCCGCGCGCATCGTCATCGCCGTCGTCCCCCAGGCCTCCACCGCGGCGAACCTGCTGCTCACCGGCGGCGTCGACATCGCGAACGTGAACGGTCCCGACCGCGCCCGGCTCACCGGCCACGGCCTGGCCGTCACCGACGTGGCCACCGTGGTCGGGCTGACCTTCTTCAACCAGCGCCCCGGCCGGGCCCTCGCCGACCCGGCGCTGCGCCGCGCCCTGGTCTCCGCCCTCGACCGGCAGGGGCTCGCCAACGTCGCGGTCGGCGGCACCGGCCGCCCCGCCGGCGACCTCGGCGCCCCGGGCGCCGTCTGCCACGCCGACCTCGCCGACGCCAACCTGCCCGCACAAGACGGCGCCCAGGCCCTGCGCGCGGCCGGCTGGACCCGCTCCCCCGGCGGCCCGCTGACCAAGGACGGCCGGGCCCTACGGCTCCGCCTGATCACCAGCCCCGACCTCGGCCCGACCCTCACCTCCGTCGCCGAGCTGATGGCCCGGCAGTGGACGGCGCTCGGCGCGCGGGTCGACCTGGTCACCGAGAGCCTGCCCGCCCTCGTCAACGCCATGTACCAGAGCGCCGACTTCGACGTGGTGGTCGGCACCTCGCCGGGCTTCGCGCTGCCGGTCGGCTTCATCCCCTTCTTCTCCGGCCCCACCCCCGCCCAGGGCCTCAACTTCGCGGGCGTGCGCAACCCCGAGTACGACGCCCTGGTCGCCCAGGCCCTCCGGGAGACCGACACGACGGGCTGCGGCACCTGGAACCGGGCCGCCGCCGCGCTCTTCCGCGCGGCCGACGCCCTGCCGATCGCCGACGGCCGCAGCGGCGTGTACGGCCACCGCACCACGTTCACCACCACCTTCGGCGGCCAGCTCGTCCCCACCAGCATCCGCCTCCACCAGTGACCGGGGCCACCATGTCCGTACCCCGACTGCTGCGGCACCCCTGGACCGTGTTCCTCGGCCGCCGCACCGTCCGGCTGCTGCTCTCCCTCGCGGTCGTCCTCACCGCCTCGTTCGCGATGATCCGCCTCGTCCCCGGCGACCCGGTCCGCGCCGCGCTCGGCGTCGACGCCGCCCCCGCCCTGGTCGCCGCCCGCAGACACAGCCTCGGGCTCGACGCGCCGTTCCTGTCCCAGTACCGGCACTACCTCGGCGGCCTCCTGCACGGCGACCTCGGCACCTCGCTGACCACCGGGACACCGGTCGCGGAACTGGTCCGCACCCGGCTGCCGGCCACCCTGGAGATCGCCGGGCTGGCCTTCCTGGCCACCCTCGCCGTCGCCCTGCCCGGCGGCCTGCTGGCCGCCGTCCGCACCCGCGACGGCCGCCGCCCGCGCACCGAGCTGGCGTTCACCGCCGTCACCGCCGGCCTGACCGGGGTCCCGGACTTCGTCCTGGCCGCCGGACTCACCGCGCTGCTGGCCGTCGGCCTCCAACTCCTCCCGGTGGCCGGTGCGGCGGGTGTCGAGTCCTTCGTCCTGCCGGTCCTCGCCCTCTCCCTCGCGCCCACCGCCGTCCTGCTGCGCATCGTCCGGGTGGAGGCGCTGAAGGTGCTGGACGAGGACTACCTGCGCACCGCCCGGAGCAAACGGCTGTCCCCCGCGCGGTACTACCTGCGGCACGCGGCACCGAACACGGCCACCGCCGCGCTCACCGTCGCCGGGAGCCTGCTGCCCGGCCTGATCGCCGGCACCGTGCTGGTCGAGAAGGTCTTCGCCTGGCCCGGCATCGGCTCCGCCATGGCGCAGTCCGTGGTCGCCCAGGACTACCCGGTGGTCCAGGCGATGGTGCTGGTGCTGGGCACCACCGTGCTGCTCGCTGGCCTCCTGGTCGACGTGCTGCTCGCCGTGCTCGACCCCCGCTCGGCGATCAGGGAGATGTGACCATGAGCCTTCCGTCCGGCCTCCGGCGCTCGCCCATGGCCTGGGTCACCGCCGTCATGCTGGCCTCGCTCGTCCTGCTCGCGCTGGTCGGACCGCTGGTCTGGGGCGCGGCGGCCGACCGCCCGGACCCCTCGGCGGTGCTCCAGGGGCCGTCTGCGGGGCACCCGTTCGGCACCGACAACCTCGGCCGGGACCTGCTCGCCCGGGTCCTGGCGGCCACCCGGCCCTCCCTGCTGCTCGCGCTGGCGGCCATCCTGCTCGGCGCGAGCGCGGGGGTCCTGCTCGGGGCCTCCACCGCCGTGCTCGGCCGGCGCGCCCGCCGGCTGACCGCCGGACTGGTCAACCTCCTGCTCGCCTTCCCGGCGCTCCTGGTCGCGATGTTCCTCGCGGTCGTGTTCGGCGCGGGCGCCGCCGGGGCGATGCTGGCCCTCGCGGCCGCGGGCGTCCCCGGCTTCGCCCGGCTCGCCCAGACCCTCGCCGCCGGGGTGGCGGGCACCGACCACCTGGCCGCGGCCCGGGTCCTCGGCCTGCGCCGCCTGCGGCTGCTGTGGCGGCACGTCCTGCCCAACATCGCCGAGCCGCTGCTCCTGGCCACCACCACGGCGGCGGGGACCTCCCTGGTCGCGCTCTCCGGGCTGAGCTTCCTCGGCCTGGGCGTCCAACCACCCGGCTACGACTGGGGGCAGCTGCTCAACCAGGGGCTCGACCGCGTCTACGCCGAGCCGCTGCCCGCCCTCGCACCCGGTCTGGCCATCCTCTACGCGGCCCTGACCTTCCAACTGCTCGGCGAGGTCCTGGCCGGGAGCGTCGCCCGGCGCGGCCCGGCGCCGCGCACGCCCGTACCGACGCCCGCCGCGAGCGGCCACGCCGAGGACGGCCTGGTACTCCAGGTCGAGGACCTCCACATCGAACTCCCCACCCCTGACGGCGTGATCCGGCCGGTGCGCGGCGTCAGCCTCGCCCTGCGGCCGGGCGAGACCGTCGGGCTCGTCGGCGAGTCGGGGTCGGGCAAGTCGCTCACCGCGCTCGCCGTCGCCGACCTGCTGCCGTACGGTGCCCGGGCGCCCCGGCGCACCCTGCGGCTGCTCGGGGCCGACCTCGCCGCCCTGCCCCCGAAGGAACGGGACCGGCACCTCGCGACGGGCCTGGCGGTGATCTTCCAGAACCCGGCCTCGGCGCTCAACCCGTCCCTGCGGATCGCCACCCAGCTCACCGAGACCGTCCGGGCCCACCGGGGCGCGAGCCGTGCCCGGGCCGCCGCGGAGGCCGCCGACGCGCTGCGCCGGGTCGCCCTCTCCCCGGCGCTGCTGCGCTCCCGCCCCCACCAGCTCTCCGGCGGCCAGCGCCAGCGCGTGATGATCGCCTCCGGGCTGATGGTGCGGCCCGGCCTGATCATCGCCGACGAGCCGACCACCGCGCTCGACGTCACCGTGCAGCGGCAGATCACCGGGCTGCTGTCCGAGATCCGGCGGGACACCGGCGCCGCGATCCTGTTCATCAGCCACGACGTCGCGCTCGTCGGGGAGTTCTGCGAACGCGTCCTGGTGATGTACGCGGGCACCATCGTCGAGGCCCTGCCCGCCGACCGCCTCGCCGACGGCGCCCGGCACCCCTACACCCGGGCCCTGGTCGCCTCGGTCCCGGAGCTCACCGCCGACCGCGACCGGCCGCTGCGGACCGTCGACGGCGCACCGCCCGACCCGCTGCTGCCCGCCCCGGGGTGCGCGTTCGAGCCCCGCTGCCCGCGCCGCCGGGACCACTGCGCCGAGCAGGCCCCGCCGCTGGAGGACCTCGACGCCGGCCACCGGGTCGCGTGCTGGTCCCCGGTACCGGTGGCGGCGGACCCGGAGGCGGTGGCCGCGTCATGACCGAACTCCAGGTGACCGGCCTCACCGTCCGCCACCCCGGCCCGCGCGGCCCGGTCACCGCCGTGGACGGCGTCTCGCTGGAGGTCCCGTCCGGTACGACGCTCGGGCTCGTGGGCGAGTCCGGCTCCGGCAAGTCGAGCCTGGCCCGCGCGATCGTCGGCCTCACCCCCGTGCACGCCGGCCGGGTCCTGCTCGACGGCCGGGAGGCCCGCACCCGCACCGTCCGCGACCGCCGCCGGCTCGGCCGCCTGGTCCAGGTCGTCCTCCAGGACCCGGACACCGCGCTCGACCCGCGGATGACGGTCCGCCAGACGCTCGTCGAGGCGGCCACCGTCTTCCGCCGGCTCGACCGGCCCGCCCGCGCCGAACGCGTCACCGAACTGCTCGGCCTCGTCGGCCTGGACCCGCGGCTCGCCGACCGGCTGCCGCGCCGGCTCTCCGGCGGGCAGCGCCAACGGGTCGCCATCGCCCGCGCCCTGGCCGTCGAACCCGGCCTGCTGATCGCCGACGAGATCACCTCGTCGCTCGACGTCTCGGTGCAGGCCTCCGTCCTCAACACGATCCGGGAACTCCAGCAACGCCTCGGCCTGTCCATGCTGTTCATCGGCCACAACCTGCCGGCGGTCTGCCACGTCTCCGACGCGGTGGCGGTCATGCGGCACGGCCGGATCGTGGAAACCGCCCCCACCGCAACCCTCCTGCGCGCCCCGCGGCACCCGTACACTCGGACGCTACTCGCCGCCGTGCCGAGCCTGCGCACGCCGCCGCCCGGGGAGGGGCCGCCATGACCGACGTTCGACCGGACGCCGTGGTCGTCGGAGCCGGGGTGATCGGCGCCGCCGTCGCCCTCGAACTCGCGCGCGCCGGGCGGCAGGTGGTCGTCGTGGACAAGGCGGGCGCCGTCGGCCACGGGTCCACCAGCGCCTCCAGCGCGATCATCCGCTTCAACTACTCCACCTTCGCGAGCGTCGCCACCGCCTGGGAGGCGCAGCACCTCTGGACGTCCTGGCCCGACCACCTGCGGCTCACCGGCCCCCGCCCGCTCGCCGCCTTCCACCGCACCGGCGCCGTGCTGCTCGACTCCCCCGAGGTCGAACCCTCCGAGACCGCCGCCCTGTTCGAGCGCGCCGGCGTCCCGTACGAGCGGTGGGACGCCCCGGCGCTGCGCAAGCGCCTTCCCGGGATCGACCCCGGACGGTACTGGCCGCCGAAGCCGGTGGACGACGACGCCTTCTTCGCCGACCCGTCCGGCGAACTCGGCGCCCTGTTCACCCCGGACGCCGGGTACGTCGACGACCCCCAGCTCGCCGCCCGGAACCTCGCCGACGCCGCGGCCGGGCTGGGCACCCGACTCCTCCTCCACCACACCGTGGTGGCCGTCGACCGGCACGCGGACCGGGTCACCGGCGTCCGCCTGGCCGACGGCTCGCGGATCGCCGCACCGGTCGTGGTCAACGCCGCCGGCCCGTGGTCGGGCGGCCTCAACCGGCTGGCGGGCGTCGGCGACGACTTCACGATCGGTGTGCGTCCGCTGCGCGAGGAGGTCCACCAGGTCCCCGCACCGGACGTCCGGACCGCCGACCCCTTCCCCCTGGTCGCCGACCTCGACGTCGGCACCTACGTCCGCACGGCCCCCGGCGGGCAGCTCCTGGTCGGCGGGACCGAGCCGGACTGCGACCCGCACGAGTGGATCGACGACCCGGACGGGGCCGATCCCCGCCCCACCGCCCGGCGCTTCCGCACCCAGGTGACCCGGGCGGCGCGCCGGTTCCCGGCGCTCCGGGTCCCCAACCGGCCCCTCGGCGCGGCGGGCGTGTACGACGTCGCCGACGACTGGACCCCGATCTACGACCGCACCGCCCTCGACGGCTACTACGTCGCGATGGGCACCAGCGGCAACCAGTTCAAGAACGCCCCGCTGGTGGGCCGCTACCTCGCCACCCTGATCGACCGGGTCGAGGCCGGGCACGACCACGACGGCGACCCGGTGCACTTCCGCTGCGACCACGCCGGCACCGTGGTCGACCTGGGCGCCTTCTCCCGCCGGCGCCCGGTCCGGACGGACTCCGCGCGGACGGTCATGGGCTGATCGCGGGCAGCTCGCGCACCAGGTCCCCGACCACGCCGACCACGAACTCGGGCGCCTCGTGCGGGAAGTCGTGACCCGTCCCCGCCGGTGTGTACACCAGCCTCGACGCCGTCGACGCCGCCAGGTAGCGGACCCTGCTGCGGAGGTAGAAGCGGCTGATCCGCTCGGCCTCGACCGCGTCCCGGGCGGCGGCCAGCACCGCCTCGCCGCCGATCAGGTCCCGCGGTACCACCAGCACCAGCGGCAGGTCCCCGAGGTCCCCGTCGTACACCACGGTGTCCCAGCCCACCTGTGCCAGCCCGGACGGCGACAGCTCGGCGAAGATCGACGCGGCGGCGCAGCACGGCCCGGTCCGGCCGCCGGGGCCCCGGTGCGCGCCGAACAGCTGCCGCACCGCCGCCAGCAGGACGCCCCGGCGCAGCGCCGCGAGCTGCCCGTTGGGCGGCGCGAAGGCGATGACCTCCAGGGGGGTCGGGTCCAGCAGGACGAGCCCCGCCACCAGGTCCGGCCGGCGCCTGGCCACGTTCGCGACCAGCAGCCCGCCGAAGGAGTGGCCGACGAACACGAAGGGTGCCCGCTCCCCCGCCGCCTCCAGCGCCGCCGGCAGCTCCGCCGCCTCGGCGGCCGTCGTCCGGGGGAAGGGCCCGACGTCGCTCCAGCCCGTCCCCGGGCGGTCGACCAGCACCGACCGGGCCTGGGCCGACAGCATCGTGTGCAGTTCCCGGAGGTCCTCGCCGGGGGCGTGCCCGCCGGGCATCCAGACCACCGTCGGCCCCGCCCCGGCCCGCCCCTCGGCGAGGACGTGCATCCGGTGACCGCCCACGTCCACCAACCGCCCCGGCGGCGGATGCGCCCGCGCCTCCCGGGCCACCAGCACCAGGTGCCGAACGGCCCCGGCCGCCAGCACCACCCCGACGGCCAGCGCCAGGCCAGCGAGCGCCACCGACCAGGCCGCCCCCACCGCGAGGAGGCCGCCGCCCGCTGCCGCCACCGCCAGCGCGACCGGCGCCCCGATCCAGTCCCGGCTCACCACTGCGAGCAGGGAGTTCGCCATTCGTCCGTCCCGTCGCATCGGCCCTCCGCGACAGCAGCGCGTCCGACAACTGCCCCCTGGCCTTCTCTTTCCCGCCCACTCGTGCCCTCACCCTGATCAACTCCCCCACAGTCCGGCATTCCGGGCCCCGGACGCACCCGGGGCCGGGCCGGTCGGCTGCCGGCCGGGCACCACCGGACCGACCCGATCCGTCCGGCCCTCTGGTCCCGGCTCCGTGACCGGCCGAAGATGGCGGCATGGGTGTCGACGAAGCGGGTGCCGGGCTGCTGGTGACGAACGTGCGCGTCTTCGACGGAACCGGAGCCGAGGCGGCGCCGGGGTACGTCCGGGTGGAGCGGGACAGGATCGCGGAGGTGGTGCTGGGCCGTCCCTTCCCGTCCGGTCCCCCGGGTGGCGCGACGGTGCTCGACGGCGGAGGCCGCACCCTCATCCCCGGGCTCACCGACGCCCACGTCCACCTGTTCGCGGCCGGCGGCACCATGGCCGAGCTCCAGCTCGCGCCGACCGGCACCGTCTACTACCAGGCCCTGGCCGCGGCCCGCTCCATGCTGATGCGCGGCTTCACCACGGTGCGGGACATGGCCGGCGACACCGAGCCACTGCGGCGGGTGCTGGACCGCGGGCTGTTCCCCGGCCCGCGGATCTACCCGAGCCAGGCGGCCGTCTCCCAGACCTCCGGCCATGGCGACTTCGGGACGGTCCACGACGCCCCCACCGCCCTGGGCGGGCCGCCGGCCAGGAGCGAGCAGCTCGGGTTCACCCGAGTGGCCGACGGGCCGGAACGGGTGCTCGCCGCGGTGCGCGAACAGCTCAGGAAGGGCGCCACCCAGATCAAGCTGATGGCCGGCGGCGGCGTCAGCTCCGAGTTCGACCCGCTGGACGTCCTGCAGTTCACCCCGGCCGAGCTGGAGGCCGCCGTCGCCGCGGCCTCCGACTGGGGCACCTACGTGACCGTGCACGTCTACACCTCCGAAGGCGTCCGCCGCGCGGTACGGGCCGGGGTGCGCTGCGTCGAACACGGGCACCTCCTCGACGAGGACACCGTCCGCCACCTCGCGGAGCAGGGCGTCTGGCTGAGCACCCAGCCGTTCGAGGTCGACGACCACCACTACGCCTCCCCGGACAGCGCCCGCAAGAACCGCGAGGTCTGCGAAGGCGTCGCCCGCACCATCGGCTGGGCGGTGCGGCACGGCGTGCGGCTGGCCTTCGGCACCGACCTGGTCTTCGACCCCGGGAAGACGCACCGGCAGAACGAGATGCTCGTCCGGCTCGGCGGCCACCTCGGCCCGGTCGAGGCCCTGCGGACGGCCACCTCCGGCAACGCCGAGCTGTTCCGCCTGTCCGGCCGCCGGGACCCCTACCGTGCCGCGCCGCTCGGCGTCATCGCGCCGGGAGCCTGGGCCGACCTCCTGGTCGTCGACGGCGACCCGACCACCGACCTGTCCGTCCTCGCCGACCCCGACCGCAACCTGCGACTGATCGTCAAGGACGGCGTCGTCCACAAGAACGCACTCGGTTGACCCCCTCGCTGTGGCCGGTCAGGCGTGCCGGAGGCAGAGGGTTCCCCACTGGAATCCCGCACCGATCCCCGACAGCACATAGGTGTCCCCCGGGAGCAGGGCGCCTTCGGCCACGGTGGCGTGGAGCGCGGTGAACAGCCCGGCCGACCCGGTGTTGCCCAGCCGCTCGACCGTGACGGGGACGCGCTCGCGGGGAACGCCCAGGGCGGTCATGGTCTCGGTGAGGATGTTCAGGTTGGCCTGGTGCAGGAAGAAGTACCGGATCCGGTCGACCGGCACACCGGCCCGGTGCGCGGCGCTCGCGATGCTCTCGGGCAGGCGGGTGGTGGCGGTGTTCCAGACGGCGCGGCCGTCCATCCGCAGATAGTGCTCCCCGCCGGCGACGGTGGCCGCCGTGGTGGGCAGCCGGGATCCCCCGGCGGGGATCTGGACGCCGTAGGAGAGTTGGGAGCCCAGGTCGTAGGAGAGCAGCCCCGCTCCGGCCTGGTCGGTGCGGGTGAGCACCACGGCCGCCGCGGCGTCTCCGAAGAACACCCCGGCGGTGCGGTCGGTCGGATCGGTGACCCTGGAGGCGCAGTCGGCCGCGAGCAGCAGGACGGTGCTGATGGAGGGGTTCTGCAGGAGGTGGGCGGCGATCAGCACGGCCTGGACGCCGGAGGCACAGGCCGCCTGGGTGACGTCCAGGGACAGGGCGCGGTGGGCACCGAGGGCGTCCTTGACGATCAACGCGGTCGACAGGAGCGGCTGGTCCCCGGTGTAGGAGGCGACGATGACCGCGTCCAGCTGGGCAGGCCCGACCCCGGCGGCCTCCAGGGCCGGATGGGCCGCGGCGACGCACATGTCGGAGGTCGCCAGGTCCGGGGCCAGCCGCCGGCGCTCACGGATCCCGGTGCGGCTGGTGATCCACTCGTCGCTGGTGTCCAGGGTGCGGGTGAGCTGCTCGTTGGTCACGACGGCCGGCGGCAGGTGCACCCCCGTCCCGGCGACGGCGAACGGCACCGGCAGCCCGGCACCGGTCTGGTGGTGCAGCGTCTGCTCCACGGTGACGGTCACAGCAGGGTGCTCCGCCCGGATTCGATCGGTCCGCCGCGAGAGGCTCCCATGGTTCTTTTCCTTCCCCTGCCGGTCCGTCATTTTTCAGTACCGTCGCATCGTTCCACGAAACATCGGGGCCAGATGTCTCGTGGTAATCCGTAAGCGTGACGAAGCCGCCGACGAATTGACATCCAGCCGCCGTGATGTGCTATCGACCGGATTCCTGAAATGGATCCGCGCAGGAAAGATGAATACGCCGCTCTCGCAATTGACCGTCCACTCCGAAAAGTCGTACGAAAAGAGCGCGGATGACCGATCCAACGGCGTATCGGGGGTCGCCGGCGGTGAGGACGTCGAACTGCGGGGCTCGACGGCGGCCCGGGCATCATCGCCGCCGGTGGCTGCGGCGAGTCGCGAATCTCGATGGCGTTGCGGCGCTGGTGCTGCCAGGGTGTCCCCGTGCCGAAGAAGTTACTCTTCATGACTCTAGCCGGACATGGACACATCAATCCAATGGTGCCGTTGGTCGAGGAACTCGTACGGCGCGGGCACCAGGTGGACTACGCCACCGGAGCAGGCCACGCCGCCGCGGTCACCAGTGCCGGCGCACGCTGGTTGGAACTGCCGCCGCTGGAGCCGTTCACACCACCATCGAAGATCGGCCCAGAGGCCGTGGCCGGCTGGTTACGCCACTACTTCGCGGCGATGCGCGCGACCTACCCGGTGTTGCAGAAGTACTGTGCCTCGGAGCCGGTGGACGCAATCTGTTACGACACGACGAACTGGCCTGCCCGGACCATCGCCAGGAGGCTGGGGATCCCCGCCGTGCAGTGCTTCCCTCACCTCGCCTCGAACGAGGCGTACTCACTGGACCGGCAGTTGACCGCAGGGCTCGACACCGGCGATCCGGCGATGGCCTTGCTCGCCGCTGACTGTGAGGCCTTCTCCACCGAGTACGGCGTCCCGCTCGGTGTCGCCGACACCATGACGATGGCGGACGGGCTCAACCTCGTGTTCGTCCCGCGAGAGTTCCAGCCGGCCGCTGACAGCTTCGACGAACGTTTTCACTTCGTCGGCCCCTCGATGGGCAGTCGCGAGCAGACCGAGCACTGGTCGCCGCCCGACCCCGACGCGCCACTGCTGTATGTCTCACTGGGCACCGTCTTCAACGGTCGCCCGGAGTTCTACCGCGCCTGCATCGACGCCATCGCCGACGGGCCCTGGCAGCTGGCGATGACCGTGGGCGATACGGATGCCGCCGTACTCGGCGCCATCCCGAGCCGGGTGGACGTCCGGTCGCGGTTCCCGCAACTGGCGGTACTCCGCCATGCCACCGCCTTCGTATCGCACGCCGGGATTAACTCCGTTATGGAGGCGCTGCATTACGAGGTCGGCCTCGTCGCCGTCCCGCGGACACCCGAGCAGGCTGCCAACGCCGGGCGCCTGGGGGAACTCGGGCTCGGCGAATGCCTGGACGCCGACATGGTGAGCGCCGAAGCACTGCGGGCGGCGATCGACAGGGTCGCCTCAGACCCGGCAGTACGCGTCAGCCTTGCGGGAATGCGCCAAGCCATCCTGCGAAGCGGTGGAGTCACACGCGGCGCCGACGTGATCGAGCAGTACCTCCGTCAGCACTCCGTGTGACTCTGCGCTCCTGCGTCGCCCTCACCGGAAGCGGGTGCGGCCACCGCGTGATCGTCAAGAGCTGTGTGGACCGGTCGTCGCCGTCTCCGTCGACGGCGACCGCCTGGACTCCGGGACACCGGTGTTCACGAGGACGGCTGTCCCGGAGCATCGGTGGCGGCCGGTCCGGCACCAGGCCGGCTCGTCACCAGGTGGCGGGCAGGTGCAGGGGGCTGCGGGTGGAGGTGCCCAGCCGCCATTCGATCCCGGTGGTCGGCAGGGTGAGGCGCAGGCCGGGCAGGCGGGCGGCGAGACGGTGGAGGGCGATCCGCATCTGGAGGCGGGCCAGCCACGCGCCGGGGCAGAAATGGGGACCGGCGCCGAAGGCCAGGGTGCCGGCTTCCAGCGGGTCGAACAGCCGGCTGAGGGAATCGGGTGGGAAAACGCCGGGGTCCCGGCCGGCGGTGGTGCGGTCGGCCGCGACGATGTCGCCGGCGCCGATGGTCACGCCGCCCAGCTCGACCTCCTCGGCGGTACGAAGGAGGCTTCCGGGGCGTTCCTTGTTGGCGCCCAGGGGGATGGTGTGCAGCAGCCGCTCCGCCGCCAGGGCGGCCGCCGCCTCGTCCGAGCCGATGCGGCTCCAGGTGTCGGGGCGTTCGGCGAGCAGGTAGAGCACCGCGTTGGCCAGCGTGGTCATGCTGGTCTCGTGTCCGGCGACGAGCAGTCCGCACACCAGGTTGACCAGTTGGCGCTCGGACACCTCACCCTCCCGGTCCGCGGCCCGGACGATGGCGCTGACCAGGTCGTCGCCGGGTGCGCGGCGGCGGCCGGCGAGCAGCCCGGCCACGTACGCGGTGAACTCCCGCATCGCGCGGATGACTTCGGCGGGGTCGCGGTCGGCGGTGGCGAAGGCGAGTTCGGTCCAGTCCCGGACGCGTCCGAGGTCCTCGCCGGGGAGGTCCATCATCCTGGCGATCACCGCGCTCGGCAGCGGCCTGGTGTACCCGGTGACCAGATCGGCCGGGGCGCCGAGCCGCACGAGATCGTCCAGCAGCCGGTCGACCACGGAGGTCACCCACGGACGCGACCGCTCGATCGCGCCGGGGGTGAACGCCCGTTGGAAGACGCGGCGCATCCGGTGGTGCTCGATCCCGTCCTTGTGGAACATCGAGTCCCGGTCGCTGCCCAGGTTGGGCGTGTCACTCAGCGGCGGCGCGTCCGGGGCGAACAGCAGCGACCGCTTGAACCGGGCGTCCACGAGGGCCCGGCGGACGTCGTCGTAGCGCGTGAGCAGCCAGATCGGAGTGCCGTTCGGCAGCTGCTCACGGCGCGGCGGCCCCACGGGCGGCAGCTCCATGCGGTGCATCGGGACCAGCCGCATTCCGGGGACAGTGGTTGTGAGGTTCTCGGTCTGGGGCAACGGTTCCCCCTGGGATCGTCGGATGGCTGCGGTGCGGTCGGCAGGCACCGGCGGCTCTCGGGCGGGTCACCGCCCGCCGCCGGCGTGGGACGGACGGGCACGGTGGTTCGCGGACGTCATGGTGGCGAAGCGGCAGCCGGGGCGCCAACCGGCCCGCGCAGGGTTCACCCGTCCGGCGGCAGACGGCCGGGCGTCCCGCCCCCGGTCCGGCGGTTCCCCTACCGCGGTCCGTCTACCGCCGGCCGCTCGCCGCGAGCGGGCGGGAGCGCAGCAGGGCGCGGGTCGGCAGGGCCGTCGCGGCGAGGCAGAGGGCCACGGCTGCGGCGGCCAGCGGCAGGGCGGTGCCGGGCGGGACGTACGGCGGGGCGTCGGCGAGGCCCCGGGCGATCGGGACCAGGGTGATCCAGGCGATGAGGCCGCCGAGCAGCAGCCCGGTCACGGCCACCAACAGGGCCTCCCAGCGCATCATGCCGCGTATCTGGCGGCGGGTGGCGCCGGTGAGGCGGAGCAGGGCCACCTCGCGGCCGCGGTCCAGGACGGTCATCACCAGGGTGTTGGCGGCGGTGATCGCGGCGAAGCCGCCGAGGACGGCCGCCATCACGGAGTTCGCCCAGTCGCCGGCCTCGCGCCTGCGGTCGGTCTGCGCGACGTACCCGGCGCGGTCGGCCACCGTGAGCCCGACGACCGTGGCGGCCCCGGTGGTGGAGGCCTCGGCGGGGAGCTTCGCCAGCCGGGCGGCGACGTCCGCGCGGTCGGCGCCGGGTGCGTCCGCGACGAGCACCTGGCTGTCGTAGGCGACGGCGGCGTGTGCGGCGACGGCGGCCCGGGGCAGGATCAACTGCCCGAAACCGAGGCCGCGTTCGTAGGTGGCGACGACCGTCAGCTGTGTCTGGGTGCCGTCGCCGAGCCAGAAGGAGGCGCGGTCGCCGACGCTGTGGCCGAGCCTGTCGGCGAGGGCCGCGTCGAGGGCGACGGTGTCCGTGCCCCGGGCGAGGTCGGCGAGCGAGCCGCTGCGCACGCCCAGGTCGAGGACCCGGGGCAGCCTCGCCGGATCGCCGGACACGCCGAGGGCGTTGGCGGAGCGGAGCTTCCCGTCGGAGCGGTAGACGGCTCCGGTGCGCAGCACGCCCACGGCGGCTTCGACGCCGGGCACTTCGGCGGCTCGTTCGGCGGTGGCGGCGGGCAGGCCGCGACCGGTGGAGCCGAGCACGTGGTCGGCGACGACCCCGGCACGCAGCTGTTCGCCGGTGGCGTGCCCGACGCTGCTCTGGATGAACAGCATGGTGCCGCAGAAGGCGCTGACCATCACGATGGGTGTGATCGCGGAGGTCAGCCGGCGGGCGTCGGCCCGGGCGTTGTCGGCGGCCAGCGATCCGGCGGTGCCGCCCGCGCCCGCCCGCAGCGGCAGGCCGAGCACTCCGGCGGAGACCCGGGCCACCCAGGGGCCGAGCAGGGCGGTGGCCACCAGGAAGCACATGACCACGCCGAGCGCGGTGTTGGCGGCGTTCTCACCGCTCAGGCCGGCGGCGACGGCGGCCAGCACGACGCCGCCCACGACGGCCGCCAGACCGAGGAGGGCCCGCACCACGCCCGCCCGTCCGGCCGGCACCGAGGCCTCTCCGAGCGCCTGGCCGGGGCGCAGGCGGGAGGGACGGTGCGCGGCGAGGTAGCCGGCGGCCAGCGCGGCCAGCGAGCAGGTGGCGACGGCGACGAGCGCGGGGACCGCTCCGACGTCCAGTTCGACGCCCTCGGGGACGGCGCCGCGGGAGACCAGTCCGTCGAACCACCAGCGGGCCAGCGCCACGCCCGGGGCGAGGCCGAGCAGGCCGGCGAGGGGTGCCACCAGCATCGCCTCGGTGGCGACCGTGCGGCGGATCTGGCGGGGGGTCGCGCCGACGGCGCGCAGCAGGGCGAACTCGCGGGCCCGCTGACCGACGGCCAGGGCGACGGTGGACACCACCACGAAGACGGCCGTCATGGTGGCGGTGCCGCCGAAGGATCCGCCGATCGCGATCAGCAGCGTCCGGCTCTGCCCGAGCCCAGGCTGCTCGACGGAGCCGCGGTCCTCGCCGGTGACCACCCTGATCCCGGTGGGCGACGCCCCGGAGGCCTGCGGGCCGGCGGTGTCGCGCAGGGCCTCGCGGAGCCGGCGGGCGAGGTCCTTGGCGCCGACGCCCTCGCTCGGCTGGACGGCGATGGCGTCCGCCCGGCCGGGGTGACCGGAGAGCTGCCCGGCCACCGCGTCGGCGAACCAGGCCGTCGGGCCGGCGTTCTGCGGCGCGGCCAGGCCGGAGATCCGGTAGGTGCTGCTGCCTCCGGGTGCGACCAGGGTGAGGCTCGCGCCGGGTGCCAGCCGGGCGTCCCGTGCGGTGGCGGCGTCCAGGACCACTTCGCCCGGGCCGGGGGCGCGGCCCTCGACCAGGGTGTCCGCGCCGCCGGCGATGCCGAGCGCCGCGAACCCGCGCCCGGTCAGGCCGGGTGCGGCCGGACCCGGTTGGATCGGGAAGGCGGTGTCGGGACGGGCCGCGGCGACACCGGGCAGGGCGGCGATGCGCTGGGCCAGGGCCGCGTCCACCCGGGGCCGGTCGGGCACCGGCCGGTCAACGGCCTTCTCCTTCTTGTTGACCTTGCGGACGATCCCGATGTCCGGACCGGCCGCGACGACGACCGACGCCTGCGCGTAGCGCACCGGGGGCACGCTCGCGGTGATGCCGGTCTGCAACAGGGTGCCGCAGCCCATGATGACCGCCGCGCCGAACAGCAGGGCGACGAAGGTCCCCGCGAAGGAAGGCGGCCGGAAGCGCACCGAGGCGCGCGCGAGTCCGTTGCTCATGCCGCCGCCCCCTGCGCGGCGGTGGAGCTGCCGGGGCCCGGCGCGAGGTCGACCCCGCGCACCGCGTGCACCTCCCCGCCGCCGCGCCCGTGGCCGCGCCGCACCGCGCGCGGTCCGATCGCGGGGCGGGCGGGGGCGTGAGGCTCGGGCGGTTCGTACTCCGGGCGGTGGTGGCGGGCTGCCATGGTGCTGCCATCCCTCGTGGATCGTGTCCGTCAGCGACGGGGTCCAGGCTAGGAACGGCGGTGGGTACGAACCATGGTGGCGACCGGCGTGCGCGGGGTGGGGATAACCCCACCCGACGCGCGCAGGCCTCGGGCGGGCCGGACCGGCTCCAGCGGGCCTTGCCGCCCGGCCACGGCTCAGCCGCAGTGCTCGAAGCTGTAGCCGGTGTCACCGGTGCCGGAGAACTCGTTGTACTTCAGCCCCCCGATGAAGTCGATGCAGGCCCCCTTGGCGTACGCGTAGACCGGGCCCGCGTACTGGGTGTAGTTGCTGCCGACACCGTCCTTGATCCAGGTGCTGTCGCGGGAGCGCCGTATCTCGACGAAGATCTCGTGCTGGCCGCTGACGACCGCGTCGTTCCCGCGGGCGATCGCGCAGTTGTACCCGTTTCCGCTGTTGTAGTAGATGTCGATGAAGCCGACCACCGCGGCCACGTTGTGGATGTCGTTGATCTCCCAGCTCCGCTTGAAGTCGTACGCGCTCCCGCACTTGTTGACCCGGGCGGAGGCGTGGGCCGCGCCGGCGGAGAGGCCGACGAAACCTCCGGCGAGGACCGTGGCCGCGAGGACCGTCGCGAGACGCTTCCTGATCATCGAGAACTCCTTCGAGTGCCGGGGTTCGCGGACCGCTGCCGCGATCCGCGCGGAACTGCCGGCGGCGGGTGGTGCGTTGCTGGATCGCGTCGCCGCCGGGTGGTACGTCGGGCGGCCGACCGCCCCCGTTGTCGTCGGTCGGCCGCCCGGTCGCGGCGCTCGGGGTTCGTGGTGCGGACTCCCCGGCGCCCGTCAGAGGGCGGCGCCCGGCCCGCTCGAACGGGCCCTGCCGCCCGGCGATGGTTCAGCCGCAGTGCTTGGAACCGTAGCCCGAACCCCCTTGCCCCGTGAACTCGTTGTACTTCAGCCCACCGACGAAGTCGATGCAGGCCCCCTTGGCGTACGCGTAGACCGGGCCCGCGTACTGGGTGTAGTTGCTGCCAGCACCGTTCTCGATCCAGCCGTCCGTTCCGGAGCGCCGAATCGCGACGTAGATCTCGTGGTGACCGGTGACGGCCGCGTCGCGCCCGCGGGCGATCGCACAGTTGTACCCGTTCCCGCTGTTGTAGTAGATGTCGATGAAGCCGACCACCGGAGCCGCGCTGGAGTTGTCGGTGATGTCCCAGCTCCGCTTGAAGTCGTACGCGCTCCCGCACTTGTTGACCCGGGGGGAGGCGTGGGCCGCGCCGGCGGAGAGGCCGACGAAGCCTCCGGCGAGGACGGTGGCCGCGAGGACCGTCGCGAGCTGCTTCCTGATCATCGAGAGCTCCTTCGAGTGCGGTGGTTGCCAAGTCCGGGGCCGTCGGGTGACCGCCGCCGCGGGACGGCGCAGCCCCGGCTCCGGCACCGGAGGTCCCGGCCGGCGTGTCCCGTCGCAGGCAGGCTCCGACAAGTTGTCCGAAGACCCGGTGGAGTTCCCACAGTGCGGGCGTATTTGATTGTCCATCTACAAGACTCGGTCGCGGCCCAGGTGAACAGCGGACAACCCGGATTGACCACGGACACGGCAGGGGGCAGGGAATGGGGAGCGCCGGACGCCCACAGGGGCGGTTCAAGGGCGAGACCGAGCAGGCGAACGACCTGGCCGGGCTGGTGCGGGAGGTGACCTCCGGGCTCACCGTCCGCGAACTCGCGCGCCGGTACCCGGCCGGCAGGACCAGCTGGAGCGAGTACCGCTCCGCGGAGAAGGACATCCCGTGGCACCTGCTCCGGCAGCTGATCCACGACCGCGTGACGGACCCCCGGGCCCAGGCGGTGCTCCTGGCCCGGGCCGGTCAGCTGCACGAACGGGCCGGGCTGGCGGCCAGGGGGCTCCCGTCGCCCGCGGCAGGGCGGTCGGACGCGCGGCAGGCACTGGATCTGGCCAGGCAGGCGCAACAGCAGGCCGAGGCCGGCGTGGCGGAGGCGGAGGAACTGATCCGCGTGCTGATCGCCATCGTGGCCGAGCTGCGGGGTGAACTGGGCTCCGCCGGAGCGGACGGGCCGGCCCCCCTCCCGCCGCTGCCGCCCGGCGGGGGCGACGCGGGGCAGCGGCGGGCCCGGCTGCTGGAGGCGACGCGCTGCCTGGACGAGGTGCGCCGCATCCGGGAGAGCGCGTACGACGCACGGCGGACCGCGGAGCAGGAGCAACGCGCCATGGGGCTCCTGGTCGACCAGGAGCAGTCGCCGGCCGGGGCCGACGGTGGCCGACAGCCGGGTACGGAGCCCGCGGTGGCCGACGGGGTGCCGGCGCACCTGCCCGTGCTCCGGCGCCTGCACACGGACCTCCTCGCGGTACGCACGGCCCTGGCCGGCCGGTACCTGGAGGTGGCCCGGATGGCCCCGGCCACGACCGGCCCTACGATTGTCCGCGGTGAGCTGGTCCCGGTCACGGACAATCGCCCGACCAGCCTCTTCCCGCCGGGCCCGGCGTTCGACGGCCCTCCACCCGTCGACCCGCTCTACCCCACCGAGCCTGTCGGGGCGCCGGGGCGTCGGGCCGTCAGGGCGGGCGCGGCCGTCGGCGCGGCGGCGGTCCTGGCCGGGGCCCTGGTCCTGGCGGGCGTGCTGGTGGGCGTACAGCTGCGCCCGGTTCCCGCCTCCTCCGGCGCGCTCCCCCTGGCGGTCAGTACCGACGCCTCACCGACGCCCGGTACGAGCGCCGAACCGTCCGCGCCACCGGCGGGCAGCCCGTCGGCGCGGCCCCCCGGCGACGGTCCGGCCACGGCGTCGACCGCGCCCCCACCGGACGGCGGGCCGGCTCCGGCGGCGGGGGTTCGGAGCGCACCGGCACAGCCCGGTCCGGCGGTTCCCGGCGAGCCGCCCCGTGCGCTGTCGGAAGCCACCGGCCCTCCGGCCTCGACCGGGGGCGACCGACCCGCGCCGCCCCCGGTGCCCACCGCCGCCGCGTCCGCCTCCGCGTCCGCGTTCCCGGCACCGGGGCGCCTCGGCGGCACCCCGCTCGTCCCGCCGACGGGATCGGTGGCGATCAGGAACAACAACAGCCTGCAGTGCATCGCCACGCCCGGCGGGAGCCGGGAGGAGGGCGCGCAGGTCCAGCAGTATCCCTGCGGGGACTTCCCCGACCACTTCTGGCAGACCCAGCAGGCCTACACGGACGCCGACGGCGACACCTACTACCGGATCGTCAGCTACAACAGCGCCCTCTGTCTCTCCGTCCAGGACTCCAGCACCGAGGCCACCGCCCAGGTCGTCCAGTCGGCGTGCCGGAACAACCCCGGGCAGGCCTGGAAGATCGAGAAGTGGCCGCACGGCATCCGCTTCGTCAACGGCAACAGCCGCCAGTGCCTCGCCGTCTCCCACGGCAGCAACGCCCCGCAGGCCCCGCTGATGCAGTACCCGTGCGGCGACTACCCGGACCACCACTGGGGCTACGGCTCACGCCGCTGAAGCTCGTTCCAGAGGCCGGGAACGGGGACCTCCCGGCACGAGCAGGGTGTCGCGGGCTGGCCCGGATGCCGTGGCGCGACGGGCGCACGCCATGCGCCGGCGTGGACGCAGACCGCCCACAGGGAGGGGGTCGCCGGAGAGCGGTCGCGTACCGCCCGGACGCCGGGGTCCGCGGTACTGCGGGCGGAGAGGTACGCCAATCCCGGCCAGGGGCGGGCCGGTTGGGCCGTGCTGATCGCGGCTGTCGGCCGGCCGCCGGCGAGGCAGGCGGGCGCCGGTGCCTCACCGCGGCCGGCCGGCATGACCGCGGCGGTCAGGGCCACTTCACCTCGGAGAGGTGCTCCTCCACGCGGAGGATGTCGGCGTCGGTCAGGGCGAAGCACGCACGGACGTAGGGATAAGGGGCCGGCCCGAGATGGAACGCGTCGGCCGGGATGGTGGCGATGCCGGCGGCACTCAGGATCGTCTCCGCGACCTCGCCGCTGTCGCCGCCCAGCGGAGTCCCGTCCACCAGGAGGTAGTAGGCGCCTTCCGGGTCGTTGGTCGCGAGGCCCGCGTCGCGGAACGCCGCGGCGATCCGGTCGCGCTTGCGGCGGTAGTCCTGGCGCGTCCGCGCGTAGAAGGAGTCCGGCAGGGTGAACGCCCGTGCGGCGATCTGCTGCAGCGGGGTGGGGGCGCACACCGAGAGCGCGTCGGCGGCGATGCGCAACGGCGCGATCAGCTCCGGGGGTCCGGCGGCGTAGCCGAGCCGCCATCCGGGGATGCTGTAGGTCTTGGAGAGGCCGGAGACCGTGATCGTGCGGTCGCGCAGCAGGTCGAACGAGGCCGGAGAGCGGTGCGGTTCGTCCCCGTAGTAGAGGTGCTCGTAGATCTCGTCGGTGATCACCAGCAGGTCCCGGTCCGCTGCGAAGCGCGCCACCTCCTCGATCTCGTCCGGTGGCATCCGGTGGCCCGACGGATTGCCGGGTGTGCACAGCACGATCGCCCTGGTGCGGTCCGTCGTGGCCGCCTCCAGGGCCGCCCTGTCGATCCGGAACCCGGGGGCGTCCGTCCTGACCGGCTGGGGAACGACCCCGTGGATCTCCGCCACGGTGCGGTGGTAGCCGTAGAAGGGTTCGGGCAGGAGCAGGCCGTCTCCCGGGTCGAGGTGGGCCAGTACCGCCGCGTTGTACGCGCCGGTGGCGCCGATGGTGGCCACCACCCCGTGCTCCGGGTCGACGTGGACTCCGTTGTACTCCGCCAGCTTCCGCGCGACGGCCTGCCGGAGGACGGCGTCTCCGTGGGCGGGGCTGTAGGAGTGGTCGGCGGACGCGAAGTGTGCGGTCGCGTGGTCGAGCAGGTCGTCCGGGGGCGGCGTGCGGGACAGGCCCTGGCCGAGGTTGATGCCGCCGACGGCGACGCACCGCTCGGTCATGGCCCTGATGGTCGACTGCCGGAACCCGTCGAGCCTCCGCGCGTGCGGCTTCATCGGTGCCTCCTCCCGTGTTCGGGCCGGTCGTGGGGTCGGTGGGTGTTCACCCGGTGGGTGTTCATGCGCTGACTGTTCATGCGGTGACTGTTCATGCGGCGGTCCATCCACCGTCCGCCTCGATGACGGCTCCGTGGACGTAGCTGGACGCCTCCGAGGCCAGGTACAGCACGGTCCCGACGAGCTCCTCGGGCCTGCCCCAACGGCCGGCGGGTACCCGGGTGAGCAGGCCCGCACTGCGCTGCGCGTCCGTGCGCAGACCGGCGGTCAGGTCCGTCTCGAAGTAGCCGGCGGCGATCGCGTTCACGTGGACGCCCCGCCCGGCCCACTCCGCCGCACAGGAGCGGGTGAGCTGTACCAGCGCGCCCTTGCTCGCCGCGTAGGCGACGACGTTGCGGCCACCGCTGTGGGCCAGGACCGATGCGATGTTGACGATCTTTCCGCTGCCCTGCCGGAGCATGGCCCTCCCGGCGGCGCGTGACACGAGGAACGCGCCGGTCAGGTTGGTGTCGATGACGCGCTGCCAGGTCTCGGCCGGGTAGTCCTCGGCCGGGAACCTGTCGATGATGCCGGCGTTGTTGACGACGATGTCGAGTCCGCCGTGCTCGCGCACCGCACGGGAGAGGACGTCCTCGACCTCTGCCTCCCGCGTCACGTCCAGCCCGACACCGACGGCGGATCCTCCGTCGACGGCCAGTTTGCCGGCGACCGCGTCTGCTGCTTCGCTGCTGCGCCCGGCGACGATCACTCTGGCACCGGCGCGGGCCAGGCCGGCCGCGATGGCCTGGCCTAGCCCGCGGGTGGCCCCAGTGATCAGGGCCACCTTGCCTGTGACGTCGAACAGGTGCAGCGGACTGGTGTCATCCATGTCCGCCACCACAGTCCTCTCCGTTCTCTCCGTCCGGGTGTTACGCCGTCAGCTCGGACTCGATGGTGGTGCTGTGGTACCAGGGGTTTCCGGCGGATTCGGAGATGAGGTCGCGCGACCGCGTCTCGTGGTGCCGGCCGAGGCGGAGTGCCGCGTGCTGCACCACGTTGAGGGCGGTGAAGTACTTCCGGAGGAAGTCCCCCTCCGAAAGGTGCACCCGGGAGAACCGGATGTTCCGGTTCTCCGGTCGGTCGTCGGTCAGCAGACGCTGCAGGTTCTCACCCTTGGCGAGGGTGTACTCGTCGTCGTCCGCGTCGGAGAACCAGACCGTGCTGTGCTTCCGCACCGGGTCGGAAAGCGTCGCCACCTCGCTGTGGCAGAATTCGTGGAAGTAGTTCCGGGCGGTCGGAACCATGGCCATCTCGTTGAAGTGCATCTTGGCCAGCTTGAGCAGGCTCTCGTGCCATTTCGGGGACGCGATCATGATGATGTTCGCGTCCTCGCTCGCGTCGGCGATCCGACGGGCGGCCTCGCGGCCGTTCTCCTCGAAATCCGCCTCGAGCAGGCCCGCCAATTCGCCCAGCCGGGCGTGGTGGTCGTCGCTCAGCACCCCGAATTCGTGGAACATGTCCATCAGGATGGCGAAGTACTGCGAGACGTGGAAGAGCGGGTACTCGCGGTCCGGTTCGCGCAGCCGCCAGTAGGCGATGGAGGCGCCGTCCGCCCGCCCGAGCTCGGCCAGTTTGCCGCCGGAGGTGAGCAGGAGCACCTGGTCCCGGACGGCGCGAAGCCGCTGGTAGGCGAGGACCGGCTCCTGCGAGTGCCCGCTGTAGGAGCTGATGATGTACAGGGTCGCCTCGTCCTCGAGGACCGAGGGAGCGGCCAGGAAGCGGAAGTCGTAGTCGTTCACGACGTGCACTTCGAGGGGCAGGCCGATCTCCGTGAAGTAGCCGCGGACGATATCCGAGACGATGGCCGAGCAGCCCATTCCGGTGAAGACGATGCGCTTGAACCTCCCTTCGGAGAGACGCTGTCGAAGGTCCGGGGTGACGTCGTCGAGCGAGTACTCGTCGGGCTTCGTCAGGCCGGCCCGGTACTCCTTCTCGATGAATTCCTCGTAGCGGTCGAGTCGGGACTTCATGCGATCTCACTCCATCACGGTCGCGTGCGGGTCGAAGAAGTCGTGCGACTCCGGATACCGAACTCCGGAGACCCGGGTTGCTTCGGGTGATTCGACTCTAACAAGCGCGGAAGGCCTCGTGGCATTCACATCGGTAAGTCTGCGAATCGACCAGGGACCGCATGGTCCGATTTCGCCGGTCTCACATGCTGAGAGGGTTTCTGACGGAATATGAGAACGGCGGCGGCAGTCGAACGGACAAGTCCCCTGAATGCAGACGACCGCCACGCTTCGGGACACGGAGGAACCGGCCGTTCTCACCAACTTGCCCAAAACCCTTCTCAACCGCGCCATGATTGGTGTATGACTGCGCAGCTACTGACGTTCGTACTCGCTTCTCTTCTGATCATCGTTGTTCCGGGCCCCGACCTGGTGCTCCTGCTGCGGAACGCGGCACGGGGCGGCCGCCGGGGCGCGGCCGCGACCGCGATGGGCATCATGCTCGGCAACGCGGTCCTCGCCGGCGCGGCCGTCGCGGGCCTGACCGCGCTGCTCACGGGCTCCGAAGTGCTCTACACCGCCGTGCGGATCGCCGGCGCCCTGTACCTCGCCTACCTGGGCATCCGGTCCCTGATCGACTTCATCCGCCTCGGCCGACGCGAGGACGGAGCTGACGACGCGACGGCCGCGCAGCCCGCCGGCCACGGCCGTGGCGGCGGTGGCGGGGCGCCGGACAGCGGGGCGGACTTCCGCCAGGGCCTGCTGAGCAATCTGCTCAACCCGAAGGTCGCCGCCTTCTACCTCTCCCTCTTCCCGCAGTTCCAGCTGCCCGGCATGTCCGAGCTCTCCCAGCACGTGCTCCTGGCCGGGCTGTTCTGGCTGCTGGCCCTGGCCTGGTACGTCGTGGTGGTCGCGGTCCTGGGCGCGATCCAGCGCGTCCTGCTGCGGCGCAAGGTGCAACGGGGGCTGTCGGGGGTGGCCGGGGTGGCGCTGCTCGGGCTCGGGGCGGCGGTGGGGGCCCGTCAGTAGCGCGTTCCCGACTCCGGCGAGGCGACGGGGGCGGCCCCGGCCGGGGCCGCTCCGGTCGCCTCGGGGGCGGGGTCGGTGAGTCCGGTGACGCGCAGGGTGATGTTGAGGCGGCCCCGGGCGGGGCCGACGGCGGGGTCGCCGGTACCGGGGAAGATCTTCGGCACGGCGTGGTACGCGAGGCGGGAGGGGCCGCCGAAGACGAGCAGGTCGCCGGAGGCGAGGGTCAGGTCGGTCCAAGGCCGGTTGCGGGTACGGGTGTTGCCGAAGCGGAAGAGGCAGGTGTCGCCGATGCTGAGGGAGACCACCGGGGCGAGCGAGTGCTCGTCCTTGTCCTGGTGCATGCCGAGCCGGGCGTCGGCGTCGTAGAAGTTGACCAGCGCGGCGTCGGGTTCGTAGCCGGCGCCCTGGCCGGGGTCCTGGTAGGCGTCGGCCACCGCCCGGCGGCCGAGGTCGGCGAGCCAGTCGGGGAGGCGGGCGACGCGGCGGCCGTTCACGTCGTCGGCGGTGCGGGTGTAGGCGTACGGCTGCCAGTGCCAGCCCAGGCACACGGTCTGTACGGACATGACGCCGCCGCGCGGCAGCCGGGTGTGCCGGATCGGGACGGGCCCGGTGGCCCAGGCGCGGCAGGCGGCGACGAGGTCGCGCTGCCGGTCGGGGGTGAGCCAGCCGGGCAGGTGGACGGCGCCCGGCGCGATCTCGCGGCGCTCGTAGCCGGCGGGCGGCGGGCCGAACAGGGCGGGGGTGGTCGTCACGTGGCGGCGCCCGGGGTGGCAGGCGGGAAGGAGTCGGTCCAGCCGGAGGCGATGCGCCAGGTGCCGCCGTCCGCGCTCGCGCCGCGTACGCCGTCCAGGACGCCGGGCCCGGCGAGCGCGGCGGCGACCGGCTCGGCGAGGGACGCGAAGCCGAAGGTGCGGTCCGGGCGCCAGGGGGTGCTGTGGCGCAGGCGTCGGGCGAGTTGGGCCCAGCCGAGCGGGGCGGCGGCGATGACGAGGGCGTCGGGTTCGGGGGCGGTGAGGCGGTGGGCGGGCCGCAGCCAGGAGGCGGCCTGTTCGGGCCAGTCGACGACGGCCAGGACGGCATGGCCGGCGGCCTGCCAGGCGTCGGCGAAGGCGGCGGCGGCCGCGCGGGAGGCGTCGTCGCGGCTGTGGCCGATCGCGACGCCGTGCAGGGGTGGGCGGCGGTGTTCGGCGAGCAGGCGCAGCAGGGCCGCGAGTTCGGGGGCGGTGTGGGGGGCGGGTGCGGGGAGGTCGCCGTAGGCGGTCGGCCCGGGTTCGGGAGGAGGGGGGAGCGGTCGGGTGCGGGGCGGGGGTTCACGGGGTGCGGTCCTTCCGGCGGGTCTTCCACTGCCGGTACTTCTCGGGCAGGCACACCGAGCAGGGCCGGTAGGCGGCGGCGATCGCGGTGGCCTCGTCGGCGAAGAAGACGCGGTGGCGCACGTAGCCGCCGGCGGCGATGGTGCGCAGGGCGGAGGGGCAGTCGAGGCGGCCGTAGAGGCGGCCCCGGCGGTGGCCGCCGAGGGTGCCGGGCGTGGTGCTGGAGTAGGGGCGGTTGTCGGGTCCGGTCAGGGTGTAGCGGCGGGACGGGACCGGGGCGGTGCCGACAGTGGGCGCAGCGGTGTCGGCGGTGGGCTCGGGTGTGCCGGTGGCGGCCATGGCGGCGGGGCCTCAGGCGTCGTGGAAGACGAGGCCGAGGGTGTGGCGGCGGCCGCTGCGCACGGTGCTGACGCCGTGGCGGACGGGGCCGGCGCGGTGGCCGCGGGCCGAGGGGACAGGGCGGTCGCGGGTGGTGAAGACCAGGCCGTGCCCCTGGGGGACGACGGTGGCGGTGCCGCGGGACTGGGCGCGGGGGCGCTGTTCGACGAGGAGGAACTCGCCGCCGGTGTAGTCGGTGCCGTGGGCGTCGAGGCCGATGACCACCTGGAGGGGGAAGACGAGGTCGCCGAAGACGTCGCGGTACAGGGCGTTCCAGTCGCCGGGGCCGTAGCGCAGCAGGATCTGGGAGCTCTTGTCCTGGCCGGCGGCGTGGCACATGGCGGTCCACTCGGCGAGGGTGTCGGGCCAGGGGGCGGGGCGGCGGAGCTTGTCGGCCCAGGTGCGGGCGACGGTGAGCAGGTGGGGGTAGAGGGCCTCGCGCAGGGCGGCGACGGGTTCGGGCAGGTCGTGGGTGAAGTAGCGGTACTGGCCGGAGCCGAAGCGGTGGCGGGCCATGTCGACGGTGGTGCGGAACAGTTCGGGCCGGTCGTAGAGCGCGGCGAGCTCCCGGCACTGGGCGGGGTCGAGCAGGCGGGGCGTCGGGGCGCAGCCGTGGGTTTCGAGTTCGGCGGTCAGGGCGGTCCAGTCGGCGGTGCCGAGGGCGCGGACGGCGGCCTGGACGCTGCCGGCGGCGGTGTCGGGGACGGTCTCGGGGGCGTGGGTGTTCACGGGGTGTCCTGGGGGTGAGCGGGCGGGCGCGCGGTCAGCGGGCGTTGTGGAAGATCACGCCGAGCGTGGTGCGGCGCCCGGACTCGACGGCGTTGGTGCCGTGGCGCATCGGGTGGCGCCGGTAGCCGCGGCTGCCCTGGACGGGGCGGTGCTGGACGGGGAAGACCAGGGCCTGGCCGAGCCGCGGCCGCACCACGATCGCGCGGGACTGCGAGCGGGGCCGCTGTTCGACGAAGACGTTCTCTCCGCCGGTGAAGTCCTCGCCGGGCCGTTCCAGCATGATCGTGGCCTGCAGCGGGAAGACGAGGTCGCCGTAGACGTCCTGGTGCAGGCAGGCGTGGTCGCCCGGACCGTAGCGCAGGACCAGCGGGGTGGGACGGTGCTGGCCCGCGGCGGCGCACTCGGCGTGCAGCTCGGCGAGGGTGAGGGGGAAGGTCCGCTCGCCCAGCCGCGCCGCCCACTGGTTGGCGATCCGCGCCAGCGGCGGGTACAGCCGCTCCCGCAGCGCGTCCAGGACCGGTACGGCGGCCGGGTCGGCGTAGTACCGGTAGGTGCCGCGGCCGAAGCCGTAGCGCTGCATCACCACGGTGGAGCGGAACAGGCCGTCGTCGTCGAAGGTGTCGGCAAGCTCCCGGCACTGGGCGGGCGACAGCAGGGGCCCGGTGAGCGCCACCCCGTCCCGGTCCAGCTGCTCCCGTACGTCCTGCCAGTCGACCGGGGCGAGCGCGGGCAGGGCGGCCGGGCCCGGGGAGGCCGGGCCCGGCGCGGGTGCCGCGGTGGCCTGCGCGGCGGTGTCAGGTTCGGCGGTGGCAGCTTCGGCAACGGCGAAGAGGGCGTCGTTCACGGGGAGGTCCTTCGACGGGCGGGGACGAGCAGGCGCACGGGCCGCGGGAAGGCGGGCCGTGGCCGGCGTACGGTCGGGCTGTCCCGATCCTCACCCGTGGAAGGGTCCGTGTGCTGGCGGCATTCGGACGTCGCGTCGGGCGCCGCGTCCGAGGTCGGACGGGTCCGCCGTCAAGACGTGCGGGAGCGGGTGGGCGCCAGGTCCGCGACCAGCAGCGCCAGCAGGTCCGCCGGCGCCTCGATGAAGCGGTAGTGGCCTCCTTCCAGGAGTTCGAAGGTGGTGTCGCCGCAGGCCGGCCAGCCGGTCATCAGGGACGGCTCGATGCCCGTGTCCTCGGTCCAGCCGATGGCGGTGACCGGGCACGGCAGCCGGACCGGCTCGGCCACGTGGTAGCGCTTGTTCATGTCGACGTCGTTGCGCAGGACGCCGAGGTAGAGCGCGAGCAGGCTCGGTTCCAGCGTGCCGCCCAACTCCGCGACGAGCCCGCGCAGTTCGTCGGCCAGCTCGTCGTCGTTCATGCCGAGGAAGCGGCCGTAGGGGCCGTCGTGCGGCGCGACCTCGGAGGAGACGAACAGCCGGGTCGGGGCGGGGCAGCCCCGCTGGACCAGCCGTACGGCGGTCTCGTACGCCGCCAGCGCGGAGCCGCAGTGGCCGAACAGGGCGTAGGGCCGGTCCAGGTAGGGGCGCAGCGCCTCGCAGAGGTCGTCGGCCAGCGCCTGGTAGGTGGTGTGGGCGGGCTCGCGCATCCGGTTCTCCCGGCCGGGCAGCTGCACGGGACAGACCTCGACGCCGTCGACCGAGGACGGCCACTGGCGGTACATGCTGGCACCGCAGCCGGAGTAGGGCAGGCAGAACAGCCGCGCCGGCGCCACCGGCGACGGCTCGCGCAGGAACCACTTGTTGCGGGTACGGGCCGTCGGAGCGTCCACTGATGACCTTCCGTGTGGGGTTTCTTCTCTGGTTCGGCTGCGGTGAGAGTGTCGGGCCCTACCGGGTCCGCGCGGTGACCGGCAGGTGGGTGAAGCCCGCGATGACGTTCGAGCGCATCCGTCGCGGTGCCCCGGCGAGTTCGAAGTCCGTGAACCGGCCGAGCAGTTCGGCGAACAGGATCCGCAGGGCCACCCGTGCGACGGTGTGGCCGATGCAGTAGTGCGCGCCGACGCCGAAGGCGATGTGCTTGTTGGGCCGCCGTCGGATGTCGAAGGTGTACGGGTCGGCGAACACGGTCTCGTCGCGGTTGGCCGACGCCAGCCAGACGACGACCGCGTCCCCCGCGGGGATCGGCACGCCCCGGACCTCGACGTCGCGGGTGGTGTGGCGCATGAAGTGCTGGGTGGGCGAGGCCCAGCGCAGCGCCTCCTCCACGCCGCTGCCGAGCAGCTCCGGGTGGGCCGCCCAGTCGTCCAGGACCGGGGTTCCGGCCAGTTCGGCCATCGCCGCGATCGGCGGCTGGGCGGTGGTGACGGTCGCACCGAGCAGCAGGCTGTAGCAGTTGGACACGATCTCGCCCGGCGACAGCCGGCGTCCGTCCAGTTCCATCGTGAGCAGCACGCTGACCAGGTCGTCGCCCGGTGCGCGCCGGCGCTCGGTGACGAGGTCCTGGAAGTAGGCGAACAGTTCGCGGTGGGCGGTCACCAGGGTGGCCTGGGGCCCGTCGGCGAGCTGGAACTCGGGGTCGTCCGCGGCGATGCAGGCGTGGGCGAGCCGGACCAGCCGCGGCCAGTCCTGTTGCGGCAGCGCCATCATGGTGCCGATGACCGCCATCGGCAGGGTGGCCATGGCGGCGGCGAAGTCGTACGGGCCGCCGTCGGCCAGCGGCCGGAGCAGGTCGACGACGACCCGGCGGATGGCCTCCCGGTCGTTCTCCACCGTCTTGATCGACAGGGCCTGCTGGAGCGGGCCGCGCAGGTGGGCGTGCCGGGGCGGGTCGGTCGCGGCCATCTGGCGGCCGCCGGCGGGGTCGCCCTTGCCGAGGAGGTTGAGCAGGGTGCCCTGTTCGGAGGTGAACGTGGCGTGGTCGCGCAGGACCCGGTTGGCCTCGGCGTGGCCGACGATCGACCAGAAGCCGATGTCGCCGACCGGCTGCCAGCTCACCGGTGCTTCGCGGCGCAGCCGTCGCCAGGCCTCGTGCGCCCCGCCCGCGTGGTAGAGGTCGGGGTCGATCAGGTCGACCGGCCGCGGGGCGAGGACCGGGCAGCGCGCGGTCGGGGGGACCGTCGTCATCGGGGCCGCTCCTCCCCCGCCGCGTCGGCCGGGCCGCCTGGCGCATCGGCCCGGCCGTCCGGACCCGCCGTCCCCAGCCGCTCGCTGAGGGCCGTCGCCAGCTCGGCGACCGTCGGCGACATGTACAGGGTCTGCGCGGGGAGGTCCACGTCGAACTCGCGCTGGGTGGCGACCAGGAGGTCGGTGGCCAGCAGGGAGTGCCCGCCGAGGTCGAAGAAGTCGTCGTCGACGCCGACCGGTTCGATGCCGAGGACGTCGCCCCACAGGTCGGCCAGTCGGGTCTGCACCTCGGTGACGGGCGGGACGAACTCGTTGGGCACGTTGCGCGGGACCCGGGTGGCGGTGGGCAGGGCCCGGCGGTCGATCTTGCCGTTGCGATTCACCGGCAGCTCGGGACGGACCAGGATCGCCCAGGGGATCAGGTAGTCCGGCAGGCTGTCCCGCAGGTCGTGGCGCAGCCGCCGGCCGAGGTCGGCGTTGCCCTCCGGGCCGGGTTCCGCCGGCACGACGTAGGCCAGCAGCCGGGTGCCGCCCGCCGGGTCGGGCTGCGGCAGCACGACCGCGTGCCGCACCCCGGGGAGCCGTTCCAACTCGACCTCGACGGCGCGCGGTTCGGCGCGGTAGCCCTGGACCTTGACCTGGTCGTCCGCGCGTCCGACGAACTCCAGCGTGCCGTCCGGCAGCCAGCGCACGAGGTCGCCGGTCCGGTACATCCGGGCGCCGGGCTCGGTGCCGAACGGGTCGGGCAGGAACCGTTCGGCGGTCGCGGCCGGGCGGCCCAGGTAGCCGCGGGCCAGGCCCGCCCCGGCCACGTACAGCTCCCCGCACTCGCCGACGGGCACCGGCCTGAGGTCCTCGTCGAGCACGGCGACCCTGGTGCCGCTGATCGGGCGGCCGATCGGCACGCTCCGCAGCTCGGGGAGGGTGCTGCTGGTCCAGCAGGTCGTGTACGTGGTGTTCTCGGTCGGCCCGTAGCCGTTGGTGAAGAGCAGCTCCGGGTAGCGGGCGAGCAGGTGCTGGACGTGGCCCGGCGAGGCCACGTCGCCCCCGGTGAGGACGTGCCGGACGTCGGCGAACGCCTCCGGGTGGGAGCTCACCATCTGGTGGAGGAGCCCGGTGGTCAGCAGCAGGACCGTCACGCGCTCGGCGCGGACGACGCGCGCCACGTGCTCCAGGGTGATGGCGACCGGGGGGAAGAGGACCAGCCGGCAGCCGTTGACGAGCGGGGTCCAGATCTCGAAGGTGGAGGCGTCGAACGCGACCGGCGCGAGGTGGAAGAAGACGTCCTCGGCGCGGACGTCCACCCAGTCCGCGCCCCGGACGAGCCGGTCGACCGCCCGGTGGGGCACGCCGACGCCCTTGGGCTCGCCGGTGGAGCCGGAGGTGTAGCTGACGTAGGCGAGCCGGTCCGGGTCGCCGGGGCGGGCCGGGGCCGCCGGGCCGGTGGCCGGCTCCTGCGCCGGGTCGCCCTCCGTCACCGTGACGACGGCGTGGGGCAGCCGCTCCCGCAGCTCGGGCCCCGCGGCCTCCCCGGTGATCACCATGGCCGCGCCGGCGTCTTCGAGCAGCAGCGCGTGGCGGGCGGCCGGGTCGTCCGGTTCGAGCCCGAGGTACGCCCCGCCCGCGATGAGGACGGCGAGCAGGGCCACGATCAGCTCCGGCGACCGCGGCACCAGCACGCCGACGACACCCTCCGGCGCCAGTCCGGCCTCCCGCAGCCGCCCGGCGAGCCGGTTGGCGCGGTCGTCGAGCTGCCGGTAGGTCAGGGTCCGTCCGTCGCAGGTGACGGCGGGCGCGTGCGGGGCCCGCTCGGCCTGTTCGGCGACCAGCTCGTGGATCGCCCGGGCGTCGAACGGTGGCCGTCCGCTGCCGACGAACGCCGGGATGTCGGAGGTGAGGACCGTCTGGGTCAACTGCTTCCCGCTTTCCTGTGCTGAAGTGTCCCCGTCGGGGGTGAACGCGCGACCGCGAGGGCGGTCGCCGCCGGTGCCGCTGTGGCTGTGGTTGTGGCTGTGCCTCAGACCGCCGGCACGTGGAAGAAGGTGTCGCGCGCGGCGATGCGGCCCTGCGGCGTCATCCGGAAGAAGTCCGCGAACCGCAGCTCGACCTCGCCGCCGTCGTGCAGCACGCCGCGGAACAGGCCGTGCACCGCCACCTCGTCGCCGGTGGTGACCACGGTGGCCAGGGTGTGGGTGCCGGCGCGGATCACCCGCTGGTCGCGGTAGAAGCGCTCCAGTTCGGCGTGCCCGACCATGGGCGGGTACCCGGGGCGGTGGTAGCGGGCGTCGGGGGTGAACAGGGCGACCAGCGCGGGCACGTCGCCGGCGTCGACCAGCCGGTAGTACCGGCGGACCTGGGACTCCGCCGGCGCTACGGCGGTCGGTGCTTCCGGTGTCGCGGGCGGTGCCGGGGTGTCGTCGGGCTGGGAGAGGGTGTGGACCATGCCGAAGGTGCTTCCTGTGATCGCCCTCAGGGGCTCAGGGTCGGGTACGGGGTGAGAGGACCGGTACGGCCGCGGCGTCCGGGGCCTCCTCCAGGGCTTCGACCAGGCGCGCCGGGGTGGGCGCCTGGAACAGGGCGCCGAGGGTGAGGTCCCGGCCGAACCGCACCCGCACCCGGTTGACCAGTCGGGTCGCGAGCAGGGAGTTGCCGCCGAGCGCGAAGAAGCCGTCGTCGACGCCCACCTCGGGCCGGCCGAGCACCTCGGCGAACAGCGCGCACATCGTCCGCTCCGCCGGGGTGCGCGGCCCGGGCCCGGACGGTGCCGGCTCGGGGTCGGGGACGGGCAGCGCGGCCCGGTCGATCTTCCCCCTGGGCGTCAGGGGGAAGGCGTCGAGCACGACGATCGCCGAGGGCACCATGTAGTCCGGCAGGGCCGCGGCGGCGTGCTCCCGCACCGAGGCCGGGTCGAGCGCCGGGTCGGGCCCCGGGGCCCCGGCCGGGACGACGTAGCCGATCAGACGCCGGCCGGAGGAGGCGCCCGGGCCGGCGACCACGGTCGCCTGGGCGACGGCGGAGTGCCCGGCCAGGACCGCCTCGATCTCGCCGAGTTCGATGCGGAAGCCGTGGAGCTTGACCTGTTCGTCCGCGCGGCCGAGGAACTCCAGCTCCCCCTCGGCGTTCCAGCGGACCACGTCGCCCGTGCGGTACATCCGCTCGCCCGGTTCGCCGAACGGGCACGGCACGAACTGGGCGGCCGTCCGGCGGGGGTCGTTCAGGTACCCGCGCGCCACGCCCGCGCCGGCGACGTACAGCACGCCGGCCACCCCCGGCGGCACCGGGGACAGCGCCTCGTCCAGGACGTACACCCGCCGGTTGTCCACCGGCCGGCCGAGGGGGACGACGTCGGGCACGGCGTGGCCGGGGCGGAGCACCCGGCGGGTGGTGAACGTGGTGGCCTCGGTCGGGCCGTACCCGGCGACCACCACGGAGTCCGGGCAGCGGTCCAGGACGCGCCGGACCGCGTCGGCCGGCACGATGTCGCCGCCGGTCCACACCTGGCCGACCCCGGCCAGCGTGCCCGGGGACTCCTCGGCGAACACCCGGAACAGCCCGGCCGTCAGCCAGAGCGCGCCGACCCGGTGGTCGACGATCTGCCGGTGGAGGTCCGCGAGCGCCAGCTCGCCGGGCGGGGCCACGACCACCCGGCCGCCGTTGAGCAGCGGCACCCACCACTCGTAGGTCGAGGCGTCGAAGGCGTGCGGGGAGTGCGCGAGCACGCGCGGGCCGTCCTCCTCACGCCAACAGCCTTGCGCGGTCAGGCTGATGACGTTGCGGTGACTCAGGGCCACGCCCTTCGGCGTGCCCGTGGAGCCCGAGGTGTACAGGACGCAGGCCAGGTGGTCCGGGCGCAGCGGCACGACGGGGTCGGTGGCCGGCTGGTCGGCGAGGCCGGGGTCGGCGTCGACGACGACCCCGGGGGTGCCGAGGGACGGCGCGTGCTCCCGGGTGGCCCCGTGGGTGAGCAGCACCGCCGCCCCGGTGTCGTCCAGGACGCGGCGCAGGCGGGCCGCCGGGGCCCGGGTGTCCAGCGGTACGTAGGCGCCGCCGGCCTTGCCGACCGCCAGGACCGCCACCACCACGTCGACGGAGCGTTCCATGAGCACGGCCACGGTGCTGTCGCAGCGGACGCCGAGGGCGATGAGCCGGTGGGCCAGCCGGTTGGCCCGGGCGTTCAACTCCGCGTAGGACAGGGTGGTTTCGCCGCACACCACGGCGGGCGCCTCGGGCCTGCGCGCGACCTCGGCCGCGAAGGCCGACGGCACCGTCGGGTGCGGCAGGGGCCGCGTGGTGCGGTTGGCGGCCACGACGGTCCGGTGCCGTTCCCCGGGGGTGAGGAGGTCGGGCCGGCCGATCGGCCGGTCCGGGTCGGCGGCCACCGCGTCCAGGAAGCGGCGGAACCGCTGCTGGTGGGCGGTGAGTTCGGCCTCGGTGTAGAGCGCGGGGTTGGCGTCGAGGTCGAGCCGGGGCTCGGTGCCGTCGGAGCGGTCGTAGACGGAGAAGGAGAGGTCCTCGACCGGCCCGTTGGACAGGTTGTGCACGGTGGCCCGGACGCCCGCGAAGTCCAGGTGGTAGTAGAAGGACATGATGTTGACGACGGGCCCGAACAGGACCCGCTCCGAGCGGGCCGGGTCCAGTTCCCTGCGCAGGTCCTCGCTGCGGTGGCGCTGGTGCCCGCGCTGGGCGGCGACCTCCTCGGCCACCTGTCGCGCGAGCGCGGACAGGCCCTGCTCGGGGTGGACGCGCAGCCGCAGCGGCACCACGTTCGCCACCATGCCGGGGACGGCCGGCGCGGCGGAGCCGGTGCGCCCGGTCACCGGCATGCTGAGCACGATGTCCCGTTCGCCGCTGAGGCGGTGGAGGTACGCGGCGACCGCGGCGGTGAAGGCGGTGGGCCAGCTCGCCCCGGCGGGTCGCGCGGCCCGCCGCAGCGCGGCCAGGGTGGGCGCGTCGAGGCTGCCGGTACGGCGCAGGAAGCCGTCCGAGGCGGGCGCCGAGCGGCTGGCGAGGCTGACCGGGTCCGGTCGTCCGGCCAGCCGGGACGCCCAGAACTCACGGTCCCGCTGGGGCTGTTCGGAGGCGTGGTAGGCGGCGTCGTGCGCCAGCAGGGCGCTCAGCGGCCCGAAGGCCGGCCCTGCCCCGGCCCGGCCCCCGACCAGTCCGGTGTAGGTCTTGGCGACGCGGCGCGCGATGAGCGACATGCTGAAGCCGTCGACCACGATGTGGTGGACGCGCTGGTACCAGAGGAAGCGGTCCGGCGCGACGGCGAACAGGGCCTGGCGGAAGAGCCGGTCCCGGGTGAGCCCGAGCGGGGTGGACAGGTCAGCGCGCATCCAGCGCTCGGCCTCCCCCAGCGGGTCCGGTGCCGAGGTGAGGTCGACGTGGTGCATCGTCCAGTCGGGCGACGCGGTGACGACCTGCCGGGGGCCGTCGGCGCCGTCGGTGAGGCGGACGCGCAGGGACTCGGTCTCGTCCACCACGCGCCGTACGGCCGTCTCGAACAGCTCCGGGTCGATCGGCCCGGGGATGTCCACGTACTCGCCGGTGTTGTAGGCGGGGCTGCCGGGGCGCAGGTGGTGGGCGAACCAGATGCCGGACTGCGCCGACGACAGCGGCAGCTCCTTCTCGTCGCTCATCCGAGCTCCTCCAGGACGGCCGACAGCGCGTCGGCGAAGGGGGCGGCGTGCGGCGGCGACAGCATGTCGTGGTGGTTGCCGGGGACCTCGACGACGCTCAACGCCCCCCGGGTGCGGTCCCGCCACCGGGCGGGGACCACGACCGGGCCGCCGAGTTCGGGGTGGGTCTCGGCGCTGGTGAACAGGTGGATCGGTGTCCGCAGCCGTGCCGTCGACCGGTAGCGCCGGGCGGCGGCGCCGTTGGCGGTGAACACCCGTGCCATGCGCCGCAGTTGTTCGGTGCGCACGTGCGAGGGAAGGTGCTCGCGGCCGTCCGCGTCGTGGAGCAGCAGGGCGAGGGCGGCCTCCTCGTCGAGCTCGTGGAGGTCCCCGCCTTCCCTGTCGGCGGCTTCACCGGTGGACGCGGGCGCTCCGACGTCGATGATCCCGAGGAACCCCGGGGGGTTCCCCTGCTCCTCCAGCAGTCGGGCCAGCTCGAAGGCGACCAGCCCGCCGAAGGACCAGCCGGCCAGCAGGTACGGGCCGTCGGGCAGGACGGACCGCAGCTCCCGCAGGTAGCGCTGCGCCTGCTCCTCGACGGTGGCCAGGGGCGGCTCGTCGGTGTTGTAGCCGACGGCCTCCAGGCCGTAGACGGGCCGGCCGCCCAGAGGGGATTCGGCGAGGTGCTCGGTGAGCTGTCCGGCCAGGTGGAGGAAGGAGCACACGTCGCCGCTCTGCGGGTGCACCAGGATCAGCGGCGCCCGGCGGCGGTCCCCCTCGGCCAGCGGAACGACCAGCCGGCGCAGGGCCCGCGCCGCGTTGGGCAGTTCCGCGCACAGCCCCTCGACGGTGGGGTGGCGGAACACCGTGTTCAGCGGCACGGTCACCCCCCACTCCCGCCGGACGGCCTCCACCAGCTCGACCGCCCTCAGGGAGTGCCCGCCCAGCGCGAAGAAGTCGTCCCGGACGCCGACCCGCGGGGTGCCCAGCACGCGCTCCCAGATCCTGGTCATCAGGAGTTCCGGCAGGTCCCGTGGCGGGAGCGCACCGGCCGCGTGGTCGTGGCGGGCGGGCTCGGGCAGGGCCGCGCGGTCCACCTTGCCGTTGGTGGTCAGGGGGATCCGGTCGAGCGCGGTCAGCGTCGTGGGCACCATGAACTCGGGCAGGGTCTCGCGCAGGGCGCGCCGCAGGGCCGCCAGGTCACCCGGTCGGTCCTGCCACACCAGGTAGCCGGCCAGTTCGGCGTCCGTCCCGCCGCCGCGCACCGTCACCGCGGCCCTGGCGACACCGGGCTGCGCGCACAGCGCGGCCTCGATCTCGCCCAGCTCGATGCGGTACCCGCGGATCTTCACCTGCTCGTCGGTGCGGCCGAGGAAGACCAGGCTGCCGTCCGGCAGGTACCGCGCCAGGTCGCCGGTCCGGTACAGCCGACCGCCGTCCGCGCCGAACGGGTCGGGCACGAAGCGCTCGGCGGTCAGCCCCGGCCGGTTGGCGTACCCGCGGGTGACGCCGACCCCGCCGATGTGGATCTCCCCCGGGACGCCGACGGGCACCGGGGCGCCGGCCGGGTCCAGCAGGTAGATCCGGAGGTTGCCGAGCGGCCGACCGATCGGCACGGACCCGCCCGGCCGGGCGAGGTCCCGGTCGGCGTCCACCCGCCGGGTGACGCAGCCGACGGACGCCTCGGTGGGACCGTAGCCGTTCCAGAGCGTGGAGACCCGGTCGAGGAGCCGCCGGGCCAGGGCGGGCTGGAGCGGTTCGCCCACGCAGATCGCCTGGAACCGGCCGCCCTGCCAGCCGCCGTCCAGCAGCAGGAGCCAGGTGGCCGGGGTGGCCATGAGCGTGGTGACGCCGAACTCGCGCATCATCTCCGTCAGGCGCGGGCCGTCGACCGCGACCTCCGACGGGGCGATCACCACGCTCGCGCCCCAGGCCAGCGGCATGAGCACCTGGGGGACGATGACGTCGAAGGAGATCGAGGCCACCGAGGCGACGACGTCGGACCCGTCGAGGTCCAGCTGGCGGCCGCGGACCACCAGGTAGTTGACCACGCCCTCGTGCGGGACCAGCACGGCCTTGGGGCGGCCGGTCGAACCGGAGGTGTAGATCGAGTACGCCAGGTCGGCGGGCGTCGCGAGCGGCGGCAGCCGGTCCTCGGACAGGGCCGCGACGAGCGGGGCCTCGGCGTCCAGCCACACCGTCTCGGCGCCGTGCTCCGGCAGCCGGTCGGCCAGGGAGCGCCGGGTGAGCAGCAGCGGCACGTCGGCGTCGGCGAGCATGAACGACATCCGCTGGGCCGGGAGGTCCGGGTCGAGCGGCAGGTAGGCGGCGCCCGACTTGAGGACGGCCAGCAGGGCCACGACCAGCTCCGCCGAGCGCGGCAGGCAGACACCGACCAGGCGTTCCGGCCGGGCTCCCCGGGCTCGCAGGTGCCGGGCCAACCGGTTGGCCCGGCCGTCGAGTTCCCGGTAGGTCAGTCGCTCGCTTCCGCAGCGGACCGCCACCGCGTCGGGGGTCAGCCGGGCCCGCTCCTCGACCAGCTCGTGCACGCAGCGGTCGGCGGGGAAGGGTTCGTCGGTGGCGTTGGCGGCCACCAGCAGCGCCTCGCGCTCGGCCTCGGTGAGCAGGTCCAGGCGGGAGACGGGACGGTCGGGGTCGTCGGCCGCGGCGTCCAGCAGCCGGAGGTAGTGGCCGACCAGGCGCTCCACGCTCGCGCGGTCGAACAGCGCGGTGTCGAAGGCCACGGTGCCGGTCGTCCCGCTCGTCCCGCTCGTGCCTGCCGTACCGTCCGGGCCGCTCGGCCGGTCGGCGATCACCAGGCTGAGGTCGACCTTGGCCGTGCCGTTGTCGACCTCCAGCTGTTCGACCTCCGCCCCGGCCAGCCGGAGGGAGGCGGTCGGGTCGGACAGGCCGGCGACCATCACCTGGAACAGCGGGTTGCGGTCGAGGCCGCGGGCCGGCCGCAGCTCCTGCACCAGCCGCTCGAACGGCACGTCCTGGTGCGCGTAGGCGTCCAGGGCGGTCCGGCGGACCCGGTCGAGCAGCTCGGCGAAGCCCGGGTCGTCCGCGAGGTCGGTGCGCAGGACCACGGTGTTGATGAACGAGCCCACCAGCGGGTCGAGTTCCGGCCGGGTGCGGCCCGCGACCGGCGTGCCGACCGCCACGTCGGACTGCCCGCTGTAGCGGGCGAGCAGGGCCTGGAACCCGGCCAGCAGGGTCATGAACATCGTCGCGCCGTGCCGCCGGCCCAGCAGCCGCAGGCGCTCGGCCAGTTCCTCGGGCACCGTGAAGGTGATCCGCTCGCCCCGGCCCGTACGGACCGGTCCGCGCGGACGGTCGGTGGGCAGGTCCAGCGGCGACAGCCCGGACAACTGTGCGCTCCAGTAGTCCAGTTGGCTCTGCAGGCGGTCGCCGGAGAGCCGGGCCCGCTGCCAGTGGGCGAAGTCCGCGTACTGGATCCGCAAGGGCGGCAGCTCGTGCTCGCGGCCTTCCAGCCGGCTCCGGTACATCGCCGACAGGTCGTCCCACAGCAGCGGCATCGACCAGCCGTCGACCGCGATGTGGTGGACGACCACCACCAGGAGGTGCTCGTCCTCGTCGACCCGCAGCAGCGACGCGCGCAGCAGCGGGGCGGCGGCCAGGTCGAAGGGGCGCAGGATCTCGGAGTGGACGAGGTCGAGGGCGAGTTCCGTCCGGCGTTCCGCGGGCTCGGTCCGGAGGTCCGTGACGGGCAGGTCGACCGGCCGGGCCGGCTCCACCGAGGGGACGGGGCGGCCGTCCTCCTCGGGGAAGGCGGTGCGCAGGACTTCGTGGCGCCGCACCAGGTCGGTGAGGCCGTGGCCGAGGGCGGCCAGGTCCAGCGGGCCGCGCAGCCGGAAGACCTCGTGGACGTTGTACAGCGCGGGGCCGTCGGACAGCCGCTCGATCAGCCACATGCGTTCCTGGGTGAACGACGGCACCCGCGCGCCCTCCGGGCGGGGCGGGACCGCGGCCTCCGGCTCGCCCTCGGCGGCCCTGGTCCGGGCCGCGCGGACGCGTTGGTCGAGCAGGGCGCGTAGGCCGGCCCGCGTGGAAGCGGTCGGCTGGCCGGGCTTTTCGGGGCGACTGCGCTGTGCCTTCACGGGTGACGGGCCTTTCCGGCGGGGAGCGGTTCCGCCTCGGCTTCGCCGAGGTCCGCCAGCAGCGCCGCGTCGATGCCGTCGGCGAGTTCGGCGACGGTCGGGTGGTAGAAGAGCAGGACGACCGGCAGTTCGAGGTCGAGCGCCCGGCCGAGGCGGGACATGACCTTCGAGGCGAGCAGCGAGTGGCCGCCCAGTTCGAAGAAGTCGCTGTGCACGCCGTCCGGGGTGACTCCGAGCACCTCGGCCCAGGTCTCCAGCACCAGGAGTTCGGTCTCGGTCTCGGCGGCGCCGGCCTGGGAGGCATCGGGCCGCGGGGCCGCGGGGTGCACGGTGGGGGCAGAGGCGCCCACGCGGAGGCCGGGCGGGGTCTGCCAGGCCGAGATCGGCCGCTCGGGAGCGCCGACGAGATGGTCGAGCAGCGCCGTGAAGCCCTCGGCGAGCCGGCGCACCGTGTCGCGCTCGAAGAGGTCGGCGGCGTAGCGGATGACGCCGGTGAGGCGGTCGCCGAGGTCCGTCAGGGAGACCTCGATGTCGAACTTGGCGACGTCGTTCGGTATCTGATGACTGCTCACCTCCAGCCCCGGAAGGCCGGACGGGAGCGCGGGCGGATCCTCCAGCTGGAACATGACGGTGACCAGCGGGTGCTGGCCGAGGTCGCGTTCGGGCCGCAGCTCCTGCACCAGCCGCTCGAAGGGGACGTCCTGGTGGGCGTAGGCCTCCACCGCGCACCGCCGCACCCGGGCGAGCACGTCGGTGAAGCCGGGGTCGCCGGACAGGTCGGTGCGCAGGACGAGGGTGTTGACGAAGAAGCCGACCAGCGGCTCCACCTCGATCCGGGTCCGCCCGGAGATCGGGGTGCCCACCGCCACGTCGGCCTGTCCCGTGCAGCGCGCGAGCAGGACCTGGAAGGCGGCCAGCAGCGTCATGAACGGCGTCACCTCGTGGGTGCGCCCCAGCGCGCGGATCCGGTCGGCGAGGTCCGCCGGGATCTCGATCTCGACCTGGTCGCCCCGGCCGGACCACGCCGCGGGGCGCTCCCGGTCCGTCGGGAGCACCGACGGGACCAGGTCGGCCAAGTGCTCGCGCCAGTAGTCGAGTTGGCCTTGCAGCGCGGTTCCGGCCAGGTGGGTCCGCTGCCAGTGCGCGAAGTCGGCGTACTGGACGGGCAGGTCCGGCAGGGCGATCGGCCGGCCGTCGACGGCGGCGCCGTACCCGGCGGAGAACTCCTGCCACAGCACCGGCAGCGACCAGCCGTCGCAGGCGATGTGATGGATCACCAGGACCAGCAGGTGGTCATCGGGGGCGACGCGGATCAGTCGGGCCCGCAGCATCGGGGCGGCGCCGAGGTCGAAGGGGGCCGCCAGGTCGGCGGCCACCAGCTCCCGGGCCCGCTGCCAGGCCTGCTCCGCCGGGGTGTGCGCCAGGTCGGTGATCGTCGGCACGAAGGTCCCGACCGGCTCCGTGACGTGGCACGGGCCGTCCTCGGAGTCGGCGATCCTGCCGCGCAACACCTCGTGGCGCCGCACGACGTCGGTCAGCGCCCGGACGAGCGCCTCCTGGTCCAGCCGGCCACGCAGGCGGACCGCGGTCGGGACGTTGTGGTCCGGCAGACCCGGCCGCAGCCGGTCGAGGAACCACAGCCGTTGCTGGGCGAAGGACAACTGGGTCGGAGCGTGCGCGCTCCGATCGGAGCCAGGCATGACGGATCCACCTTTCACGGCGATCGGGAGCGCTAAAGCACCCCGGAAATCCCCTCGCCGATTCGCTTCTTCGCGAACAGTACGGCGGATACTAGGCAGCTCCCGTCTCACTCCGCAAGACAGAGAAGGGGGTCGAAGGCATCAGGACAATCTTTACGCCAGACCCCGCTAATCCTTATGTAGATTGAACACGCTCGACGGCTAGCATCCGCGCGCCCGACTGCCACACCCTCCCTGACGTGCCGTCATGGTGGAGATCGAGCACACCACTTCCGTGGACGAGCGCCACGTGATAATTCTTCTTTCGCCGGGAAGGCGGCCGGACGGGCCCCTTTCGTGTCGGCCCTTCATTGTTCCGAAAAAGATCGGTGAACCCGTTGCATGAACTCATCCGTTGTCCATAGAGCCCACCCCGTTGCATGAACTCGGAGAAGTCATGATGCAGCAGCCAAGCCTGGTGGGTTCATTCGTCTCGCACGCCACCGACCACCCCGGTGATCCGGCCCTGGTGTGGCACGGGGAGGAGACGACCTACCGCGAACTCCACCGGGCGGCGGAGCGGGAGCGCCTGCGGATCGTCCGGCTCGCCCCGGACGGCGACGAGCCGATCGGCATCCCGGCCGCCAAGTCGCCCTCGACGATCGCCCTGGTGCTCGCCTGCCTGCTGGAGGGGCGGCGCTTCCTGCTGCTGCCGGCGCCCGTACCGGAAGGAGGGACCGCCCACGCGCCGGCCGAACGGGCCGGCATCCGGCACGTCCTCTCGCCGGAGGACCCCGGTCCGGACGCCCGGGAGCGGCCGGCCGAACCGAAGCCGCCACGCGACACGGAACCCGCCGACGTCTCCTTCATGTTCACCACCTCCGGTTCCACCGGGCGGCCGAAGATCGTGCCGCTGAGCACGGGCGCGGTGGACCGCTTCACCACCTGGGCCGGCGAGCGGTTCGGCATCCGTCGGGGAACGACGGTCCTCAACTACGCGCCGCTCACCTTCGACCTGTGCCTGCTGGACATCTGGGCCACGCTCAAGCACGGCGGCCGCGTCGTCCTGGTCGATCCGGCCCGGGCCACCCAGCCGGGCCACCTGCTGGACCTGCTCTCCCGCCACGAGGTCCAACTCGTGCAGGCGGTACCGATGTTCTACCAACTGCTGGTCGACGCGACCGCGCAGAGCGGCCGCCGGCTCGACACCGTCGAGCACGTCGTCTTCACCGGCGACAGCCTGCCCGCCCGCTGCCTGGCCGAACTTCCGCGCCTGTTCCCCGGCGCCCGGCTCCACAACGTCTACGGCTGCACCGAGACCAACGACAGCTTCCTGCACGAGCTCGACGGCACCGAGCCGCCGGACGGCCCGGTGCCGATCGGACGTCCGCTGCCCGGAGTCCACGCGGTGATCGTCGGCGCCGACGGCGCGATCGTCACCGGGCCGGGCACCGGCGAACTCCACGTCGCGACGCCCTTCCAGACCGACGGCTACCTGGACCGGGCCCAGGACGCCGGCAGGTTCGCGACCCACCACCACGACGGGGAGACCCGGCGCTACTTCCGCAGCGGCGACCTCGTCCGGCGCGACGAGGACGGCCGCGTCACCCTGGAAGGCCGCAACGACCACCAGGTCAAGGTCCGCGGCACCCGAGTCAACACCCACGAGGTCGAACAGGTGCTGCTCGACCACCCCGAGGTCGTCGAGGCGGCCGTGGTGGCCGTACCCGACCCGGTGGCCGGCCGCCTGCTGCGCGGCCTGGTCCGCCGAGCCCCGGACAGCCGGCTGAACTCGCTGGCGCTGCGCCGGCACTGCGCGCAGCGCCTCCCGCTCACCGCCGTCCCCTCGACCCTGCGGATCGTGGACGACCCGCTGCCCAGGACGTCCACCGGAAAGATCGACCGCGCGCCCGTCGAGCGCGCCTGCTCCCCCTCCCAGCCCACCGAAGGAACGGCCACGTGAACCACGCCGCGGTAGTCACCCAGTTCATCATCGAGGAGTTCCTGCCCGACGTCGGCCCGAACGAGCTGGACGCCGACTACGACCTCGTGGACGGCGGGGTCATCGACAGCCTCGGCCTGCTCAAGACGATCGCCTGGCTGGAGGACCGCTTCGACGTGCGCGTCGAGGAGTTCGACCTCGACCCGGACAGCTTCCGCTCCGTCGGCTCGATCAGCAGGTTCATCGACCAGGCCCAGCCGCAGCGGACGGACGCCCTCTAGTCATGCACGAGGTGCTGCGAGCGCTGATCCGCCGGGACCGCGCCGTCGACCAGGAGCTGTGGGGGTCCTTCTGGGACCAGCTGCGGGACGGCGCCCTGCGGCCCGGCGAGACGGTGGCGCTGCTGTCCTCGCTGTCCACCCGGATGCCCGACCGGGACACGCTGGTCGCGATGCTCCGCTCGCTGGACGAGCGGCGGCCGGCCGTCACCGCGCGGCTGGACGGCACGGCCAACATCGTCGGCACCGGAGGCGGGCCGGCCACGTTCAACATCTCCACCGCGGCGGCGTTCCTCGCCGCGGCCCTGGGCGTCCGCGTCGTCAAGACGGGCTCCCGCGCCTACACGGGCACCTGCGGCTCCCACGACCTGCTCGACCGCCTCGGCATCGGACGGACCACCTCGTACGAGCGGACCGAGGAGCGGCTGGAACGCTTCGGCATCGCCTTCCCGGGGAACTTCGTCTACCCGCGGGAGGTGGCGCTGCTGGCCCGGAGCATCGTGCCGATGGACCTGCGGATGATCGGCGGGTTCATCAACTCCGTCGGGCCCTTCCTGGCCGCGGTGCCGGTCTCCGCCCAGCTCGTCGGCGTCTCGGACCGTTCGCTGCTGCCGGCGCTGGGCCGGGTCGCCGCCACCGTCACCGACCGGAGGATCTGGCTCTGCTCCAACGAGCTGGGCATCGACGAGCTCGTCGGCTCCGTCGACAACCTCCTCCTCCCCAATGACGGCACCGACCCGATCCACCTGCCGGCCGAGGCTCCCGCGAGCGCGACCGACACGATCGCCGAACTGCGGCCCGCCACCGGAGGCGAGGACGTGGTCGAGCACTTCCTCGGCGTGCTCTCCGGAACGGGGACGGCGCTCGCCACCCGGACCGTCTGCCTGAACGCCGCCGCACTGGCCGTCGCGAGCGGGCTGATCGACGGGTGGCCGTCGGCGATCCGGGCGGCCGAGGACGCCCTGCGCGGCGGCGCCGCCCGCGACCTCGTCGACCGCCTCCGCACCCGACCGGCGCGTGCGCGGTGAGCGGGTTCTTCGCCCGCCGGCCACCGGACCGGCCCGGCCTGGCCGTGTTCCTCAACGCCGGGGACCCCCCGCTGCCCGTCCTGGCCGACGTGATGCGGATGCTCGACGACTGCCGGGTGGACTGCCTGGAGCTGGCGGTGCCCTTTCCGAACTCGGTCACCGACGGGCCCGTCATCCGCCGCTCGGCACAGCGGGCCCTGGCCGACGGCGTCGGACTCGACGAGGTGCTCGACTTCCTCGCCGGGGTCCTGCCCGGGCTGCGCCACCTGCGGGTGGCCCTGCTGGCCGACTGGAGCCACACGGTCAGGGCCCCGACCGTGCCCGGCTTCGTCCGGCGGATCGCCGACGCGGGCGTCCACGGGCTGCTGGTCCACGGACTGCCGCCGCGGCTGCGGGCCGACTGCCTCGACGCGGTGCGGGCGGCCGGGCTGCCCCTGGTCGCCACCTGCTACGCCGCGTCGTCCCCCGAGGTACGGGCCGCGGCAGCCGACTGCGCCACCGCGTACCTGTACCTGGTGGCCCACTACGGCCGCAGCGGCGGCGGGCTCACCGCCGACCACCGGGAGCTGGCCGCCGCGCTGGCCGCACTGCGGACAAGGACCGCCGCACCGATCGCCGTCGGGTTCGGCGTCCGCTCCCGGGCGGACATCGACCTGCTGCACGGCCTCGGCGCCGACGCCGCGGTCGTGGGCAGCGCCGGGGTCGCCCGGATCGAGCACGCCCTCGCCGAAGGGGCCGACGTGGTCGAGGAGTTCCACACCTTCATCCAGACCGTTTCGCCGTACTCACCAAGCCGCCAGGAGGCACACCGATGATCGTCCGACACCTTGCCGACGTGAAGACCGTGGACTGGGGCAACGGGCTCAGCCGCCGGTTCCTGCTCGAGTCCGACGGCCTCGGCTACACGATGACGGACACCACCGTCCGGGCCGGCACCAAGTCGCGGCTGGAGTACCGCCGCCACCTGGAGGCCTGCTACTGCATCGAGGGGAAGGGCGAGGTCGTGGACACCGACGGCACCTCCCACCCGCTGGAGCCGGGCACGCTGTACGCGCTCGACCGCAACGACGCCCACTTCCTGATCGCGAGCCCGGAGGAGGACCTCCGCCTGGTGTGCGTGTTCTCGCCCGCGTTGCGCGGCGACGAGCGCCACAACCTGGACTCGGCCGACTTCTCCGAGTACTGACAGGGACGGACAGATGATCAGGTGGAACGCCGACCAGCTCGCCCTGGGCGAGGGGATCGCCCAGTGGTGCGAGGAGCTCAGCTCCGGCCATCTCGAAGGGGACGCCGAAGGCGCCTTCCCGTGGGACAAGTGGAAGCTGATCCAGAGGTCCGGGATCCTCGGCCTGCCGTTCGACGAGCAGTGGGGCGGGCTGGGCCAGGACCTGCTCACCACCATGCACGTGCTCGAACGGCTCGGCACCGGGTGCCGTGACGGCGGACTGAACTTCTCGGTCGCCACCCACCTGGTCGGCGTCGGGGTCCCGCTGCAACGGTTCGGCTCGCCGGAGCTCAAGGCGCGCCACCTGCCGGGGATCTGCTCGGGAGAGACGATCGGCGCGCACGCGATCAGCGAGACCGAGAGCGGCTCCGACGCGCTGGCGATGAGGACCACGGCCACCCGCGAGGGCGACGACTTCGTCCTGCGGGGCGGCAAGTCCTTCATCACCAACGGCCCGGTGGCCGACGTGTTCGTGGTGTACGCCCGCACCCACCCGAGCAGCGGCCCGCTCAGCATCACCGCCTTCGTCGTGGAGCGGGACACCCCGGGCCTCGTCATCGGGCCGCCCGTCGCCACCATGGGGCTGCGGACCGCGCCGCTGAGCGAACTGCACTTCGACGACTGCCGGATCCCCGCGTCCGCCGTGATCGGCCGGGTCGGCTCCGGGTTCCTGGTCCTGGACCACGTGATGAAGTGGGAGATCCTCTGCTCCTTCGTCATCAGCACCGGGCAGATGCGCCACCGGCTCGACCGCTGCGTCGAGTACGCCAAGGAACGCGTCCAGTTCGGCAGTCCGATCGGCTCGTACCAGTCGATCTCCCACAAGCTCGTGGAGATGAGCATCGGCCTGGACACCGCGCGGAAGTGGCTCTACGACACGGCCGTCCGGCTGACGCAGGGCGAGAACGTCACGAGGGACATCGCCGTCAGCAAGCTCCTCGCCAGCGAGAGCAACCTCTCCTCCGCGCTGGCCGCCGTGCAGATCTTCGGCGGCAGCGGGTACCTGGCCGAGTACGGGCTGGAGAAGGACCTGCGCGACGCGGTCGCCGGCCCGATCTACTCGGGCACGTCGGAGATCCAGCGCAATCGCGTCGCCGCCATGCTGGGGCTGTGACGCCCGATGCTGCTCAAGATCTGCGGAGCCGCCTCGGCCGAGGACGTGGCCTCGCTCGACCGGGCCGGAGCCGACCTCGTCGGCCTGTGGCACGGGGTCCCGAGGGGTCATGCGAATCTGACGCTCAGTCAACTGACCGTGCTCGCCGACGCCGTACACCGGACGGCACGACTGCGTCCGGTCCTCGTGACCTTCCTCAACGACGCCGAGGCGCTGCGCGCGGCGACGGCCGCGGCCCGGGTGCCGTGGGTCCAACTGCACGGCTACCAGCCGCCGGGACTGGTCCGCGCCCTGAAGGGCAGCACGGACCTCATCGTGGTCAAGGTGCTGCACCTCGGTGCGGACACCCGCGCGGAGCGGTCCCTGATCCCGGCGTACGAGCGGGCGGGAACGGACCTCTTCCTGCTGGACGCGGTGGCCGGGGACGGCCGGATCGGCAGCACCGGGCAACCGGCCGACTGCGCGGCCGTCCTCGGGATCACGGACCGCCTCTCGCGCCCCTTCCTGCTGGCCGGAGGCCTCTCGGCCGACAGCCGGGAGGCCTACCGGGCGGTGCTGGACCACCCCCTGTTCCTGGGCATCGACGTGGACACCGCGGCCAGGGACCCCGACGGACGGCTGAGCACCGACCGGGTCACGGCCGTACGGCGCGGCTGGCGGGTGCCGGACGGCGCCGGGGCGGCCGGGAGGCCGGGATGACGGCCGCGTTCATCGAGGCGCTGCTGGACGCCCGCCGACCGGTGATCATGGAGCTCAAGCGCCAGGACGCCGCCGGGCAGGACCTGTTCGGCGACAGGTCGGCCGCCCGGCTGGTCGCCGACTACCAGGAGGTCGGCGCCCCCTGCCTGTCCGTGGTGACCGGGCGGTGGTTCGGCGGCACCCCGGAGCTGCTGCGCGAGGTCGTGGCGGCGACGGACCTGCCCGTGCTGCAGAAGGACTTCATCACCCGCCGGAGCCAGCTGCACCAGGCCCGCGAGAGCGGCGCGTCCGCGGTCCTGCTCACCGCCGCGCTGCTGCCGCGCGCCACCCTGGGTCACCTGGTCGAACTCGGCCTGAGCCTGGGCCTGACGCCGTTCGTCGAGGTCGTCACCGAGGAGGAGATCAGCCGTGTGCCACGCGCCGAGGAGTGCGTGATCGCGGTGAACAACAAGGACATCGGCGACCGCGAACGCGGCGCCGGCGACCTCGGGCGGAGCTCGGCGCTCCTGCCCGCGGTGCTGGGCAGCGGCACCCGGTGCCCGGTGAGCGCCGGGGCCGTCCGCTCCCCCGAGGACGCGGCCCGCCTGCTCCAGGAGGGCTTCGCCGGTGTGCTCATCGGGACGGGCCTCCTGCGCGCCCCCAGCCTGCCTGGCTGGCTGGACGGCCTCGACGCCCACCGTGGCACCCTCGTCGACCCTCGCCACGAACCGGCTCCACCCCCAACCATCGACATCCGGAGGTAACGGCATGACCAGCGAAGCACCCGAGCAGTGGAAGGTCGTCGTCAACGACGAGGAGCAGTACTCGATCTGGTCCGCCGACCGCGAGACCCCGGCGGGCTGGCACGAGGACGGCGTACGGGGCGCGAAGGACGACTGCCTCGCGCACATCGAACGCGTCTGGACCGACATGCGCCCCCGCAGCCTGCGCCTGCGGTCCGTCCCGGAGGAGGGTGGTGCGCAGTGAGCCGGACGCTCGCGCCGCACGGTGCGCGCCCCGCGACCGGGCCCGTGCTCTCCACCACCCTGAACCTCCCGGCGTGCCGGGCCCGGGGCTGGGTCGTCGTCGACTCCATGGTCGACGGCCTGGCCATGGGCGGCACCAGGATGACCCCGACGGTGACCGAGCTGGAGCTGGCCGGGCTCGCCCGGGCGATGACCCACAAGCTGGCGCTGGTCGGCCTGCCCATCGGCGGTGCCAAGGCCGGCATCGCCCCCGATCCCGGCGCCGCTGTCGAACGGCAGGCGGTGATGCGGGAGTTCGGCCGCGCCGCGGCCCCGCTGCTGCACGGCGGGGTGTACCTGGGCTGCGACCAGGGCACCACCTACGCCGACCGGCGGCAGGCCTTCGAGGCCGCCGGGTACGACGTCACCCGCCGCCCCGGCACCACCCGCCTCACCGTCGGCTGGGCCGAACTGTGGGACCACATGGCCGACATCACCGGGTTCGGCGTGGCCGTCGCGGTGCTCGGCGCCCTGCGCGCCTCCGGTGCGCGGACCCCGCAGCGCGTCGCGATCCAGGGCTTCGGCACCGTCGGGCGCGCGGTGGCCGACCACCTGGCCGCCCACGGCCACCTGGTGGTGGCGGTGGCCGACGTCCTGGGCACCGTCGAGGACCAGCGCGGACTGCCCGTCGCCGAACTCACCGCGCTCACCAGCAGCGACGGCACGATCGACCGGAGCCGGCTGCCCGCCCGGGTCACGGTCCACGGGCCCGGGCAGGCCTGGCTGCACGTCGACGCCGACGTGCTGGTGCTGGCGGCCTCCCCCGCCGCGGTCGACGAGGAGGCGGTGCCGGCGGTCCGGGCCCGCCTGGTGGTCGAGGGCGGAAACCTGAGCTGCACCGAACCGGCCCGCCGGCTGCTGCGCGAGGCCGGCCACACCGTCCTGCCGGACGTGGTGGTCAACGTCGGCGGGGCGGCGGCGACCGGGTGCGTGCTCACCGGGCTGGCCCCGTCCGACCTGCCGCTCCCCAAACTGTCCGGGTGGCTGCGCGACTGGGTCGCCGGCCGGGTCGCCAGGAACTGCGAGCTGGTGCAGGAGCTGAGCGCCTCGGGCAGCGCCGACCCGGTCGCCCAGCTCCTCGGCTCGCGCGCGACCCCGCCCGGCGCCGCCGGATCGGAGGCCCCGTCCGAACGGTGACCGGGCCGACGGACGCGCCCCCGCGCCGCCCCGCGGAACGCTGCCTCGCGGCGGGGCGGCGCGCCGGCTACTTGACCGAGCCTGCGGTGAGTCCGGAGACGACGTGGCGCTCGATCACCGCGAACAGCACGACGACCGGCACGATGGCCACCAGCGAGGCGGCGAACACGTAGTTCCACTGCACGCTGTAGGCGCCGATCATGTTGTTGATGCCGACCGTGAGCGGCTGCCGGTCGGGCGAGTTGGTGAGGGTCAGGCCCATGATGAACTCGTTCCAGGCCGAGATGAACGTGAAGATCACGGCGGTGACCACGCCGGGCAGCGCCAGCGGCAGGGTGACGCGGAACAGCGCGCCCATGCGACCGTTGCCGTCGATCATCGCGGCCTCCTCCAACTCCCTGGGGATGGAGCCGATGTAGGCGCTCAGGATCCAGATCGCGAAGGCCAGGTTGAAGGCGGCGTTGGCGAGCACCAGGACGATCGGGGTGTCCAGCAGGTCCAGTGCGAAGAACTCCCGGTAGAGGCCGACCTGAAGGGCGGTGGGCTGGAACATCTGGGTGACCAGCACCAGCAGCAGGAAGGCCTTGCGGCCGCGGAAGCGCACCCGGGCGGTGTAGTACGCGGCGGGCAGGGCGACCAGCAGCACCAGCAGCGTCGAGCCTCCGGCCACCAGCAGGGTGGTCCGCAGGTTCTGGCCGAGCGTGGTGTCCGTCCAGACCCTGGTGAACGCGGAGAAGTCGAAGTGCGTCGGCAGGTAGGAGTTGTCCCGCAGCTGGCCGGCCGGGCGTCCGCCGGTGATCAGCATCTCGACGTACGGGAGCACGAAGAGCGCGGCGAGCGCCCAGGCCAGCGCGGTGAGCAGGACGGTCCGTGCGCGCGGGCGGTGCTTCGCCGGCGGCGACTGCGGGGTGGTCATCGGCCCTCCTCCCCGTTCCAGCGGCTGACCTTGAGGAAGACGGCCACCATGAGGACCACGACGACGAAGTTGACCACGGACATCGCGGCGGACTCGGCGACGTCGTAGCCGCGCAGCATGTACATGAACACGGTGGTGGTGGCGGTGTCGGCGTTCGGGCCGCCCTGGGTCATGCCCCAGATGACCGGGAAGGAGTTGAAGACGTTGATCAGGTTGATCACCAGGCCGACCAGGAAGGCCGGGCGCAGCAGCGGCAGGGTGACCTTGCGGTAGGTCTGCCAGGGCGTGGCGCCGTCGACCCTGGCGGCCTCGTGGACCTCCTCGGGGATGGTCTGCAGGCCGGCCAGCAGGGTGTAGGTGGTGAACGGCAGTGAGACGAAGACGGCGACGAGCACCAGCCAGGGCTTCGCGTGGGCGGCGTCGCCGAGCCAGGCCTGGGAGCGGTCGATCAGGCCGAGGTCGAGCAGCAGCCGGTTGAACACGCCGGCGACCTGGTCGAGCATCCAGCGGAAGCCGATCGCGGTCATCAGTACGGAGGCGGCCCAGGGCGCGACGAGCGCCCAGCGGGTGACGCGACGGCCGGGGAAGTTCCGGTTGAACAACTGCGCCAGCGCGAGCGAGATCAGCATGGTCAGGCCGACGACGACGACCGTCCAGACGACGGTCCAGGTCAGCACTCCGGCCAGGCGGGGGTCTCCGAAGAGCTTGCGGTACTTGACCAGGCCGGCCGGGCCGTGGTCGGTGCCGGTGGTGTCGATCTTCCGCAGTGAGGTGGCGACCATCTCGACGACCGGCCACACGACCACGCCGAGGATGAGCACGATGGCCGGGGCCAGCCACGGCAGTGGCCCGAGCCGTTCGAACAGGGCACGGCGCCCGGGTGCGGGGCCCGGGCCCGGGGCCGACGGACGCTTCGGCGGCGCGGCCGGGCGGGCGGGTTCGGCGGGCCGGGCGTCTGTGCTGCTGGGGAATGACACGGTGTCGGGATTCCTTGTTCGCTCGTCCGGGTCACTCACCGGCCTGCTGCGCGGCCTTCTGGAGCGCGTCGAGGGTCTTCTTCGGGTCGCTGACCGCGCTGCCGATCTGCGTCTTGATCTGCGCGGAGACCGCCGGCCAGGTCGGGTCGCTGAGGGGGTAGAACGTGGCGGTGGGCAGGATCCGCAGGAACGGTGCCAGGGCCTGCTCGTCCGGGTCGGCCTGGAGCGCGGTGAGCGCGGACCGGGTGACCGGCAGCAGGCTGTACTCCTTGTCGAACCTCACCGCGTTGTCCCGGCCGTAGGCGAAGTCGAGGAAGGCCTTGATCTGTTCCTTGTGGCCGCCCTTCCTGAAGGCCATCATCCAGTCGGCGACGCCGAGGGTGGCCTTTCCGGTGCCGTCCTTGCTGGGCATCGCGGTCCAGGTGACGTCCATGCCCTTGAGGTCGTTCAGCTGGGTGGGGATGCCGTTGAGCATGCCGACCTTGCCGGAGGCGAAGTCCTTGGCCAGGTCGGTGCGGTTGACGGAGGCCGGGCTCTGCTCGGTCAGGCCGGCGTCCACCCAGTTCTTGAGCTGCCCGAAGGTGTCGACGTTGGCCTGCGAGTTGATGCTGTACCGGCCCTTGGCGTCCTGGTAGCCGCCGTGGTTCTCCAGCATCCAGATGAACGACTCGCCCTGCGCCTCCTCCTTGCCCAGCGGCACGCCGAGCGGGATCTCCACGCCGGCGTTCTTCAGCGCGGTGGCGGCGGTGGTGAGGTCGGCCCAGGTCCTGGGCGGGGCGGCCGGGTCGAGGCCGGCCTTCCTGAAGAGCTCGTTGTTGAACAGGAACATCCGGGCGCTGGAGATGAACGGGATGCCGTACCGGGTGCCGTCCTGCTCGCCGGCCTGCGCCATCGCGGGGAGCAAGTCCGCCGCGGTGCTGCCGGAGAGGACCTCCTGGGCCGGGTAGAGCTGGCCGTTCTTGGCGAAGTCCGCGTAGCCGCCGGTCTGCAGGACGTCCGGCTGGTTGCCGTTCTGCACCATCGTCTTGACCTGGGTGTCGATGTCGTTCCAGTTGATGACCTGGAGGTCGACCTTGATCTCGGGGTTCTGCTGCTCGAAGGCCGAGATCACGCCCTGCCAGTACGCCTGACTCGGGTTCTGGCCGTTGGAACCGTAGTCGGCGGCGACGAACCTGATCGTCGTCACCCCGTCGGCGGAGGTCGAACCGGAGGCCGAGCCCTTGCCGCATCCGGACAGTGCGAGCGTTCCGGCCAGGGTGGCCGCGGACAGGGCGAAAAGGCGCCGCTTCATCTCTGGTACCGCCTTTGCGAGTGGGGGCCGACCCCGCGGTGGCCCGGGTGGGGGATGGTGCGACCTGCACGAAGCTGCGCTGCATGACCACTGTTTGCTCAACATCGAGCAGATACGCCGAACTGAGTTTGCCTCGCCAGCCGGGTGCCGCAAGGCACTCGGTGGATCAGTATTGCTCACAGATGACGCGTTGGGCTATGAATAGAGCAGTTTCAAGCAGATGCTTGCAACAGAAAGCCGTGCTCGGTGCGGACCTGTCCCCGAGCGCGCCGCCCGTGCCCCCACCGAGGAGAGCCAGATGAGTCACGTCGAACGGGAGATCGCCAGCCAGCCGGAGTGCTGGCGCAGGGCACTGGAACTGGAGCCCGCAGGACTGCCCGAGCACGGCGAACGGGTGGCCGTGATCGGCTGCGGCACCTCGCTCTACATCGCGCAGGCGTACGCGGGCCTCCGCGAGGGTGCCGGCCTCGGTGAGACCGACGCCTTCGCGGCCTCCGAGTTCCCGGCGGCCCGGGCCTACGACCGTGTCGTCGCCATCACCCGCTCGGGAACCACGACCGAGGTGCTCGCCGCGCTGCAGCGCTGCGGCGGGACGCCGACCGTCGCGCTCACCGGCGACCTCGCCACCCCGATCGGCACGGCCGCCGGCACCGTGGTCGACCTGGAGTTCGCCGACGAGAAGTCGGTGGTGCAGACCCGCTTCGCCACCACCGCGCTGGCGCTGCTGCGCGGCCGCCTCGGGCTCGCCCCCGCCGACCTGGCCGCCCACGCCGAGCGGGCGCTGGCCGCCCCGCTGCCCGAACGGGCCACCGAGGCCAGCCAGTTCACCTTCCTCGGGACCGGCTGGACGGTCGGCCTGGCCCACGAGGCGGCCCTCAAGCTGCGCGAGGCCTCCGGGTCGTGGACCGAGTCCTACCCGGCCATGGAGTACCGGCACGGCCCGATCAGCGTCACCGGCCGCGGCAGCGTGGTGTGGTTCTTCGGCGAGCCGCCGACCGGGCTGGTCGACCAGGTCGAGCCGACCGGCGCCGTGCTGTCGGTGAGCGCGCTGGACCCGATGGCCGACCTGATCCGCGCCCAGCGGCTCGCCGTCGAACTGGCCAAGGGCCGCGGCCTGGACCCCGACCAGCCGCGCAACCTCACCCGCTCCATCGTGCTCACCCGGCCGTGACCGCGACGGCGATCGCCCTCGACGTCGGCGGAACCCACATCAAGGGCGCGGCGGTGGCCGCGGACGGCCGCCTCCGCCACACCGAGCGCTGGTTCACCCGCGCCGAACGCGGGCCGGAGGCCGTCCTCCAGACCGTCCTCGACCGCGCCGCCGAACTCGCCGGGCGCTTCCGCCCGGCCGCCGCGGGGATCGCCGTGCCCGGCATCGTCGACGAGGCGGCCGGCACCGCGGTGCTGGCCGCCAACCTCGGCTGGCAGGACCTGCCCGTCCGGCAGCTGCTGTCCGAACACCTGGGCATCCCGGTCGCGTTCGGGCACGACGTGCGGGCCGGGGGCATCGCCGAGGCCAGGGCCGGCGCCGGCCGCGGCAGCCGCGACTTCCTCTTCGTACCCGTCGGCACCGGGATCGCCGCCGCGCTGATGGTCGACGGGCGGCCGCTCACCGGCAGCCACACCCGGGCCGGCGAGCTGGGCCACCTGGTGGTGCGCCCCGGCGGCGAGCCGTGCGCCTGCGGCCGTCGCGGTTGCGTGGAGACCCTCGCCTCGGCGGCCGCCGTCGCCCGCCGCTACACCGCCGCCACCGGGGAGGCGGGCGTCACCGCCGAGCAGGTCGGCAGGCGCGCCGCGACCGGGGACCGCACGGCCGCCACCGTCTGGCGGGAGGCCGTCGACGCGCTCGCCGCCGGCCTGGCGAGCGCGATCACGCTGCTCGACCCCGAGCGGATCGTGATCGGCGGCGGCCTCGCCCGGGCGGGCGAGCCGTACTTCGCGCCACTGCGGGCGGCTCTGACGGCGCGGCTCTCCTTCCAGACGATGCCCGAGCTCCTGCCCGCCGAACTCGGCCACGAGGCGGGCTGTTTCGGTGCCGGACTGCTCGCGCGGGACCTTCTGGGCGAGGGAGCGGCGGCGTGATCCTCACCGTCACCCTGAACGCCGCCCTGGACATCACCCACCACCTGGACCGGATGCGCCCGCACGGCAGCAACCGGGTCCGGGCGGTGGCCCAGCGCGCGGGCGGCAAGGGCGTCAACGTCGCCCGGATCCTGCACGCCCTCGGCCACCCGACCGTGGTCACCGGCCTGACCGGCGGCCTCACCGGCCGGGCGATCCGCGCCGAACTGGCGTCCGCCGGCCTGGCCGACCGCATGCTGGCGATCGCGGGCGAGTCACGGCGGACGGTGGCCGTGGTCGAGGAGGACGCCGGGGACACCACGATCCTGCTCGAACCCGGCCCGGTGGTGGGCGTCGGGGAATGGGCGCGGTTCCTCGACCACCTCGACACCCTGCTGCCGCACGCCGCGGCGGCGGTCCTCTCCGGCAGCCTGCCGCGCGGCGTGCCCGAGGACGCCTACGCCCACCTGCTCCGGCTCGCGCACGCGCACGGCGTCCCGGCGGTGCTCGACGCCGACGGGACGGCGCTGAGCACGGCGTTGGCGGCCGGACCGGCCCTGGTCAAGCCGAACGCGGAGGAACTCGCCGCCGCCACCGGCCTGGCCGATCCGGTGGCCGCCGCCCGCAGGCTGCGGGCCGCGGGCGCCGGTGCGGTGGTCGCCTCGCTCGGCGCCGACGGCCTGGTCGCCGTCACCCCGCACGGCGGTTGGCGCGCCCGCTCGCCCGAGCGGCTGTCCGGCAACCCCACCGGCGCGGGCGACGCCGCGGTCGCCGCGCTCACCCTCGGCCTGGTCGGCGGTGAGCCCTGGCCCGACCGGCTGGCCGAGGCCGTGGCACTGTCCGCGGCCGCCGTCGCCGCACCGCTGGCCGGCGACTTCGACCCCGCCCTCCACCACGCCCTGCGGTCCCGCGTGGACGTCCACCCCTTCGCCACCGAGGAGTCCGACCCATGCCCCTGAGCGGAACCGGTCCGATCGCCGCCGCCGCGGCCGAAGCCGCGTGCGGTGTCGGCGCCTTCAACGTCATCCAGCTGGAGCACGCCCAGGCGATCGTCGCCGGGGCCGAGGCCGCCGGTGCGCCGGTGATCCTGCAGATCAGCGAGAACGCCGTGCGCTACCACGGCGCCCTCGGGCCGATCGGCGCCGCCACGCTGGCCGTCGCCCGGGCCGCGCGGGTGCCGGTCGCGGTCCACCTGGACCACGCCACCTCCGTGGAACTCGTGGACCGGGCCGTGGAGTTGGGCTTCACCTCGGTGATGTTCGACGCTTCGGCGCTGTCGTACGCGGAGAACGTGCGGGCCACCGCCGAGGTGGTGCGCCGGTGCCACGCCGCGGGCGTCTGGGTGGAGGCCGAACTGGGCGAGGTCGGCGGCAAGGACGGCGTCCACGCCCCGGGTGTGCGCACCGATCCGGCCGAGGCCGCGGCGTTCGTCGCCGCCGCCGGCGTGGACGCGCTCGCGGTGGCCGTCGGCACCTCGCACGCGATGCCCACCCGCGACGCGGCGGTGGACTTCGAGCTCATCGGACGGTTGCGCCGGGCGGTGCCGGTCCCGCTCGTCCTGCACGGCTCCTCGGGTGTGGCGGACGGGGACCTCACCGCGGCCGTGGAAGCCGGCATGACGAAGGTCAACATCGCCACCCACCTCAACCGGGTGTTCAGCACCGCCGTCCGCCGGGCCCTGGCCGACGACGCGCGGCTGGTCGACACCCGCCGCTACCTCGGGCCGGCCCGCGCGGCCGTCGCCGCCGAGGTCACCCGGCTGCTCGGCGTCCTCAAGGCGACGGCACCGGCGCCCTGAGCCACCACGACACGGCGACGGCCGCCCTCCCCCGCGTGGGGGGAGGGCGGCCGTCGGCGTCGCTCAGGCGGGCTTGACGGTGGAGAACCTCTCGCCGCCGACGATCCACCGGCCGCGGCGCATCACCGCGACCAGGTCGTAGCCCTCCGAGTCGACCACGACCAGGTCGG
>NZ_JBHVRS010000018.1:0-228374 GCF_042885595.1 Kitasatospora sp. NPDC058046
AGCTACCTCGCAGGCCTCCACCTCCGCGCCTCAATGATCTGGATAGACGACCTCGTGCGACCACCCAACTGATCACAACATCACACAGGCCCTAGGTCTCCGGCCCGTTACGCCGTCCGTGGCGTCCCGCCTATGGTCCTTGCCGTGGATACGACGGACACGACGGATACGACCGGCATTCTGGACGAGGCGCTCCAACGACTGCACGCCTCCGGGCCCGAACGGCTCGGACGGCTCACCAACCACGCGCCGATGGCCGTCGAGGCCCTCGCCGCCCACGGACAGGCACGGTCCGTGCACCGCTGGCTCGACCTGTACGCGCGCAAGCTGGAGGACTTCCCGCGGCGCGTCGAGCCGGTCACGGACGCCAACTGGCCTGCGGCGCTCGGCGATCCGAGCCGCGCGGCCGACTGGATCGACCACTTCGAGCGCCAACTCGCCGACCACCCCTGGCGCGAGGTGCTCGCCCGCTGGTGGCCCCGGCTGCTGCCCGGCCTGTACGGCGGCTCCACGCACCCGGTGATCCGGGTGGGGCACGCCGTGCGCACCCTGCTGTCCGGCGGCGAGGCCACCGGGCCCCGGCTGGCCGAACTCGCCCACGGCCTCGGCTACTGGGCCGCCCGCCACCGGCCCGTCGCCGCCCTCGCCACGCTGCCCGGCGTGCTGTCCGGCGCGGCCGCCGCCCTCGACGCGGTGCCGCCCATCGCCCTCCAGGACGGCGGCTTCCCCGCCCGGCTCGACCGCGTCACCGCCCTGCCGGCGTGGGCGGCCGGGGTCACGCGGCCGCAGGAGGCGGCCGACCGCCTCGCGGAACTGGTACGGGCGGCCACCCACCGCTACGCCGCCTACGGGCACGGCGAGGAGACCATGCTCGTCCACGCCGCCACCGCCCCCAACGCCGTGCTGCGCGCCCTGCCCGCGCTCCCGCCGGACCTGTGGCCGGCCGGCCTGCGGGCGGCCTGGACGGCGTCGGCGGCCGTCACCGCGATGTACGCGCCGACCGAGCCGGCGGCCTGCACCCCGCCGGGCACCCTCACCCCCGAGGAGGTCTTCGAACAGGCCCTGGCGCACGGCGACGAGCACGTGATCAAGCTGGCGGACACCGCCCTCGACGTCGGCGACGCCCCCGCCCTGGCGGCGGCGCTGCGCGCCGTGGAGCTGAGCGCCCCGCTGGGGTGAGGCGGGCGCGGGGCCGGACGCGGAAAGGAAATCGGTACCGGGGCGCGTCGTCGGATCCGGCGGCTTGAACGTGTACACCGGGGCGGCAACTCCCCGATGGCGCATGCCCTCCGACCCTCTGGCCCCGTCGACCCCCTCCGACCCCGACGGCTCCGACGGCCCCGCCCCGGGGTGTCCGGCACCCCACCGCAGTCCCGCAGGACGGCATGCCCTCCGAAGAACGGCGCCGCCACCGGGTGCTCCGCAACCGCGCACCCCACCACCTTCACCGCGAAGGAGTCCTGACCATGCGGAAGCTCATCGTCGACCTGGTCGAGCGCACCGTCGCCACGTACGCCGTGGCGTTCCTCGGCCTGCTGCTGGCCGACAAGTTCGACCTCACATCGATCGGCTCGCTCAAGGCGGCGGCGGTCGCGGCGCTGCCCGCGGCCCTGACCGTGCTCAAGGGCGCGGTGGCCACCCGCATCGGCGACCCGGACTCGGCCGCCCTGCTGGGCCGCAGCAACCGCGAGTAGCCGGCCCGGCACAGCAGGGGGCGGGGCGCTATCGGGCGCCCCGCCCCCTGTCGTTGATGTCCGGTCAGCCCTCGGCCGGGAACTCGTCCCTCCGAATCGCGGTGATGAAGGAGTCCCAGGCGGCGGCCGGGAAGAGGAGGGCCGGGCCGTGGGGGTCCTTGGAGTCACGCACAGGGACGAGACCGGGAAATCCGGGGGCCACCTCGATGCACTCGCCCGCGTTGTCCCCGCTGTAGCTGCTCTTGCACCACTGCGCCCCGCTCAGCTCGGCGTTCCGCATACCGGTATTCCTCCGTTACTTCGGTCATGAAGGCATGGGAGTCGTCGACCGAGAGTACAGACCCGCGGACAAGGTCGAAGTCCCGGCGGGCCTCCTGCACGATCGAAGGGGCGTCGCTGAAGTGCCCTCGGTACAGGCTCTCCGAGTAGACCCACTCCTTCCCGTCGGGCAGCTCCAGCAGCACCACCGATGTGGTCGGCAGCTTCCGCGTCCTGCAGGAGAACGGCGCTACCTGGATCAGAATGTTGGACCGTTCCCCGACGGAGAGGAGGTGCTCCATCTGCCTTCTCATGGTGCCCGGTCCACCGATGACGCTCCGGATCGCGCTCTCATGGAGGACGACGATCATTGACGGCCCGTTGTCGACCAGGTAGCGGTCCTGCCGACTCAGCCGAGCCTCCACCCGCTCGGCCAGCCACTCCGGGTTGTTCCGGGCATCGCCGAGGCGAAACATCTCGTAGGCGTACTCCTCGCACTGAAGCAGCCCGTTGATCCGCATGTACTGGAGCACCCGGGCGGCCACGGCCTCCGCTTCCAGCTCGACGTACTTCTGGAACCAGTCGGGGTGCTCGATGTCCGCATGCCAGTCCACCCGCTCCCAGAGCCGCACCAGCAGGCCCCTCATGCCGAGCAGCTCGTCGGCTCGTTCGACGGTGTCCCTCGGCATCGAGCGCTTGCCGCTCTCGTACCGGGTGATCACTGTTCGGTGGCAGTGCAGGAGTTTGCCCAGTCCTTCCTGCGTGTAGCCCGCCAAATCGCGCGCGAAGCGGAGTGCTTCGCCGAACATCACCGCCGGGCTCGACGTGAGACCGTTCTCCAGACGCCGATGTGGCATCCCAAATCCCCTCAGGTACTGCGGGTTCCGCACTCCGGTGTGATCGTCACCGTAGTCCCGGCATCCTCCGGGTTGTTACCGGAATGCGGTCTTTTGCTTGCACAGCGTCATGGCGCGCGCCCCCGGCGTGCGCCCTTGCCGCCGACCGCTGTTCGGACGGGACAGGCCCGGTTCCCGACAGGCGTGTGCGGGAAGCCGGCCGGGCCGGCTTCCCGCACCGAGGGTGCTCGCGTTCCTCACCTGTGCCGTGGGGCGGTCACTGGTTCCAGTCGACCGTGGAGATGCCCCCGAGGTCCTGCGCGATCCTGGAGAGCGGCTGGATGTAGGTGTAGGGCCTCATCGAGTTGCCGGTTGAACCACCGGTCACCGTGCCGACAGCCTTGCTGCCGTAGAGGGCGGCCCCTCCGCTGTCACCGCCTTCGGACTGCATGCCGAGGACCTTGACCTGGTTGTACGAGGTGTACGTCTCCTCCCGCCCGTCCGGCAGCCTCCTCACCGTGGTGTAGGTGGAGATGCCGTCCAGGAACGTGCCGCACCGCCAGCCGCTTGTCACGCCCGAGGCGCAGATCTGCCCGCCGTCGGGTATCTCGTTGTCCGCGTTGCGGATGTAGCCGTCGTAGAGGTTGTAGCCGTCGGAAGTCTTGACTGCGCGCCCGCCGGGGGTCCAGCCCTTCGGGTTGTCCATCGCGATCAGCGCGTAGTCCGAGGCGGGGAACTGCCGGTCGGTGATGCGACCGATCCGGGTGTTGCGCGCGCTGTCCTGCGAGCTGTCGTCGCGCCGGATCGCCGGGTTCGACTGCTCCGGCCAGCAGTGGCCGGCGGTCACCAGGTAGGTCACACCGGCCTGCTTGATCATGATTCCGGCCGAGCAGGTGCCGGTGTTGTTCTCGTCCCGCAGGCCGTCGCCCCCGACCAGGCCGGTCCGAGCGTAGGCGGTCCCCTGGTGGGTGGTGACGCTGACCTTCGCACGGTCGGCGTCGGTGATGCCGGCCGTCCGCAGCATCGCCTCGGCGTCCGTGCCGGCCGGCACGTCCAGCACGACACGGTCGGTCCGGTTGTCCAGGGACCAGGAGCTGTCGCCCGGCGTCAGCTTCTTCTCCGCGGCCGCGTTGAGCCGCTCGTGCACCTCCCGGAGTTCGGCGGTGGTGTAGGCGGCGCGCTGCGGGATGACGCCGGCGGCCCGGGCCGCGCGCTCCCCCTCGTCGTCCAGCACGTTGGCGTGGACCTCGCCGTTCATCACGTCGAGCCACACGCCCGCGGCCTTGTCGCCCTGGCTGTCGCGGAACGCCCGGGCGGTCTTCGACAGCCCGCCCTCCGCGGCGAGGCGCTGCGCCACCTGCTGCTCGGGGAGCCCGAGTTGCTGCGCCAGCGCGTGGGCGGCGCCGCCCGGGGCGGCCGGGGGCGTCAAGGCGACGGTTCCGGTGGCCGAGGCCACGGCCGGGCTCTGGGCCGCGGCCGGTGCCAGGGTCACCCCGGCGAGCAGGAGCGCGGCTCCGGCCCTGGCGAGGGTCTTCCTGGAGACCTTCATGGTCATCTCCTTCGTGCGGATCGAACGTGTTGAGGTGAGAGGGGAGCGAGCGGGCGCCGGGCCACCGCTCAGGCGAGGATGTTCATCTGCGAGGACATCAGCCGGTACTGGCCGGAGGCGTAGTCGTAGGAGACGTAGCCGGTCCAGTACGCGCCGACCAGCGAGTCGGTGAGCTCCCGGGTGAAGGTGTACGAGGTGCCGTACGAGGCCCACTGCCAGGCGCCCGAGACGTAGGAGTTCACGCCGCACTTGTCCGGGTCGCAGTTGTACAGCCCGACCCAGTCGTACTTCCCGACCGGGTTGCCGTTGTAGTTCCAGCCGATCGTGACGACCTGGGTCTCCTTCACGTGGACGGCGGCGGCCCAGGTGCCCGGCGCGGACTGGGCCGCCGCGGCGCCCTGGGCGGGCAGCGCGCCCAGCAGGGCGAGGGCCAGCGCCGCCGCCTTCGTCGACAGGGCCACCGGCTCAGTCGATGTGGGAGCGGTGGGACTCGATGATGCGGTACTGGCTGGAGGCGTAGTCGTAGGAGATGTAGGCCGTCCAGTAGTCGCCGCTGACCGCCGGGACGCTGGTCAGGTACGAGGTGCCGTGGTTGTAGGCCCACTGCCAGGTCTCGTAGTTGTCGATGCCGATGGCGTTCGGGTCGCGCTTGTAGAGGCCGATCCAGTCGTACTTGCCGACGTTGTTCGGCGGGGTCCAGTTGATCTGGACGTAGCCGCCGTTCTTCTCGGCCCAGGTCGTGGGCGCGTCCGCCGCCAGCGTCGAGTTCGGCGCGCCCTGGACGCTCCGGACACCGGCGGGCACCGCCGCCGAGGCGGTGGCCGTACCCGCGAGGGGCAGCGCGACGGCCGTCACCAGGGCCGCGACGGCGGCGGCACGGGTGCGATGGGGAATGCGGGACATGCGAGTCCTCCTGGGTCGTCTGCCGGCGGTGCCACCTGGCGGCCGCCGAGTCCGTGACCGGACCAGGAACACGCTCGTGGACTCCCGCAGACAAGCGGTCAACGTCCTGTCGACACCCTGGTCACCACGGCCGCGGACACCCCGCCCGGCGCCCCGGGTAGACAACCGATGAACGGCGAAACGGTGAACTCCCGTACCACGCCCATGATTTCAGGAGGACAGGCCTCCGCAACGGGAAGGCCGCCGCAGGCGGCGGGGAATGCGGGGGATGCGGGGAGGGGCGGTGGCGGGGCCCGTCACAAGTGGAGCCCGCGCCACCGCCGGAGTGCAGAGAGACCGCCTCGGGCCACCGGGGCCGGGCGGTCTCTGCTGTTCGGGCGGGCCCATGCGCCAACACGGCCCGCTGCCGATGTTCCCGAGATGTTGGAGTGAACAGCGCCCCCCGGGTTCCGGACCCGCAGGTCCGGGTGACGCCGCTGTCAATCGTCACACCCGGCCAGGACGGCTTACAAGGGCGCGCTGCACAAAGGCGCATCAAAATCCGGTTTCGATTCGTTGAACTGCGGCTTTCTGGTACGACGTTCGCAAGATTTCAGGTAGGGGCCGGGACTGTCGCGCATCAATCCGCGCGATGTTCGCGGAACCGATTGGGATTCACCCATATGCCTGACAGAGTGTCATCCAACGGGCACCCCGTGCGACGCCAACCGCACAAGTGCCCACCCGTTGGAGTGGACAGTGATATAGGAGGGTTCCCTCGATGACGAGGAAGCGGAACAAGCGCGTCCCCATCCCCTGCGCGGACGGCGTCCCGAGGCCCGCGCGCCGCCCGGCCCTGCCCTGGCCGTTCGTGGCCGGACAGTCGTCCGTGACGGCCGTGACCGCCGGCCAGGTGGCCGTGGTGATCGTCGTGGTCGTCCTGACGGTCGCGCTCACCGCCGCCCTGGTGGCGACCGGCATGTCCGCCGGAGTGGCGCTCGAACTGACCACCGGGGGCTGGCTGTTGGCCTCCAGGCTGCAAAGGGGACGGGCCTAGGGGAGAGCGCCTGCCTGCGATGGGACGCCGAGAGAACCCGATCGAGACGACCGAGCCGGCGCTGAGCCGACTGGCCGCCTGGCTGCGGGAGCAGCGCGAGCAGGCCGGGTTGACGTACAGTCAGCTCGCCGTTCGGACCAACTACCACGCCACCACCCTGCAACGGGCCGCCAGCGGGCGCTCCCTGCCGAGCTGGAAGGTCGTCGAGGCCGTCACCGGCGAATGCGGCGGCGACCTCAAGACGGCCCGGCGCAAGTGGGTCCACGCCAACTACTGGGCCCACGTGCCCCGCCCCTCGGGGAGCCGGCGGCTGCGCGCACCGAGGCGGGTCGACCCCCAACAGGTCGACTCCTTCGCCGACTTGCGCCGGGCGATGCACGAGATGCGCCGCAAGGCCGACTGGCCCTCCCTGCGGGAACTGGACCGCCGGGCCCGCGACCGGGGAGGGCGCCTGCCCTCCAGCACGCTGGCCCTGGTCCTCAAGGGCGAGGCCCCGCTGCGCAAACCCGTCTTCCTCGCCTACATGGAGGTCTGCGGGGTCCGGGAGGCCCGCCGCGCGCTGTGGGCGGCGGCCTGGGACCGGACGAACAACGCCCGCACCCCGTTCCCGGTCAACTCGCGCACGTACCAGAGCGAGTTCACCCGGGCCATGCAGTCCTCCAGCGCCGGGACGTCGACGGACATCCTGTTCCGGCTCTGGATGACCCTGCGCACCAACCTGGCCGCCGACCGCGACGACGGCCCCGGCCACTCCGGCGCGGCGGGCCGCGGAGGCACCGACGACAACCCGCCGGTGCTCGTGTGACCCGGTCCGCGGCCGGGACGCGCCACCCGCGTCCCGGCCGCGGGCCCCAGCCGCCCACGGACGGGCACCCGCCCGCGTCCCCGTCGCGGGCCGGCATCCGCCCGCGGGCCGGCGCCCGCCCGCACCACCTGCGGGAAACCTCGGGACACCTCGGGAAACTCGGGACACCACCATGCCGACACCACCACGCCGCCCGGCCGCCCCCGGGCCCGCCCTGGGCCTGTGGGCGCTGCACGACCTCCACCTGCGCCACTACCTGGACTACGCCGCGCTGCTCCTGTCGCCCGCCGACGCGCCCCTGGCCGTCCGCGCCGCCTTCGAGGAGCTCGGCGGCCACTGGCTCGACGCCCTGGCCACCGCCAGCCCGGCCGCCTGCGCCTGGCAGGCGGTGCGCCGCCGCGTCTGCGCCCTGGCCGGCCCCCGGCCGCTCGGCCCGGTCGCCCACCTCACCGCCGCCCAGCAGGACGTCCTGCTGCTGCACCTGGTCCTCGACCTGTCCGCCGCCGAGATCGCCGCCCTCACCGGCACCGAGCCCGCCGCCGTCCACGTCCAGCTCCGCTCCCTGGCGGCCGCCCGCCGCTGAGCGGCCCCGCCCGGGGGTGCCCCCGCCGCGCGGCGCCCGGGGCCGGGCCGGCGGGCCGGCCCGTACGGCCGGCGGCGCACCCGGAGGTCACCGGTGCGCCGAAGAAGAGCGCCGCGAGAATTCCCGTTTCGGCCCGAGGCCTGTTACGGTCGTAGGAGTTGCAGTTTTGGTTCCCATGAACTCTGTGTGCGCCTGCTGATTCCCATCGCAGGCGTATTTTTTTTCTGAGATCCCGGCGGGTCATCAGTGCGGCGACGAGTAGCCCGCGCAGTGCGGTCTACAGCGCCTTAGAAGGAGAATTTCCCATGGCTTTCGGCACCGTGAAGTGGTTCAACGGGGAAAAGGGCTTCGGCTTCATCCAGCAGGAAGACGGCGGCCCGGACGTGTTCGCCCACTACTCGAACATCAACGCCTCGGGCTTCCGTGAGCTGCTCGAGGGCCAGAAGGTCGAGTACGACGTCACGCAGGGCCAGAAGGGCCTCCAGGCGGAGAACATCCGCCCCGTCGCTCTCTGACATTTCCCGCCGCACGATTCTCGAATCGTAGAGGGAACCGGGGCCCGTACCGCACAGGCGGTACGGGCCCCGGCCCATGTCCGCCCGCCGTCGCCGACCGTTTTCCTTATTCGCGGACTTCGCGAACCGGAATAAAACGGGCATGAGGGAATCCGCCCACCCGCCGGACCCGCCGGACCCGCCGGACCCGCCGGACCCGCCGGACCCGCCGGACCCGCCGTACGAGCCGGACCAGGCGACGCGAACCGGTCCACGCCCTCCCGCCCGCCGCCGACCGTCCCGTGCAGAAGCCGGCGGTCGCGCCCGCCCCGGGGTGAGCCCGACGGCGGACCGGGACCGTAGACGTGGACGGGGCGCCCGCTGCCGGAGCGGGCGCCGCGGCGCGAGGAGGCAGGCGTGCTCAGGTTCCACGGCGCATGGCGGATCACCGTGGTCGGCACGAGCGCCGACTTCGACCAGCGGGCGGTCGTGCGCGGTGCGTACGGACTGCGGGTGCTGCCGGGGCGGGTCGGCGCCACGATCGCGGTCGACGAGGAGAGCTGGACGCTGTCCCTGGAACACCACCCGTGGGGCCGCACTTGGCAGCCCAACCTGCGCACCACCCCCGGTCCGGTCACCGAACACGACGGCCTGCGCAGCCAGTTGCTCACCAGCAACGACCGCCACTGGCCGGGCAAGCCGCTCGGCTACGTCAACTTCGTGCTGCGCCTGGAGCAGAGCGTCGCCCCGACCGGCGTCCCCCCGCTGCCGTCGCCGTCGCCGGGGGAGTACGGGCGGGCCACCCGGTAGCCCGACGGCGGGTCCGGGGGCTACCCCCAGGCCGGAGCGGCCCGCTGGCCGGGTGTTGCGGCGGGCGGGCGCCGAGTTGACTGGTCGTATCCGCACCAGCCGACCGACCGAAAGGCCGTCACCCGTGTCGTTCCGCACGACCGTCCGCACCGCCCCCCGTACCACCGCCGCCCGTACGACCGCCGGCGAGCCCGCCTCCCGCCGCCGCGGTGCCCGGATCGCCGCCGTCGCCGCCCTGGCCGCCGCGCTGGGCGCCACCGCCATGAGCGGCAGCGCCTCCGCGATCGTCAACGGCCGTGACTCCACCGAGCGTTACCCCTTCATGGCCACCCTCCCGCTGAGCGCGAAGCAACTCGCCGACGGCGCCTGCGGCGGCACCCTGATCGACCGCCAGTGGGTGCTGACCGCCGCCCACTGCGTGGTGGGCACCGAGGACACCGGTGTCACCCTCAAGGGCACCGTGCGCATCGGCAGCGCCCACCGCGACAGCGGCGGCAGCGTACGGAACGTCGAGCGCGTCGTCGTCCACCCCGGCTTCGGCTTCGGCGACGGCGCCACCCGCCCCAACCACGACGACCTCGCCCTCGTCCGCCTGGACCGCCCCGCCGCCGGGCAGCCCATCCGCATCGCCGACCACCCCGGCACCCCCGGCACCCCCACCCGGCTGCTCGGCTTCGGCACCGTCGTCGACACCCAGGACTACCAGCAGATGGTCTTCCCCGACCGCCTCCAGGAACTGCCCAGCCGCATCGGCGCACCGGCCGACTGCGCCCCCGGCTACGCCGACCCCACCCGCCTGTGCACGCTCAGCCGCGTCCCGCAGGCCATGGCCTGCTTCGGCGACTCCGGCGGCCCCCAGATCCAGCGCGGCCGCGGCGGCCGCTGGGAACTGGTCGGCGCCACCTCCGGCCCCGGCGCCCCCGGCGTGCCCTGCGCGGGCGGCCCCGGCCTGTACACCGACGTGCCCGCCTACGCCCCCTGGATCCGCGCCACCATCGCCGCCGGCTGACGGCCCGGCACCACCACGCGGCTAAAGTCCCAGGTGAGAACCGTCGCGCCCGAGGAGAACCCGCCATGCCGACCGACCCCGCCGCCACCGCAACCCCCGCCCCCGCCGCGCGCCCGCACCCCGCGCGCCTCGGCCTGGGCACGGCGGCCGTCGGCCGGCCCGGCTACATCAACCTCGGGCGCGACACCGACCTGCCCGCCGACCGCACCGTCGACGCCCTGCGCGCCCGCACCCACACCCTGCTCGACGCCGCGTACGCCGCCGGCGTCCGCTACCTCGACACCGCCCGCTCCTACGGCCGCGCCGAGGAGTTCCTCGGCCAGTGGCTCGCCGAACACCCCCGGGCCGCCGCCGAGGTGACGGTCGGCAGCAAGTGGGGCTACACCTACACCGCCGACTGGCGGACCAGCGGAGTCGCCGCACACGAGGTCAAGGAGCACTCGACGGCCGTCTACGACCGCCAGATCCACGAGACCCGCGCCCTGCTCGGCGACCACCTGGACGTCTACCTCGTCCACTCCGTCACCCCCGACAGCCCCGCCCTCACCGACCCCGCCCTGCACCGGCGCCTCGCCGCCCTCGCCGCCGACGGCGTGCGGGTCGGCCTGTCCACCAGCGGCCCCGCCCAGGCCGACACCATCCGCCGGGCCCTCGCCGTCACCGCCGACGGCCGACCGCTGTTCACCGCCGTCCAGGCCACCTGGAACCTGCTGGAGACCTCCGCCGCCCCCGCCCTCGCCGAGGCCCACGCGGCCGGCTGGCTCGTCGTGGTCAAGGAGGCCATGGCCAACGGCCGCCTGGCCGGCCGCAACGCCACCGGCCCCGACACCGCCGCCCTGCGCACCCTCGCACAGCACACCGGCGCGACCGCCGACGCCCTCGCCCTGGCCGCGGCCGCCGCCCAGCCCTGGGCCGACACCGTCCTCTCCGGCGCCGCCACCCCCGAGCAGCTCACCTCCAACCTCGCCGCCACCCACCTGCGCCCCACCCCCGAGGGCCTCGCCGCCCTCGCGCCCATGGCCGAGCCCGCCGAGGCCTACTGGCGCACGCGGGCCGCACTGCCCTGGTCCTGACGGGGCGCCCGCCGCCGGGCGCTGTCGGTGCCCGCCCCTACGGTGGGCCGCATGATCGAGCACCCGGACCTCGCCGCCGCCCTCGCCGCCCTGCCCGTCGACCTGCCGCCCGGCCGGCTGGTCACCGAGGAGGACGGGCGGGAGCCGCTGCTGTGGATCAGCGACGACCCCGCGCCCGCCGGGCTGTGGCGGCAGCTGCACCGCGCCCACGCGCAGACCGGCCTGTGGCCGCTGCTGCTCAGCCCGCTGGACCGCACCGACGACGACTACCGGCCCTGGCTGTCCGGCGAGCTGTACCCGGCCGAGGCCTCCGAGCCCTCCCGCTACGACCCGCAGGCGCTGCTGCGCGGCTGGTGGAGGCAGGTCGACGAGGACGAGGACGGGGACGGGGACGTGAGCGAGGACGCCGGGATCCTGGACGAGGCCCTGGCCCCCTACGGCCGCGTCTGGCCCGGCCCCGCCCCCGCCGCCACCGTGCCCGACGGCGCCGCCGGCACCGAGGCCCGGGAACTGGCCGAGGTGCTGGGCTCCGTCAAGGACGTCCGCCTCGGCCTGGTGCGGGCCGGCAGCGGCGCCGAGGCGCTGACGGTCTGCGGCTGGGGCGGCCCGGCGAACCACGCCGGCACCGGCAGGATCGCCGCCGTGCTCGCCGACTGGGAACGCCGCTTCGGCACCCAGGTGGTCGAAGTCGGCTTCGCCACCCTGGAGTTGAGCGTCCCCGTGCCGCCCGCCACGCTCGCCGAGGCGCTCCCGCTGGCCGCCGAGCACACCGCCTTCTGCCCCGACCTCGTCTTCCAGGGCACCGGCACCCTCACCGCCTACGCCGAGCAGCTGGTGGACGCCCACCAGTGGTCCTTCTGGTGGGACTGACCTGACCCCGGGGGGGTACGGGGCCGGGGGCCCATGCCCCCCGGCCCCCCGGACCCGCCCGGCGGCCGAGCGCCGCCGGTGTGGCATGCTGCGCCGGGCCGCGAACCGAGCGCGAGCACCGACCGCACCACACCCCCCCCGAGGAGCACGCCCTGAACACCGCCTGCGCCGAAGCCCTGTCCGCAGGACTCCTGGTGCTCGTCCTGGTCTGCGCCGTCGCCCGCCCCTGGGGCTGGCCGGAGGCCGTCGTCGCCGTGCCGGCCGCCGCCCTGCTGGTGGCGACCGGCGCCGTCCCGCTGGAGCACGCCACCGCCGAAGCCGCCCGCCTCGGACCGGTGATCGGCTTCCTGGCCGCCGTCCTGGTCCTGGCCAAGCTCTGCGACGACGAGGGACTGTTCCGCGCCTGCGGGGCCTGGATGGCGCGCAGCGCCGCCGGACGCCCGCGCCGCCTGCTGGTCCAGGTGTTCACCGTCGCCTCGGTCGTCACCGCCGTGCTCAGCCTGGACGCCACCGTCGTCCTGCTCACCCCCGTCGTCCTCGCCACCGCCGCCCGCCTCGGCGCCCGGCCCGCACCGCACCTGTACGCCTGTGCCCACCTGTCGAACACGGCATCGCTGCTGCTGCCCGTCTCCAACCTGACCAACCTGCTCGCCTTCACCGCCAGCGGCCTGAGCTTCGGCCGCTTCGCCGCCCTCATGACGCTGCCGTGGCTGGCGGCGGTCGGCGTCGAGTACCTGGTGCTGCGCCGCTGCTTCGCCGCCGACCTGGACGCCGCCCCGGCCGAGACCCCCGAGACCGGACCGGCCCCCGCCATGCCGGTCTTCGCCCTGGCCACCGTCGGCTGCACGCTCGCCGGGTTCGTCCTCACCTCCGCGCTGGACGTCAACCCGGCCTGGGCGGCGGCCGCCGGCGCCACCGTCCTGGCCGCCCGCGCCCTGGCCCGCGGCCACGCCACCCCCGCGACGGTGGTGTGCTCGGCCGCCCTGCCGTTCCTGGCGTTCGTCCTCGCCCTGGGCATCGTGGTGCGCGCGGTCGTCGACAACGGCCTGGCCGCCGGCCTCGCCCACCTCGTCCCGTCCGGCACCGCGCTGCCCGCCCTGCTCGCCACCGCCGCCCTGGCCGCCGTCCTCGCCAACGTCATCAACAACCTGCCCGCCACCCTCGCCCTGGTGCCGCTGGCCGCCCCCGTCGGGCCCGGCGCCGTCCTCGCGGTCCTGCTCGGGGTGAACATCGGCCCCAACCTCAGCTACGCCGGCTCGCTGGCCACCCTGCTGTGGCGCGGCATCGTCCGCGACCGCGGCGTACCGGTGGACCTGCGCGAGTTCACCCGCCTCGGCCTGCTCGCCGTCCCCGCCACCCTCACCGCCGCGGTCCTGGCCCTGTGGGCCTCGCTGCGCCTGATCGGGGTCTGACCGGGGCCTCGACGGGCGCCGGGGTGCCGGGGCCGCGCCGGGCCTACGCGGGGCGCAGGACGGGATCGATCCCCGCCAGGACTTCGTGCAGCCGGCGAGCCCCCGAGGCACCATGGTCGTCGGTGCCCATGGCAAGCCTCGCGTCGCCGTGTCGTGGCGGAGCAGGAAGTCGGCGGGTCCGACGTCCCGCGTCGGGGAGTGGCCGGCGGGCCCGGGCCGGTCAGTACTCGGAGCTGGGGGCCGGTGTGACCGGGCCGAGGTCCGGTGCGTCGCGCAACTCCACAGCCGTGCCGTGGCGTTCGAGTTCCAGGACGACCAGTTCGTTGGCGCCGGCCTGCCACAGCGGGGCGGGGGCGTAGAGGGTGCGCTGGGGGCCGGCGGCGCAGTGGCGGCCGAGCAGGAAGCCGTTGAGCCAGAGCAGTCCGCGGCCCCAGTGGGGCAGGGCGATGAACGCGTCGGCGGGGGAGGGGAGTTCGGCGGTGAAGCGGTGGAAGGCCGGTTCCCCGTCGCGTACTCCGGTTTCGTCGGTGAAGCGCAGCGCGGACAGGTCGGTCAGCGGCAGGGGGCGGATCTGCCATTCGAAGAGCCGCTGGTGGCCGTGCGAGACGCCGCGGGTGATGCCCTTGCGGTCGTCCATCTGCGGGCCGTAGTTCACCCGGCCCAGTGCCTCGACCAGGATGTCCAGCACGACGCCGTCGGGCCCGGTGGCCAGCGGCAGGGTCGCGCCGGGGGAGTTGCGCTCCAGCGTCCCGAGCGGGCGGCCGTCCGCGAAGACCTGCGCCCGGTCGGCCAACCCGTCGATGCGCAGCGGCAGTTCGGGGCGCGGCCCGGGCACGCGGGTGCGGTAGTGGATCAGGCCGCGGTCCTGCCCGACCTGCTCCATCGGCAGCGGTGCGGCGTGCCGTCGCGGCCGCGACAGCGCGTCCAGGGCCTCGGCCAGGGGCGCCCGCCCGTGCGCGCGCTCCAGCCGCTGCGGCGCCACCCGGGGTACGGGGGCGGGCAGTTCGCCGTCCGGCAGGGGCAGGTAGCGGCCGATGACCTCGCGCAGGGCGTGGAACTTCTCGGTCAGCTCGCCGGCCTCGCCGATCGGCGCGTCGTAGTCGTAGCTGGTGACGGTCGGCTCGTAGCCGGCGTCCAGCGGGTGGGCGCCGGAGTGGTTGGCGCCGGACCACAGGCCGAAGCTGGTGCCGCCGTGCGCCATGTAGAGGCTCACGGAGGCGCCGGTGGCGAGGAGTTCGTCGAGCGAGGCGGCGGTCTCCTCGGGGTCGCGGACGTGGTGCGGCAGGCCCCACTGGTCGAACCAGCCGATCCAGAACTCCATGGCGGTCAGCGGGCCTTCGCCCTGGTGGCGGCGGAGCACCGCGAGGCGCTCGGGCGCGCGGGAGCCGAAGGTGGCGGTGGCGAGGTGACCGGGGATGGCGCCGCCCTGCTGCATGGTGTCGTGGGCGCCGTCGGCGGTGAACAGCAGGCAGTCCACGCCGCGCCGCACCAGGCCGTCGCGCAGGTGGGCGAGGTAGGCGGCGTCGTCGCCGTAGCTGCCGTACTCGTTCTCCACCTGCACCGCCACCACCGGCCCGCCCCGGCTCGCCAGCAGCGGCAGCAGCTCGGGCACCAGCGCGTCGAACCAGCCGTCCACCTCGGCCAGGTACGCCGGGTCCGCGCAGCGCAGCCGCAGCCCGTCCACCGCGAGCAGCCGGGCGGGCAGCCCGCCGAACTCCCACTCCGCGCAGATGTACGGGCCGGGGCGCAGGATCACGTCCAGGCCCAGGCCGCCGGCCAGCCGCACGAACCGGGCCACGTCCCGCCAGCCGGTGAAGTCCACCGTCCCGTCGGGCAGTTCGTGGAAGTTCCACGGGACGTAGGTGTCCACCGTGTTCACGCCCAGCGCCCGCACCCGCCGCAGCCGGTCCTCCCACAGCCGCGGGTGCACCCGGAAGTAGTGCACCGCCCCGGCCACCACCCGGTGCGGCACCCCGTCCCGCACGAACCCGTCCGCGTCGTACCCGAGCATGCGCACACCCCGCCTTCCCGCAGGACACCCCCGCGGGCCCCGGAGGCCCCGGAGACCCGGCACAGCCGAGCCTAGCGAGGAACGGGCCGTGGGGGCCGCTCGTGCTCAGGTGTCGTAGCAGCCGTTCCAGGGGGCGGAGAAGGCCAGGCCGTCCGGGTGGAGCTCCATCCAGACGCCGTCCTCCTCGTCCTCCTCTTCCTCGTCCACCTCCAGGACCAGGCCGAACAGGGCGCCCTCGAAGCGGACGTCGAAGGGCGCGATGGCGATGTCCTGGTAGTGCCGCCCCGGCAGGGCGTCCAGCCACTGCTCCAGCAGCCGCCGGGCCGCGGCGATCGCCTGCTGCTCGCCGTCTGCCGTCGTGCCGGTGAACTCGATGCGCGAGCCCAGGTGGCGGCCGGCCTCGTCGAAGCGGTGGAGGACGGCGTGCCAGCGCTTCTGCGGCTGCCAGTCGTCGCCGCTCCAGCCCTCGCGGTAGGCCGCGACGACGGTCGCGTAGAACTGGCCGCCCTCGCACCGCCCGATGGTGCGGGTGCGGTAGTCGGGCTGGTAGCCGATCGGGATGACCTTGGGAACGTTCACGGGCCGAACCCTAGCTCCCACCTGCGACAACGCGCGCCGACGGGGGCCGGGACGCCGGTGGCCTCGGGGTCAGCCGGTCGGCCGCACCACGGGAGGGAGCGTGATGACCGGGCCGATCGGCCGGCAGCCGTCGTATGTCATCGCCTGAAAGGGCGGGCAGTGGGCGTTCGTCGGCCCCGGCGCGGGTGGCGCGGGCAGCTCCGGCCTCGGCGGGACGGTCCAGTCGGGGGACGGCTTGGCGGCCGGTGCGGCCGGGGCCTTCGACCGGGCGGCCGGTGCGGCGGGCGGGGCCGGCGTGGTGGGCGCGGCCGGGGGCCGGGGGCGGGAGGTGGCCGGCTGGGCGGGCGGCTCCGTCCCGGCGTCCTGCGTCGCGGCGACCGGGACCACCGTCTCGGCGGGGTCGGGGTCGGTGCTCGCCGGGGCCGGAGCCTCCGCCGGAACCGGAGCAGAGCTCTCCGCCGGGGCGCCGGGCGAGGGAGCGGTCGAGGCGCTCGCCGAAGGACTGGCCGAGGCGGCAGGGCTCGCCTGGCCGCCCGGCCCGGCCGAGGCGCCGCCCGGGGACGCGGCCAGCAGTGCCACGCCGATCCCGGCCGCCCCGAGGACGCACACCCCCGCCGCGATGCCCAGTGACCGCCGCCGACGGCGCGTCACCTCGCCGTCCGCTGCCACTGTCGAGCCGTCCCGCATCTGGACCCCTCCCTGTTCTTCCTATGATCATGCCGCCGAACCGCGCGGATGCTAGCAGGCGCCGCGACGCGCAGCCGTAGCCGGGGGCGCGGGAGACCACGAGAGGGAACGACGGTGCACACAACCGACATCAGCGGGCTTCTGGAGCTCATGCCCCCGCCCGAGGGGGCCGGTGAATCCGGTGACTGGGCGGTGGTCGAGTCGGCGTGGGGTCTGCGGTTCCCGCGCGACTACGTCGAGTTCGTCGCGCAGTACGGGGCGGGGGAGATCGACCGGTCCCTCGCGGTGTTCGCCCCCGACGAGCTGATGCCGCCGGACGCCCCGCAGCCGGGCATGCGCGGCATGACGGAGGAGGCGCGCCTGCTCTTCGAGGAGGAGGGCGAGCCCACCGGCGAGGTGCGCTCCGCTGGACAGATCGTCGCCTGGGGAGCGTCCTGCACCGCCGACACGCTGGCCTGGCTGACGGTCGGCGACGACCCCGACGCGTGGCCGGTCCTGGTCCTGGACCGCGACGGGGGCGCGCCCCGGGTCTTCGGCCCGGGCATGGTCGGGTTCCTCCACGGGGTGGTCTCCGGGGCGGTCGGCCCGAGCCCCGTCGGCGCCGTCGTCGCCTGGGGCGAGGAGCCGCCCCGCTTCGTCCACTGGCGGGCGGGGTAGCGGCCGGCCCGGAGCGGAGCCGCGTGCGCCCGCTACCGGGGCGGCAGGCCGAGGGTGGGGAGGTGGTCGGCCATCAGGAGGGCGACGAGTTCGCGGCGGGAGCGGACGCCGGTCTTGTGGAGGATGGCGGTGACGTGCTGCTGGACGGTGGGCACGGTCAGGTGGAGCAGCGCGGCGATGTCCTTCGTGCTGGCGCCGCGCACCGCGTGCAGGGCGACCTGCTGTTCGCGCGGGGACAGGCCGTGGGCGAGGATCGCCAGCGGCAGGCGCTGGACGGGGGAGGCCGGGGAGGCGACGACGGCGACGCCGCCGCGCCGGCCGTCCAGCGGGGAGGCGTGCAGGGACAGCCACTGGCCGTCGGGGGTGCACACCCGCACCTCGGCGGGGCCGCCGCGGCGGGCGGCCTGGCGGGCGACGGTGAGGAAGCCGCTGGGCACGCCGCCGGTGTGGGCGGTGGGTTCGGCCATCCGTCCGATCAGTTCGCGGGCCGCCGCGTCCGCCGAGCGCAGCCGCCCGTACCGGTCCAGGATGGCGACGGCCGGGGCGGGGGCGGGCGGCAGGGGGCGGGCGCCGCGCAGGGCGGCGAGGTGGGTGTCGCGCAGGGCGGCGCCGATCGGGGCGGCGACGCGTTCGGCCAGGCGCAGGTCGGGCAGGTCGTAGCGGCCGCGGGCGCGTTCGCGCATGAACGCCGCGGAGCCCCAGCGGCCGCCGCCCACATCGAAGTTGATCCGCAGCTCGTCGCCGTATCCGCAGGGGTTGAGCAACTCCCGGTAGCGGACGCTGCGTTCGGGGCGGCCGTCGGTGGCCCGGTCGACGGTCTGCGCCCGGTGGCCGGCGGTGCGGATCGCGGTGAAGGTGGTGGAGTCCTCGCCCTGGAGCTCCAGGTGCACGGCCTGCTCGAACTGGGCGGGATCCAGGCCGTCGGCGACGGTGGAGGTGGGGAACCCGGTGACCGGGTCGTTGCCGTGCCAGCAGCCGCCGTCGTAGCCGAGCGGTTCCAGCAGCAGGGTGTGCAGCTCGCGGAACAGCGCGGCCGCGGGTAACCCGGAGGACGCCAACTCGCCTATGGAACCCAGGACTTCCCGCTCAACCTCACGTCGTTTGGCCACGGACGGAATCCTACGGACGCAGGGTCTCCGTGTCCGGTGAACGGACGAGGAAGGACGGGTACGGAGCGATGCGGGGGAGGCGCCCGCCCCCGCCGGTGACCGGCGTTCCCGTCCGTCACCGGCCGTCGCGCTCGCGCCACCAGGCGACCGTGGCCCGCAGCTGCTCCTCCAGCGGCGTGGCGCGCACCGTGAACGCGGCCTCGTACGCGGAGCAGTCCACCGTGAACGGCCGGTCGAACTGGTAGCGCGTCTCCCGCAGTTCGCGCAGCAGCGGGGAGAACAGCCCCGCCACGGCCAGCGCCGCCGCGGGCAGGCGGCGCACCGGGACCGGGCCGCCGCCGGCCTCGGCGGCCAGCCGCTCGACCATCGCGCGCACCGACAGGGGAGGGGCGGTGGGCACGTGCCAGGCCCGGCCCCAGGCCCGCTCCTCGCCCGCGAGTTCGGCCATCGCCCGGGCCACGTCCGGCAGGTAGGTCCAGCTGTGCGGGGCGTCCGGGTCGCCGAGCGTCGCGACCGGGCGGCCCCTGAGCAGGTTGGGCATCACCCGCGCGGCCAGGTGGCCGCCGTCGGTGACGCCGGGGCCGAAGAAGTCCGAGGCCCGTACCTCCACCGCCCGGATCCGCCCGGCCTCGTGCAGCGCCCGCGCCCGCTCCCAGGCCGCCGCCCGCACCCGCCCCTTGGGGCCGGTCGCGGCGAGCGGCAGGTCCTCGGTCAGCGGCCCCGCCACCGGCCCGTAGCCGTACAGGTTGCCGAGCATGACCAGCACCGCGCCGCTCTCCTCGGCCGCCGCGCACAGCGAGGCGCTCAGCGCCGGCCAGAGCCGCGCCCACTGCGGCAGCGGCGGCGCGGCGCAGCCGTGGACGGCGACGGCACCGCGGGCGGCCCGCGCCAGCGCCGCGGGGTCGCTCGCGTCCAGGGCGAGGTGCTCGACGCCGGCGGCGGCCGGCCCGGCGGGGCGTCCGGTACGGGTGGCGACCCGGACCTCGTGGCCCTGTTCGGTCAGCAGGCGGGCGGTGGCGGCCCCGGCGGGCCCGTGTCCGACGACCAGGTGGAAGCTCATCCGCCACACCCTAGTGGTGGCCCCGGACGGGCGGTGCGCGGTGCGATTTGTAGCCGGGTGGGGGGAATGGGAGATTCGGCAAATAATTGGTATGGCAGTCGTAAAAGTAGATCTATGCTGTTGGCGTTTCATGATCCTTCGTACAAAGCAGGTCTTGCTCAAGATGAAGCTGCCCCGGGTGTCCGCCGTCGTCGCGGCCGCCGTTCTGGCCCCCGCCGTCCTCTTCCCCACCACGGCCTCGGCCACCGACACCCCCAAGCCGACCGGCGTCTCCGGCCCCGACACCGGCTCCGACTCCGCCAAGGACACCGAGCCCCAGGCCGACGGCCAGGAGCAGCGCGACCGCGCCGAGGTCAAGCGCATCCTCGCCGACCCGAAGAGCGGCGTCGGCGTGCGCGAGGCGGCCGAGAAGGCCCTCAAGGGCGGCGCCGCCGAGCTGCGCCACTTCCTGACCGTCGAGTTCGACGAGCAGACCAGGATCGACAACCAGGTCCGGGTCTCCCAGATCTACGCCGTCGGTGGCCCGGCCGTGAAGGCTGCCGCCAAGGCCGCCCTCCGCGGCACCGACGAGGACATCACCGCGTTCCTGACCACCGGCCAGTACGCCGCCCGCGCCGAGGACGAGGACCGCGCCAAGGTCGCGGCCATCCTCGCCGACCCGCTCACCGGCCCCAAGGTCCGCGAGGCCGCCGAGAAGGCCCTCAAGGGCGGCGCCGCCGAGCTGCGCCACTTCCTCGAGGTCGAACTCGCCGAGAAGCAGCAGCCCGACAACCTGCTGCGCCTCACCCGGATCGCCGACGGCGCCGAAGGGGCCGGCCCCGCGCTGCGCCTCGCCGCCGCCGTGGCGCTGAACGGCAGCTACCAGGACGTCCTCGACTTCCTGGCGACCGGCCAGTACGCCGCCCGCGCCGAGGACGAGGACCGCGCCAAGGTCGAGGCCCTGGTGGCCGACCCCAAGACCGGACGCGGCGTGCGCGAGGGCGCCGAGCAGGCCCTCAAGGGCGGCGCGGCCGACCTGCGGACCTTCCTGACGACCAAGCTGCCCAGGCTGCGCAGCGACGACAACCGGGTCAAGCTCAGCCAGCTCATGGAGCAGGGCGGCCCGGGCGTGCGCGAGGCGGCCGGCAAGGCGCTGGACGCCGGCACCGACGCGGCCGTCGAGGCCTTCCTCAACGAGGGCTTCGCCAAGGCCCAGTTCGAGGACGACCGGGTCGAGGTGCTGCGCGTCATCGCCGACAAGGAGACCGGCCCGCACACCGCCGCGGCCGCCCAGAAGGCCATGGACGGCAACGCCGAGGACGTGCGGCGCTTCCTGACCGTCGAGCTGCCGAACCTGCGCTTCAGCGACAACCGGCTGAAGGTCTCCCAGATCATCGAGACCGGCGGCCCCGCGGTGAAGAAGGCCGCCATGGCCGCCTACGAGGGCAGCTACGCGGACCTCCTGGCCTTCCTCAAGGACGGCTGGGCCAAGGCCCAGGCCGAGGACCAGGCCGCGGCGGCCAAGCAGGGCAACGGCGCAGGCAGCGGTACGGGGACGGGCGCGGGCACCGGTGGCACCGGGCAGCAGCCGCAGACCGTGCAGCCGGCCGGCCTCACCACCGGCACCACCACCGGGACCGGCACCACCACCGGCACCCGTACGGGCGGCGGCACCACCGGCACCACCGGCACCACCGGTTCCGGCGTGCTCGCCGCCACCGGCACCGACGGGCTCGGCTGGGAGGCCGGCGGCGCCGCCGCGGCCCTCGCCGCGGGCGCGGCGCTGGTCGCGGCCGCCCGCCGCCGCTCCACCGAGAGCTGACACCCGGGAGCAGAACCCGGGGGCTGACACCCCCTCGCGTCCCCGTCCGCCGCCCACCCGGGCGGCGGACGGGGACACGCTCGCGCTCAGGGGCCCGGGCCGTCCGACCGCCCCGCGAAGGCGCGCCGTGTCGCCCTGTCAAACCCGCAGACACCCTGGCACCCCGCCCCCGGCCGGCGTGGCGGCCGGTGCCGCCTCGAAGACGGCCCGGCGCCGGTCCCGCCCGGAGGACGACGGCTCAGCTGCCGTCCCCGCCACCGTCCCCGCCGTTGTCCCCGCCGTTGAAGCCCACCTGGCGGCGCCGGCGGCGCTGTGCGCCGCGCAGCGCCTTCCCGGCGCCGAGGGTGAGGGCGGCGGCCGCCCGGGTCCAGCGCGGCCCGCCGCGGTCGGCCCACACCACGCAGCCGCACCCCGCGACCACCAGGACCAGAATCCCCACCAGAACCGCACCGACCATCACGGCCACCCGCCTTTCCCTCGACGCCCTACTGCCTGGTAGGACGTGCGGACCGTCCCACCCGGTTCGGCCACGAGGCCGGACGCTGTGCCAGGATGCGGGTGCCGAACGGCCCAGGTCACCGTACCGGTCGTACGGGAACCGTACCGACCAGCACCACCCGCCACCCACCCGCCAGCCGTACCCCGAGGAGTCACCGTGGCCACTGCCCGGTTCGCCACCCTGCACACCACGGCGGGCCCGATCCGCCTGGAGCTGTTCCCGTTCCACGCGCCGAAGACGGTCCGCAACTTCGCCGAACTCGCCGAGGGCACCCGGGAGTACGCCGACCCGCGCACCGGCGAGCCGGGCCAGGGCCCGTACTACGACGGCACGCTGTTCCACCGGGTGATCAAGGGCTTCATGATCCAGGGCGGCGACCCGACCGGCACCGGCACCGGCGGCCCGGGCTACGCCTTCGCGGACGAGTTCCACCCGGAGCTGTTCTTCACCAAGCCGTACCTGCTCGCGATGGCCAACGCCGGCCCGGGCACCAACGGCTCGCAGTTCTTCATCACGGTGGGCACCCCCGCCCACCTCAACCGCAAGCACACCATCTTCGGCCAGGTCGCCGACGCCGCCTCCAAGGCCGTGGTCGACGCGATCGCCGCCGCCCCGACCGAGGACGAGCGCCCGGTCGAGGACGTGGTGATCACCTCCGTGGAGATCGAGCAGTCCTGACCCGCCGCCCACCCGGCCCTCCCGTCCGGCCGGCGGAAACGCGAAGCCGCCGCCCGGCGCGGTGCGCGGGCGGCGGCCGTGGAGCGGGCGCGGTGTCAGGAGCAGCTGTTGAACGTCGCGCTGGTGTTGGCGATGTAGAGGGTGGCGCCGCCGTTGGGGTCGGAGGTGACCGGGATGGTGATGGTGTCGTCGGCGGTCCACGGGAAGCCCTGGGCGTCGAAGGTCCAGGTGCCGGTGACCTTGCGGGCGAGCTCGGCGAGCGTCACCCAGCCGTACTGCTGCTGCGGGACGGTGACGGTGACGGAGTTGTTGACGCTGCGCGAGCCGCTCCAGACGTTCTGGAAGCTGATGCCGGTCTTGACCGAGGCCTTGAACACTCCTTCGGCGCCGCCGCCGATGTCGCTGCCCAGCTCGGTGCCGATGGTGTTGGACCAGCCGCTGGTGTCGGTGACCGCGAAGGACTGCTGGACGGTGCTGCTGGTGTTGTTGAACCAGATCGCGGAGGCGCACACCCGCGGCAGCGGTGCGGCGGGGGCCTCGCTCTTCGTGGCCCAGGAGCAGGCGGAGATGTTCTTCTGGCACTGCTTGGCGGCGTGGTCGACGGCCAGGTTGCGGGCGGCCTGCGCGAAGCCGGTGGCCCACTGCTGGTTGGCGGTGCCGTTGCAGGCGTACTGGTCGGTCCAGGCGTCGTCGTAGTTGCCGCCGAGCAGCAGGTCCAGGCAGGTGTTGTCGCCGGCGTGGCGGATCATGAACGCGTCGCCGCCGCCGGGCGCGGGCTGGAGGAACCAGCGCTGGCTGGCCTGTCCGGCGCAGGTCTGCTGGCGCAGGGCCGGGGTGAGGAAGGCCAGGTCGATGCACTTGCCGGTGTCGTTGTTGACGATGGTGAAGGTGTAGTCCGAGGGGTCGACGTTCAGCCGCCAGGACTGGTGGTAGCCGGGGGCGGAGTTGGTGACGATGTAGGCGCCGTCGCCCATGTTGCCGTTCTGGACGTCGAGTTGGCGCCCGTTGCTGAGCGACTTGATGGTCAGGCACTGCTGCGGCGAGGCGCAGGCGGCGAGCGCGGCGGACGGCGCGGGCGCGGCGGCGCGGGCGGGGGCGGCGGCCAGGCCCAGGGCGGCGCAACAGGTCACCAGGAGGGCCGCGAGCAGGCGCAGCCAGGGCGCGGTGCGTCCGAGGGGCAGGGTGGGCAAGGGGTGTCCTTTCGTCGGGGGAGAGGGTGGGGAGAGGAGGCCAGAGGTCAGGAGGCGGCGGCGAAGGCCGCCTCCAGGCGCGGGACGTAGTCCACGAGGTCCTGCGCCCAGCAGCCCGCGGTGTGGCCGCCGTGGCAGTCGGCGCCCCAGCCGGTGCCGTCGCCGTAGTCGGTGAAGCGGTACGGCAGGCCGAGCGCGTCCAGGCGCTGCTTGAGGCGCTTGGCGGTGCCCTCGGCCCAGAACTCCATGTCGCCGGGGCTGTTGTTGCCGTTGCCGGTGTAGATGGCGATGCCGGTGTGGTCGAGCACGGCGGCGCGTGCGACGGGGTCGGCGGCGTTCCAGCGCCAGTCGGCGTTGAACACCGGGTACGGGCTGCCGAAGATCGCGTCGCTGGAGACGGTGGGGCCGAAGTCCAGGCCGCAGGGGTGGCCGTCGCTGGGGCCGCAGAGCACGGTGCCGGCGTTGACCAGGGTGGCGACCACGGCACCGCGGATGATCATCTCGTCGGTGGACAGGTCGTTGGCGCCGGACATGGTGAGGACCTGGCCGAACAGGTCGGGGCGGTCCTGGGCGTAGTGCAGGGCGCCGAAGCCGCCCATGGACAGCCCGCCGACGGCCCGGTGGGCGCGGTCGGTGCGGGTGCGCAGGTTGGCGTCGACGAACGGGAGGACCTGGGTGAGGTGGAAGGTCTCCCAGTTCTGCGCGCCGGCGGCGGTGCCCTGGTCGAGCCAGTCGGCGTACCAGCCGCGCAGGCCGCCGTCCGGGATGACGGTGATCATCGACTGGGCGGCGGTCAGCGCGGGGTAGGCCAGCGCCGGGTCGCTCGGGTTGTCCGAGGCGCCGTGCAGGAAGTACAGCACCGGGTAGCGCTTGTCCGGCCGGGACGCGTAGTCGGCGGGCAGCAGGATGCGGATGGTGTGCGGCCCGGCGACCTGCGGGGTGGTGACGGTGATGACGAAGTTGGTGGCGCTGCCGGTGGGGGTGCCGACCTGGGTGAGGCCGAAGCCGTCGGTCAGCGGTGGCGGCGCGTCGGCCCCTGCCCCGGCCCGTACGGAGGCGGTTGCCGAGGCGGACGCGGGTGCGGCGGGTGCGGCGAGCGGGAGCAGGCAGGCGGCCAGGGCGGCGAGAGCCGCGCGGGCGCGCCGGAGCCGGGCAGGGGGCATGGGCGTCCTCGGCCTTCCGTCGTGTCTTCCGTCGTATGACTGATCGCCGTCAACTCTTGCCAGGGGCCCCGCCCGGACGCCAGAGCCCCCGGTGGCGCACCTGGGCCACCGGCGCATGTGCGCCGCCGCTGCGGGTAGGCTCCCCCGGCTCCGCCCGGGGCGGGTACGGGGGGCGGAGCGCACCGTGACATTGGGGGGTGTCGTGCACGACGTACTGGAACCGGACTCCGAACGCGGCCGCGTCTACCACTGCCTGGTCGGCCGGCCGCGCGCCCGCGTACCCGAACTGGCACGGGAGGCGGGCCTGGACGAGGAGGCCGTCCTCGCCGTGCTCCGCGACCTCGCCGACGAGGGCGTCGCGGTGGCCTTCGACACCACCGACAGCGCCGACGACCGCGACCACGCCTGGGAGGCCCTGCCGCCCGCCCGGGTGGTCGAGGCCGTGCTGCAGCACGACGCGCTGCGCCAGGCCGCCGCCCGCCGGGCCGGCGCCGAACTGGAACGGCTCTACCGCTTCGCCCGCCGCGACACCGGCAGCTACGGCGCGCTGGAGGTCGTCGACGACCCGGCCGAGGTGCTGGCCGCCAGCCACCGCCTCCAACTCGCCGCCCGTCACCAGGTGCGGGTCATCGACGTGCCCCCGTACTCCGGCAGCCGCGCCCACTACCTCGACCAGGAGGTGCTGCAACGCCGCCGGATGGCCGCGGGCGTCGTCTACCGGGCCATCTACCAGGGGTGCGCGTTCCAGGACCCGGTGGCCGGGCCCAACATGGCCCGGATGATCGAGGCGGGCGAGCAGGCGCGGACACTGGACGAGCCGCCGCTCAAACTCGCCATCGGGGACGACGACCTGGCCATCGTCACGCTGCGCGCCGACGACGGGCCGGGCGTCGTCTCGCTGCTGATCCGGCCGTCCGGGCTGCTGAACGCGCTGAGCGCGGTCTTCGAGACGCTGTGGCGCCTGGCCGTGCCCGCCTCCATGGCCGGCGTCGACCCGCGCATCGACGAACGCGACCGGCGGATCCTGACGTTGATGGCCGGCGGCGCGACGGACGACGCGATCGCCCGCCGGCTGGGGCTGGGGCGGCGCACGGTGGTGCGGCGGGTCTCCACCCTGCTGGCGCACCTCGGGGCCACCACCCGTTTTCAGGCGGGGGTGCAGGCCGCGCGGAGGGGGTGGCTGTAGGCGGGGCGCCGGCCTGACGTCTGACGCGGTGCGTCGGCGCGGAGGGGCGCGAGAAGTCGGATCGGCCGACTTCTCGCGGCGGGCGGCGACGCGGCCGTCGTCGAAGTGGAGCGGGGAGTGGACGGGCCGGTGCTGAGGCGGCGGTCCGGGCTGGGGGCCGGCCGGGTCTCAGCGACGGATGTGGTCGATCACGTGGGCTGCTGGGCGGGGTTGGCCCAGCTGATGCGGATCTCGCGGTCGCCGGCGGGGATGACGAGGACGGGTTCGTCGGCGAGGTCGCGGATGAGGTCGCGCCGGGCGCAGGGGCCGGTGAGGCGGCGCTCCAGGGCGTAGTGCTGGAAGCGGGACATCGGGCGGTAGCGGACCGAGTCCCAGAGCTGGCGGAGGAGGTCGTCGCTGAGGGTGTGGACGGCGGGCGGCTGGTGGTCCGGGATCTCCACGAGGACGTCGTGATCGGCCCTCACGCGGCCACCTCCGACCAGACGATCTTGCCGGTGTGCTCGCGCGGGGAGCAACCCGTGCGGGTGGAGAGGGACTTGACGAGGTGAAGGCCGCGTCCGGCCTCGCCGTCGAGGGTGAGGGCGCGCAGGACCGGTTCGCGGTTCCGCCGGGCGTCGTGCACCTCGATGCGGAGGCGGGCGGGGTCGAGGTCGAGGGAGAGGTAGATGCGGTGGCCGGGCGGCGTGCCGTGGACGAGGGCGTTGGTGACGAGCTCCGAGACGATCAGGAGCCCGGAGTCGCGGAACGGCTCACCGGCGGGGGTGGAGGCGAGGAGCGAGGCGAGGAGGGAGCGCCCCTCGCTGGGGGAGCGGCGGCTGCGCGGCAGCCAGGTGGTGGAGGAGTGGCAGGACATGGCGAATCCACCTTCCAGGTGCGGAGTTTGAAGCCATGTGGAGGCATAGGGATGCCCGGCAGCAGGTCAGGATCAGTCACTCAAGAGACCCGAAGGACTACTCCCTGTAGCATGCTCTGCAATGGCTTCACTGTGCAAGCGCGCCATCACGCAATTGCGCGGAGTCGCAAGATTCTTGTGACCGCCAAGGGAGGTGGCAGACTGTGACCCGACGTCAACCAAGAGGGAGCGACGAGCGTGGACAGTCCAACCGTGCTGCGCCGTAGGCTCGGCTCTGAGCTGCGACGATTGCGCGAACGGACCGGGCGTCAGGCCAAGTCCGTTGCGGACGAACTCGGCTTCAGTGCAACCAAGGTGTCGCGGATCGAGTCGGGTCAGACGACCCTGAAGGAATCAGACATTCGCGCGATGCTCGAACTGTACGGCGTCAGCGACGAGGCCGAGTTGCGGCAGTTCATCTTGCTGACCCGCCGCAGCACGCAGCGCGGCTGGTGGCACGACTACGCGGACAGCCTGCCGGACTGGTTCCAGACCTACGTGGGCCTTGAGGCCGACGCCGCGCGGATTCGCTCCTATGAGTCCGAGTTGATTCCTGGGCTGTTTCAGACCGCCGACTACGCACGCGAGGTATTTCGGGCCTTCCGGTCGGAGCGGAACGGTGACCAAGCCATCGAACGGCGGGTGAAGCTCAGGCTGCAACGCCAAGAGCTCGTCCGGAGTCCAGAACCACTAGCCGTTCACGCTGTGCTCTCCGAGGCCGTCCTTCGACGCGTGGTCGGGGGCGCTCACGTCATGACGGAGCAGGTCGGCCACCTGGTTACGACTTCGCAATTGCCCAACATCACCATCCAGGTGCTTCCGTTCAGCGTGGGTGCTCACGCGGCGATGGGGACGAATTTCCGCATACTTTCCTTCTCGGACGTGCCGGGCGAGGTCGTCTACTGCGAGTCGGTCAGCAGCAGCCTCTACATCGAGAAGGAGGCCGACATCCTTCGGCATGAGACTGTCTTCAACCAGCTAACGTCGTTGGCGATGACTCCGGAGGACTCCGTCTCCTGGATGCAGAAGCTGATGACAGAAGGGTACAGAGTATGAACTGGCACAAGAGCAGCTACAGCAATCCCTCTGGCGGCGACTGCGTCGAGGTGGCCGATGGCGTCACCGGCGTGGTTCCGGTGCGGGACAGCAAGGATCCTCACGGGCCGGCTCTCGCTTTCACTGCTGAGGCGTGGCAGTCCTTCGTTGCGGGCGTTCAGGCGGGCGACTTTCCGGCCGGTTCCTGATGCGTTTCTTGCCGGGCGGCCCTGCGGAGCACGCAGGGCCGCCCGGTCTGCTTGATGCGCTGGGCCAGCGTGAGGGCCCTCGGAGCGCCTCGACCTCGCAGCGGGGGGCGGGCGGAAAACCTGAAGCCTCCACGCCTCCTCGTGACTATTGTGCTGCCGGGTAGGCCGCCCCGACCGCTGGAGGCTGATTCGTGCTGACCAATTCGCACCCGCCGTAGGTACCTCTGGAGAGCCCGGAGGGCCCTACGGAGGCCCCTGATGTCCCGAACCGTCCGCACGACTCCCCGACAACTCCGCGTCCAAGAAGGCGCATCGCACTCCATGTCCTTGTACGACCTGCGCTACACCCGCGCCGAACTGGCCCGGGCCGCCCGCGAAGGCCGCCGCCCCGCCCCCAAGAAGACGCGCCGCCGGATCACCTCCTGGCAGTGGCAGGTGCTCGACTGCAGGACGGGGTACTTCTCCACCGAGATCGCCACGGCCGAAGGCCGGGCCCGCCTCCGGGGTCGGCTCGACGCCCAGCGGATCCGTGGACTGCACCGCGCCGGCCACGACCTCGCCGGCGCGGACATCCCCCCGGTCCACCACCGCCACGACGCACTCTGGCACGCCTGGTAGACGCGCGAAGTCCCCCTGCCTCCTTGCAGGGTGGCCCTGCGGAGCGCGCAGGGCCACCCGACCGGCCTGATGTGCTGGGCTCCGTCCAGCTCGTTCAAGCTCCTTCTGGCCGGGGACGTACGGCACATGAGAGATCGAGTCCAGCGGGCCGTCTGGCGCAAGAGCACCCACAGCAACGGGCAAGGGAATTGCATAGAGGTGGCCGATGGCATCGTGGGCGTTGTTCCGGTCCGGGACAGCAAGGACCCCCACGGCCCGGCTCTCGTCTTCGCTCCCGAGGCGTGGCGGTCCTTCGTCGCCGGTGTCCGGGCGGGTGACTTCCCGACCAGCTCCTGAAGCGTTCTTTCCGGGCGGCCCTGCGGAGTGCGCAGGGCCGCCCGGTGTGCTGGGGTGTGCAGTCGTGGGCCGGCCGTCGCTCCCGTCACCGGGCGGTGTGCGGGGAGCGAGGTGTCATCGGTATCTCGGTTGGGGGTCAACTCGTCCGGGTTGACGCTGACTTGACGTTGCCGCGCCTACCATCGAGCCGTGCTGAAGCGATGGGGGAGCCAGGTGCGCCGGCGTCCGGTGCTGGGGGCGGTCGGGGTTGCGGTCGTCTGGCAGGCGGTGATCGTGGTGGTGGCGAAGGTGCTGCCGCCGTTGGAGCCTGGGTGGTTCCCGCAGTTGGGGCCGACCGTGGTCAATCTGGCGGGCGCGGCGGTGGTGCTGGTGCTGCTCCGGGCCTGGGGGCTGCTGGCGATCGGCGGGGTGACGGGCCTCGGGGTGATGGCGCGCTGGCCGGTGCTGCTGCCACTGGTGGTGGTGGCGGGGCTGGCGGCGCTGCCCGGGATCGAGGGCGGCACGGCGACCCTGGTGGGCGGGGTGGTGCTGATGCTCGCCATCGGGGTCAGCGAGGAACTGAGCAGCCGGGCACTGGTGTTGGAGGTCGCGCGGCCGCTCGGCCCGGTGCGCGCGGTGGTGCTGACGGCGGTGCTGTTCGGGGTCGGGCACCTCGGCAACTGGCTGTTCTTCGGCGCGCCCCTGGGCAACACGCTGTGGCAGGTCCTGGAGGCCGGCGCGTTCGGCTTCTGCCTGTGCGGGGCGCGCCTGTACATCGGGAGCGTCTGGCCGCTGGTGCTGGTGCACGCGCTGTCCGACTACCTGGAGATCTACTCGCCGGGGAAGACGGCCGACTGGCTGCAGGCACTGGGCCTGGCCGTCGACCTGGGGCTCGGGATCGGGCTGCTCCTGCTGCTCCGGGCCCGTACGGCTCCCGCTCCGGCCGCTTCCTGAAGCGCTCATCCGCCCCCGGGGACGCGAGCGATTCGTTCAAGACGCGGCCCCAACCGCCCGACCACACTGGCCGGATGACACCGACCGACGCCTTCACCCCCGCCGCCGGGCGCCTCGCCCTCGGGCTCTACGACCCGATCGTCTCGCTCACCCGCGAACGCCTGTGGCGCAGCCTGCTCGCCATGCACGCCGCCCCGCGCCCCGGTGACGTCATCGTCGACGTCGGCTGCGGCACCGGGTCCTTCGCCGTCCTGCTGGGCCGCGCCGAACCGCAGGCCACCGTCGTCGGCGTCGACCCCGACCCCGCCGTGCTGCGCCTGGCCCGCCGCAAGGCCGCCGCGGCCGGGATCGAACCCGACTTCCGCACCGGCATGGGCGACACGGTGGACGAGGTCGTCGGCGCCGGGACCGCCGACACCGTCGTCTCCAGCCTCGTCCTGCACCAGTGCCCCGTCCCGATGAAGCAGGCCGTCCTCGCCGCCATGCACCGCACGCTGCGCCCCGGCGGGAAGCTGGTGATCGCCGACTACGGGCGGCAGCGCACGGCGGCCATGCGGCTGGCCTTCCGGATCGTCCAGTTCGCCGACGGCAAGGAGGACACCCAGCCGAACGCCGACGGCATCCTGCCCCGGCTGATCGCGGAGGCCGGCTTCGAGGGGGTGCGCGAGGTGGACACCGTCGCGACGGTGACCGGCTCGATGTCCTTCTACACCGCGCGCCGTCCGGCCTGAACCGCCGTTCCGCGCAGGGCGGGCAGCACCTGCGAGGGTGTCAGACCCGTCAACTCCCGCATCCACCGGGTGAGATGGGCCTGGTCGGCGAACCCGCCCGCGAGCGCCGCCTGTGCCAGCGAGCACCCATCGCCGAGGGCCAGTGCCGCACGGGACAGCCGCTGCCAGCTGCGCCAGCGCGCCAGCGGCACCCCCAACTGCCGTCGGGCCAGGGCCCGCAGGCGCTGCGGGGACAGTCCGACGCGCGCGGCCAGGCCCTCCAGCGGCTCCCGGCCGTCGGCGGCCAGTGCCGCCATCGCCGCGCGCAGCCGAGGGTCCAGCCCGGTGGCGGGCAGCCCGCCACCGGGCCGGACGTCCCGCTCGGTCAGGCCCCGCCACTGCGGGGCGACGGCGACCCCCGGTGCGCAGCCCGCGCGCAGCCGGTCGGCGAAGGCGCAGTGCGGGTCGACGTAGAAGGTCAGCACCTCCCGGGTCGGGGCCATCCGGTGGCGCACCATCGGTGCCACCACGAGCGCGGGCCCGCGGTGGCGCCGCCCGGTGTCGTCGTCGATGGCCACCGTGCGGGCGGCGGCCGCGACGGCGACCTGGAAGGTGGCGTGCCGGTGGAAGGCGCTGTCCGCCAACGGCCCCTGGTAGAGGGCGTATCCGGGGCCGACGGCGAATCGCGGGGCCCCGGCCCCGGCGGCCCCGGCCGCCGGCCCGCCTCCCGCGCCGGGCCGGGCCGGGTCGGCGCGGGCCGGGTCAGGCTGATCGGACGGCGCCCCGCGGCCGTCCGGGTCCGATCCGTCGACCGGGTACTCCTCGCCGCACACCTGTCCGTCCACGGTCCAACGGTAGGCGCAGCCGTCCGCCCTCGGGCCCGGACCGCCGCCCGGTCCGGTCCGTGCGGCCACGGGGACGTCAGGAAGCGAGGTGCTCCAGGGTGAACACGGCCACCCGGTCGGAGTACTGGGCGATGGCCGAGCCGGCGCTGCCGGACGGGTCGCCGAGGGCCGCGTAGAAGCCGCTGTGCCCGAGTTTGAGGATCACCTTGCTGGTGTTGCCGGGGTCGGGGTACAGGAAGTGGAAGATCTGGTTGCCGTAGATCCAGCCCTGGCAGTCGAAGAGGTTGAGATTGGCGCCCTCGCCGCCGGTGGCGCCGTCGTTCGGGTTCTGCTTCCACACGCCGAGGCAGTCGCCCTCGTTCTGCCGGCTGCGGAAGATGAACGACTGGTTGTCGGAGTTGTAGTGGCAGAGCTTCCACTGCTGGTTGTAGGCGCCGGTGTCGGGGTTCTGGATGGCCTGTCCCCAGGCGCTGTACTGGTTGCGCTCGACGAGTTGGTTGAAGGGCGTCCTGATCCGGTAGTAGCCGTCGTCGCAGACGTAGCCGTGCCACTCGCTGGAGGCCAGGCCCTGGGTGGCGGCCGAGGCGGGGGCGGCGAGCAGGGTCAGGCCGGACAGCGAGGCGAGGGCGGTGGCGCCGAGGGCGCGCAGCGCGGCGCCCCGGCGGGTGGTGGTGCGGTGCGGGTTTGTCACGGGATCTCCAAGGGCTGTCGGGTCGGCGGGGCGGTCAGCAGCTGCTGATGAGGAGTTGGGCGGCGCGGCGTACGGTGCCGGCGGCCTCGGCGGGCGCGCAGCGGACCGAGCCGATCTCCGGGGACTCGTAGGTGGTGAAGGTCCCGGGGGACGGCGAGGTGGTGACCCAGATGCCGGTGTTGGGGCCGCCGGTCTGGGCGCAGATGCGGTTGACGTACTGGCCGGTGACGACCCGGGTGCCGCGGTAGAGGCCGTAGCGGCCGGGATCGACGAGGTCCCAGGTGTCGCTGACGGTGGTGCTGGTGGTGCTGGAGGTGGTCTTCTGTACCGAGAAGCCGACCTTCACCTCGACCTTGAGGAACAGCGCGCTCGCGGTGGCGGTGATCTCGGTCTTGTTGTCGACGGTGGTGGTCGCCGAGTTGACCCGGGTCAGGATGTCGCTGTGGTGCCCGGTGCTCCCCGGGGCGACGTTGTAGATCAGGAAGTCGGTGACGAGCGGGGTGACCTGTACGTTGACGGGCTCGGCCGTGGTGCGGTCCACGGCCGGGTTGCAGAGGGTCGGGAGGGTGTCGGCGTGGGCGGCCGGCGCCGCGCCGAGGCTCAGCAGCCCGACGGCGAGGGCGGTGGTGGCGGAGGCGGCGAGGGTGCGGCGCCGGCGGGTCCTGCGGGCGATGGTCATCCGTGCTCCTGGAGCGGTCGTGGAAGGTGAGGGGGGAGGGTGTGCACGCGGCGAAGCCCGGGCGCGCACCCCGTGGAGAGACGGTGGAGAGTCTCGCGGGCGCGCGCCGGTCGCCAGTAGTGGCTGATGCCATGAACCGGCCGGGCGGTGTCACGGTCGGTTTATGACAACTGTCATGATCTATTGGCTGGTTCGGCTACAGACAGGGCCCGGCGACGGCCTCTACGCTGGCCGGACATGAGCACCTCATTCGCGGTGGCCGGTGTGGTCGATCCGGGTCGGCTGGGCCTCCTCACCCGCCGGACGTTGCTCGCCCTGGGGCCCCTGTGGCTGCTGCTGGCCGCGAACGACGTCGTCTTCAACCTGGACCCGGTGCGTACGGCGCTGACGGCCCCGGTGATCGTCGCCGTCCTGGTCCAGCACACCCGGCTCGTCCGCCGGGCGGTGCCGCCTCGCGCCATGGGTCGGGAGCCCGGTGCCGGCCCGTCGGAGGGACAGGGGTACGGCCCCCGCCGCCCCTCCGCGGCCGAGTGGCGGTGGAGCCTCGCGCTGCTGGCCGTGGCGGTCGCCACCTGGGGCGAGATGGCGGACCGTCCGTACACCGCGCTCGACTGGGCGATGGTGCCAGGGGCCATGACGGCGGCCCTGGCCCTGTCCCTGTCGGCCCGGGCGCGGCGACGGCTGCTGACGGCGGTCGCGCTGGTCTGCGCGGTGCTGGGCGAGGCGGTGGCGCAGTGGCGCCACGAGACCCCCGGCCTCCTGCCCGGGGTGCCGGCGGCGACCGGCGCCGGGATGCTGCTGTTCGTCGCCGCGGTGGAGCTGGTCCTGCTCCGGCTGTGGCGGGCGGTGCTGGAGGCCGAGCAGGTCCGCGAAGCCACGGCCGGCCTGGCCGTGGCGGAGGAGCGGATGCGCTTCGCCGCGGACCTGCACGACCTCCAGGGCCACCGGCTCCAGGCCATCACGCTCAAGGGGGAGTTGGCCGAGCGGCTGGTCGGCCGCAGCGACCACGAGGCGCGCGCCCAGCTCCGGGAGATCACCGAACTGGCGCGCGCCGCCCTGGAGGAGTCCCGGGCCGTGGTCCACGGCTACCGGAGCGCCAGCCTGGGCACCGAACTGGCCAACGCCGTGGGGCTCCTGGAGGCCGCCGGGATCCGCACCGCCGTCGACGGCGACGCCGAACGCGTCCCGCACCAGCTCCAGCCGGCCTTCGCCGCCCTGGTCCGCGAGGGCGTCACCAACATCCTGCGCCACAGCCGCGCCCGGCACTGCCGGATCACCGTCACCGCGGACGCGGGCCGGGTCCGCGTCCTGCTGTGCAACGACGGCGCCCCGGCGCACCCCGCCACCGACCGCGGCGGCAGCGGCAGTGGTAACGGCAGCGGCCTGGCCGGGCTGCGGGAACGCTTCCACGCCATCGGCGGGCACGTCGGCACCACCACCCACCCCGACGGCCGCTTCGAACTGGCCGGCCACACCGACCGGAAGGCCCCCGCGTGATCCGCATCCTGCTCGCCGAGGACGAGGACCTCACCCGCGGCGCCCTCGCGGCGCTCCTCGACCTCGAACCCGACCTGACCGTCACCGCCCAGGCCTGCGACGGCCCCGCGGCCGTCCGGGCCGCCGCCGACCACCCGGTCGACATCGCCCTGCTGGACCTGGAGATGCCCCACCTGGACGGCGTCGGCGCCGCCCAGGCCATCCGCCGCCGCCACCCCGTCCCCGTCGTCCTCGTCACCCGCCACGCCCGGCCCGGCGTACTGCGCCGGGCACTGGCGGCGGGCATCCAGGGCTTCGTGCCCAAGACCACCCCCGCCACCCGGCTGGCCGACATCCTGCGCGACGTCCACGGCGGCGGCCGCTACATCGACCACCGGCTCGCCACCCACGCCCTCACCGAGACGCCCTGCCCGCTGACCCCGCGCGAACTGGACGTGCTGCGCGCCGTCCACCGGGGCCAGCCGATCAGCGCGCTGGCCGAGCAGCACCACCTCGCACCCGGCACCGTCCGCAACTACCTCTCGGGGGCCATCACCAAGCTCGCCGTGCGCACCCGCCACGAGGCGGCGCGGCGGGCCTGGGAGGAAGGGTGGATCTGACGGCACCGGTCCGGCCCCCTGAACCGGCGGGGCGGAAGTAGGCCGTGTTCGAATCGATGTGTCGACACAGCGTCATCACCGCAGGACAGCGCCCATTGCGGTTCGATCACGGTGTGTCCGATTCGTCGAACATTGGGGGAAAGTGTGGCGGTTGATTGTTTTGGCAGTGGTGTCGGCGGCCTTTCATAATTCCTGCCGACACGCGTGACGGAATGCCCGGAGAACCCGCTGGGGGAGTGGTTCCCGTGAGGAGCCCGCGCGTGGGATTCCGCATTCTTCACTGGGGGGATTTCCTTGCCTGAGCCCGAGAACGAGGGCGCCGCCGCCGGACCTCCGGCACCGGCCGAGCCGGCCGCCGCGCCCGGGGCCGCCGCTCCCGAGATCGCCGCGCCCGCCGCTGCCGCACCCGACGCCCAGGCCGAGGCCGCCGTACCGCCCGTACCGGAGCAGGCCCCGCGCCGGCTGCCGCGCGCCGTCGGCGTCGCGCTGGCCACCGCCGGACTGCTCGCCGTCACCGCGGCCAGCGCCGCCGTGACCGTCGCCGTCGGCAAGCCCGACACCCGCCCGGTCGCCGCGGCCGCCCCGGCCCCGTCGAAGGCGAGCGCGGGCGCGAGTGCCGCCGCGAGTGCGACGCCCTCGGCCGCGCCCGTCCCGGTGCCCACCGCCGTCCCGGCCGAGCCCGCCCCCGTCAGCACCGTCAAGGGCACCGTCAGCGGCGGCAAGCACGAGGGCGACCTGCGCTACTTCCTGCTCCCCATCCCGGCCGGCGGCGAGTCCTACGGGCCCGTGGACGGGATGGCCATGAGCGACGACGACGTCGCCGACCTCTTCGGCAAGCAGGACGGCATCATGGACATCCTCAAGTCCTACGGCTACAAGGGCGGCGCGAACCGGATGTACCGGACCGCCGACGGCAAGGCCGAAGTCACCGTCACCCTGCTGAAGTTCGGCTCCACCGCGATGGCGTCCGACTTCGCCAAGAACTACAAGATCAAGTCGCTGGACCCGTTCGACATCGACGGCGACTCCGGCGGCCGCGGCTACCTGAAGGCCCCCAAGCAGCAGGCCTACACCGGCTCGATGAGCGGCATCTCCAGCCAGGGCGACGTCCAGTACACGATCGACGTCGACGTGAAGGGGACGCCCGACAAGGCGCTGCTGAACGAGCTGATGAAGCGCCAGCGCGAGTGGCTCACCACCGGCGGCTGAGCCCGGCTCCGCCCTTTCCCCGTCCTTCTCCTCCTCCTCTGGAGCCACTTCCGTGACCACCGAACCCGCGGAGCCGGTGCCCGCCGCGCCCGCCGTTCCGCCGCCGCCCGCCGCACCGCCCGTCGCGCCCGAACCCGCCGTACCCGCCGCGCCGTTCGCACCCGAGGCCGGCGCCCCGAAGGCCCCGCGCGGCCCGCGCCGCCCCCGCCCCGTGCTGCTGACCGCCTGCGCCCTGGTGCTGGGCACCCTGGCCGGCGGCGGCGTCGGCTACGCCGTGCAGGCCCAGCGCCCGCCCACGCCGCTGCCGCCGCTCCAGGCCGCCCGCCCGGCCTACCCGGCCGAGCGGGTCGACCCGGCCGCCCTCGCCGCCGAGCAGCCCGCGCCGATCGGCATCGACGGCGACCTGACCAAGCTGCTGATCGGCGCCCCCGAGGGCAGCGCCCCCTGGGACGACCACCCGGACAAGCCGAGCTGGATCTCGATCGGCGAACTCGCCGAGGAGAAGGGCGGGGCGGCCGACACGTTCAAGGACCTCGCCTCGCGGGGCTTCCGGCGGGCGGCCGAGGTGAACTGGAAGAAGGACGGCGTCTTCTACCGCGTCCAGCTGGTCCAGTTCACCGAGGACCGCGCAGACGAGGCGAAGACCGGCTACTGGCCGCTGCCGTTCGCCGAGAGCGCCAACGGCGGCTACAAGGTGGACATCCTGCCCCGTTACTGGTCCGAGAGTACCGAGCAGTTCTACTACGGCGGGGCCCATGCCAAACGCGGCTCGGTGGAGATGACGATCGAGGTCTTCGACACCAAGCCGGTGAACCCCGACACCCTCAAGGACCTCGCCAAGCGGCAGTGGGAGCGGCTGGTATGAACGACGACACCGTGACCACCTCCGCTGCCGCTCCGGGCGCGCCCGAGTCGGCATCCGAGGGTTCGCCCATCGGCCCCGCCGCGCCCGCAGGCCCGAGCCCCGCCTCCCGCCGCCTGCTGCGCGCGGGGGCCGCGACCGCCGCGGCCGCGCTGGTCGGTGTGGCCGTCGGCGTGGGCATCATCAAGACCCAGTACGACGACCCCGCGCAGGCCACCGCCGCCGCCCCGTCCACCGGTCCCACCCCCACCGCGACCGCCACGCCGTACGGCGCCAAGTCCAACGGCAGCCACTTCGGTTCGATGCGCGACCTGCTGCTGCCCGTCCCGGCCGGCTACCGGCCCGGCCCGGACGACGGCGGCTACGGCCACGACAGCGAGCAGAACGGCGAGCAGCTGTCCGCCGAGATGGACGCCGACCTCCAGCAGCTCCCCAAGGACAAGCGCGACAAGATGCGCGCCTACTGGGAGGGCATGCACGTCAAGGCCTCCGGCGTGCGCACCTACCTCGCCGACGGGGACGACCTGGTGATCGGCCTGAAGCTGCGCCAGTTCAACCAGCAGGAAGTGCAGCGGATCAACGAGTACACCGCGGTCTTCACCGGCGACACCGGCCTGTTCCGGGTCGGCCCGGCCGTCCCCGGGCACCCCGAGGCGCACTGCTACCTGATGCCGGCGCCGCCGTCCGCGCCGATCGACTACCTGGAGTGCTCGGCCGCCGAGGGCGACCTCCTGGTGGTCATGAGCGCCGAGGGCGTGGCGCCGCTGCCCAAGGACAAGATCGTCGCCCTGTTCACCCTCCAGCTCGACCGCCTCGCCCGCCCCGGAGCCTCCGTATGACCGACCACGCCACCCCGCCGCCCGCGCCCGCGAACGCGCCCGTGCCCGGGAAGGGGGCCGATCCGGTCCTGGAGGCGCTCGCCGAGCCCGTCGCCGAGCCCTTCGCCGCCGCCGAGGATCCCGCGGCCCTCGCGGAGCAGGAGGCCCGCCGCACCCGGCGCCGCAAGGCGGCGGTGCGCTGGAGCGGCGCCGTCCTGGTGTTCGCCCTCGCCGGCACCGGCAGCGCGCTGGCCGTCACCGCCCCCGACCGGACCGACCTGCCGGGCCTGGCCACCGCGAGCGACGGCCGCTACACCTTCGCGCCGCTGACGCTGCCTCCGCTGCCCGCGGGCCAGGAGGCCCCGGACGACAAGGGCAAGTCCCCGCACCACGCGGACCTGCGCCACCTGCTGCTGCCCGCGCCCAAGGAGGCCGGCGGCTCGCTGACCCCGCCGGTCTTCCCGGCGCCCACCGCGGCCGCCCCCCCGGGCTCGCCGACCGCCTCCCCGTCGGCCCCGGCCACCCCGGCGCCCTCGGACTCCGCGTCCGCCGGCGCCTCCGCCTCCGCCGCCGGCTCCGCCCCCGGCTCCGCGTTCGGCCAGTGGGTGCCCTGCGACGCGATCGCCGACGAGCAGCAGGACCCGGTCAAGATGCGCTCCGTGCTGCTGGAGCACGCCTGCCGCGCGGCCACCGTCCGGGAGTGGACCGCCTCCGACGGCACCCGCACCCAGATCCGGCTGCTGCGCTTCGGCTCCGTCCGGGAGTCCTGGGGCGCCTTCGCCGACGTGCGCTCCAAGGGCGGCCCCAAGGCCGCACCCTCCACCAAGGGCACCCCCCACGACGACTGGGACGCCCTCGACGGCAGCAGCCTGACCCTCGTGGAGTCCACCACGGCCGGCACCAAGGGCGCCCCCACCGCCCGCGTCGCCTACCTCTCCGCCGCCGACGTCGTCGCCGTCATCACCATGACCAACCCCGCCGGCGTGCCCACCGCGCCCTTCCGGCAGGTCGTCACCCTCCAGGGCGAACTGCTCGGCTGACCCGCCCCGTTCCACCGGGCCGGCCCCCTTCCTGCGGGGGCCGGCCCGGCGGCGTTCCCCGCCCCCGTCGTCCAACACCCCTTCCGTACAGGCCTTCTGGCGCAGGCCTGCTGGGACGCCGGCGGCCCCCGCCGTCACCCCCGCAGCCGTGCCGCCACCGGGCGGTGGTCGCTGGGGGTGGCGGGCAGGGTCCAGGTGGCGGTGGCGGGGAGATCGCGGGTGAGGATGTGGTCGATCCGGGCCAGGGGGAGGGCGGACGGCCAGCTGAAGCCGAAGCCGCTGCGCGCGGGGGTGAGGCGGCTGGTGAGCGGGGCGAGGGCGCGGTCGTCGGCGGCGGTGTTGAGGTCGCCCAGCAGCAGGACCCGGCGCAGCGGTTCGGCTTCCAGGGCCTGGCCGAGGGCGGCGATGTCGCGGTCGCGGTGGGCGGTGGCGAAGCCGGTGGCGGTCATCCGCACCGAGGCGAGGTGGGCGACATAAACGGCCAACGGCCCGCCGGGGGCGCTGACTTCGGCCCGCAGGGAGCGGTTCCAGCCGGGGTCGATGACCAGCCGCCGGGACTCCGTCACCGGGTAGCGGCTCCACAGCGCGACGGTGCCGGTGCGGGCGTGGTGGGGCAGCGCCTTGTCCAGCACGCCCTGGTAGGCGGGCAGGGCGGCGTCGGTGACCTCCTCCAGCGCGACCAGGTCCGGGCTGGCGGCGAGCAGGGCGCGGGCGGTGCCGGCCGGGTCCGGGTTGGCGGCGTTCACGTTGTGGGTGACCACCGTCAGCCCCGGCCCGCCGCTCCCGCCCGTCGACGCCCCGTGCGCCGGAGCCCCGCCGCCCAGCAGCAGCGGCCCGAACGCCACCGCCCACACCACCGCCAGCACCCCGCCCGCGCAGGCCGCCGCCGGTGCCCGGCGCAGCGCCGCGCACAGCAGCGCCGCCACCGCCACCAGGGCGCTCCAGGGCAGGGCGCTCTCCCACAGGCTGCCCAGGCCCACGCCCAGTTCCGGCACCAGCCGGTGGCCGCCCAGGGCGAGCGCGGTGAGCAGCCCGAGCGCGGCGGGCACGCGCCCGCGCCGCCACCGGGGGACGGCGCGCCAGCGGGGCACGGCCCGTCGGCGGGGTGCGGCTTGTCGCCCCCGTGCGGCCCGTCGCCCTCGTGCGATCGGCCACCGGGGTGCGGCCAGCCACCGGCGTACGGCCCACCACCCGGGTGCGGCCCGTCGCCGGGACGGCCGGGCGGCCCCGTCGGGTGCCTCGGCGGGCGTGTCGGAACCGGCGGGAGCGGTCACGGCGCGCCCCCTCACCCTGCGGCGTCCGGCAGCGGCGCCGGGCAGGTCCCGCCCGGCGTCGTGAGCAGTTCGAAGTGCCAGATCTCGTTGGCGTACACCTGGCACAGCCCGTACCGGGCGCCGTTCTGGATCAGCCAGTAGTCGGCGCTGGTCGGGCCGACGTCCACCGCCTTGCCGCTGACGTGCGCGGACTTCTCCGGCGTGTTGACGAACTTCCGGGCCTGCTCCAGGCTCCCGTACGTGACCACCCCCCGGTCCAGCAGCCGCTGCTGGTAGGCCTTGCTGCGCCAGCCGGAGGTGACGGTCATCTCGATGCCCTTGGCCCGCGCGTCGACGGCCGCCTGCTGCAGGGCCTCGCGCAGCGGACCGTCCAGGTTGCCCACGGCGGGAGAGCCGGTGTCGGAGGGGGTCAGCGTCCGGCCGTCGGGTATCTCCCCGTCCGCCTCCGCCTCCGTCGTGACGGGCGGGGCGGTGACGGGCTGGGCGGTGACGGTGGCCGCCAGGGTGCGCAGGACGGCCTCGGTGCCCGGCGGGTCGGCGGCGCACGCCCCGGCCAGGGCCAGCACCGCCGTCGCGGCGGCGCCCGTGGCCAGCCGCCGCTGCCGTCCGCTCCGCGCGGTCGTCCCCGTGCCCGTCCCCGTCCCCGTCTCCGTGCCCGTGGCCGTGCTGGTCCCCGTCTCCGTCGGGGTGTCCGTCGTGTCCATTTCCTGCCTCCCGGTGGTGCTCGTCCGTTGCCGGACCATTGGAGGAAAGTCGGTGTTGCGAGGACGTCTGCGCAGGCCGATACGTTTTCGATAGGCCCCATCGGGTCCAATGGGTACGAACAGCGGAGCGAGGGAGAACGGCACGTGCGGGTCCTGGTGGTGGAGGACGAGATCTACCTCGCGGAGGCGGTCCAGGCCGGACTGCGGCTGGAGGCGATGGCCTGCGACATCGTCACCGACGGCGACGCGGCGCTGGAGCGCCTGGCCGTCCACAGCTACGACGTCGTCGTCCTCGACCGCGACATCCCCGGCACCCACGGCGACGACGTCTGCCGCAGCATCGTCGAGCAGGGCCTGGGCTGCCGGGTGCTGATGCTCACCGCCGCCGCCCGCCTGAACGAGAAGGTCGCCGGCTTCGAACTCGGCGCCGACGACTACCTCACCAAGCCCTTCGACCTCGCCGAACTCGTCGTCCGGCTGCGCTCCCTGGCCCGCCGCCCGGCCCAGGCCGCGCCGCCCGTCCTGGAGTACGCCGGGCTGCGCCTGGACCCCTTCCGCCGCGAGGTCTACCGCGACGGCCGCTACGTGGGCCTGTCCCGCAAGCAGTTCGCCGTCCTGGAGGTCCTGATGGCGGCGCACGGCGGCGTCATCAGTGCCGAGGACCTGCTGGAACGCGCCTGGGACGAGAACGCCGACCCCTTCACCAACGCGGTCCGCATCACCATCTCCGGCCTGCGCAAACGCCTCGGCGACCCGTGGGTGATCCAGACCGTGCCGGGCGTGGGCTACCGCCTCACCGACCCGCGCCAGGAAGGCACCCCGCAGTGAACCCCGACCCCGGTTCCGCCTCCGCCTCCGGGCGCCGTACGGGCGGACGCCGCACCGGAACCCGCCCCCGCCGGCTGACCGCCCGGATGCGCCTGACCCTCAGCTACACCCTCTTCGCCGTCACCGCCGGCGTCCTCTGCCTCGCCGTCGTCTACGTCGGCATGCGCTACGTGCCCAACTACCCCCTCACCTCCTCCAACCCGCGCTACCGCTCCGACGCCCCCTCCCGCCAGGAGATCCTGCGCTCCCTGCTCACCGCCAGCGGCTACGCCCTGGCCCTGCTGACCGCCGTCGGCCTGGTCGGCGGCTGGCTGATCGCCGGCCGGGTGCTGCGCCCGCTGCAGGACATCACCCGCGCCGCGCACCGCGCCGCGGGCGGGGCACTGGAACACCGCATCGCCCTCACCGGGCCGCGCGACGAGTTCACCGACCTCTCCGACGCCTTCGACGAGATGCTCGCCCGCCTCCAGCACTCCTTCGAGGCCCAGCAGCGCTTCGCCGCCAACGCCTCCCACGAACTGCGCACCCCGCTGGCGATCACCCGCACCATGCTCCAGGTCGCCGCCGCCGACCCGTCCGGCCAGGACTGGGGCCGGCTCGTCAGCCGCCTCCAGGACACCAACCAGCGCGGCATCGAGATCAGCGAGGCCCTGCTCCAGCTCGCCGACCTCGGCCACGCCCCGCCCGACCTCGCCCCCACCGACCTCGCCACCGCCACCGGCGAGGCACTGGCCGCCGTCCGCGACGAGGCCCGGACCCTCGGCGTCACCCTCACCGCCGACCTGCGCTCCGCCCCGACCACCGGCAACCCCGTCCTGCTGCGCCAGGCGGCCGTCAACCTGCTGCACAACGCGCTGCGGCACAACCTGCCGACCGGCGGGCGGGTCACCGTCGCCACCGGGGCCGACCCCGAACGGCCCGGGCGGGTACGCCTGACCGTCGCCAACACCGGCCCCCAGCTGACGGCGGAGGCCGTGGCCACCTTCACCGAACCGTTCCTGCGCGGGCGCGGACGCACCGCCGAGACCGACCCGGCCCGCCGCGGCCACGGCCTGGGCCTGGCCATCGTCGCCGCCGTCACCGACGCCCACCACGGGGCCCTCCACCTCGCCCCCGAACCCGCCGGCGGCCTCCGCGCCACCCTCGACCTGCCGGGCCTGCCCGGTCTGCCCGGTTCTCGTTGACGTCACGGTGGAAGAGCCGTGTGGGAAGGTGGCGGCCATGCCGCAGCTCGGTCGCCGCCTCCGTTCCCTCCGGTTCACGCTCGGGCTCGCTCCGACGGGCTTCGCCGCAAGCCGGGAGACGGGTGACCCGGCCCTGGAGCACGCCCTGGCCGGCCCGGCGACGCTCTGCGGCATCCCCCGGCGCCGGGTGACGGTCTACCGGCATCCGTTCGTCGCGAGGAAGCGGCGCGGAAGCTGCCCGCGGTGCAGGGCGAAGGCCGTCGACGCCCCGTCCGGGCCCTGAGCGGAGGCGTCCTCGGAGCCGACCTCGAACGCTTGAAGCCGCGCTCGAACCCGACCGGGACGGTCGCACCGCCTGCCGTCGCCGAGTACGACCGGTCGCCGAGCACGACCGCAGGCGTCCGCAGCCGATCGTCCTCAGCCGGTCACGGGGAAGCGGTCGATGTTGCGCTCCACCCAGGTGCGCAGGTGCGCCAGCGGGGCGCAGGCGTCCACGCCCAGCGGGGTGAGGCTGTACTCGACCCGCGGGGGGACCTCGGCGTGGATCTCGCGGTGGACCAGGCCGTGCTCCTCCAGCCTGCGCAGGGTCTGGGTGAGGACCTTCGGGCTGACGCCCTGCAGGCGGGTACGCAGCGCGCCGAAGCGCTGCGGGCCGTCCTCCAGGGCGCCCAGGGCGAGGGCGCTCCACTTGTTGGCCAGCAGGTCGAGCATGTCGCGGCAGGGGCAGGCCGCGGCGTAGACGGACTTGGGGTCGGTGCAGTCGGGGGCGTGGGTCTTCGCCGTACGGGTCGTCGTCACGCGCCGATGGTACCCATTGGTACCCGTCGGGTACTGCTTCGGTACCCAACGGGTACCAATGGTCCTTGCGGGTAACCACTACCTTCCGCATACCGTCTCCGACGTGCCCGGACACCCCGGGTGCCCCGAGGAGGAGAGCCCTGATGACCGCCATGCCCGCGACGCCCCCGACGCCCCCGACGCCCGAGACCGCCGGGATCCCGGCGACGATGCCCGCCGTCGCCTACCGCCGGAGCCTGCCGGTCGACGACCCGCGGAGCCTGCTCGACGTCGAGCTGCCGGTGCCCCGGCCGGGCCCGCGCGACCTGCTGGTGCGGGTCGAGGCGGTGGGCGTCAACCCGGTGGACCACAAGGTCCGGCAGAGCGCCGACCCGGGCGGCGAGCCGCGGGTGCTGGGCTGGGACGCGGCCGGCACCGTGGTCGCGGTCGGCCCGCAGACGGAGCTGTTCCGGGTCGGCGACGAGGTGTACTACGCCGGCGTCCTGGACCGGCCCGGCGCCGACTCCCGCTACCACGCGGTGGACGAGCGCCTGGTCGGCCGCAAGCCCGCCACCCTCTCCTTCGCCGGGGCCGCCGCGCTCCCGCTGACCGCGCTCACCGCCTGGGAGGGCCTCTTCGAGCGCCTTGGCCTGGGCACCGGCGGACCGGAGCAGGGCGGCACCCTGCTGGTGACCGCCGCCGCGGGCGGCGTCGGCTCCCTCGTCACCCAGCTCGCCCGCGCCCTCACCGGCCTGACCGTGATCGGCACCGCCTCCCGCCCGGAGTCGGCCGACTTCGCCCGCCGCATGGGCGCCGACCACGTGATCGACCACAGCCGCCCGCTCGGCCCGCAGCTGGCCGAGGTCGCCCCCGGCGGCCTCGACCATGTCTTCAGCACCGTCGCCACCGACCGCAACCTCACCGCCTACGCCGAGGCCCTGAAGCCCTTCGGCGGCATCGTCGCCGTCGACGACTTCGACTCCCTGGACATCGGCGTCCTCAAGGGCAAGAGCATCTCCTTCCACTGGGAGTTCATGTTCACCCGCTCCCTGCACGCCACCGCCGACCGGGCGGTGCAGCACCGCATCCTCGACCGGGTCGCCCGCCTGGTGGACGCGGGCGTCCTCACCACCACCGCCACCCGCGACCTCGGCCCCGTCAACGCCGCCAACCTCCGGGCGGCCCACCGCCTCCAGGAGTCCGGTACGGCGATCGGCAAGACGACCCTCACCGGGTTCTGAGCCGGTGCCCTCCCGCCGCACCGGCCAGATCGAGGCCCTCATCGCCACCGGCGCCGGGGCGGTGGCGGCCCTGGCCGCCCGGGCCCTGCTGTCCGGCGTCTACCAGCACCACGGGCAGGACCCGGCCGTGCCTACCTGGCTCGACGCCGCCGTCCTGGCCACCGGCGCCGCCACGGCCGCCCTGCTCTACCGGTGGCTGCGCCGCCGCCCGGGAGACTGACCCCCGCCCCCGCCCGCGCCCGCCGGATCCCCGTTCCGCCCGTGCCGGCGCGGGCGCCCTCGGCGGGCGCGGGGGAGCGGGGGAGCGGAAGTGGCGGTGGATCCGGTGCGGGTCTGCCAGGCTGTTCCGGTGTTCGAATTCCGCCTCTGGCTTGCCGCGTTCCCGGACCCCGTACCCGAAGCCGAAGCCCGCAGCTACTGGAACCTGAAGGACCACCCCACCCCGCACCTCGACGGAGCCCTGAGGCGCGCGGACTACGTCTACGTCGGCGCCTGGGGGGACAGCCACCTGTCGGACGAGCCGCAGTCCGGCCGCTGCCCCGCCGTCAGGATCTTTGACTGGCTGTTCTACCGCGGGACCATCGACAGCTACCAAGCGCCGCTTCTCGACGCCCGGTTGAGGGACGAACTCATCAGGATCCACCAGCCCCGCCCGGGTGACCTGCCTGCGGAGTCCACCGACGCGGAGACGATCGCCGCGTTCCTCACGGCGCACCTCGGCCGGTACCTGCTGCCCGAGGGGGAGCCACCGGCCACGGCGTGACACGTCGGACGGGCCGGCTTCCCGCTCCCGCAGGCCAGACGGGGCCTCCGGTCAGGGGACGGACCGTCCCGCCAACCGGCCGGTGCGGCGCGGGAAGTCGGACGGGCCGACTTCCCGCGCCGGGCGGCTGCCGAGGGCCCGGCGCAGGTGCCGGATCTCCGCGTGGGCCTCGGCGAGTTGGCGGCGGACGTCGGGCTGGGAGGACGGCGGGGGCGGCGCCCCGGTGGTGCGGCGCAGGGCCGCGACCCACTCGTCCTCCTCCGCCGGGCCCACCCCGCAGGCCCGGACGAACTCGACGAGGACCCGCTCGGTGCAGTCCCGCTCGCCCGCCAGCACCCCGTGCAGGGTGCTGCGCGGCAGGTGGCTCACCGCGCCCCGCACCGCGCGGGTCTCCAGCTCGCGCAGGGTCGGGCTCCCGGCGCGCAGCCGCAACCGCCGCATGGCGACGAGCAGTTCGGAACGCTCCGTGACGTACCGCAGGGCCCGGTGCGCGGCCGGTCCGCAGCCCGCGACCTTCCCCCTCCGGCCGGGCCGGCGGGCGTCGGCGCGCAGCCACAGCCGCTCGGCGGTGCGTACCGAGCCGCCGCAGGCCCGGACGTAGGCCTCGGTGACCGGCCAGGTCGGCACCGTACGGCCCTCGTCCGCGCGGGAGAGGGTGGCGAGGGAGACGGGCCGGGTGAATTCGACGGTCTTGCGCGCCATCTGGCTGTAGGTGAGGCCGGAACGCTCGCGCAGTCCGCGCAGCCACCGCGCGAGCGTCCGGACCTCCTTGTCCTGCTCAGCCAGGGCGCTGTTCAGGCGCCCCACCGGCCGCCTCCTAGCGGGCCCGGTGGACGGTGAGCGCCTCGGCCAGGCGGCGGACCAGCTCTATGCCGAGCAGTCCGGCGCCGGCCAGGGTGGCGACGGCGGTGCGGGCGGGGGTGCCGAGGGTGGTCAGGGCGGTGGTGAGGAGGAGGACGACGACCACGAGCACGGTGGCCGGGACCGGCACCGGGATGCCGGGGGCCGTCCGGACCTCGACGCACGCCGCGTTCGCGGCCGGGGTGTACTGCTGTTCCATGCGGTCTCCGCTTCGCTGGGTTGCGGTTGCTGCCACTCGACCGGGGTCCTCACGCGCCCGTCCGGCCTTCCAGAGCCGGGCGGGCTGGACACCCACGCACAGGGTCGCCGTGTACCACGGGGGCGGTCCAACGGTTTACGCCGCCGTTTCTCGCCTTGTCCCAGCCGAAATTGAAAAACCGTCAGAAGGAATTCGCAGCTCACGGCCGTCCGGCCGTCCGCACCCCCGGGTCCCGCTGCCCGCCGCGTCCGACCTCCCACGCGCTTTCGGGCTTGCCGCGAGGAAATCGAAACGCCATCCTCAGTGGATATCGGCGGGGTGAGCGCCCCGCACCAGCCCAGCCCCGGCCAGGAGCCGGAGGCGCCAGGGCCCGGCGCGGCATTGGCCTGTCGCGCCCCATGCACGCGGTCTCCCCGGCCGTTGCCACTCGACACCACCCAGGGGATCCGGCTTGCCCTGTTCCAGCAGGGCGGGCCAGTTGCGGCACCTTCTGCCGCGCCGAAGTCCGCACCACCGGGCCGGTCGGTCCGTCGGCCGGCTGCCGGTCAGTCGGTCGGCCGGCCCGCCTGCCGGTCCGTCGGCCGGTCCTCCCGCTGGTCGTCCTGCCGGTCCGCCGCGACCGGCAGCAGGCCGCGCTCGCCGAACACCTTCTTGGCGACGAAGGTGGCGTTCAGGGCCTTCGGGAAACCGCAGTAGCCGGCGGAGTGCAGCAGCGCCTCGACGATCTCCTGCGGCGTGAGCCCGACGTTCAGCGAGGCGTTGACGTGGACCTCCAGCTGCGGCTCGCACCCGCCGAGCGCGGTGAGCATGCCCAGGGTGACCAACTGCCGATCGCGCGGCGGCAGCCCCGGCCGGCTGTAGATCTCCCCGAACCCCCAGGCGACCACCTGGTGCCCGAGCTCCGGACTGACGTCGCCCAGCGCGTCCACCACCCGCCGCCCGACCTCGCCGTCGATCCGCTCCAGCACCTCCAACCCGTGCGCGAAACGCTCCCGGCGGACCTCGGCCTCGTGCGCGGACATGCTCATCGGCGCCGCTCCTCTCCTGTTCCCGCGCCGCCGACCACGTGCGGCGGCGACCACGGCAGAAACCGTAGAACTTGGAGTGCGCTCCAACTCAAATCCGACACGCAACCCGCCCCCGCAGGAAAATTTGCGGTCGAGACCCCCTGAAATGCCATCACTGCGCCCTGGCTGAGCCGAAAGATTTCCTGCGGCCGTACCATCCGAGGGAACGGCCGCAATCCCTGCGGCCGCACCCCGAGTCCCGAGTCCCGCGAGACGGAGTCGCCATGCCCCCGAACGTCTTCCGCAACGGCATCGGACGGCTGCTCCCCTCCCGGGGTCCTGACGGCCTGAGAGTCTGGAGCATCGACCAGGCACCGAGGAGCACGCTGTACGGCGCCCCCGTCGAGGCCACCATCCTGCTCGAAGACACCGACGACCTCGACCGGGCCGACCTCCCCCTGGTCGCCGAGGTCCTCGGCAGGATCGACCACTACCTCGAGACGGCGCTCCACTTCGTGCGCGAGGCAGTGGCGGCCGACCCGGCCCTCTTCGGCCTCACCGAAGCGGAGTCGCGGCCCTACCTCCGCCTGCCGGTCGCGGACTTCCCACTGGACTCCCCCCAGCTCAACTTCTACCTCGACGAGTGGCACCTCCACTTCGCCGAAGGCCGCCTGCCCATCTGCGACCCCTACGGCCTCGCGGTCGTCTTCGACGGCCAACAGCCACTGAGAGTGGAAGACCTGAGCGACGCCACCCCCATCGACCCCGACACCACCGAGATCCCGGGCCGGCAGAACGCCTGACCCACCCCTCGCCCACCCGCAGTTCCCCGGGCCCCGGCCCGCACAGAATGGAGGGTGGGCGCGCGGGCCGGAGCGGAAAGTCAGCGGGCCCGACTTCCCGCGCCGTGCCACCCGCTGTAGGACGTCGGCAGGTTCGAGTTCCTACGCTGCGCCGGTCCAGCCGCCCCTCGTCCACCGCAGATCGGCTGGCACTTCCTTATCCCGGGTGTTCGGGCCCGACCTGCACCGCTTCGGCGGGTGGGCACGGGGGTTGGAGCGAGAAGTCGGCGGGCCCGACTTCCTGTGCTTCGTTGCTCCGGACCCCTCGCCCCCGCTCCGCTGGGTGGGGATGTGGGCAAGGTGATTGAGAAGTCGGTGGGCTCGACTTCCTGTGTGCGGCACTCCCATCACCCCACACACACACCGCTCTGTCGGGTGGGGACGGGGGTTGGAATGGAGTGAGAAGTCGGAGGGGTCGACTTCTCGTACCGCATCGACGCTCGCTGGCCATACGTCGATCAGCCTCGCTCGCCCGCCGGCAGGCTGGGGCGGCAATCCCTCTTCGCGGGCCGCCCCGGCCTGCGCGGCGGGGCGGGTGGGTGCGGGGGTTGGAGTGGGAAGTCGGCGGGTCCGACTTCTCGCGCTGCGCCACTCCGCTCCCTTCCGGCTTCGTCGGGTGAGGGCGGGTGAATGGGAAGTCGGATGGCTCAACTTCCCATGCTGCGCTGGTCCGTTGATGGCTGCGGCGAGCGGATCGGAGTGAGAAGTCGATGGGGCTGACTTCCTGTGCTTCGCTGCTCTGTACCCTCGCCCCTGCTCCGTTGGGTGGGGATGGGTGGGCGGGTGAGTGGGAAGTCGGTAGGGCCAAGGTCTCGTGCGTGCGGGGCGGCTGGTGGGGAAGTTCCTGCGCGAGGTGGGGTGGGAAGTCGGTGGGCTCGACTTCCTGTGCTGCGTTGGGAAGTTGGTGGAGCGACTGCGGTGAGCGGGGCGGAGTGGGAAGTCGGCGGGTCCGACTTCTCGTGCCGGGTAGGGCAGTTGATGGGGAAGTGCACGTGCGAGGTGGAGTGGGCAGTCGACGGGGTCGACTGCCCACTGTGCTGCGCTGGGCGGTTGGTGGGGTGGGTGCGCGGGTGGGTGAGTGGGAAGTCGGCGGGGCCGACTTCCCAGGCTGCGCGGGCGGTTGGTGGGGAAGTGCCCGCGCGAGGTGGAGCGGGAAGTCGGTCGGGCCGACTTCCCGCGTTGCGCGGGGCGGGGCGGGGGGTCAGGAGCGGTGGTACTGGATGGGGGTGGTGACTTCGGCGCCGAGGGTGGTGGCGGCGTGGCGGGCCCAGTAGGGGTCGCGCAGCAGTTCGCGGCCGATCAGGACGGCGTCGGTGCGGCCTTCGGTGAGGAGGGCCTGGGCCTGGGCGGGGTCGGTGATCAGGCCGACGGCGGCCACCGGCAGGTCGGTCTCGCGGCGTACGGCCTCGGCGAAGGGCACCTGGAAGCCGGGCGCGGCCTCGATCCGGGCGTCGGGGACGAGGCCGCCGGTGGAGACGTCGAGCAGGTCGACGCCGTGGGCCCGGAGCTCCTTGGCGAGGCGGACGGTGTCCTGGGAGGTCCAGCCCTCGCGGCCGTCCTCCGGGTTCTCGGTGAGCCAGTCGGTCGCGGAGACGCGGAAGAAGACCGGCAGGTCCTCGGGCCACACCGAGCGGACGGCGTCGACGACCTCCAGCGCGAAGCGGATGCGGCCCTCGAAGGAGCCGCCGTAGCCGTCGGTGCGCCGGTTGGTGTGGGGGGAGAGGAACTGGTGCACGAGGTAGCCGTGGGCGCCGTGGACCTCGGCGACCTGGAAGCCGGCGTCGAGCGCGCGCCGGGCGGCGTCGGCGAACTGCCGCACGATCTCGCCGATCTGCTCCTCGGTGAGCTCGTCCGGCGTGGTGTGGGTGGGGGAGAAGGCCTCGGCGCCGGGGCCGACCGGGGTCCAGCCGTGCTCCTCGTCCGGGGCGACGGGGCGTCCGCGGTCGACCCAGGTGCGCTCGGTGGAGGCCTTGCGGCCGGCGTGGGCGAGCTGGATGGCCGGGACGGTGCCCTGGCTCTTCAGGAAGGCGGTGATCCGGCGGAAGGCGGCGGCCTGCTCGTCGTTCCAGATGCCGAGGTCGTACGGGCTGATGCGTCCCTCGGGGCTGACCGCGGTGGCTTCCGTGATGATCAGCCCGGTGCCGCCTGCGGCGCGGGCCGCGAGGTGGGTGAAGTGCCAGTCGGTCGGGACGCCGGCCGCGGCGCCGTCCGGGGCCGCGCTGTACTGGCACATCGCCGGCATCCAGATCCGGTTGGGGACGGTCAGGGACCGCAGGGTGAGCGGGGCGAAGAGAGAGGTGCTCATGTCGGACTCCCGGTGGGGTCGGCTGACGCCAGGATGCAGGGCGAGGCAAGGGCGAGCATGCAATTTTTGCAGCTGCATTTACACTCGTAAACAATAGTTGCGCGCGCACGGACTCGCAAGGGTTTCCCGTCGGCGTGCCCTCCCGACACCCTCCCGCCTGCGACAATCGCTTCCATGATCGAATCCGCAGCCACCAGCATCCCGGAAACGCCCCTCACCGTCGCCGCCGCCGCGATCATCCGGGACGGCCGGCTCCTGGTCGTCAGCAAGCAGGCCGCCCCCGAGGTCTTCTACCTCCCCGGCGGCAAGCCCGACCCCGGCGAGGACGCCCTCCAGGCGCTGGCCCGCGAGCTGGGCGAGGAGCTCGGCGCGGCCCCGGTCGACCCCCGCCACCTCACCGACATCCGCGCCACCGCCGCCCTCGAAGGCGTGCCCATGCTGATGACCGTCTTCACCGCCACCCTGGACCGCGAGCCCGTCCCCGCCGCCGAACTCGCCGACCTGCGCTGGACCGACGGCCGCGACGACACCCTGCGCCTGGCCCCCGCCGTCCGCGACCACCTCCTGCCCCTGCTGCGCGAACGCGGCGACCTGGCCTGACCCGCAGGCCCGGCCCGGAGACCGTTTCGGCCCCCGCCCGGGCGGGCGGGGGCCGAAACGGCACGGGCGGTCCTCCGTCAGCGCGCCGTCTGCGCCACCCGCTGCGCCGGAACGGCGCCCCGCGCGGTCCGCGCGCCGGCGGAGGCACCAGCAGGGGCAGCAGGGGCGGCGGGGGAGGCACCCAGCGCGGTGCCGCGGGTCTCCTCCGCCCACGCCACGCAGACCAGCAGCCCGAGAGCGGTGACCCCGGCGGCGATCAGCATGGTCGGGCCGGTGCCCAGCCCGGTCAGCGACAGCGGCAGCAGGTAGGTGCCGACGGCCGCGCCGATCCGGCTCACCGAGGTGGCGACGCCCACGGCGGTGGCCCGGATCTCGGTCGGGAACAGCTCGTTGGGGTACGTCCAGTCGAGCACGTTGGGCCCGCCGCACAGGAAGGCGTACGCGCACAGCGCCAGCAGCGCGACCGCGGCCGGGGCGGTGGGCCACACGCCCAGCAGCGCCAGCGGGACGGTCATCAGCGCGAAGGACCAGATGATGACGGGCCGCCGGCCGCGGGTGTCGATCAGGCGCAGCGCCGGGTAGCAGCCGAGCAGGAAGACGAGGCTGATCAGGCCGGTGCCGAGGGTCTCCATCACGGTGCCGCCCGGCATGCCGAAGGAGGAGAGGATCTGCGGGCCGAAGGTGAGCATCGCGAACAGCGGGCCGACCTGGCACATGAAGAACAGGCCGCAGAACAGGGTGCGGCGCCGGTAGGGCTGGGTCATCAGCAGGCGCAGTCCGGCGGGGCGGCCGCGCTCGGCCGGATCGGGCATCAGCTCCCGGCCGTCGACCCGGACCCCGAGGTGCTTCTCGACCACCCGCACCGCGTCGCCGACCCGCCCGTTGGCGGCCAGCCAGCGCGGCGACTCCGGCGAGCCGCGGCGGATCACCAGGAACACCACGCACAGCACCGTGGAACTCGCCAGCATCCACCGCCAGCTGCCCGGCCCGGCCAGCTCCAGGAACAGGTAGCCCACCACGTAGGCGAGCACCGAGCCGGCGTACCAGGCGACGATCTGCTGCCCGAGCAGGCGGCCGCGCTTCTTGGCGGGCAGCCACTCGGCGAGCAGCGAGGTGGCGATGGGGTAGTCGGCGGCCACGGCCATGCCGAGCACGAAGCGCAGCAGGGTGATCGCCCACACCGCGTCCACCCAGAAGGAGAGCACCGAGCAGGCGACCATCACGAGCAGGTCGGCGGTGTACATCACCTCCCGGCCGATCTTGTCGGTCAGCACGCCGAAGAGCGCGCCGCCGACGAACATGCCGACCAGGGCGGCGGCGCCGATCAGGCTGACCTCGGCGGTGGAGAGCCCGAGGTCTGGGCGCATCCCGATCAGGGCGACGCCGACGATGCTCAGGATGTAGCCGTCGAGCAGGGGTCCGCCCGAACAGGCGAGGGCCAGCCTGCGGTGGAACGCGGTATACGGGGCGTTGTCGATGGTCTGGGACATGTACTTGGGGTCCTCCGGAGCGTACGGCACGCACTGCGCACCGTGCGCCGGGTAGACGGCAGGGGAAGACGCCGCCCACCTCGGACGGCGCCACCGCCCGGTCACAACGGGCGACCGTCCACGGTTGCCCCGGTTCCGAGGGGGCGCCACCGGGGCGAAGGTCGAGGGGATTCGCGACCAAGGTCCCGAAGCGGACGGGCCCTTCGCCCGTGCCGCCACGGCGCCCGCCCAGTTCCGCCACGGGGCCGCGCCGCCGGGCGCCGCGAACGCGCGCCGGACGTGACCCTGGTCACTTCGGACCGTCAACGGCCCCTGGAATGTGGCCCATTCCACACCGGGGCGGTGCCCGTCCGTACGGGACCGACCCCGCCGCGTCACCGCCGGGGCGCCGTCACGAGCCCGCCGTGAGCGCGGCATCAGCCCGTTGTGAGCCCGTCGTCAGCTCCTCTCCGAGGGCCGCCGGTCCGCGCCCGCGCCCGCGCCCGCGACCGCCAGCGGCACGGCGACGTCCGCGACGTGCTCCCGCGGCCCGGCGGTCGCCCAGTTCGGGTGGTACACCTCCCGGTTCGGCCCGCCCCGCCCGTACCCGCGCGCGGCGACCCAGGCGGCGACCGCGTCGTGGGCGGCGGCCATCGCGGCGGTGCGCCGGCGGGTCAGGGCGGTGTACGCCTCGCGGTGCGCGGGCTCGATGCGCACCGCGAACGGGCCGTGCGGCCCGACCGCGTTCGGGGTGGGGGCGCAGACCTCGACCAGGGCCTCGCAGTCCTCGCCCACCAGGCCGTGGTAGACCGCGAACAGCGGCCCCGACAGGCACGCCCCCGCCTCCCGCAGCCGGCCGAGCAGCAGCCCGGAGGCCTCGGCGAGGAAGCCGGGCAGCGCGGCGGCGTCCACGTGCCGCCGGACGAACAGGACGTACTGCTCGGGCACGTCGCGCTCGGCGACCTCGAACACGGCCGTGCCCCGTCCGGCCAGGACCTCGCGGGCGTAGCCCACTGCCTCCCGGCGGGCCGCGTGCTCGGCCTCCCGCTCCCGCCAGTACGCCAGCAGCTCCCGCTCGCCCGCGTCGCCGTCCGACTCGGCCGCGTCCAGCACCGCCGCGATCCGCGCCAGTGGCAGCCCGGCGGCGCGCAGCAGCGCGATCCGCCGGGCCCGCTGGACCTGCGCCGGGCCGTACCGCCGCACGCCGGTGCGCGGGTCGACCAGGGCGGGCGGCAGCAGCCCCCGCGCGCCGTAGAGCCGCAGGGCCTTGAGGCTGAGCCTGGTCCGGGCGGCGAGTTCGCCGATGGTGATCGTGTCGTCCTGCACGCCCGCCACTGTGCCCCCTGCCCCAGGGGGAGGGGCAAACGGCCGAACGCCGAGGGGGCGAGCCGCACCCCCTTTATGGCGGTACGTCAGCCTTCCCACCGGATCCGCCCGCCTGTTCGCGGCGCCGAGCGGGCCGGTTCACCGGCGCGTGAACTGGAGGCCGTCCGTGCACGGTTGACTTCCCGCGGCCTGGGAGGAAACGCCCCCGGGCCGCACCGTCCGCAGGCGAACGGCACTTCCGGCGCCCCGCACGCCGCCGGAGACGCCCGAGCCCGCCGCCGCACGAGGAGACCCCCATGCCACCCCCGCCCGCCGGCACCCGCACCCGCACCCGCCGCCGCGCCCTGGGCGCGCTCGCGCTGGCCACCGCGCTGGCCGCCGGCCTGCCCGGCCTCGCCGCACCCGCCTGGGCCGCCCCCGCCCCCACCGACGCCCCCGCGCCGAGCCGGGCGCAAGCCGACCCCGGCCTGGTCCTGGACCGCCCCGGGGAGTCGGTGGTCACCCGCCGCGAGGTCACCCCCATCGCCCCCGGCCTGACCATGACCTCCTTCGACCGCCTCGGCGGCCCGGGCTGGATCCGCGGCAAGGTCCTCGTCGCCGACCTGGACACCGAGGGCCTGAGCGTCGACTACCTGTCCTCCGGCAAGGTGACCACCCGCCAGAGCGTCACCGACATGGCCCGCGGCGCCGGAGCCGTCGCCGCGATCAACGGCGACTACTTCGACATGAACGCCTCCGAGGCCCCCCTCGGCGTCGGCGTCTCCCGCAAGGACGGCCTGGTCCAGGCCCCCGTCGAGGGCTGGAACCAGGCCGTCACCGTCGGCACCGACGGCCTCGCCCGGATGGCCCAGGTCTTCCTGGAGGGCCACGCGAGCCTGCCCGGCGGCCGCGAGCTGACGCTGAACGGCGTCAACACCTACGGCCTGCCCGCCGACGGCGTCGGCGTCTTCACCCCCGCCTGGGGCGACGCCACCCGCGGCAACGTCGCCAACGGCTCCGCCGAGGTCGCCGAGGTCGAACTGCGCGACGGCCGGGTCACCGCCGTCCGCGACACGCTCGGCGCCGCCGTCCCCGAGGGCGCCACCGTCCTGGTCGGCCGCGAGGCCGGCGCCCGCGCCCTGCGCGACCTCGGGCCCGGCGACCGGGTCTCCGTCGGCTACCGTCCGCGCGCCTCCTTCGGCGAGGTCGCCGTCGCGGTCGGCGGCTACCAGGTCCTGGTCGCCGACGGCGTCGCCCAGCGCTCCGGCGAGAACGACGGCAACGAGCTCAACGCCCGTACGGCCGTGGGCTTCTCGGCCGACAACCGGCGCATGTACCTGGTCACCGTCGACGGCCGGCAGGCCGACAGCCCCGGCATCAGCCTGCCCGACCTCGCCGTCCTGCTGCGCGACATGGGCGCCCACAACGCGCTCAACATGGACGGCGGCGGCTCCGCCGCGATGGCCGCCCGCCTGCCCGGCGCCGAGCGGGCCGGCACCGTCAGCAGCCCCTCCGACAACGGCGGGGAGCGCGCCGTCGCCAACGGCCTCGGCCTGTTCTCCACCCCCGGATCCGGCCAGGCCAAGGGCTTCCGGCTGCGCCCGGCCCCGGCCGTGGACACCGCTGCCCGCCTCTTCCCCGGCCTGCACCGCACCGTGCGCGCCCTGCCCCACGACGAGGCGTACGGCGCCGTCACCGCGACGCCGCCCGCCACCGCGTGGTCCACCGCCACCGGCGCCACCGTGAGCGTCGAGGGCCTCGGCCCGGACGCCGTCGTCACCGGCCGCGCCCCCGGCGCCGCCGAGGTCGCCGTCACCGCCACCGGCGCCGCGAAGGCCGTCCTGCCGCTGACCGTGCTCGGCCCGGCGGTACGCGTCAGCGCCGGCAGCGCGCCGATCGCCCTCGAAGGCGCCGGCGCCACCGCCCGCCTCACCGTCACCGGCTACGACGCGCTCGGCCACACCGCACCCGTCGAGGCCGCCGACGTCAAGGTCACCGGCGGCGAGGGCGTGGTCGAGACGAGCGCCGCCCCCGACGGCACCATCGCCCTCAAGGCCCTGGCCGACGGGAAGTCCGCCACCCTCCACCTGGCCGTCGGCACCCTGGAGAGCGCCGTCGCCGTCACCGTCGGCATGACCGAGAAGCCGTTCGCCGACTTCTCCGACGCCGCCGCCTGGAAGTCCGGCAACGACCGCGCCCCCGGCGGCTCGACGGCCCCCGCCCCCGGCCCCGACGGCACCCACGGCCTGCGCCTGGCCTACGACTTCACCCACTCCACCGGCACCCGCGGCCAGTACGCCATCGCCCCCGAGGGCATCGTGCTGCCCGGCCAGCCCCGCTCGATCACGATGTGGATCGAGGGCGACGGCAACGGCGCCTGGCCGCGCGTCCAGTACCGCACCGCCGCCGGCGTCACCGCCAACCTCGACGCCCCGATGGTCACCTGGACCGGCTGGCGCAAGGTCGAGTTCCCCGTCCCCGCCGGCGTCCAGTACCCGCTCACCTTCCAGCGCTTCCGCCTGATGGAGACCAGCGCCGCCCGCTCCTACACCGGCGCCCTCACCCTCGCCGACCTGCGCGTCAAGGTCGCCCCCGACGTCGAACTGCCCGTCCAGCCCAAGGTCACCGACCCCGTCGTGCTCACCAACGGCACCGTCGACGGCCGCCCGCTGCGCGTCGCCGTCATGTCCGACGCCCAGTTCATCGCCCGCAGCCCCGACAGCGACATCGTCCAGGCCGCCCGCCGCACCCTGCGCGACATCGCCGCCGCCAAGCCCGAACTCCTCGTCATCGACGGCGACTTCGTCGACGAGGCCGCCCCCGCCGACTTCGCCCTCGCCCGCACGCTCCTCGACGAGTTCGACCAGCTCACCGGCCACACCGTCCCCTGGCACTACGTGCCCGGCAACCACGAGGTCATGGGCCCCGGCACCATCGACAACTTCAAGGCCGCCTTCGGCGACACCACCCAGGTCTTCGACGTCAAGGGCACCCGCTTCGTCACCCTCAACAGCTCGCTCGGCACCCTGCGCGGCAGCGGCTTCGACCAGATCGCCACCCTGCGCACCGCCCTCGACGGCGCCGCCCAGGACCCGTCCGTCACCGGCCTGCTGCTCTTCGAGCACCACCCCACCCGCGACCCGCTGCCCGACCAGGGCAGCCAACTCGGCGACCGCAAGGAGGCCGCCCTCGTCGAGCAGTGGCTCGCCGACTTCCGCACCAAGGGCAAGTCCGCCGCCATGGTCACCGGCCACGTCGGCGCCTTCCACGCCCAGAGCATCGACGGCGTCCCGCACCTGATCAACGGCAACTCCGGCAAGGGCCCCGCCGCCGAACCCGACCGCGGCGGCTTCACCGGCTGGACGATGCTCGGCGTCAACCCCGCCGCCGGCCGCGTCACCGACCCCTACGCCACCGCCGACGACGCCTCCGCCTGGCTGCGCGCCGAGGTCCGCGCCCGCGCCGACACCGTCGACCTCCAGGCCCCCACCGCCCTCGGCCTGCTCGAAACCGCCCCCGTCCACGCCACCTTCACCCAGGACGGCGAGCGCACCGTGCCCGTCGCCTGGCCCGTCACCGCCCAGTGGGGCGGCACCGCCGTGCACATCGGCACCGCCGCGAGCGCCCCGCGCACCGCCGTCGCCGCCTACGACCCGGCCACCGCCACCCTGACCGGGCTGCGCCCCGGCAGCGGGACGCTGAGCGTCACCGTCGGCGGGGTGAAGGCCGAACAGCCGCTCACCGTCGGCGCGTTGCCCGCCTGCACCACCACCGTGCGCGGCCGGCACTCCTCGCTCGCCGTCACCTCGGGCGTCACCTGCCTCCAGGGCGCCGCCGTCGACGGCCCGGTCCTGGTGCAGCCCGGAGCCTCCCTGGTCGCGCTGGACTCCACCCTGTCCGGCCCGCTCTCCGCCCGCGGCGCGACCACCCTGGTGCTGAGCGACACCACCGTGAACGGCCCGGTCGCCGTCAGCGGCACCACCGGCACCACGGCGATCCTGCGCGCCACCCTGTCCGGCCCGCTCCACCTCGCGCTCAACCGGGGCGCCACCCTGCTGGCCGGCACCACCGTGCGCGGCCCGCTGGACTGCTCCGGCAACACCCCGGCCCCGGTGAACGGCGGCCTCGCCAACACGGCGAGCGGCCCGAAGGGCGGCCAGTGCGCGAAGCTGTGACCGACCGTCGGTGATACGCCGTCAGTGACCCACCGCAGGCCCGGACCGTGACGCACGGTCCGGGCCTGCGGTGCCGTGTCCTACGTGGCCCGGTGGCGCTTGACGAGGTCCTGCACGGACGTGGGGACGGGGGTGCCCGGCGGGACGTGCTTGTCGGGGACGGGATCGCCGTACGTCTGGCGCACGGTGAGGACGCCGCCCCAGGCGTGGGGGTAGTCCAAGTCCCGCTGGGTCTCGTGTTCGGGCCCCTCGGGGTGGGTCGCGATCTTGGCGTGGACGGTCGTCTCCTTCTCGTCGAGGTCGACGGAGAGGACCCCGATGGTGGGGTGATTCTGCCCGTCCGTGTTCAGGTCGGTGTCGTCGATGGGGCGCAGCTCGCTCCAGCGATTGGGGATGACCTGGTCGCTCAGCGCGTGGAAGGTCTTCGCGCGGGCGGAGGGGTCGACCTTCCTGGCGACGCCGTTGACGACGACGGAGCGGTAGTCGAGGGAGGTGCTGATGGCCGCGCGTCCGACGACGAGGCCGTCGACGACGGTGGCGGTCAGGCTGACGGACACGCCGTCATCGCTCCACAGGTGCTTCAGTGAGACCGGGATCCAGTCCGGGTAGTAGATGGACCCGTGCAGGTAGAGGAGCCTCCTGCCGTCTTCCTCGTGGTAGGCGTAGACCATGGGGACGCATCGGGGCCTGATCGTCAGCTGGCCGTCCAGGGTGGTGATCTCGAGGTGCGCGACGGTGCAGACGAAGCCCGCCTTGAGGATGGGGACCCAGTCGTTCGGGTCGGTGCTCACCTGAGTCCTCTTGGCGAACGCCGCGGCGTCCGACGACCCTGTGACGGTGCCCGGTTCCTGGGACATGGCGGACATGGCGGTTCCTTCGCGACGGGGGGCGGGGGAGGGGCCCGGCTCCGCGGGTGACGGGAGCGGGCCCGGGACACGGGTCATGCCTACGGCACGGCGGGCGCTCGACGGGCCCCAACGTGCGCACGGCGGTGGCGGATCACCCCGCCAGAGCAACGGCCCCCGCCGGTCGCGACCGCGGGACGCCGGGGCGTTCCGATGCGCCATCCGGCCGTCCGCCGTTGGAGCGGGAGCGCCCCGCGGCCGTGGCCGGCGGCTTCGGCCGGTCGGCTGACGGGGGCCGGTCGAGGCGGCCGGAAGAACGTTTCGGCTTTTCCGATCGATTGCGGGAGGGGTAATTCCTCATACCGGCAAGGGGATTCACGGACCGGTGACGCCCATGCGTGTCCGGTCGGCGGCGGGCCGGGGCAGAACCATACTCGTGGACGCCGAGACCGGAGAGGCGATCCGAAAGGGGACGCCTCCGCGGCGGATGCGAAAGGGAGAGTCATGCCGGACAACGACGAGTACCCGAAGCCCCTCAAAGATTTCCTCGACAGGATCGACGACTGGTACCGCACCAATCACGAGGGCTTCAAGACCCTGTTCGACGCGACGATCGCCAACGTGGTGAAGTGTCCGGCCGACCCGACCGATCCCGATGGAAAGAAGGTGTACTACGACTGGCGGGGGAAGGGCATCGAGGATCTGAAGAAGTTCTTCGCGGAGTGGTACACCAACTGGACCACGACGAAGCCCAACGACGGCCTGGACTACATCGAGAAGTTCAGCTGGCTCACCTACGAGAACGACTACGGGATGGTCTTCGTGACCTGCGGTCCCGGCCTGGAGATGACCAAGGACTTCACCAACCTGCAGGGCGACCAGATGGACGACACGGGGAAGGACGGGCAGAAGCTCATCAAGCTCTGGGAGAGCGAACTCGGCACGAGGATGGAGGACTTCGAGGACGGCCCCTGGGCCACCTTCAACCAGTTCTTCATCCGGGAGCTGAAGGACGGCAAGCGCCCGATCGACGCCCAGGACGACAACAGTGTGGTGGTCGCCCCGACCGACTGCGTCATCAACATGATCGTCGACGACCTGGCCGAGGAGACGCCGATCCCGGTCAAGACGGTCACCATGAACGTCAAGCAGCTGCTCGCCGGTTCCGAGTACTACAAGAAGTTCGTCCCCAAAGAGGAGGACGGCAGGACGGTGCCCGGGGGCACCGCCGTGTCGTGCATCCTGATGCCCGACACGTACCACTGGTACCACGCGCCGGTGGAGGGCGAGGTCGTGGAGTCCCACGACGACGTCCACGGAATCTACTACGGGATGCGGGACTTCCCCGAGCTCCTCAACAAGGGGAACGTCGGCTACGGGTTCGACTACGAGATGTTCGACACCTTCCGCCGCGGTTACCTCGTCTTCAGGACGAAATTCACCGATCCCCAGATGCGGGAGCACGAGACGTTCGTGGCGATGGTGACGGTCGGCCTCAACTCGATCGGCTCCGTGCAGTACGAAGCGGAGTTCAAGAACCCCAAGAAGCCCGTCCCGGTGACGAAGGGGCAGAAGATCGGGAACTTCCAGTACGGCGGCTCCCTGAACATCCTGCTGTTCGAGCACGGCCGCTTCCCGGCCCTGCAGCTGCACATGGGTCAGCGCATCGGAACCCTCGAGGCCCCGGAGCGGACGAAGGGCCTCTTCAGCCACCCCCACCACGCGCAGTCCCGCCGGGGCATCCCGTTCGCCCGGTGATCCTGCTGATCCCGTCGATCCCGTTGATCCGCTCCCGAACGAAGGACTGAACCATGGACCCGGACGATCTCGTCACGTCGATCCCGGCGAACCTCCTCGACACCAAGAGCCTCGAGCTGGGGATCCGCTCCTACGCGGGGCGCGTACAGCTCGACGGCACGGGCACCGCGAAGAACAACCTCTTCTACTGGTTCTTCGAGAGCCAGACCTGCAGCCCCCACGTGCCCGTCGCCGACCAGCAGGACCTGATCAGCGCCACACCGCTGGTGATCTGGCTCAACGGAGGCCCCGGCGCCTCCTCGCTGATCGGGCTCTTCCTGGAGAACGGCCCGCTGACCATCACCGAGGACACCGTCGGGACCGTGTCGCTGACCACCACCAGCTGGAACCAGGAGGCGCACCTCCTCTACTGGGACCAGCCCCTGGGCGCCGGGTACAGCCACTCCGACGACCCCAAGCACGACGAGTACGTCGAGGACGAGGCCGAACTCGGCCACATGTTCTGGCAGGCGCTCCAGAAGTTCTTCCAGCTGCACCCCGAGTACGCGAAGTGCCCGCTGTACGTCTGCGGCGAGAGCTACGCCGGCAAGTACGTGCCGGCGATCGCCCTGGAGATCGACAAGCAGAACGGGCGGAAGGCGGGACAGCACATCGACCTGCGCGGGATCGCGGTGGGCAACGGCTGGATCACCCCCGAGCTCTCGCTGGGCCTCATGATCGACTACGTCTACACCACCGGGTTCATCGGCCTCGGCCAGCGCGAGGAACTGCTCCGGGACTACGCGAAGGTCCAGGCCGAGATCAAGGAAGGCAGCATGGTCCAGGCCACCAAGGACGGCAACGCCCTGGTGGACAAGACCCTGGCCTACGGCGGGAACTTCGACATCTACGACGCCCGGGGCTGGAAGGGCCTGCCCTGGGAGACGCTGAAGGCGTACCTGAACACCGATCCCGTCAGGAAGGCCCTGCACGTGCCGCTCGGGCTCGAGTGGACGTGCGAGGACAACAGCGGCCCGGTGGCTGATGCCCTGGTAGAGGACAACATGGCGGACGCGTCCGACAAGTACGGCGCGCTCATCGACAGGAGCGACGGGGGCATCAAGCGCTACAAGGTGCTGCTCTACACCGGGAACTTCGACACCGCCTGCGGCTTCCGGAGCACCGAGGAGATCCTCGACAGGCTCATGCGGGACCGCGACCCGGAGTGGCACGGCGCGCCCCGTCTGATCTGGCAGCAGCCGCCGGGCGACCCCAAGGGCTTCGTCCGTCAGCGCGGCAACCTGACGCAGGTGTCCATCCCCGACTCCGGTCACGAGGTGCCGGCGTACCAGCCGGAGAGCTGCCGGGAGATGCTCTACAACTGGCTCTTCGAGCGTCCCTTCCACGGGCACGACCCGCAGGGGCCGCTCGTGTAGCGGACCGGCGACGGCGCCGGGGAGTTGATCGGACGGCGGGGCGGCACTGCGGTGCCGCCCCGCCGTTCGTGGTGCCGCGGGCGCGGGGTGGTGATGGCCCGAGCTGAACATCATTCATATGATGGCAAGTCAGTAACTATCAGCCGGTGCCACGATCCTCGGAGGGCGTCCCGGACCAGGGCGCGCCCAGGGGACCGGGCCGGCCCCCGGATCCGCTCCGGCCCCCTCGGGCTCGATTCAGGGAGAAGCATTGCGCGGCACCGTGCTCGCCGACCGCTACCGGCTGGTGGACTGGCTCGGCGGCGGGTCGATGGGCGACGTGTGGCTCGCCGAGGACGAGGTCCTGGGCCGCCGGGTGGCGGTCAAGGTGGTGAAGCCGGCCCTGCTGGACGAGCCCGGCTTCGCCGAGCGCTTCCACGCCGAGGCCCGCGTCATGGCCCGGCTGCGGCACCCGGGCATCGTCGGCGTGTACGACTACGGGCACAGCGGCGGCGACGGGGCCGGCGGCGACGCGCACGGCGACGGGCACGGCGGTGCGTACGGGCGGCGCCCGGTCGGCTACCTGGTGATGGAGCTGATCGACGGTCAGCCGCTGAGCGCCGTCCTGGAGCGGCGCGGAGCCCTGCCGGTGGCCGAGGCGCTGCGGCTGGCCCTCCAGGTGCTGGAGGCGCTGGAGGCCGCGCACGCGTCCGGGGTGGTCCACCAGGACATCAAACCCGCCAACCTGATGGTCAACGGCGACCGGACGGTGATCGCGGACTTCGGCATCGCCGGCCCCGCCTGCGACCCCCGGTTCACCGTACCCGGGGTGGTGCTGGGCACCGCCGCCTACCAGGCACCGGAACAGGCCTCCACCGGGACGGTCACCGCCTCGGCGGACCTCTACGCGCTCGGCGTGGTCCTCTACGAGTGCCTCGCCGGTCGGCTCCCGTACGACGGGGAGACCGCCCTCGAACTGATCCTCAAGCACCTGACGGAGCCCGTCCCGTCGCTGCCCGGGGACGTGCCCGCGCCGGTGCGCGCGGTGGTCGAGCGGGCGATGGCCAAGGACCCCGGCGAGCGCTGGCCCGACGCGGCGACGATGGCCGCGGCGCTGCGCCAGGCCCTCGCGGCGGGCGAGGCGGCGCCGCCGTCGGGTCCGGAGCGGCCCGTCGCCCGGCCCGCCGCCCGGCAGGCGCCGAGGGCCCGGCGCATACCCCGCCCCGGGCGCCGCCTGCGGGCGCTGGCCGGGGTGACGGCGCTGACGCTGCTCTGCGTGGCCGGGGCCGCCGGGGCGACGGTGGTACGGCCCGGCCGGGACGCCACGCCGCCCGGCGCCGCCGTCGCCGGGCCCGCGGCCGGGTCCGCGGTGGCAGGGGCCGCCGCCCTCGTCGAGGCCGGCCGCCCGCCCGCCGGACAGCCGTCCGCCCCCGCGCAGGCCCCCGTACCGTCGGGCGGACCGGGCACCGGCGAGAGCCCCGCGCCCGCCGCCGGGCCCGGACCGGCCACCGCCCCGCCGTACGCCACGTCCGCAGCCCCGCCGCCCGCGCCGGTCCCCGCCGCGCCCGCCGCCCCGGCCCCCGCCCCCGCCGCGGGCCAGAGCCCGGCCGCGCCCGCGCCGACCTCCGCCGCCCCCGACCGCCCCGCCCCCGGCGAAACGGCCACCCCCACGACGCCCGCGACCCCGACGCAGTCCGCCCAGCCCACGCCGCAGCCCAAACCGCAACTGCCCGCCGAGGCGCGGATCACCGGCACCAACGGCGCGCTGGACAACTACTCCTCCAACGACCAGGACGGCAACACCGTCGGCACCTACTTCGCCAACGGCACGGCGGCGCAGCTCTGGCGGCTGGACCGGGTCGCCGACGGGATGTACTACCTGCGCAACGCCTCCAGCAACTTCACCAAGGTGCTGGACCAGGACCGCAGGAGCGGACTGGTGCAGATCTGGACGAGCCCGCCGGCCGACTGGAACCAGGTCTGGGCCATCGCGCAGGTCCCGGGCGGCTACCGGATCGCCAACGTCGCCACCCAGCTGTGCCTGACGTCCGAGGGCATCGGCGTCGGGACCCACGTGGCGGCCTGCACGGGCGCGCAGAACCAGGTGTGGACGTTCAACTGAGCCGCCGGGAGCCGACTGCCCGGCTCCGACCGGAGACCGCCGTCGACCGGGGCCGCGACGGCGAGCTGTACGACTACGACGCGGACGACGCCGGGTTCGTCCGGGATCCGGGGGCCGGGGCGGCGCTGTGGGCGGTGCCACGGCCCCGGGTCACCACGGGGCCATCACCAGCTCGCCGATCACCTGGAGGCCGACTCGTGCCGCCAGCCACGGGGCGCGTTCGGCCTCGACATGCTTGACGTGCACGAACACCGTGTGGTCGGCCGCCGGCTCCGTCAGGTCGAGGTCCCGGGCATGCGCGCAGACCGTCACGTAGGCGCCCCTGGGACCTCCGGCACCGAGGCCGATGTCGGGAGCCTCCGGCCAGCCGGAGAAGTCCCAGCGGACCGACACCGGGCATGCCCCCGCCGCCGCCAGGACCGGCCGCACCACGTCCGCGGACATGCCCCAGCCCATCAACCGGACCGGGAGGTGGGCCGACGGCGGGTCACCCCTGTCGGAGGCGCCGTGTCCGGCGCCGTCGGCCCACCACTCGGCACCCGGCAGGAGGCCCAGGAGCCGTTCGAGGGCCCGCGCGTCGGGAACGCGCGCGTCGAAGTCGACCTCGAGCTCCCGGGTGTCGGCGAGATCCAGCAACCGCCCGGCGGCCCGCAGGGCCTCGTCGAGGTCCGCCGTCCTCAGGACCGGTCGCGCGTAGGAGTTGGCCATGGCGGGGAGTCTGCCAGGGCGCCCGCACTCGGAGATACCGGTTTTGTCCGCGCCCTGGACCTGCCGGCGTCCCCCTGTCCTCCCTCGGAGGCGCCCCCAGGTCGGCTCGCCGGACCGGGCGGACCTCCGGCGGGTCACGCCGGCAGCCAGGACGGCCACTGCCGGCGCGGCCGGACGGCGGGCCGGGCCGGGCCGATCAGCTCGCGCAGCCGGGCGGCCTCGGGGGAGCCGATGGAGGCCAGGATGTCGTAGGCCTCCGACCGGTGCGCCCGGGCCGCCTCCCCGGCGGCATCCCCGGCGGCGTTCCCGTCGGTGCCCTCGTCGGCCGCGCGGTCGGCGAGCGCGTCGCCGAGCGCCGCCAGGGCCAGCCCCCGCCCCCGGCGGTCGCCGTCGAGCGTCAGCACCTCCACCGCCCGCCCGGCCGCCGCCACCGCCTCCTCGCCGCGGCCGACGGCGCGCAGCGACTCGGCGAGCCGCAGCAGCGTACGGCCGGTGCGGCGCCGGTCGTCCGGCCGCAGCAGGGCCAGGGCGTTGCGGTGGTGGCGCAGGGCCTGCTCGTACTCGCCGCGGTCGTGGGCGATCGTCCCCAACGAGTCCAGGGCGAGCGCCTGGAGTTCGTGGTCGGCGAGCTCGTGGCAGATCAGCAGCGACTGGTCGACGACGCGCACCGCCGCCTCGGACCGGCCGAGCCCGGTGAACGCGCCCGCCAGGTTGAGCAGTTCGGCCGCCACCGAGCGCCGGTCGCCGAGCCGCTCCCACACCGAGATCGCCGCCGTGAAGCCGTCGACGGCGTCGCCCGGTCGGCCGACCTGGGCGAACAGGGCGGCCAGCGAGGCGTGGGCCAGGGCGAGCAGCGGCCCCGGCAGGTCGTGGGCGGTGCACAGGTCGCGGGCCCTGAACAGCTCGGCGAGGGCCGCGGGTTCGGAGCCGACCTCGGTCAGCAGCCGTCCGAGCACCAGCCGGGCCCTGACCTCGCCCGTCCGGTCGCCCGCGCGGACGGCGGCGTGGAGCAGCACCTTGGCCGCGTGCCCGAGCGGCCGGGCGGCCTGGCCGGTCTCGCACAACAGGACGTAGCCGAGCAGCAGTTCGGCCGCCAGGTCGAGCCGGGGCGGCTCGGGGAGGGCGGCGTACTGGCCGACCAGCGCGCCGATGCCGCGGTAGTCGCCGCGGCCGTGGGCCGCCGCCGTACCGCAGCCACCGCCACGGGCGGCGGCACCGGTGAAGGGCAGGGCGGCGCGGGCGGCGGCCGGGCCGAGGGCCGCGACGGTCTCGCCGTGGTGACGGGCCACCAGGCGGGTGAGGACGGCGGCCGGCCGGTCCCCCTCCGCCTCCCCCTCCGGGGCGAGCTGCAGGGCGAAGGCGCGCAGCAGGTCGTGGTACCGGTAGCGGTCCGGCGGCGCCGTCTCCAGCATCGAGCAGTCGACCAGCGACTCGGCCAGCTCCTCGGCCTCCCGCTCGGGCAGGCCGAGCACCGCCGCGACCGCCCCCGGCGACAGGTCGGGCACCTCCGGCACCGCCAACAGGCGGAAGGCCCGGGCCTGTTCGGGCGTCAGCTGGTCGTAGCCGAAGCGGAACGCCGACTCGACGGCGAGGTCCCCGGCGCGCAGCACGTCCAGCCGCCGGCGGTCCCCGGCCAGCTTGTCGAGCAGCCGGGCCATCGACCAGCCCGGCCGGCAGGCGAGGCGCGCGGCGAGGATCCGTACGGCCAGCGGGAGGTGGCCGCAGAGCCGCACGAGCTCCCCGGCGGTGTCCGCCTCGGCCCGCAGCCGCTGCCCGCCGACCACCCGTTCGAGCAGGCCCAGGGCCTCCTGCGGGGCGAACGCGGTCAGCTCGACGACGTGCGCGTTGGGAAGCGAACCGAGCCTGGCCCGGCTGGTGACGAGCACGGCGCAGCCCGCCCGGCCGGGCAGCAGCGGCCTGATCTGCTCGGCGTCCCGGGCGTTGTCGAGGACCACCAGCACCCGCCGGCCCGAGAGCAACGAGCGGAACTGGGCGGAGCGTTCGGCGAGCCCGGGCGCCAGCCCATCCGGCGGCACGCCCAGGGACCGCAGGAAGGCGCCCACCGCCTCCTCGGGCCGGGTCGGGCGGCCGTCGGCCCCGTGCAGGTCCAGGTAGAGCTGGCCGTCGGGGAAGTCGGCGGCCAGCGTGTGCGCGACGTGGACGGCCAGCGCCGTCTTGCCCACGCCGCCCAGCCCCGACACCGTCGCCACGGGCATGGTGCCGGGGGAGAGCAGGACGGCCCGCAGCGCCTCGGTCTGCGCCTCGCGACCGGTGAAGTCGGCGAGGTCGGCGGGGACTTGGGTCGGCCGGACGGCCGGCGGGTACGGCGCACGGGCCGCGGCGGCGGGCCGGGCCGTCGTCGGTGCGGGCGAGGAGGTGGGCGTGGCCGAGGGCGAGGACGTGGGCGCGGGTGCCACGAGCGCGGCGTCGGCCACCAGGATCCGGCGCTGCAACTCGCGCAACCCGGGCCCGGCCGAGACGCCGAGCTGCGCCCGCAGCCGCCGGTCCGCCGCGCGGTACACGCCCAGGGCCTCCGCCTGCCGGCCGGTCCGGTAGAGGGCGAGCATCAGCAGTTCGGAGAACCGCTCCCGGAGCGGGTACTCGGCCACCACGGCGGCCAGTTCGGCGACGGCCTCGCCGGACGGCCCGGCCTCGACCTCGGCCTCCAGACAGGACTCCAGGACGGTCACCCGGCGTTCGGCCCACTCGCCGCGCTGCCGCTCGGCGTACGGGCCGGGCAGCCCGGTCATCGGCTCGCCCTGCCACAGCGCCAGCGCCGAGCGGAGCACGGCGGCGGCGCGGGCGTGCTGCCCGCCGACGCGCAGCCCCCTCGCCTCGCCGAGGAGTTCCTCGATCCGGTGGGTGTCCAGCCCGCCGGCGTCCAGGGCGAACAGGTAGCCCCCGCTGAGCGTGGTCGGTGCGGCGGGCCCCAGGACGCGGCGCAGGCGGTGGACGTACGTCCGGATCACGGCGGAGGGCTTGGCGGGCGGATCATCGCCCCACAGGTCGTCGACCAACTGACCGGTCGACACCGGGTGGTTGGCCCTCAACAGCAGCGCGAGCAACAGGCTCCGCTGCTGCGGCGATCCGAGCACGAGCTCGCCGCCGTCCCGCCACCCCCGCAGCGGCCCCAGCACCGTGAACCGTAAACCACCCACCGGCCAATCCCCCTCCGCCCGCACACGATCCCCCGGGCGCGCATTTTACCGACCGCATCACCCCTGGTCAGGGACGAGGCCCCGGGCCCGTCCGGGAGTACGGGGATACCCTGGCCGCCGGCCCGGGAACGAGGGGGAGACCATGACGCGCGCGACGGCACCGGACGGCACCCGGATCGCCTACCAGTTGCGCGGCGAAGGGGCGCCACTGGTCCTGCTGGCCGGCCAGGCCAACGACCACCACTGGTGGGACGCGGTCCGCGCCGACTTCCACCCCGCCCGCGCCACCCTCACCCTCGACCACCGCGGCACCGGCGGCAGCGACAAGCCCGACACCCCGTACAGCACCGAACAGTTCGCCCGGGACGTCGTCGCCGTCCTCGACGACCTCGGCATCGACCGGGCCGACGTCTACGGCACGTCCATGGGCGGACGGGTGGCCCAGCAGCTCGCCGCCCGCCACCCGCACCGGGTGCGCGCCCTGGTCCTCGGCTGCACCTCACCCGGCGGCCCGCACGGCGTCGAACGCGGCGCCGACGTCCGCCGCGCCCTGGCGCAACCCGACCCCGAGGCCGCGCGACAGGCCCTGCTGGAGCTGATGTACACCCCCCGGTGGCTCGACTCCCACCCCGGCCCGCACCACACCCTCGGCGACCCCGCCATGCCCGCCCACGCCCGCCGCCGCCACCTCGCGGCCAGCAACCGGCACGACGCCTGGGACCTCCTGCCGGCCATCGGCGCCCCCACCCTGGTCGTCCACGGCGCCGACGACCGGCTCAACCCCGCCGCCAACGCCCCCCTGCTCGCCGCCCGCATCCCCGGCGCCCGTGCGCACCTGCTCCCCGGCGCCCGGCACGCCTACTTCGAGGAGTTCCGCACCACCGCGAGCCCCCTCGTTCTGGACTTCCTCACCACCGCCCAGTAGACAAGCGGAAGGACCGGTTTCGGCCAGTCGTGTCGCCGGTGGATACAACCGATCACATCTTCGGCATGCTGACCGCTCACGTTGTCCGGACACGACAAAGGAGAAGGCCATGCGTCGAATCGCGGCTCTGGGGGCGGGTGCGGCACTGCTGGTGGCCGCCGGTGTGATGGCGGCGCCGAGCGCCTCGGCGACCTCGTACTGCAGCACCACCCAGGGGACGAACTGGGGCTCGGTGAGCTGCCAGACCACCGCCACGAAGAACCACTGGCAGCTGGTGCTGGTCTGCAACAACGACAACGTCAAGGGCAGCCAGGCGACCGTCAACGGCCTCTGGCACATGGGCAACGGCAGCGACACCCTTTACTGCCCGACCGGCTACAGCGCGGCGTACACCAAGGTCAACAACGACAACTGACCCTCCGGCCCCGGGAGTCGGCCCCCGCCGAATCGCGGCGGGGGCCGACTCCTTGGGGAAGACCGGTCACGGCAGGACCCGGACGAGCGGGCCCGAAGTCTTCGGGTGCGTGAAAGCGGGCCGGAGCGCCTCCCCGGGGCTCGGTCGCCCCGGGGAGGCTGAGCGGGCAGCGTCCGTCACCGGTTGCGGCGGCGTGCCTCGTTCAGGGCCTCGGTCGCCCGAAGAACCTCCCTGGCGGCTTCCTTGATTTCCTGCGAGGCTTCCTTGAGTTCCCAGGACTGGCCTTCCAGGTTCCCCAGCTTGTTCGCGGCGCTCGCCAGCATGCTCGCGATGCTCTCCAGGCCCCGCAGCCGTTGGGCGGCCGCCGCGAGCGCCGCCGCGTTGCCTTCCAGGCCCTTCAGCCCGTCTGCGGCATCCGCCAGGGTGCAAGCGCTGTCCTCCAAACCCTTCAGGTCGCGTGCCGCCCGGCTGAGCGTGTTGGCGTTGTCCTCCAGCCCGTGCAGCGAGCGGGCGGCATCCTGCAGGAGCATGGCGGTGTCTTCGGAAACGCCGCCGCGGTGGTTGCGCAGCTCCGCGAACTCGGAGGTGGCCAGCTTGAGGACGGAGGCGAGTTCTGGGGCCGACTTCGCGAACTCGTCGAGGGCCGGGCCGAGGCGTTCGGCGAACTCGGCCTGGGCCTCACGGATGAGCTCGCCGAGGTCGGCCTTGGTGAGGTCCCCGAGCCCTTCGAGCGCGTCGACCCCGTCGGCCTCGCGAGCCTTCTTCCAGTCGAGAAGCAACTCGACCGAGAACGCCCCGCTGCGAGGGCCGTCGATCACCTTGTGGTGGACGGTGCAGAGCAGGATCAGGTTGGAGAAATGGTTGCGCTCGGCTTCCGACCAGGTGGGCTCGGCGCGGGGGCCGTTGTCCTCCAGTGCACGGATGTGGGCGATCTGAAGGTTCTGGATGGGATCGCCCTCGACCATACGGACGGTGGGCTCCTTGCATTCGGGCCAGTAGCAGCCGCCGCGGGCCAGGGTGAGGAGCCCGGCGACGGTGCCGCTGCTGTAGTTGCGGCGTGGCTTCTTCGGCGAAGTCATGTTCTTCTCCTATCGATTGACTGTGTCTCGGTAACCGTAGGAGTCACCACTGACACTCAAAGTGTCCATGGCGTCACGCTTGGTGCCTGGCTGAGTGGTTGTCACACGAAACCGGTCCGCACGGGTGCGCCGGCCGGTGCCGTCGGAGCGGGCCGTTCGGCGCGCCGGGGGCCGGAAGCATCCCGGCTCCACTCCGACCGGCCGCGATGCTGCACAGGAAGTCGGTGAGGTCGACTTCCTGTGCGGGAGTCAGGGGCGGGGTGGTGTTGGCGGTGTGGGTGCGGGCACGGCGAAGCGGCCGCGTGGATGTCGGCTGCCGACAGCGGCAGGTCGGCGGTGTTCACGGTCGGTACCCGTTCGCCCGGGCAGCGGCGAGCATGGTCTGGATCAGGGTGTCGTAGCTGATCCCGGCGGCTGCGGCCATGGTGGCGAGGTTGCCGTGGGTGGAGAGTCCGGGGAGCGTGTTGATCTCCAACCAGTGGACCTCGCCGTCGGGGGTGACGAGGAAGTCCGAGCGCGAGTGGCCCGAGCAGTGCAGCACCTGGTGGGCGCGGACGGCCGCGCGGGAGATGGTGGCGAGGGCGGCGTCCGGGAGTTGGGCGGGGCAGCGGTAGCGGTGGCCGGCGGGGTCGCGCTTGGCCTTGTGGTCGTAGAACTCGGCGGTGGTGGGGACGGTCTCCAGCGGCGGGAGCACGACCAGGGCGCCGTCCTTCTCCAGGACGCCGCAGGTTACGGCGCTGCCTTCCTTGAACGGTTCGACGAACCACTCGCCGCCGCGGGTGTCGTGGGTGAGCGTGGCGGTGAGCGAGTTGAGGTCCCTGAAGACGCGCATGCCGATCGATCCGCCCTCCGAGGTGGGCTTGAGGATGACCGGCAGGCCCAGCTCCTCCACGCACGCCCGGGCGGTTTCCTCGGGGTCGTCGTGGCCCCGGAACGGGATGTGCGGCAGCACGGTGACGCCGCCGGCGAGGACGAGGGTCTTGGCGGTGGGCTTGTGCATCGCCATCGCGCTGGCCAGGACCCCGGAGCCCGTGTAGGGGACGCCGAGGCTGTCCAGGAGGCCCTGGAGCTTGCCGTCCTCGGCCCATTGGCCGGCGAGGGCGAGGAACGCGACGTCGGCTTCGCGGACGCGGTCGGCGAAGTCCTCGTCGGTGGGGTTGAGGACGAAGTGCGGCAGGCCCTGGCGGGCCAGGGACTCACGTACGGCCTCGCCGGAGATCAGCGAGCGGTCGCGTTCGCCGGAGCGGCCGCCGGTGACGAGAGCGATACGACGTTCAGCTGCAGACATGCTCATCTTCCTTTTGTCGCAGTCTGGTTCGGAATGCGCCGGATGACGGGAGGGGCGTCGGGGAGCCGCTAGCGTCGAGGGCAGGCCGCCCCGGGACGAGCGGGCGGGTGCGTCGACGGATCGGAGCCACCATGGTCCCCATGACCCTGCAAGAGATCGCCGAGGCTGTCGGGGGCGCTCCGCACGACGCCCCCGATCCGGGTGCCGTGGTGGACCGGCCCGGGGTGATCGACTCGCGGCTGGTGGAGCCGGGGGCGCTGTTCATCGCGCTGCCGGGCGAGCACACGGACGGGCACCGGTTCGCCGAGGCCGCCGTCCGCGCCGGGGCGACGGCGGTGCTGGCGGCCCGGCCGGTCGGGGTGCCGGCGATCGTGGTGCCGGACGTCCAGGACGCGATGGGCGCGCTGGCCCGCGCGGTGCTGGACCGGCTGAAGGCGCCGACGGTGATCGGGCTGACCGGCTCGGCCGGGAAGACCAGCACCAAGGACCTGCTGGCCCAGGTGCTGGAGACCATGGACACCACCGTGGCCACGCCGCTGTCGTTCAACGGCGAGATCGGCCTGCCGCTGACCGTCTTCCGGGCGGACGAGAGCACCCGCCTGCTGGTGCTGGAGATGGGCTCGCGCGGCGCCGGGCACATCAAGTACCTGACGGGGATCGTCCCGCCGAAGGTCGGCCTGGTGCTGAACGTCGGGACCGCGCACGTGGGCGAGTTCGGCGGCGGGAAGGAGTCGATCGCCGTCGCGAAGGGCGAACTCGTCGAGGCCTTGCCCGTCGACGGCTTGGCGGTGCTGAACGCCGACGACCCGTACGTCATGTCGATGGCGCCGCGTACGGTCGCGCCGGTCCTGACGTTCGGGGCGCGGGCCGGGGACGTGCGGGCCGTCGACATCGAGCTGGACGGAGCGGGCCGGCCCTCGTTCACCCTCACGTACAGGGGCGAGAGCGCCCCGGTGAAGCTGGGGCTGTACGGCGCCCACCACGTGTCCAACGCGACGGCCGCCGCCGCGGTGGCGATCGGGCTGGGTGCGAGCGTGCGGCAGGCGGCGGAGGCGCTGACCGGTGCCCGGCAGCTGACGCCGGGCCGGATGGACGTCACCGAGCGGCCGGACGGCGTGACGGTGATCAACGACGCGTTCAACGCGAACCCCGAATCGATGGCCGTGGCCTTGTCCGCGCTCACCGCCATGGCCGGCGGCGGACGCAGGACGGTGGCGGTGCTGGGCGAGATGCGGGAGTTGGGCGAGGAGTCCGACGCCCACCACGCGGAGCTGGGCCGCATGGTGGCCCGGAACGGTGTCACGGACCTGATCGCGGTCGGCGGCGCGGAGGCCGCCCTGGTTCACGCGAGCGCGGTCGACGGCGGAGTGACGGCGACGCTGGTCCCGGACCGCGACGCCGCCCTCGACCTGCTGCTGACCTACCTCAAGCCCGGAGACGTGGTGCTGGTGAAGGGCTCCCACAGCGTCGGGCTTGAGGACGCCGCGATGCGGCTCGCCAAACCCGACGCCATGGGACTCACCGGCTGACTACGCGGCCCGGACCGTCGCCGGGGCCTCGGCCAACCGCAGCAGTACCGCCCTGCCGACGCGGCCGGCGGTCCCGGTGCCCATCGTCACCACCAGGTCGCCGGGCCCGGCCAGCTCGGCGACCACATCCGCCGCATCGCGCCCGTCACCCGCGGTGTGGGCCCGGCCGCCGCAGGCGACGACCTGCGCGGCCATCGGCGCGGTGCTGACCCCGGTGAGCGGGGACTCGACCGAAGCGTGCACGTCCAGGAGGACGACCTCGTCGGCCGCCGCGAGCCGACGCCCCATCTCCTCGCCGAGGGCGGCGGTACGGGTCCAGCCGGTGGGCTCGAACACCGCGATCACCCGGCCCTCGGTGAGCATCCGGGCGGTGGCCAGGTCGGCGGTGATCTCACTCGGGTGGTGGGCGTAGGAGTCCAGCACCGTCACCCCGGCGTGGGTGCCGGTGGTGGTGAGCCTGCGCTTGATGCCCTGGAAGGCGTTGATGCCGGCCACCAGGTCGGCGGGTTCGGTGCCGAGCACCCGGCCGGTAGCGAACGCGGCGGCGGCGTTCAGCGCGTTGTGCCGCCCGGGGACGGCCACGGTGAACTCGTGCCACGACCCGTCCGTGTCCTGCACGGTGACGTGGCTGGCGGCCCCGTCCCACAGCACGCGCAGCACCCGCACGTCGGCGTCCTTGGCCTCGCCGACCGTGACCACGCGCGGGCCGGGCGCCGCCTGCAGGCGCTCGATCAGCAGCCGGGCGCCCGGGTCGTCGGAGGAGACGACCAGGATGGAGCTGTTGCGGGCCAGTCGCTCGAAGACGTCCAGGACGTCGTTCAGGTCGACGTACTGCTCGGGGTGGTCGTCGTCCACGTTCAGGACGACGGCGACCTGCGGGTGGTAGCGGCCGGCGGTGCGGTCGCTCTCGTCCGCCTCGGCGACCAGGAGGCCGCCGAAGCCCTGGTGGGCGTTGGGGTGGTCGACCGGGGTGCCGCCGATGGCGTACGAGGGGTCGAGGTGGGCCAGGGCGGCGCTGAGGATGCCGGTGGTCATGGTCTTGCCGTGGGTGCCTGCCACGGCGACGGACTGCTCGGCGGCGGCGATCACGCGGGCCAGCACGTCCGAGCGGTGCACCACCGGGATGCCGGAGCGGCGGGCAGCGGCGACCTCGGGGTTGCCCGGGGTCACCGCGCTGGACCACACGAGGACGGTGGCGTCGGCGGGGAGGTTGCCGGCGGTGTGGCCGATGGCGACCGAGGCACCGGCGTCCTCCAGCTCGCGCAGGGCGGTGGTGTCGTCGGTGTCGGAGCCGGACACCCGGCTACCGCTTTCCAGCAGGAGGCGGGCGAGGGCCGACATGCCGGCGCCGCCGACGCCCACGAAGTGCGGGCGGGTCAAGTCGATGGGGCCGTCGTGGACGGGGACGATCACGTTCCTGGTTTCCATGCTGTGCGCTCCAGTTCGGAGTCCAGCCCGTGAAGGGCGATGAGTGGAAGGGCGCTGCGCGCAGGTGCCGCCGTCCCGCGCCGAGTCGGCCGCCGGGTGAGCACCGAGTCGGGCCGAATCGAAGTCGTCGTGCACGATGACGCCGAGGACCGCGCCGGCCGGATCGCGATGCTGACCTCGGTGGCGGGACGGGGCTCGTACACGGCCAACCCCTCTCGGCAGAACGGAAGGTGGGCGGTTGGTACTGGTCAGGCGCTTGAAGTGCGGGCCCGATGGGGCAATGACAACCGGAGGCAGGACCGTGACGGGATGGTGAGCTAAGGTCACTCACGGTTCATTCATCACTCACTGGGGGCGGAGCGGATGGAACCGACGGCCAGCCACGACGCGGTCGACCAGGCCATGGAGGCGTTCGCCGCCGAAGTCGCCCACTGGCGCGAGGTGCGCGGCCTCTCCAAACGCGCGCTGGCCGGGAAGATGGGCTTCGACCCCTCGTACGTCAGCCACGTGGAGTCCGGCCGCCACAAGCCGACCGAGGAGTTCGCCCGCCTCGCCGACGAGACCCTCAATGCCGGGAAAGCCGTTTGGCGGCGCTGGCTCGACTACGACGCAGCCCGCTCCCGAAGCCGCACCCCGACCGCCCCGCCGACACCTCGCCGAGCCGATCAGCCCTACGCCTCCGGGGCCGCGATCGTGGTCGAACATGACGAGGCCGCACTCCAATTCGACGGCTCCACCTACCGGTTGACCATGCGCCGCCGCCTACGGAACACGGGCGCCGAGCCCATCACCCGCTACCTCATCCGCATCGCCGTCGACCGCTACCCCGGCGAACCCGAGCGCTCCAACGCCCACTACCGTGGGCACCCACTGACCTGGGACGAACTGGCGCTCAGCGCCTCGTGCCAGGGCGAGGACATGCGGTGGCAGGCCAAGCACGACCGCGACGCCTTCAAGGAGGTCTGGCTCCTGTTCGACAACGAGCACGGCCGCTTCCCGCTCTACCCGGGCGACGCGACCTGGATCGAGTACGCCTACAGCGTCGGCGCCGACAAGTGGGGCCACTGGTTCCAGCGCGCCGTCCGCCTGCCCACCGAACACCTCGCCGTCCGCCTCGACTTCCCCAGCGCCCTCGACCCGGTCGTGTGGGGCACCGAGACCTCCATGACCGCCGAGGCCGTTCCCCTGCGCACCGCCGTCAGCCGCCATGACGACGGCGAGCGCCGGCACTTCGCCTGGGCCACAGACGACCCACCGCTGCACGCCCGCTTCCGCCTCGAATGGCGCTTCCGCGCCACCGCCGACAACCAGCAACAGACCAAGGAGACCAGGTGATCGAGGTGCGGCCAAGCCAGCAGATGCAGTCCCTCGGCGTGATCCAGCAAGGCACCCCCATCCTCAACCACCCCGCCCAGCCCTTCGACCTACCGGCCGAACGCACCGCCGCCCAGGACGTCATCGACGAACTGTTCACCGCCGTCGACCGCATCGGCCGCGTCCACTCCTTCGCCAAGGGCATGGGGCTCGCCGCCCCACAGATCGGCATCCCCCGCGCCGCCGCCCTCGTCCTTCCCCCGACCGCCGACGCCGACCCGATCATCCTGCTCAACCCCAAGGTCACCGCCGTCTCCGACGAGACCGACGAACAGTACGAGGGCTGCCTCAGCTTCTTCGACGTCCGCGGCATGGTCCCCCGCCCGCTGCGCATGGACGTCGCCGCCGCCACCCTCGACGGTGCCATCACCACAGCCACCTACGAGTTCGGCCTCGCCCGCCTCATCGCCCACGAGATCGACCACCTCGACGGCCTCCTCTACACCGACCGCATGCGCCCCGATGTCCACCCGATTCCGGTCGAGGAGTACCGGGGAACCGGCTCAACCTGGGCCTACTGACCAATGCCGCTGCAGCGCCCCGGGCTGCGTCACGGCCTGCCGGTCGGAAGAGTGGCAGCGTACCCCTTCGAGCCGGGGGGCGAGGAGGCGCCTGTGTCTCGGGGCCTGTCGGAGCCTTGGTATAGCTGGTTCGGTGGAGCTCTCCAGTCTGACGGCGAATTCACGCCAGCCTGAGCTCGCCGTTCGGTCGTGGTTGGGGACGCGCTAGTCGAACAGCATCCGCCTGGCGCCCATCGAAGACTGTGTGAGTGTCGGGAAGTGTGCCGTGTGCAGGATTCGAACGAGTGCGGGCCGCCCACTCGGCACGCTGGAGCCTCCAAGGACGGGATCCAGTCGATGTGCACGTTCCGCTTGTGTGATGTCACGCTCCGTTCGCATTCTTTCGGGATGTGGCCCATCGTCTCGGGCCGGATGAGAGGTGAGCGATGAGTGCTGCCGAGATCGACATGATGGACCTGGCGACGCGTGCGTCCGAGGCGCTGGCTGCGGAGGTGGCTCGATCCGGGTGGGGCTTGGTCCGGGAAAAGATCGCCCGTTTCCTGCGACGTGATGAACCAGCGGTGGTGGAGCGGCAGTTGGCAGAACTGGACGTCGCCGGCGAGAGATGCGGCCCGAACGGTGACGGGGACCCGGAGGCGCTGAGGGCGCAGTGCTTCTGGCAACTTGGAATGTATCTGCAGCGTAACCCCGACGCGGTTGAAGAGCTGGAGCAACTGCTTACTGACCTGGGAGTTGGGGGCAGGGCTGCGGGCGCGGTGATGAACGCGAACGGGAACACCAACAGCGTGGTCATTCAGGCTGGTGGCAACGTGAGTACGGGGAAGGGCTCCATCACCGCTTCCACGCGGCCCAGGAGGTAACAGTGGAGCGGCTGATGGAGGAGCCCGGCCTTGAGTCCTTCGGGGGCCAACGAGCTGATGGCAATCACCGGTCGGTGGTCGTCCAGGCCCAGGCTGCCGACGGGGCCAACGCGGTCGCCGTGGTCAACATCCATGAGAAGGAACTGCTGCCCGTCCACTCCGTCGAGCCATCGGTGATCTCGGTGGTGCGGCAGGCATGGGTCAGGATCGATCGCGATGGTGAAGAGGTCCTCGCCGCAGAAGCCGTCCGTGACGTGCTCCTTCGTGGAGGCGGGCTGGCAGTTGTGGCCGGCGACGAAGGCACTGGCCGTTATGCCACCGCTGTCCGGGCCCTGACCATGATGGACAAGCCTCGTCGGAGCGAGGGCAGGCCCTCGCTGGAGCTTTGGCAGATCACGCCGGACTGGGACCCGCCGGACAGCAGCCTGCTCCCGATCGGGGAGAACTGCGGATATCTCTTGAACGTCTCCGCCGAGATCGCCGACTGGTCGAAGGAGATGCCGTCGAAGCTGAGCGGCCACGGCCGTCGGCTCGCGGAGATCGGATCCTGCCTGATCGTGATCGCCGGCCGCGACGGCTGGCCCACCATGGGACATGAAGCGGCCGCCGTAGTCCAGGCTCGACCGCCCGCACCCCGACACCTGGTCAGCTCGCACCTCAGCTTGTTTCACCGTCGTACGGAACTCGTCGAGCGGCTGCAGTCCGGATACGAGCCCAAGGAGAACCAGCAGGACCTTGCCCAGCTGGTGACTGACGGCATGCACCCGGCAGATGCCGCCGAACTCGCCCGGCTGCTCGCAGGCGCAGCCGACAGCGAGCAGGAGCTCGCAGCGGCAGTCGAACGGTTCACCGGATGGCGCGACTACGTCACCGGGTTCTTCGGGCGGACCGTCGAACGACCGGAGGACCGCGCCCTGCTCCTGGCAGCGGTGCTCTTGGAAGGGGCCAGCCCCTCCCAAGTGCACCAAGCCGCCCGAGATCTACTCGGAGAGAAAGTCGACGACAGCGTGCGCAACGCCCTGTCGGGTCTGGATTTGGGAAGCCGTCTGCGTGACGCAGGAGCAAAGGTCAGCGACAATAAGGTGACCTTCACCCACCGGCCCGGCTACGGCTATGCGGTGCTCAGGCACATCTGGACCGAACTTGCCGACGCACAGAGCCACATCAGAAAGTGGATCGCGCGGATCACGGCCAAGGGAGAGATCGGGGCTGACCGGCTCGACACCATTGCCGAGCTGCTGGCGAAACTGGCAGCCGAGCACAATGACAGCACTGTCCTGCCCAGCCCGGCCACCCGGAGTGCTCCAGCGGCGCTCAGCCGTGGCGACGCCGCTGCCCGGATGCTCTCCTCCGCAGCGCAGCATCCGGTTCTCGGTGCGACGGTGCGCAAGCAACTGCGGGAGAACTGGGCGCAGAGCAAAGACCAAGAGGTCGCCAGAGTCGCCGCCCTGGTGTGCCAGGGCACGTTCGCCGCGAGATTTCCCGGTCAAGCTCTGGTACGCCTCCGGCACATCCTCGCTCGGGACGCTGACGATCAGGCCAACGGCGAGGCGGGAAGGGCGCTGCGCGCGTTGGTGAGCGAGCACGGCAAGCTGGCCTTGACCTGGGCAGCCGTCAATGACTGGATCGGACCACCGGACAGCAGCACACCCGGCAGGGCCAGCAGGTCACGCGCTGGCCGACGGGCCTTCCTCGCCCTGGCAGACCTGACCGCCGATCCGTACCCGACGGAGCTCCTGCTTGCCGCAGCGCGCCACGACGAGTCCGTCACTGACAAGATCGTCGCAGGATGGAATGACACCCTGCCAGACAAGGCCCTCGCTCATACCTGTGAGAGCACCCTCGCGGCCTGGGCCGAGGCCAGTATCGACGGCTCTCTGCCGGGCGAGCAGGTTCTCGACCTCGTGGAGCGGATTGTCAGCGGTCGCATCGGACTCGATCCGGTTGCGGCCATCGTCGTTGGCCGTGAGATCGATGCCGAGACGAAGGCCATGCGTGAGTTCCGCCGGCGGTTGATCAGCCGGCGCTTCCCGGCCGCCCGGCCGGAGCCATCGTGAGCCAGCCCGGCGCGACCCGTGCGCAGCGGCGGGCACTGCGGCGTGAGGTGACCGCGTTCCCTGCCGTCCTGCCCACCTGCTACCCGGACATCGCCTTCACTGCGGAGATCACTGCCACCGCGTACCCCGACCACCTGCCGGGATACGACAGACCGGCCCTCGCACGGCTCATCCGCACTTCGCTTCGTAGAGCGGCAGTGGATGCCGCCGCTCAGCTGGATCCGGCCGACCTGCCAGGTGCGAGGGATGCCCTGGCCGACCATCTGGCAGGTCCGCGTCCGTTGGCCGGATACCCAGATCACGTCCTGAGGGCCGAGGCCACCGTGGTTCTGGACCGCGCCGCCACCGAAGCTACTGCTGCAGTGATGCGCGCCCGCCAGAATCAGGGAGTGGAGGACGCCGTCTTCCTCCAGGCGGCCAGAGCTCGCGCCCTCGCGCTTGCCGACCCGGCGATCCTGGCCGCAGCTCTGACCATGCCCGACACGGGAACGTGGGCGGATCATCTCAAAGACTTCAAGTTGACCGATGAGGATTCCAGGACCCACTTCACCAAGGCTCTGGCCGGTCTGTCGCAGTTGCTCGCGACCGCCCGCAAACCGTCCACTGATCCGACCGATCTCCAAGTTCTGGAGATCTTGCGCACGTTCTTCTCCCGTTTCGACCAGCTGCATCAGCGGAGGCTGCTCGTCACCTTCACGTCCGACTACATGAGGACTGCCGGCCACGGCGACCTTGCGACCGAGCTTGAAGAGGCCCTCGACATCCACGACGGTGCCGAGTCGGCGGAGGAGGCCGACCGGCCGGAGCCGGCGAGATGAGAACCACCCTCCTGCGCTGGTTGCTCGCCCCACGGACTAGCTGGTGCGCCTGGCGCCTCACCCGGGCGGCCTCCGAGCAGATCGATTTCGATACCGCCTGGCGAGCTGCCCGGGTGCGATTGCACCGTGACGAGCTTGAGTTCCGAGCTCACGGGCACCGGTCGCCCGGGAAACCAGGAGGCCGAGTCGAGCGGTCGGCGACGCCACACAGCCTCGACTGACGGTTCCCGTCGACCCCGTGCGCGTGGCCTCGGAGCAACTGTTCATAGACGAGGCCGTGGAACTCGCTCATGAGCGGCGTTGCCGACTCATGCCGGCTCCTGGCCTGCCAGTGGGCGGCACGGATCAGGCGTGGTCGGCCGCGGAGTATGCGGCCCGGAACTCCTGGGTGGTCACGAAGGCCGAACCGCGTACCGCATGCGGCCGGCCGGTGGCGACGAGCTGCCAGGCCGCCTCGGCGGCGGCTCGCTGCTTGTCCAGCCGGTGCCGTTCGACGACGGTTGTGAACTCCTCGGGTATCTGTCGCTCATCGACGACACCAGCCAGCGCCATGTCGCCCGTGGGGCCCATGCCGTAGGTCTGCAGCTTTGACCAGCCAAGTTCGCGCGCTGCCTTGCGCATTGCCGATCGGATGAGGGGGACGCCGCCGAGTTCCTCGGCCTCCTGGGCGGTCAGGCGCAGCTCGTACGACCCGCCGTAGCCGCCGGCATCTGCCGGGCACGTGCGGCGCAGGAGGGGGATCAGGACAGCGACCAGCTTCTGGTGCAGCGGGTCATTCGTATAGGAAGCCATGTCGGGAGCGTAGCCGCGGCCTCTGACACGGCGAGTCTCGTCGGCGGTGGGTCGCGCTCGCCGGACGGAAGTCATACACGGCCGATAATGTCATGATTTGTAATAATTTAAGAAAAGATCTTCCCAGGTGCAGGCGTGGGTGGTGGTGAGGGGGAGGACGGGCATCCGGGGGTCATGCCGGTCCGTTGACCAGTTGACAGGTGTGGCGTCAGGGCTGATCGGCAACAGGGGGCCGTCCGGGGACTTCCGGCTCGCTCCCCGGGCGAATCCCGCTCGGGTGCTCGCCTTCGCCGCCGTCCCGGGCGCAGGCTGCTTCCGTGACCGCGTCGCACGGGCGCGGTGCGAGCGGAAGGACTCACATGACGAGCACGCGCGGCCGCATCGCCGCTCTGCTGGGCGCCGTCGCGGTGGTCGCCGGCACCACCCTGGCCACCCCCGCAGCCGCCACGGACCGGCCAGGCGGCGGGATCACCGGGCAGGCACCCTGCCCGGACGCGCCCGAGTTCACCTGCGGGACCCTCACCGTCCCGCTGGACCACAGCGGCGCCGTCCCCGGCACCCTCGACCTCCAGGTGGCCGTCAGCGGCAACACCAAGGCCCCCAAGGGCGACCTGCTGTTCCTCTCCGGCGGCCCCGGCCAGGCCAGCGTCCCGACGGTGCGGCAGATGGCGGGCAAGCTGGAGCCCGTCCTCAAGGACTACCGCCTGGTGATGTACGACCAGCGCGGCACCGGCCGGGGCGCACTCCAGTGCCCCGGCCTCCAGGAGGACATGGGCTCCTCCGACCTCGCCGTGCCGCGCAAGCAGTCGATCGCCGAGTGCGCCGCCGCCCTCGGTCCGAACGCCCGCTTCTACAGCACCGCCGACACCGTCGCCGACATCGACCTGCTGCGCCGTGCCCTCGGCGCCCGGCGCCTCACCCTGGACGGCGTCTCGTACGGCACCATCGTCGCCGAGCGGTACGCGCTCGCCCACCCGTCCCGCGTAGCCAGGCTGGTGCTCGACTCGGTGGCGCCGCCAGGGGGTTTCGACCCCCTCGACCTGGCGGCGATGCCCGCGACCGCCCGGGTGCTGCGGGCCGCCTGCCAGGCCACCGGCTGCACCACCGACCCGGCCGCGGACCTCGCCGCCACCGTCCGCCGCTACGGCAACGGGGTGCAGGTCCTGAGCGCGCTCACCGGCTACGAGTTCATCGACCCGGACTTCGGCGGGGTCCCGGAGGCGCTGCACGAGGCCGCCGCCGGGCAGCCCGCCAAGCTCCAGGGCCTCTTCGACCTCGTCCACCAGGTGGTCGACGCCGCCCCGGCGGAGGACCTCAGCCAGGGCCTGCACTCCGCCACCGTCTGCGCGGACGCGCGCTTCCCGTGGGGCAGCACCGACACCCCCGTCGAGGGCCGGGCGGCGGCGCTGGAGCGCACCCGGCAGCGGCTGACCGCCGAGCAGACCTGGCCGTACGACCCGGCGACCGCGACCGGGCTCGGCAGCCTCCTGGTCTGCCTGGACTGGCCGCGCGAGCCAGTGCCGCCGGTCCCGCCGGCCCACCGCAAGCTGCCGAACGTGCCGGTGCTGCTGCTCGGCGGTGACCGCGACATCGCCACGCCGTACGAACTGCTCTACGAACAGGCGAAGTTGGCGCACAACCCGCAGATCGTGATCGTCCCCGGGGCGGCGCACTCGGTGCAGAACCGGGCGGCGAACCCGGCCGGACGGCAGGCGGTGTACGACTTCCTGCTGAAGTAGCCGAAGCAGCCGGGGAACGGAAAGCCCGGGGCCCGGACCGCGGCCACCGCGGTCCGGGCCCCGTCGGCGTCCGCGGGCCACGCTACCTATGCCTCCGGACGCCTACGGTCCGGCCAGGTCGCCGACTTAGGTCGCCGACTGGGTCACCGGCGCCGGTTCCCCGTGCAGTCGGATGACCGATGCGTCCCGCCTGCCCTCGCCGCCACAGTGGTGCTGCTCCGCGAACGAACGTCGGAGCGCCCCCTGGGCAGTTGAAGAGCAGAGGAGAGCATCATGATGAACCTGCGGCGAATGGCGACGAGGCTCGCGGTTGGTGCCGCCACGGTGGCCGGGGTGATCGCCGCCACGACGACGACGGCGAGCGCCGACATCCTCACCTCGATCGAGACCGGTCCCGGCAAGTGCCCCGCCAACTGGGTGTGCCTGTGGAGCGAGAACAACTACATCGTGGGGAACCCGAAGGGCGGGGTCGACTACGGGGCCGTGGGCGCGAACGAGAACATCGCGGACCTGGCGTCGTTCAAGTTCGAGAGCAAGCTCTGGCGCTGGAAGGGCATGGCGGACGAGGCCTCCTCGGTCGTGAACAACACCGGGAGCAGCATCTGCTTCTACGAGCACAGCAACTACGGCGGCCTGGAGTTCAAGATCGGCCCCCGGGAGAAGTGGGCCTCCGTCCCGTCGTGGATCAACGACAAGATCAGCTCCTTCAAGTTCTGCTGACCTGCCCCCTCCCTCCCCTTCCTTCCTCCCTTCCCTCCTTCCCCTTTCCTCGACCTGAACGGATCGTCATGAAGCTCTCCAGGAACCTGGCCAAGCTGGGCCTGTCCGCCGCCGCCGCCGTCGGCCTGATCGTCACCGGGGCGACCTCCGCGAGTGCCACCAACGTCTACGACATCGGCCACGGGGCCGGGTCGTGCCCCGACGGCTACGTCTGCCTGTGGTCGGAGGCCAACTTCATCCGGGGCGGGACCATCAACGACGCGAAGTTCGGCTCCTTCGCGTCGAACCAGGACACCGGCGACATGGGCAAGCTCCAGAAGCGCAGCTCCGGTGGGGACAAGGGCATGCAGGACATCACCTCGTCGGTGCTGAACAACACCGGGAGCAGCATCTGCTTCTACGAGAACAACTGGTACACCGGCCTGGAGTTCAAGATCGGCCCTGGGGAGCACTGGCCCTACGTCCCATCGTGGATCAACGACAAGATCAGCTCCTTCAAGTACTGCTGACCCCTCATCGCCTCGACCCCCACCTCGACTCCCCACCTCGACCTGAACGGATCGTCATGAAGCTTTCCCAGAAGATGACCAGGCTCGGCCTGTGCGCGGCCGCCGCCGTCGGACTGGTCGTGACCGTGTCGGGCTCCGCCAGCGCCAACACGATCCTCGGCATCGGTCAGGGCGCCGGCGCGTGCCCCACCAACTACGTCTGCCTGTGGACCGAGAACAGCTACGTCGGCAACACGGGCTCCACCGGCAAGTTCGCGGCGATCGCCTCGGACCAGAACATCAGCGACATGGGCAAGCTGGAACGGAAGGGCGGCCTGTGGACGGGGATGCAGGACGTCACGTCGTCGGTGGTGAACAACACCGGGAGCAGCATCTGCTTCTACGAGAACAACGACTACGGCGGCCTGGAGTTCAGGATCGGCCCCTGGGAGCGGTGGCCCTCCCTTCCGTCGTGGATCAACGACAAGATCAGCTCCTTCAAGTACTGCTGATCCGCCGCAGGACCCGGCCGACCCCCGCGGCCGTGTGAAGCCGCGGGCCCGGACCGCATCCACGGCGGTCCGGGCCCGCGGTCCGGAGCGGGATCCCTCAGTCCGTCGGTGGCCGCTCGGTCAGCTTCTGCTGCCGCCTGGCCTGCTTGGCGGCCTTGCGGTCGGCCTTGGTCATCGCGCCGGAATCCGTGCCGGCGGGGGCGTCGACGGCCGCCGGGACGGTGCCGGCGGGGCTCGCCGGCTGCGCCGGGGGCTCGGCCTTGGGCTTGCGCAGACTCTTGGCGACCCTCTCCAGGGTCCGTCCGATCTCCCGGAGGCGCTCCCACTCCCCGGATTCGAAGTCGTCCGCGTGTTCCTTCCGGTAGCGGCCCAGTACCTGCGTGAACTGGGCCGCTTTCTTCAGGCCCTGGTGGATGAGATCGTCGTTGTCCGCGTTCTCGGCCAGGACGTCCGCCAGGTCCCCTCCGGCGGTGATCTGCGGGTAGAGGGACAGCAGGTCACGGGCGTCCCGCTGCCGCTTCTCCGCCAGGACCTCTCCCTCCTTCTCCTTGCGCATGGCGAAGGCGGTCACCTTGTCCGTGAACAGGCGCAGCGGCGCCACGACGGTCAGGGGAACCCGGGCGGAGCTCTCGTGCACCTGCATGCTCCGCGTCTCCGTGGGCACTTTGCCCAGCGTGACGCTGACCTCGGCCCCGCCGAACGTGCCCTTCACCGTCGTGCCGCTGGGGTCCGTGCCCGCTTCGTCCTGCAGCAGGGCTTCGAGGTACGTGATGACCTCCCGGCGCAGCTGCGGGTCCTGGCCCTCGGGGTCGGAGATGTGGAGCCGCAGATCGAGGTCCTGGACGGGCCGTGCGGCTTTCAGGGCCGCCACCCCGCCTCCGCCGCCGATGCTCAGGTGCAGCCCGCTGACTCCCAGCCGGTCCTTGACGTCGTCGTTGATGGTCCGTTCCAGCGCGGCCGCGACGCCCAGCCGGAACTCGGATTCGGCGTCGGTGTCCGATCCGCCCTCAACGCGCTGGACGGCGGCCGGAGGACGGGCCGGGACGTGGCCGACGGTGTGTCGGTGCTGTTCGGACCGGGCCTGGGAGTGGCCGACCTGGGAGTGGCCGGTCTGGGATCGGCCGGTCTGGCGGAGCATCTGGACGACCGCGGCGTTGCCGACCGTGGCCTGGAGGCCGAGCAGCCGCGTGGGCGGGGCGGGGCTGGGCTTGCGGGCAGGGGTACGGCCGCCTGTCTCGGTGGCTCTGGTGGTCTCGTGATCGTGCAAGGAAGGCTCTCCACGGGCGCGGGGCGGTCGACTCCTCCTTGATACTGGGCGGGGGCGAACCAGTGCCAGGTACGGGCGGGCAGCAAAGGTTGCCCGGGCGGGCAACGCGCCGGTACGTGCGCGAACCCGCCTGCGGGGCAGGCGGCCACGACTCCGCCGGACAGCGGGCCCGGACCGCGTCCGGCGTGGTCCGGGCCCACGGCTGTTCACGAGCCGGCGGTCGCCGCCTCCAGGGTGGTCGCCATGACCGGGCTGGTGAAGGTGTTCGTCGCGTCGCCCGTGGAGGGGTGGTAGGAGCCCCACTTGAGGTAGTTGCGGTCGCCGTCCCAGGTGGTGCCCTTGAACGTGCCCGAGCCCGTGGTGAAGGTCTGCTTCACGCCGTCGAACCAGAAGTCGATGGTGCCGTCCGTGCGGCCCAGGCGGATCTTGAGCGCGTACGAGTGCCAGGTGTTGCCGGCCGTCTGCGCGGTCCACAGGGAGTGCGCCACGTGGGCGGTGTCCCACTCCTGGAGGCGGACGCGCCCGTTGACGATGTCGATCTCGATCGGGTGGTTGGCCGTGCCGGTGCTCGGCGAGCACTTCAGCTGGAACACGTACCGGCTGTTGGTGTCCTTGATGTCCACCTTGGACGACCAGCCCAGGTAGAAGGTGTCGCCCTCCTTCAGGTCCGGGCTCAGCGTCTCGCAGCGCTCCTCGCCGGCGGCCTGGAAGGCCCGCCACACGCTGCCCTTCACGGGGTCCTTCACCACCTTGAAGTTGTTCGCCGCGCACTGGACGGCCTTGAAGGAGGACGGGCCCGTGCTGGTGCTCGGCGTCCACAGGACCTTGCCCGCGGCGGCGGGGCTGCTGGCGGAGGCCTGGCCGCAGGTGAGCGCCAGCGTGGCGAGGGCGGCGGCCGCGGCGGCGGCCTTGCGGCGGTGCGTCAGAACGGACATGCCTCTCCCGGGGGGATGAGTGGCCGATATGAGCGAGCAGTGATTCGACCAGCAAACCGCCCCGCCCGGCCAGACGAAACGGCCGACGGAAGGTCCTTTTCGGACACTTCCGCCGGCCGTCCTCCGGGTTGAACCCCGGCCCCGCCCCCGTCCGTTACGGGGTGCGCGGCGCCCTGGTTCCCCCGGTGCTGCCGGTCCCCCCGGTGCCCTCAGCGTCCTCGTCGTACGAGGAGGTGCCCTCGTCCAGCAGCGGCTCCTGCGTCTTCAGGTGCGCCGGGGCCATGGCCCGCAGCGCGTGGTAGCCGGTGATGACGACCAGGCTGCCGAGCGCGATGCCGCTGATGCTGAAGGTGTCGGTGAACTTCAGCGACACGTTGCCGATGCCGATGATGATGCCCGCCGCGGCCGGCACCAGGTTCAGCGGGTTGCGCAGGTCGACCTGGGCCCTGGTCCAGATCTGCGCGCCGAGCAGGCCGATCATGCCGTAGAGGATCACGGTGATGCCGCCGAGCACCCCGCCGGGGATCGCGGCGACGATCGCGCCGAACTTCGGGCACAGGCCGAACAGCAGGGCGAAGCCGGCGGCGCACCAGTAGGCGGCCGTCGAGTAGACCCGGGTGGCGGCCATGACGCCGATGTTCTCCGAGTACGTGGTGTTCGGCGGGCCGCCGACGGCGGTGGAGAGCATGGAGCCGATGCCGTCCGCCGAGATCGCGGTGCCCAGCTTGTCGTCCAGGTTCGTCCCGGTCATCTCGCCGACCGCCTTGACGTGCCCGGCGTTCTCGGCGACCAGCGCGATCACCACGGGCAGCGCGACCAGGATCGCCGACCACTGGAAGGACGGGCCGTGGAAGGTCGGCAGGCCGATCCAGTCCGCCTTGCCGACGCCCGACAGGTCCAGGCGCCAGTGGTCGGTCATGTGCCCGCCGCCGTCCACCGAGTGGATCTTCCCGAAGACCCGGTCGAACAGCCAGGAGATCCCGTACCCGAACAGCAGCCCCAGGAAGATCGCCACCCGCGACCAGAAGCCGCGCAGGCACACCACGGCCAGACCGGTGAACAGCATCACCAGCAGCGCCGTCCACTGGTCCTGCGGCCAGTACGTCGAGGCGGTCACCGGGGCGAGGTTGAAGCCGATCAGCATGACCACCGCGCCGGTGACGATCGGCGGCATCGTGGCGTGGATGATCCGCGCCCCGAACCGCTGGACCGCCACCCCGACCAGGAACAGCACCACGCCCACCACGAACACCGCGCCGGTCACCGTCGCGCTGGTGCCGCCCTGCGCCCGGATCACCGCCGCCACACCCACGAAGGACAGCGAGCAGCCCAGGTAGCTGGGCACCCGGCCCTTGGTGGCCAGCAGGAAGATCACGGTTGCCACGCCGGACATCATGATCGCGAGGTTCGGGTCGAGCCCCATCAGGACGGGCGCCACGAAGCTCGCCCCGAACATCGCCACCACGTGCTGGGCGCCGAGGCCTACCGTGCGGGGCCAGGAGAGCCGTTCGTCGGGACGGACCACCGCCCCCGGCGCGGGCGTACGCCCGTCACCGTGCAGCTTCCAGCGCACGCCGAGATCCATGGGTGTTTCGCTTTCTCTGTACTTCCGAAGAACTGTCCGCACCATTGTGGTGGCCGCCGGGTGCCCTGGCGATCACACGGCCCCGCGCGTGAGCTGCGCGGACGTGTGGTAACAGCCCTCGGAGTCGGTTCCTCCGCTTGGTCCCGGCCCGCCCGGCCCGTCCGGCTCGGCTGGCCCGTCCGGCGCGGGCGGTTCGTCCGGCCCGCCCGGCCCGGCGTCCAAGGGCTCAGCGCGGCCGGCGCTCCCACTCGCTGCCGCCCAGCGGGTAGTCGTAGCCCGGCCGCCCGGTGGCCCCGCTGGTACGGAACGGCGTGTTGCCCGCGGCGACGCGCATCGTGCCCTTGCGCCCGCCGCTGGACCAGTCCAGGGTCAGCTCCCAGCGCACGTCGTGCGCCCGGGTATGCGCGGTCACGTAGAAGACCTCGGGGTCGGACTCGCTGACCTTGCGCGGGAAGGAGCGCTGCCCGCCCCGGGCGGTGACCGTCGGACTGCCGCTGTCCAGGTCGATGTCGAAGGAGGCGCTCTCCACCCCGCCGCCGCAGCCCACCCCCATCGCGTAGTCGTTCCAGGGGAGCGGCGCGCCCTTGGTCACGACCCGTACGTGCAGCGCCTCCAGGACGACGGTGTCCTTCCCGGTGCCCTGGACGGTCAGCGCGACCCGCTGCTCCCCGGAGGCGACCGCGCCGTACGCGGCGGCCCAGCGCGGCGCCTCCGGCTCGTTGGCGGGCGGGCCGACCTGCTGGGGCGGGCTGTCGACGAGGAAGTGCTGGTAGCACGGGTTCTCGTAGACGTAGGGGCGGGTCGCGATCCTCAGCGGCGACGGGTCGGCGGTGGCGGTGGCGCTGGGGGAGGCGCCGGCCGGGGAGCCGCTCGCGGAGACGCCGGGGCCGTCGGTGGCGGCGTCGGCCGGGTCGGAGCTGGTGAGGCCGGGACCGGCTGCGGTGCCGGGCGCGGAGGCGGAGGACGAGGGGGCGACGGCGGGTGCCTGGCCCGCCTCGCCCGGGGGCGTGGACGCGGAGGCGCCCGGCGTCGAGGGCCCGGACCCGTCCGGCTGCCCGGCGTCGGTGGCGGCCGCCTCGGCGGCGCCGACCGGGCGCTGGTCGGCGGCCGCGTCCGCGCTCCCGCTGCCGCTCCCGTTCCCGTGCCCGCCGGAGGGGACGAGGCTGAACGCCACCGCCCCCAGCACGGCCGCCGCCGTGACGGCGGCCAGCAGCACTCCGCGCCGGCCCCGCCACGGCGCGGGCTCCCCGGACGGCACGTCCCCCCCGGACAGCACGCCGACGGCGACCGGCTCGTCCTCCCCGCCCTCCGGCGGCCCGGACAGCGGCGGCCCGGACAGCGCCGGCTCGGACGGCGCCGGGCCGGCGTCCGCCTCCCGTACGGGCTCCGGTGCGGCGGCAGCGGGCACGTCGGCCGCGGGCGCGGCACCGGCCGCGGGCGCGGCACCGGCGGCGGGCACAGAAGCCCCCGCCTCCTGCCCCGGCCGGGCCCGGCGCGCCCCGTCGGCCAGGATCCAGCGCCGGTGCAGTTCCATCAGCTCCTGCGGCGTCGCCCGGCAGAGCCGCGCCAGGCGGTCCAGCGGCGCGAACTCGGGCGGCACCACGGCGCCGATGCAGTAGCGGTGCAGCGTCGAGGTGCTCAGGTGCAGGCGCTTGGCGAGCGTCCCGTAGCTGAGCCCCGAACGCTCCTTCAGTTCCCCCAGCAGTGCCGCGAGATCGTCCGCCGCCGGGCTCCCCGTCGCGTGCGGCATTCCCATCGTCCAACCCCCATGTCTCATCCCCGTGTTCCAGGGCCCCGGCATCCCCCCTGCTCAGGGCCCCTCCCAGTGTCCCAGCGTCCCTGACCGGCCGTCGACCGTGGCGGCTGGGACGGGCCACCGGGCAGGCTCCGGTCATCCAAGCACCACACCGAACGATCTTCGAAGAGGCCACGCCCACATGTCCGGCATCCGCACCGCCCGTACCTCCCGCACCCGCCTCCTGGCCGCCGTCGCGGCCGCCGCGCTCGCCGCGCTCACCCTGACGGCGTGCAACGACGACGCGGCGGACGCGGGCGGCAAGGGGACCTCCGCGAACTCCCCGGCGCCCACCGCCCCGCCCGCCGCGAGCGCCCCCGCCCCGGCGGCCCCCGCCCCCGCACCCGCCACCGGAGCCCCCGCCCAGACCGGCGCCCCGGCCCAGACCGGCTCGCCCGCCTCCGCCAAGCCCTCCGCGAAGGCCCCCGCCGCCCCGAAGCCCCCGAGCCCCGCGGACGGCAAGGCCGTCACCTGCGAGGGTTCCGTCACCAAGACCGTCGCGGCCCCGCTGACCCGCCCGGTCAACCACCTGCTGCTGACCGTCACCAACACCGGCAGCGCCCCCTGCTACCTCTACGGCTACCCGGCCGTGCGCTTCGGCGAGGCCCAGTCGGTGCCGCCGGTCATCGAGGACTCCAAGCCGCAGGCCGTCGTCACGCTCAAGCCCGGCGAGTCCGGCTACGCCTCGGTGAACCTGTCCGCCACCGACGGCAGCGGCGCCCACGGCCGCACCGAGACCTCGCTGGCCGTCTACTTCCACGGCCCCTCCGGCAACGAGAGCGTCGGCGCGGGAAGCAACCCTTCGCTGCCCGCCAAGGGTCTGTACATCGACGACTCGCTCAAGGTGGGCTACTGGCAGCAGTCCATGGACGACGCCGTCACCTCGTAGTCCCCGGACCGGGCGGGGCGGCGGGGCCGGTGCCCGCCGCCCTGCCGTCCGCGGTGCGCCGCCCCGCCCGTTCGTGGGCGACGCTCCGCGACCGACGGATCGCGTGCTGTCATATGCTTGTCATATACATCTGATCCAAGGGGGGTGCGTGGAGTTCCGACTGCTGGGCTCGGTGGCCGTGGTGGCCGCGGACGGCCGCGAGCTTCCGGCCGGATCGGCCAAGCGCCGCAGCCTGCTGGCCATGCTCCTGCTGAACCCCGGAGCACCGGTCACGGTCGAGCGGCTCACCGAGACCCTCTGGGACGAGGAACCGCCCCGGCACTCGCGCACCGTCATCCACAACCACGTCTCCGGGCTGCGCTCCCTGCTCACCGCCCACGACGCCCCCGCCGCCGGCGTCGAACTCGTCACCGACAACGGCGCCTACCGGCTGCGGACACCCGACCAGGCCGTGGACACCGTACGGTTCGACCGCCTGGTGGCCCGCGCCCGCTCCCTGGACGACGCCGCCCGGGCCGCCGCCGACCTGCGCGAGGCACTCGCCCTGTGGCGGGGCCCCGCCCTGGCCGGCACCACCGCCGGCCTGCCGCTGCAGTCCGCCGCCCGGGCCCTGGAGGAACGGCGGCTGGCCGCCGTCGAGGACCTGGCCCGCGTCCACGGCCGGCTCGGCGACCACTGCGCGGCCGCCGGCCTGCTGCACACCGAGGCCACCGCCGACCCGCTGCGCGAACCGCTGGTCGCCCACCTCATGCACGCGCTCGGCCGCGCGGGGCGCCGCTCCGAGGCCCTCGACTGGTTCCACCGCACCCGCCGGGCCCTGGCCGAGGAACTCGGCATCGACCCCGGACCGGAACTCACCGACGCCTACGCCCGCCTGCTGCGCACCGACACCCCGCCGAGCCGCCCCGACGCCGCCCCGCGCCCCGCCCTGCCGCCGGGCCGCTCCGACCGGGTGCCGCCCGCCCGGCACCCGAGCGACCAGGACCCGCCGGACCGCCTGGCCTTCGACCGGCCGGCGTCCGACCGCCTGGCCTTCGACCCCGTCCCGCCCACGCGGGTCCCCACCGTCGGCGGCCTGGCCTCCGTCCCCGACCAGCGGCCCGCCCCCGCAGCCGTACCCGTCTCTGCCCTCGCGCCGGCCCCCGCCCGCGCCCCGGCAGCACCCGCCGCCACCGCCGCGCAGCACACCCCCTGGCCCTTCCCCCGCCGCCCGCGCGGCTTCGCCGGCCGGGAGGACGAACTGGCCGCGCTCGACCGGGCCACCGCCGCCCCCGGCGCCGTCGCCCTGCTCACCGGCGGCGCCGGCGTCGGCAAGACCACCCTCGCCCTGTCCTGGGCGCACCGCCGCCACCAGGACTTCCCCGACGGCCGGCTCTTCGTCGACCTGTGCGGCCACAGCCCGCTGCCGGAACGCGACACCGCCGCCGTCCTGCGCGAACTGCTGCTCGCCCTGGGCCTGCCCGTCGAGCGGATGCCCGCCACCGCCGAGGCGATGGGCGCCCGCTACCGCGAACTGACCGCCGGGCGCCGGATGCTGATCGTCCTGGACAACGCCCGCCGCTCCGACCAGGTGCGCCCGCTGCTGCCCGACGGCGACGACTGCGTCACCCTGGTCACCAGCCGCGACCGGCTCGGCGGCCTGGTCGCCTCCGACGCCGCCCGCCCCGTGCCGCTCGCCGAACTCTCCTCCCCGCAGGCCGTCACCCTGCTCGCCGCGACCCTCGGCCCCGACCTGGTCACCGCCGAACCCGAGGCCGCCGCCCGCCTGGCCGACCTGTGCGACGGCCTGCCGCTGGCCCTGCGGCTGGCCGCCGCCCGCCTCGCCACCGGCCCGGCCCGCGCGCTGGCCGCCCTCGCCGACGAACTCGCCGACGAGCAGGACCGCCTGGACCTCCTCGACGTCGAGGACACCAGCGTCGCCGCCGCGCTCGCCCTGACCGTCCAGCACCTGGGCGAACCCGCCCGCCGGACGTTCCGCAGCCTCGGCGCCCACACCGGCGCCACCCTCGACAGCCGCACCGCCGCCGCCCTGGCCGGCTGCCGCCCCGACGAGGCCGCCGCCGCCCTGGCCCAACTGGCCACCGCCCACCTGATCGTGCAGATCGGCCGGGACGCCTACACCCTGCACGACCTGGTCCGCCTCTACGCCCGCAGCCTGCCCGGCGACACCGACACCCAGGTGCTGCCCCGCCTGCTCGACCACCTGCTCAACACCCTCCTCACCGCCTGCGCCGCCGCCGAACCGGGCAGCGAACCGTGCTGCGCCCTGCCGCCCGGCACCCGCCGCCCCGCCGAGGTCCGCCCCTTCCCCGACCGGGCGAGCGCCCTCGCCTGGTACGCCGCCGAACGCGACACCCTGCGCGGCGCCGTCGAGGCGGCCGTCGCCGCCGGACTGCACGACCGCGCCTGGCGCCTGGTGCTGCTCCAGTGGCCGCTGATCGTCTGGCAGGTCCGGGACGGCTGGGCACCGCTGCTCGAACACGGCCTGGCCGCCGCCGAGGCCGACCGCGACCCCGGCGCCCAGTCCCGCGCCCGGGCCCTGCTCGGCTGGGTCCTGCTGGAGGAGGGCCGCCCCGACCAGGCCCTCGACCACCTGGAACGCGCCCCCGACCTCGCCGCCCGGGCCGGCGACGGCTGCGCCCAGGCCGTCGCCCTGGTCAACCACGCCGTCGCGCTCGCCCGCCACGGCGACCACGCCGGCCGGGCCCGGGTGCACGGCCTGCTGCTGAAGGCCCTGTCCCTGGCCGAACGGGCCGGCCGCGCCGACCTCGTCGGCCTCGCCCGCCAGCACCTGGCCCACGAGTGCCTGGCCGCCGGCGCCCACGAGGAGGCCGCCCAGCACGCCGCCCGCGGCCTGGCCGTCGCCGAACCGCCCTTCCCGGTCACCCGCCGGGTGGTCCTGCAGACCCTCTACGGCCGCGCCCTGGCCGCCACCGGCCACCCCGAGGAGGCCGCCCGCCACCTCGGCGCCGCGCTGCGCACCGCCCGCGCCCACCAGTACGGGGAGGGCGAGGCGGAGGCGGGCGCCGCGCTGCGCGCCCTGTCGGACGGCGGCGCCGCCGTGGCCGGCGCCGTCGCGCCCGCCGTCGCGCCGCCCGCCGCCGTCGCGCCCGGCACGGCCGTGTCCGCCACCGCCCCCGGCGGCCCGGCGTACGCGCGGCCGTCGACCTACCCGCGCTGACCGGACCCGCGCTGACCGGACCCACCGCCGGCGGCCGGGCACCCCCGCGCAGCACTGGCGGGCCCGCCCGAAGGGAAGGATGGACACAACGGGGGAAGCCCGGGCAGCGGGCGAAGCCGACACACCACCTGCCCGAGGGGGATGCGCGATGACCACGCCGCCGGAGCCGAACCGTCGGTCCGAACTGCTGGAGCTGTACCTGCTCGCCGTGGAGATGGCCGACCGGGTCTCGGCCCGCCGGGGCAGCGCCAACACCTTCTTCCTGTCCGTGCAGACCGCGCTGGTCACCCTGATCGGCTTCGGCATACCGAAGTTGTCCGAGTCCCCGTGGTGGGTGCCGACCGCCGTCGCGCTGGCCGGCATCACCCTGTCCGGCGCCTGGTGGATGCAGCTGCGCAGCTACCGGGACCTCAACGGCGCCAAGTTCCAGGTCATCAACAGCCTGGAGGAGAAGCTGTCCGCGCGGATCTACACCGACGAGTGGGACGCCCTCAGGAACACCGCGGCGGCCGGCCGGCGCCACCGGCACTACACCGAACTCGGCACCACGGAACGGCTCGTGCCGATGATATTCGCGGCGGCCCATCTGATCCTGCTCACCGGCACGCTCGTCAGCGGCACACTGGCCGTATGAGCCACCTCGACCCCATCGCCGACCTGATCCGCTCCTGCCTGCCCACGGAGGCCAGACCCCCCGAGGGCGCCGACGACCTGTTCCGCCTCTACGCCGTGCTGCTCCAGGCCAAGGGCGAGCAGGTCACCGACGAGGACGTCCACAACGCCTGGACGGCCTGGACCCAGACCACCGACGACACCCACCGGGCCCTGGTGCCCTTCCACGACCTCGACGCCCGCACCCGCGCCCTGGACGCCCCGTACACCCTCGCCATCCGCACCGCCGCCCGCCGGCTCCACCGACCCGCCACGGCCTGAGCACGGCCGCGGCCCGAGGACGGCCGCAGCCGGGGGACGGCGACGGGCCCGCGGCGGGGGAGCGGCCCCGGCCGCGGGCCCGGCACCGTACGCGGGATCAGGCGCCGGGCGTGCCGGGGGCGGCGGCCGCCAGCTCGTCGACGGTGCCGGACATGACGGTGCGCAGGTGGCGGGTGAGGTGCTCGGCGGGCCAGTGCCACCAGGCGAGGTCCAGCAGGCGGGCGATGTCGGCCTCGTCGTACCGCAGCCGGATCACCTTGGCCGGGTTGCCGCCGGCGACGGCGTAGTCGGGGATGTCGGAGGTGACGACGGATCCGGCGGCGACGACGGCGCCGTGGCCGATGCGCACCCCGGGCATGACGGTGACGCGGTAGCCGAGCCACACGTCGTGGCCGACGACGGTGTCGCCGCGCCCGGGCAGGCCGGTGATCAGGTCGAGGTGCTCGGCCCAGGAGCCGCCCATGATGGGGAAGGGGAAGGTGGAGGGCCCGTCCATCCGGTGGTTGGCGCCGTTCATGACGAACCGCACCCCGGTGGCGAAGGCGCAGAACCTCCCGATGACGAGCTTCTCCGGCCCGTAGTGGTAGAGCACGTTGCGGGTCTGGAAGGCCGTCGGGTCGTCCGGGTCGTCGTAGTACGAGTACTCGCCGACCTCGATCAGCGGCGAGGTGAGCAGCGGCTTGAGGAGCACCACCCGGGGCTGTTCGGGGAAGGGGTGCAGCACGGTCGGGTCGGGCACGGCGGGGATCACCAGGGGGCACCGCTCTCGTGTTGACGGGACATCAGGGGTTCCATGATCCATCGGACGGCGCGGCGGTCCGGCGGTTTTCCCCGCACCGGCCGCCTTCCTTGATCAAATGACGTCAAGTTGTCTGTACAGCTCGGAGCCTCCTGACGGTCATCGGCCGGTCATCGGACACCACGGCCGCGTCCACTTCGGTCTCGTACACATAACGGGTCCGGTCCGAACCGCGCGGCCGGCCCCCGTACCGAAGACCCGCGGTCCGTCAGCAAGGAGCCCCACCCCCATGAGTCCGAAGCCCGAACTGTCGCGCCGCAGCGTCCTCGGCGGCGCGGCGGCGGCCGCGGTGCTGTCCGCCCTCCCCATCAGCGTCCAGCAGGCCCTCGCCGCACCGGCCCGGCCCGGACGGCTGGCGGACATCCAGCACGTCGTGGTGTTCATGCAGGAGAACCGCGCCTTCGACCACTACTTCGGCACCCTGGCGGGCGTGCGCGGCTTCGGCGACCGCACCGCCGTACGCGGCGTCGACGGCCGCTCGGTGTTCCACCAGCCCGACCCCGGCCGCAAGGAGGGCTACCTGCTGCCCTTCGCGATGAACGCCGCCCACACCAGCGCCTACCAGCAGGGCGCGCCGTCCTTCGGCTACGGCGACTCGATGAGCGCCTGGAACGACGGGCGCGCCGACGGCTCCGTCACCCGCCGCTCCTCCGGCTGGCTCGGCCAGGGCTACTACGAGCCCGCCGACATGCCCTTCTACCACGCCCTCGCCTCGGTGTTCACGGTCTGCGACGCCTACTACTCCTCGACGCAGTGCAACACCAACACCAACCGCGACCACGCGATGACCGGCACCAGCGGCGGCACCGTGCGGGACACCCCGGTGACCGACAACACCGAGATCCCCGGCGGCTACGAGTGGACCACCTACGCCGAACGCCTGGAGAAGGCCGGCGTCAGCTGGAGGACCTACCAGGCCCTCGACAACTTCGACGACAACGCCCTCGCCTGGTTCACCCCCTTCGTCAAGGCCAAGCCCGGCGAGCCGCTGTACGAGCGCGGCATGCGCGCCGTCGGCGACCCGGCCAAGGCGAAGGACCCGTTCGCCATGGGCGACGCCCTCGTCGAGGCCTTCACCGCCGACGTCCAGGCCGACCGCCTCCCGCAGGTCTCCTGGATCGTCGCCCCCGCCGCCCTGTCCGAGCACGCCAACTACGCGCCGCCGAACGGCGAACACCTCACCGCCCGGCTGCTCTCCGCGCTCGCCGCCAAGCCCGAGGTGTTCCAGAAGACCGTCTTCATCCTCAACTACGACGAGCACGGCGGCTTCTTCGACCACCAGCTGCCGCCCGTCCCGCCGCTGGCCGACGGCCGCGGCAAGTCCAACGTCCCGGTCGACGGCGAGGTCGTCGTCCGCGTCGCCAAGGGCGGCTCCACCTACCACCGGGTGGTGGGCCAGGACGGGAAGTACCGGGTCAAGGCCGCCGACGGCACCCTCGGCTGGTCCGCCACCCTCCCCGCCGGCGAGACCCCGGTCTCCGGCCCCTACCCGATGGGCCTGGGCGTCCGGGTGCCGATGGTCGTCGTCTCCCCGTGGACCCGCGGCGGCGTCGTCGACTCCACCGTCTACGACCACACCTCCGTCCTGCGCTTCCTGGAACAGCGCTTCGGCGTCCAGGAACCCAACATCAGCCCCTGGCGGCGCGCCGTCTGCGGCGACCTCACCAACGTCTTCGACTTCTCCGGCCGCAACCCCGCCTGGCCGCAGCTGCCCGACACCAGCGGCAACCGCCGCAAGGTCGACGACACCGGCAAGCTCCCCGCCCCCACCGTGCCCAGCCCGCAGACCTTCCCCCAACAGCAGCGCGGCACCCGCTCCTCCCGCCCCGCCCCCTACAACCTGCTGGTCAAGCCCCGCCTCAAGGGCGACGAACTCACCCTCGACTTCGTCAACCAGGGCCGCCAGGGCGCCGTCTTCGCCGTCTACCCCGCCCCCGGCGAGGCCCCCAAGCACTACACCGTCGCCGCCCGGAGCCGCCTGTCCGACGTCTGGAAGGTCGGCCCGGCCGGCTACGACCTGCGCGTCCACGGCCCCGACGGCGCCCTGTGGCACCTGCGCGGCGACACCGCCTCCGGCTACGAGGTCTCGCTCTCCGAGGAGGGCGGCGGCAAGGTGCTGGAGGTCGACGTCATCAACCGCTCGCGCACCGCCCAGACCTTCCTCGTCGGCGACCTCGCCTACGGCGACGGCCTGCGCGAGGTACGGGTCGCGGCCGGCGACGACCGCACCGTCAACCTCAAGGTCGGCCCCGAGGGCTGGTACGACGTCGCCGTCGCCGTCCAGGGCGACCTCGCCTTCCGCCGCCGCATCGCCGGCCGCTTCCCCTGGGACGACCGCACCGTCACCGACCCCGCCCTCGGCCTGGCCGACCCCCTCACCGTCGACCTCGCCCTCGGCGCCGCCTCCACCACCATCGACGAACCCGTCCTGCTGCCCGGCCGCCCCGCCACCGTCACCGCCACCCTCACCGCCACCACCGCCCTCACCCGCCTGGAGACCCAGCCGCTGCTCCCGCCCGGCTGGACGGCCACCACCGTCACCGCCGCACCCGACAAGCTCGCCGCCGGCGCCACCGCCACCGCCGTCTGGCAGGTCACCCCGCCCGCCCAACTGCCCGCCGGCGCCACCCACCGCCTGCTGGTCACCGCCCGCGCCCAGGCCGACGGCCGCCTCGCCCTCGCCGACGGCGAACTCGCCGCCCGCCCCGCCCCGGCGATGACCGGCCACCTCCTCGACGAGGACTTCGAATCCCTCGCCGGCGCCCTCAAGCCGGAATCCGGCCTGCTCGGCTGGACCGCCCAGGCCCCCAAGGGCTGGACGGTCGTCAACGCCCCCGCCATGCCCCAGGGCACCGTCCGCCTCCAGGGCTGGACCTTCCACACCAAGCGCGAATGGGCCGCCCTCGGCGCCCAGGACCGCGGCAACTTCACCCGCGCCCTGGGCGTCGTCGCCGTCGCCGACCCCGACGACTGGGACGACACCGGCTCGCCCTCCCGCAAGGGCGTCTTCGACTCCACCCTGGTCTCGCCCGCCGTCGCCATCCCGGCCGGCACCGACACCCTCCACCTCGCCTTCGACTCCCACTACCGCCAGGAGGCCCCGCAGAAGGCCTCCGTCACCGCCGTCTTCGACAACGGCACCGAGACCCGCCTGCTCGCCTACAGCTCCGACGCCACCGGCAACGACAACGCCGGCAAGGACGTCCAGAACACCCGGATCACCCGCAGCCTCGCCGTCCCCGCCGGAGCCCGCTCGGTGACCCTCAGGTTCCGCATGTACGACGCCGGCAACAACTGGTACTGGGCCGTCGACCACATCCGCCTCGACACCCGCCCCGTCACCGACTGACCCCGCCGGCCCCTCCAGCCCGACCGGGCCCGCCCGAGCCACCGCGCCCGGGCGGGCCCGACCCGTACCGGCGGCCCCGCGTGCCAGGTAGAACTACTGCCACGACCACAGGGGAGGAAACCGAAGGTGACCGACACGACGACCCCGGCCGGCCGGGCCGCCCGACTCCACGACCGCTACCCGAGCCTCGACGAACTCACCGCCACCGCCCACCAGTTGGCCGCCCACCGGCCCGACCGCTGCCAGGTGCGCACCGTCGGCACCTCCCGCGCCGGACGCCCCCTGACCCTGCTGACCGTCGGCCCCGCCCCGCACGGAACCGGCCGCGCCCCGCACAACCTCCTCGTCGTCGCCGGCGCCCACGCCGACGAGTTCGCCGCCCGCGCCGCCGTCGACGACCTCGCCCACCACGCCCTCACGGCCCAACACCCTTACCTCGCCTGGCACTTCCTGCTCTGCCTCGACCCCGACGGCGCCCACCTCGCCGACGGCAGCCGCCACGCCCGCACCCTGCCCGACTACTTCGCCCACTACTACCGCCCCGCCGCCGAGGAACAGCCCGAATGGGCCCCCGCCGCCGGCGCCGACCTCCCCGAGAGCCGCGCCCTCCTCGACCTCATCGACGAACTGCGCCCTACCCTCCAGTTCTCCCTCCACAGCACCGACGTCGGCGGCACCTTCGTCCAGGCCACCGGCGACCCCGCCGCCCTCGCCCACCCCTTCGCCCGCTCCGCCGCCCACCACGGCATCCCCGTCGAGACCGGCAACTTCGACACCTTCCGCCTGCACGAATCCGGCCCCGGCGTCTACCTGATGACCCCCCACCACATCGACCGGCAGGAGACCACCACCGGCGTCCTCACCCCCCACCACGGTGCCGACGAAGCCCGCGCCGGCACCTGGTTCGCCCCCCAGCGCCACGGCGGCCAGACCGTCCTCGTCGAAGTCCCCGCCTTCACCAGCGCCCACCTCGGCGACAGCCGCCCCGCCACCGGCGTCCGCCCGCACCTGCGCACCTGCGCCGACCGCCTGCGCCACCGCGGCACACTCCTCACCGCACTCCTCGACGCCGCCCTGCCCTACGTGCGAAACCCCGACACCCCCCTGCTGCGCGCCGCCCGCACCCCGCTCACCGCCCTGCGTCAACTCGCCGACGCATGGGACCCGGACGGCCACGGCCAGGAGCTCCTACAGACCCCGATCACCCGCGCCCGCCTCACCGGCATCGACCTTTGGGCCCACCGCGTCCCGGTCCGCGCCGCCGCCCTGCTGCGCCGCGCCGTCCGCGTCGCCGGCGCCCCCGCCGCACCCCAGGCCGCCCGCCTCGACCACCTCCTGCGCGACTGGTGCGCCCAGTACCAGCGGACCTTCCAGCCCGTCTGGCTCCCCGTCGCCCGCCAGGCCGCCCACCAGGCCGCCACCGTCCGCGCCGCCGTCGCCCTGCGCCACCCGGAGCGGTAGGGGCCGTCCCCGGAGCCGGCCGCAGGGCCGTTCGCCGCCCAGGGGAAACCCGAACGGACGTGCCCGGCGGCGCGTGACCGGGAGACGCCGCCCATCACCCGAACGGGGGAATCAGGTCGGCCGCGAGGTGGCGGCGAGGGCCCGGACGGGAGACTCGGCGCGAACTCCCCTGCTCCGCAGGGGCTTTGACGTGCGCGGAAGGAAGTACGTGATGAACAGGACCCGTCTCGTCCTCGCGGGGGTGCTCGCGACAGGCACCGTGGTGGCGGGGCTGCCCTCGGCCTCGGCGGACAGCGCCCCGACGGTGAAGATCGTGGCCTCGGACTGGTCGAAGGGCGGGTGGATCGCGAAGGCGACCTGCCCGAGCGGCTACGGCCTGGTCGGCGGCGGCCAGGACGCCCGCCTCGACACCAACGCCTTCGGCGCGCTCAGCGACGCCGTCGAGGCCAACGCCCCCGACCCGAACAGCGCCAACACCTGGACGGTCCAGGCCAAGACCGGATCGGTCCGCGCCATCGCCATGTGCGCCAAGGACGCACCCGTGCCCACCGTCGTCGCCTCCGACTGGTCCCAGGACCACTGGATCGCCAAGGCGACCTGCCCCGCGGGCAAGCACCTGATCGGCGGCGGCCAGGACGCCCGCCTGCAGACCATGGTCACCGGCGACGTCGACGACGACGTCGAACTCAACGCCCCCGACGCGAACACCCCCGACACCTGGTCCGTCCAGGCCAAGAAGGGCCAGGCGCGCGCCATGGCCCTGTGCGCCACCGGAGCCCCCGCGGCGAAGGTCGTCGTCTCCGACTGGTCCAAGGACGGGTGGATCGCGAAGGCCACCTGCCCGAGCGGCTACGGCCTGGTCGGCGGCGGCCAGGACGCCCGCCTCGACACCAACGGCTTCGGCGCGCTCAGCGACGGCGTCGAGGCCAACGCCCCCGACCCGAACAGCGCCAACACCTGGATGGTCCAGGCCAAGAGCGGACCCGTACGCTCCTTCGCCATGTGCGTCACCGGAGCGCCCGTGCCCACCGTCGTCGCCTCCGACTGGTCCCAGGACGGCCGACAGGTCCGCGCCGCCTGCCCCCAGGGCACCCAGCTCGCCGGCGGCGGCCAGGACGCCCGCCTGCGGACCACGGCCACCGGCGACGTCGACGACGACGTCGAACTCAACGCCCCCGACCCCCAGAACCCCAACACCTGGACGGTCCGCGCCCACAGCGGCCAGAGCCGCGCCCTGGCCATGTGCACCCCCTGACCGTCTCCAGACCGTCGGCCCGCCCGCGGCCCCGGGTGACCGGGGCCGCCGGCAAGGCGCCGCCTAGGAGTTCACGCCCTCGGTGTCGATGTGCGGCAGCACCCGGTCCAGGAACCGCGGCGTCCACCAGGCCGCCGAGCCCAGCAGCGTCATCACCGCCGGCACCAGCAGCAGCCGCACCACCGTCGCGTCCACCAGCACGCTCACCGCCAGGCCCAGCCCCATCATCTTGATGACGACGTTGTCGCTGACGACGAACGCCGCGAACACGCTCACCATGATCAGCGCCGCGCAGGTGATCACCCGCGCGGTGATCTCCAGCGCGTGCGCCACCGCGTCCCGGCTGTGCCCCGTGCGCAGCCAGGCCTCGTGCACCCGGGAGAGCAGGAAGATCTCGTAGTCCATGCTCAGCCCGAAGACGATCGCGAACATCATCATCGGCACGTAGCTCTCGATCGGGACCTTCCCCGCCACCCCCAGCGCCGGCCCGCCCCAGCCCCACTGGAACACCGCCACCACCACCCCGTACGAGGCCGCGATCGACAGCAGGTTGAGCACCGCCGCCTTGACCGCGACCAGCACGCCGCGGAAGACCAGCAGGATGATCAGGAAGGCCAGCCCGACCACCACCGCGATGATCGGCACCAGCCGGCTCGACACGATGTCCAGGAAGTCGACCTGCGCCGCGGTGTTGCCGGTCACGTACGTCCGCGCGCCGCTGCCGGCCACCGCGTCGGGCAGCACCGTGTCCGCCAGCCGGTTCACCAGGTCGGTGGTCGCCCGGTCCTGCGGGGCGCCCGCCGGGACGACGGTGGCGAACAGCACCTCACCGTCCGGGCTGGTCTGCAGAGGGGTGCTGCTCGCGGCGCCGGGCAGGCCGGTGAGCGCCCGCTGCACCGAGGCCTGCACCCCCGCCCGCGCGTCGGCGGGCACCGCGCCCTGGTCGACCACCACCGTCAGCGGCGCGTTCGAACCCGGCCCGAAGGCCTGCGACATCAGGTCGTAGGCCCGCCGGTCGGTGAAGTCCGTGGAGTCCGCGCCGTCGCCGATGTGGCCCAGCTGGATGGAGAACAGCGGGACGGACAGCACCGCCAGCACCACCACCCCGGCCACCAGGTACCACCACGGCCGCGCCTCCACCCGCCGGGCGTAGCGGTGCCACGCCCCGCCCCGCCCGTCCCCGCCCCGCCCGTCCCCGCCCGCCTCGGCGACCGGACGGCGCACCGCGAACCGGTCCATCCGGCGCCCGATCAGCCCCATCAGCGCCGGCAGCAGGGTCAGCGCCCCCAGCACCGCCGACACCACCGTGACGGCCGCCGCCGCCCCCAGCTTGGCGATGAAGGAGATCCCCGACACCGACAGCCCGGACAGCGCGATGACCACCGTGCAGCCGGAGACCAGCACCGCCCGCCCACTGGTGGCCACCGCCTGCCCGGCCGAGGCCACCGGATCCACCCCGTCCATCAGGTTCTGCCGGTGACGGGTCAGCAGGAACAGCGCGTAGTCGATCCCCACCCCGATGCCGATCATCGTCGCCAGCGTCGGCGCCACGGTCGCGAACGTCGACAGCGCCGCCACCAGCCCCAGCACCCCCAGCCCGACCACCACCGCGACCAGCGCCGTCAGCAGCGGCAGCCCCGCCGCGATCGCACTGCCGAACCCCACCAGCAGCACCACCACCGCCACCGCGAAACCGATCACCTCACTGGACCGGTCGTCCGCCGCCGGCCGGGCCAGCTCGCCCAGCGGCCCCCCGTACTCCACCTGCACCCCGGCCGCCCGCAGCGGCGCCACCGCCGCGTCCACCCCCGGCAGGTAGTCCTTGCCCAGCAGCGTCGGATTGGTGTCGAACCGCACGGTCAGGTACCCGGTCAGCCCGTCGGCGGACAGCGGCCCGCCCGGCACCGGGCCCTGCCCCGGCGGCGGCAGCGGACTCTGCACCGACAGCACGTGCGGCAGCTGCTGCAGCGCCGCCACCGCCCCGGCGATCTGCGGCTGGAAGCCCGTCAGCTGCGCCGCGTCGTGCAGCACCACCTGGGAACTGGTGCCCGCCGCGGCCGGCTCGTGCGCCTGCAGCACGCTCCGGCCCTGCTGCGCCTGGGTGCCGGGCAGCGAGAAGTCGTCCGAGTAGGAGCCGCCGACGGCCCGGTTGGCGGCCTGGACGCCGGCCAGGGCGACGAGCCACAGCAGGACGACGGTCAGCCAGTGGCGCGCGCACCACTCGCCCAGGCGGCGCAGCGCCGAGCGCCGGGCCGCTGGCGCGGTGGCCGAGGGGGCGGGGCGGGCGGACGGCGGCATGGAAGGCTCCCGGGTCTCCTGCACGGCGGTGCGCCGATTCGGCGCAGTGTCCCCGACGGCCCGCGGCCCGCCACGGGTACCGGCGGGTAGTCGCCCCTACGGCCCCGGGGGCCCGGGGCCGACGGCCCGACGGTCCCGCGACCTGCGGCCCCAACCCGAAACCCCCGACGGCCCCGGCCCGTAGGCCCGCGCCGCCGGGCGAAGGGGCGGCCTCCCGGTCAGGGCCGGGCGGCGGCCCCGCCGAGCCCCGGGGCCGGCACGGGCGCGGCGGCGCCGACCAGGACGACGAGTTCGTGGCCGCCCGGGTTGGTCTGCAGGGGCAGGGTGCGCCAGTTGTTGGCGAGCCAGACGTTGCCGGACGGGTCGATCTGCAGGCCGGTGTTGCGCTCCAGCCCGTCGCTCGGGTAGCCGGTGTCGGGCGGGGACAGCGGTTGGCCGGTGGTGAAGCCGGGCGGGCAGGCGGCGAGGTCGACGCCGCACAGCCGGGCGACGCGGTGGCCGCCGAAGTTGGCGATCCAGACGGTGTCCTCGCCGTCGACGGCGACGCCCCAGGGCAGGAACAGGCCGCCGCCGGTGAAGGGTTCGGGGGCCGGGGTGCCGTCGGAGCGGATCAGGGTGACGGAGGCGCCCGGGCGCGGGCCCGTGTCGCCCGCGACGGCGGCGTCCGCGAGGTCCCCGGCGGTGGTGTCGCCGCAGGGCACCGGCAGGATGCCGCTGTTGGCGACCCAGGCGTTGCCCCGGCTGTCGGTGGCGATGCCGAGCGGGCGGCGCAGCCCGCCGCCGGTCACCGCCCGTTCCAGGGTGCCGTCGGGGCCCAGGACCTGCACGCTGTCGCTGCCGTTGCCGCTGACCCACAGCCGCCCCGCCGGGTCGACGGCGGCGCCGAAGGGCTTGTGCAGCGCGGGGGTGGGGACCTCCCGGGCGCGGGTGGCGTCGCCGTCGGGGACGCGGGTCACGCTGTCCGCGCCGCAGCCGGCCGCCCATACGGTGCCGGAGCGGTCGGCGGCCAGGCCCTGGGGCTGGACGATGCCGTCGGCGCGCCAGCCCTCGGGCGGGGAGAGCGGGGTGCCGTCCGGGGCGAACTGCGAGAGGCTGCGCTCCAGCGGGGCCGGGTCGATCGGGCAACCATGGCCCTGGAAGCCGAAGTTGGCGACCCAGGCGGAGCCCCGGGCGTCGACGGTGACGCCGAACCCGGCGCCGTACAGGCCGCCGCCCCGGTAGGGGGCGCCGGGGGCGTCCCGGCCGTCCGGGGTGAACTTGAGGACGGTGTCGCCGCCGCAGACCGGCACGGTGGGGTCGGCGCCGTAGCGGTAGTTGTTGCTGACCCAGGCGTTGCCGTCGGCGTCGAAGGCGATGTTGCCGGGGCCGTCGAGCTCGTGGCCGTTGCCGTCGTAGCGCAGGGCCACGGTCCAGGCCTCGGGGGCGGCGGGCAGGGCGGGCCGGTAGCGGGGGGCGGTGGCGGCGAGGGCGAACAGCTCGGCGGCGTTGTGGCCCGGGTCGTGGGCGATGTCCACGGCGGCCCGCAGGGTGTCGCGGGGCCGCTCCCGGCCGGGGCGCCGGGCCAGGTCGAGCAGCCGGTCGCAGGAGTCGCCGCCGGCGCCGTCGACGCAGGCGGCGAGCAGGTTGGCGAGGGTGTTGAACTCGGCCAGGGTCGAGGTGAGCGCGCCGTTGGGCGGGGCGGCGAGCGGGGCGGCGATGCCGCCGGTGCCGGTGTCGGCCAGGTTGTGGGCGACGGCGGCGGCGTTGCGCAGCCCGGGGTCGGGGCCGGCCACGCCGTCGGGGCCGGTGAAGCGGGCCAGGGCGTAGGCGACGGCCACGGTGGTGCGCTCGTTGACGACGAGTTCGGGCGGCGCCCCGGCCCCGCTCAGGACGGCGGCGAGCACCGCCGGCCCGCCGGCGCCGCGCGCGCCCCCGGGCCCGGGCAGGCCGGCCAGCACGTACAGCACGGCGCGCGGGTCCTCGGGGCGGCGGTAGTCCAGGACGAAGCGCCCGTCCCGCGCGCTGCGGGTGCGGGCCAGCACCCGGGGCGCGGCGCCCGCGCCGTCCCCGGCCTGGTAGAGCGTCACCTCGGCGCCGCCCAGCGGGGTGTCGCCGCTGCGCACCACCCCGCACTGGCCGGTCGGGGCGGGTGCCGTGGCGTGGGAGGGTCCGGCGGCGAGCTGGGCCAGGAGGGCGGCGGTCAGCAGGACGCCGCGGCGTCGGCGCATGGGGGCTCCGTTTCGGCGGTAGGGGGACGAACGGCGGTTCGTCCCCCTACCTGCCACACCGGCCGGCCGCCCGGGCGCATCCGGCCACGGGACGCGGCGGAAATTGCCCGGTACGGGCGAGCCGGCGCGGGGCCCGTCCCCGGCTCAGCCGCGCCGGCCGGCCGCCGCGGCGGAGGGGACGGCGGCGGGGGCGGCGAAGCGGGGCAGGACCTCCTCGGCGAGCTCCTGGAGCAGCTCGTCGACGGGGCGGTCGTTGGGGCGCAGGTTGAAGGAGACGTGGGCGACGCCGAGTTCGGCCATCAGCTCCAGGTGCTCGATCAGGGCGGTGCGCCCGGTGCTGAGGCCGAGCCGGATGGGGCGCGGCGCGGCGGCCGGGTCCTCGGCGAGGGTGAGGACCATCGGCGTCAGGTAGGGCTTGTCGCCGGCGAGGTCGCGCCACTGGCGCAGCCGCGTGCGCAGCGCGTCCGGGTCGCGGGGGTAGTTGAGGGAGGCGTCGGCGTGCTCGGCGATCCACTCGGGGCTCTGCTGGGCGCCGCCGGCGACGGCGATCGGGATGCCCCCGGGGTGGACGGGCCGGGGCAGGACCTCCAGCTGCTGCTCGGCGCCGAGGCCGGCGGCGGGCAGTTCCAGCGGGCCGGGGCGCCAGGCGGCGCGCAGGGTCTCGACGCCGGTGCGGAAGGCGGCGCCGCGGCCGTGGAAGTCGCGGTCGAACAGCGGGTACTCGACGGGGCGGTCGCCGCTGGCGAGGCCGAGCAGCAGGCGCCCGCCGGAGAGCACGTCGACGGTGGCGGCGGCCTTGGCGACGAGCAGCGGTTCGCGCAGCGGCAGGACGACCGCGCCGGTGGCGAGGACCGCGTCGCGGGTGAGGGCGGCGAGGTGGCCGAGGTGGGTGAAGGTCTCGAAGACGCTGCCGGCGTCGCCGAACCGGACGGGGTCGTAGAGCGGGACGTCGCGCACCCACAGGGCGGCGAAGCCGAGGCGGTCGGCGAGGGCGGCGAGGCGGGCGTGCCCGGCGAGGTCGGGGACGCCGAAGGGGCGGCCGGCCGCGCGGTCGGCCCGGCCGCGGTCCTGGCCCCAGTCGTTGTCCAGGGGCAGTTCCAGGCCGATGGTCAGCCGGCCGTCGGCGGGGGCCAGTCGGGCGAGTGCGGGGTGGGACGGGGCCATGGCGGGTCCTTCACAAAAGATCCCGTCCCGGGCGGCGGTGCGACCGCCCGGGACGGGAGAGTGGGGCGGGGTCAGCTCGCGTTGAACTGGTCCGGGTGCGGGCCGGTGCGCAGGTCGCGGTCGCCGGCGGCGATCGCGGCCATGTCCTGCTCGGTCAGCTCGAAGTCGAAGACGTCGAGGTTCTGCCGGATGCGGGCCGGGGTGACGGACTTGGGGATGACGATGTTGCCGAGCTGCAGGTGCCAGCGCAGGACGACCTGGGCGGGGGACTTGCCGGTGCGCTCGGCGATCGCGGTGATCGCCGGGTCGTCCAGGACGGCGCCCTGGGCGAGCGGGCTCCAGGCCTCGGTGGCGATGCCGTGCTCGGCGTGGAAGGCGCGCAGCTCGGCCTGCTGGAGGCCGGGGTGCAGCTCGACCTGGTTGACGGCGGGCACCAGCGCGCTGGTGTCCAGCAGGCGCTGGAGGTGGGCGGGCTGGAAGTTGGACACGCCGGCGGCGCGGACGCGGCCCTCCTCGACGAGGCGCTCCAGGGCGCGCCAGGTGTCGAGGTAGAGGTCGCGGGCCGGGGTGGGCCAGTGGATGAGGTAGAGGTCGACGTGGTCCAGGCCGAGCTTGGCGAGGCTGGCGTCGAAGGCGCGCAGGGTGGCGTCGTAGCCCTGGTCGGCGTTCCACAGCTTGGTGGTGACGAACAGGTCCTCGCGGGCCACGCCGGAGGCGGCCAGGGCGCGGCCGACGCCGGTCTCGTTGCCGTAGATGGCGGCGGTGTCGATGCTGCGGTAGCCGGCCTCCAGGGCGGCGGCGACGGCGGCGGTGGTCTGGTCGTCGGGGACCTGGAAGACGCCGAAGCCGAGCTGGGGGATCTCGACGCCGTTGTTCAGCTTCACGGTGGGGACGGTGGGGGTGGTCATGTGCTGGTCTCCTTCGGAGGGTGTGGTCGGTGGGGTGGGGCGGAGGGTGCTCACCGGGCGAGCTGGGCGAGCCGGTCGAGGGCGGCGGCGGCGAAGGAGTGGTCCTGCGCGGGGGCGCCGCCGCCGACGCCGAGGGCGCCGACCAGCCGGCCGTCGCGGTGGACGGGGATGCCGCCGGCGATGAACAGCAGCGGGCGGTCCAGCGCGGTGGGCAGGGTGTGGAACGGCCCGTCGGGCTTGACCAGGTCGACCAGGTCGGCGGTGGGGGCGTTCAGCTGGAGGGCGGTGTAGGCCTTGCGGGTGCTGGTCTCGCCGGAGATCAGCACGGCGCGGTCGTCGCGGCGGAAGGCGAGCAGGTGGCCGCCGGCGTCCAGGACGGTGACGCTGACCGGCACGCCCGCGGCCTCGGCGGCGCTGCGGGCCGCGTCGACCAGGAGCTCGGCGTCGGCGGTGGTCAGCGGGGCGACTGCGGTGGTGGTGCTCATGGTGGTGCTTCTCCCGGGGTGGGGTGGGTTCCGGTCGGGGCGGTGGCCGGTGGTGTGCCGGTGGTGTCGATGGTCAGTGCTGCAGGGCCGCGTGGCGGGGAGCCGCGCTCGTGGTGGCGGCCTCCCGGGTGCGGTCGCGGCGCTCCAGGGCGGCGGACCAGAAGGCCAGCAGCAGGGCGGCCGCGGCGAGGACGGCGCCGACCCAGTTCGGGGCGGTGTAGCCGAGGCCGGCGCTGATCACCATGCCGCCGAGCCAGGCGGCCAGCGCGTTGCCGAGGTTGAAGGCGCCGATGTTGACGGCGGAGGCCAGGGTGGGGGCTCCGTGGGCCTGGTCCAGGACCCGCTTCTGCAGCGGGGGGACGGTGGCGAAGCCGAGGGCGCCGACCAGCAGGACGGTGACGGCGGCGGCGACCTTGTTGTGGGCGGTGAGGGTGAACAGGGCGAGCACCACGGCGAGGCCGCCGAGGGTGGTGTAGAGCATCGGCATCAGCTTGCGGTCGGCGTAGCGCCCGCCGAGCAGGTTGCCGAGGAACATGCCGACGCCGAACAGGACCAGCAGCCAGGTGACGGAGCCGTCGGCGTAGCCGGCGACGTTGGTCATCATCGGGGCGATGTAGGTGATCGCGGCGAAGACCCCGCCGAAGCCGAGCACGGTCATCGCCATGGCGAGCAGCACCTGGGGGTTGCGGAAGGCGGTCAGCTCGCGGCGCAGGTGGGCGCCCTCGGCGCGGGGCATGGCGGGCACGAGCTTGGCGATGCCGAGCAGGCCGACCACGCCGAGCGCGGCGACGCCGGCGAAGGTGGTGCGCCAGCCGACGGCCTGGCCGATGTAGGTGCCCAGCGGGACGCCGACGATGTTGGCGACGGTCAGCCCGGTGAACATGGTGGCGATGGCGCCGGCCTTCTTCTGCGGGGCGACGAGGTCGGCGGCGACGACGGAGCCGATGCCGAAGAAGGCGCCGTGGGCGAGGGAGGTCACGATGCGCCCGGCGAGCATCACGGGGAAGGACGGGGCGAACGCGGAGAGGAGGTTGCCGGCCACGAACAGGCCCATCAGCAGCATGAGCATGGTCTTGCGGCTGATCCTGGTGCCGAGGACGGTCATCAGCGGCGCGCCGATGACGACGCCGAGGGCGTAGCCGGTGACCAGCAGGCCCGCGTTGGGGATGGAGACGCCGTAGTCGCCGGCGATCTGGGGCAGGAGTCCCATGATCACGAACTCGGTGGTCCCGATCCCGAATGCGCCGATGGCCAGGGCGATGAGAGCGAGAGGCATGGGCCCGAACCCTTCTGTGATTGCTTGAGCTAGCGCCTTGCGTGCCCTAACAATAGTTGCAGACGCGCGATAAGTGCAAACGCGGATAGGTGGCACGCGCCATAGGGTCGGGGTCGGGAGGCCGGAAACGCGGCCGGGCCCGGCCCGTCCGGACCGCGTGTGCGGTTCGGACGGGTCGGGCCCGGGGGAGTGGCGTGGCGGCGCGGGGCCGGCCGGGGTCAGCGGGTGGGCGCGGCGGCGTCCACGGCCTCGACCGCCTGGACCAGCGAGGCCAGCGCGGGGGTGCGGGCGGCCTCGTCGAGCGCCTCGCGCAGCGCGGCGTCGTTGGTCGGCCGGGCCTGCTCCAGGAGCCTCAGGCCGTCCTCGCTCACGTTGGTGTAGATGCCGCGGCGGTCGGTCGGACACAGGTAGCGCGACAGCAGCCCGCGGTCCTCCAGCCGGGTGACCAGGCGGGTGGTGGCGCTCTGGCTGAGCACGACCGCGTCGGCGACCTGCTTCATCTGCAGGTGCCCGCCCTCGTCGTCGTGCTGGCGGCTGAGCACGTCGAGCAGCGAGTACTCGCGCACGCTCAGGTCGTGCTTCGCCTGCAGGGCGCGTTCGATGTGGGACTCGATCCTGCCGTGCAGGAGGGACAGGGCGCCCCAGCCGTTGGCGAGCGCGGTGAGCGCGGGGTCCGTGGCGGTCATGGGCCCCTCCTTCCGGGTATGGCTGGGTCCAGGATAAGCCATGAACAGAAATATCGGCCAGAGCTTGTATAGCGCTTGTGCAAATAATCTCCCCCGCGACTCGGGGGCGGGCGGGGCTGCGGGATGCCGGTCGGAGCCCAGTCATCACGCGGCTTTGGCGCAAATGGTTCAGACCATTGACGCGGAGGGAAGGCAGATCCTACGGTGTCGGGCAACCGGTCTGGCGCGGGCATGCCATGTCTCGGGCAGACCGCCGTGCGCACCCCCACGCGCACGCGCACGCCCCGCGCCGGGCGCACACTCCATCCACCCCCACGGAGGAGCACCATGCGCAAGCGCCACCTGATCGCCGCCGCCGCGGCCGCGATCGCCCTGCCGATCGCGGCGGCCCTGCCGGCCCAGTCGCACGGCTTCATCAACCTGCCGCCGAGCCGCTCCGCGCTCTGCGGGGCCAACGCCGTCCCGTGGGACTGCGGCGACATCCAGTGGGAGCCGCAGAGCGTCGAGGGCCCCAAGGGCTTCCCGACCCGCGGCCCGGCGGACGGCACCATCTGCGCCGGCGCGGACGCCCGCTGGGCCCCGCTGGACAACCCCCGGGGCGGCAGCTGGCCCACCACCAAGGTGACGGCGGGCCAGCAGCTCACCTTCACCTGGGAGATCGAGGCCCGGCACTCCACCAGCAGCTTCAGGTACTTCCTGACCAAGCCCGGCTACGACGCCAGCCAGCCGATCACCCGGGCCGCCCTGGACCTGACCCCGTTCCTGACCGTCCCCTACAACGGCCGCCAGCCCGCCGCCACCACCACCCACACCGCGACCCTGCCCACCGGCCGCACCGGCCACCAGGTGGTCGTCGCCGTCTGGGACGTCGCCGACACCGGCAACGCCTTCTACTCCTGCACCGACGTCCAGTTCTGACCGCTCCCCGCCCGCCCCGACGGCCCCCGGCCGTCGCGTGCCCGCCGACGCCGCCGCCCGAACCCGGACGGCGCCGGCGGGCCGCCCGCCCCCGTGCTGAAGGCCCCTCCCCGTCCGTGCTCGCGCGCCGTATAAGCCGCAAATAGGTACATTGGCGACATTTGGCAGCAGTGCCAAGGCTCCGCGCGTCCACGCAAGAAGGCCGACCGCCTTCGGAAAGGGTCTCCATGCGCCCCGACCTCAGCCCCGCCGTCCTCGCCGAGCTGCGCCGGCCGCGGCCCTACCCGGCGGTGTCGATCCTGATGCCCACCCACCGCCGCGAGCCGGACAACACCCAGGACCCGGTCCGGCTGCGCAACCTGCTGGCCGAGGCGAAGGAACGCGTCCAGGCCGACCCGGAGGTCTCCCGCGCCGACCGGATCGACGTGCTGGAGCAGCTCGACCGGGCCCTGACGGAGGTCGACCTGGTGCACGCCGAGGACGGCCTGGCGGTCTTCGCCGCGCCCGGCGAGCACCAGGTCTGGTCACTCGGGCGCACCGCCCCCGCCCGGGTGGTCCTGTCCGACACCTTCCTCACCCGCAACCTGGTCGCCTCGCACGCCGCCGAGCGCCCGCACTGGGTGCTCGCGGTGGCCGCCGACAAGGTGGTGCTGTGGGGCGGCACCGAGGAGCGGGTCACCGAGGACAAGGGGCACGGCTTCCCGCTGACGCGCGTCTTCGACAACCCCGACCCCGAGCGGCAGGAGCAGATCGGCGACACCCCCAGCACCTTCCGCGACGAGGCGACCAAGACCTTCCTGCGCCAGGCCGACACCGAGGTGGGCAGGCTGCTGGCCGCCGCGCCCCGCCCGCTGTACGTGGTCGGCGAGGCCGCCGCGCTCGCCCTGCTGGACGCCGTCGGCCCGATCGCCAAGGAGGCCGCCGCCCAGCTGCCGCACGGCGGCCTGGCCCAGGCCGACGCGGAGACCGTCCGCAAGGTGGTCGAGCCCGCCGTGCGCGCCCACGCCGACCAGGAGGTCGCCGAGCACCTCGCCCAGCTCGACAAGGCCCGCGGCGCCCAGCAGTTCGCGGCCGGCCTGGACGAGGTCTGGCAGGCCGTCGGCCAGGGCCGGATCGCCCGCCTGGTGGTCGAGGAGAACTTCCGCGCCACCGTGCGCGACGACGGCGAGCACCTCGTGCCCGCCGAGGCCGGCGAGAGCGGGGCCCGCGAGGACATCGTCGACGAGGTGATCGAGCGCGCCCTGGACACCGGCGGAAAGGTCGGCTTCGTCCCCGACGACACCCTCGCCGACGCCGGCCGGATCGCCGCCGTCCTGCGCTACTGACCCGCCCCCGAGCCGCCCCGCCACCGCAGCCGCCCCGGCGGGCGGCTGCGGCGCACCCGGCCCGCCGCGCGTCCGCCGCGCTCGTACGGAAACGAACCGGCCAACCGGCGCACGGAATCCGCCATCTTCGCGCACCGCACGTGCAACGGCCACGAACGGTTCCCGGAATCGTGGCGCCCGGTTCGGCAATCGCCCCTAACCTGCGGCGCATGACACAGAGTCACCGCCCCCGCTCGGCCCGCCGCACCGGCCTGCTCGCCGCCGCCGTCGCCGCCTCGCTCGGCCTCGCCGCCGTCGCCCTGAACGTCCCCAGCGCCGTCTCCGCCGAAGCCGCCCCCGCGGCCGCCGCGGCTGGCGCCGCCCCGGCCCCCGGCGAGGTCGTCCTCGACGAGCACTTCTCCGGCCCCGCCCTGCCGGCCGGCTTCACCGCCGTCGAGGGCGACTGGAAGGTCGAGGGCGGCCGCCTGGTCGGCACCTCCGCCAACTCCGGGCAGCAGAGCCGGATCACCTTCGGCCGCCACCTGGACGACTTCCGCATCGAGGCCACCGCCCGCTTCGAGAGCGTCCAGGACAGCGCCCGCTGGACCGCCCTCGGCCTGGACGTCCCCGCGTCCGGCGTCACCCCCTGGTCGATCGCCACCATGCGCACCGGCACCACCGCCGCCAACGGCCTGGAATTCGCCCAGCGCACCCCCGCCAACGTCTGGAACGTCACCAACACCGCCGCGGCCCCCACCGCCGCCGGCACCGGCCGCGACGTGCGCATCGCCGTCGAGGTCCACGGCACCACCGCCCTCTGGATATTCGACGGCAAGGAGGCCCTGCGCACCACCCTGGTCGCCCGCAGCGCCGACGGCGGCCAGGCCCTGGTGGTCAACGGCTCCACCGTCTCCTTCGACGACCTCAAGGTCACCGCGCTCGCCCCCGGCGGCTGGCTGCGCCCGGCCGGCGCGCCGCTGACCGTCTTCGCCCACCGCGGCGCCTCCTCCGCCGCCCCCGAGAACACCCTGCTCTCCGACGAGATCGCCCGCCGCGGCGGCGCCGAGTGGATCGAGAACGACGTCCAGCCCAGCAAGGACGGCGTCCCCTACGTCCTGCACGACGACACCGTCGACCGCACCACCAACGGCAAGGGCCGCATCCGCGACCTGACCGCCGCCCAGATCGACTCCCTGGACGCCGGCTCCTGGTTCGGCCCCGCCTACGCCGGCGCCCGCGTCCCCACCCTGGCCGCCCAGCTGGAGGACCTGCGCACCCGCGGCGGCAACCTGCTGCTGGAGATCAAGGGCCAGCACAGCCGCGACGAGGTCGCCCGGATCGTCAAGGAGGTCCGCGACCACGGCATGACCGGCCGGGTCTTCGTCCAGAGCTTCGAGGTCGACGCCCTGCGCTACACCCGCGAGCTGGCCCCCGAGCTGCCTCTCGGCCTGCTGCGCGGCGACTTCGACGCCGACCCGGTGGCGGTCGCCCGCGACCTCGGCCTGTCCGCCTACAACCCGTCCGACGCCGGCCTCGCCGCGCGCCCGAACGTGGTGAAGGACCTGCACGCGGCCGGCGTCGCGGTCAACGTCTGGACGGTCGACTCGGCCGCCCGCTGGAAGGCCCTGGACGCCGCCGGCGTCGACGGCGTCATCACCAACCGCCCGGCGGAGCTCGCCGGTTGGAACAGCGCCTGGCTCCAGGGCGGCACCCCCGTCCGGCCCGCCGCGCCCACCGTGGCGATCACCTCCCCGGCCGCCGGCGCCACCCTGGACCGCGCCGCGCGGCCGGTGACCGCCGTCCAGTCCACCGGCGCCGACACCGTCCGCCTCACCCTGGACGGCAAGGAGCTGGCGCCCGGCACCGCCCTGGACGCCACCGCCCTCCCGCTCGGCGGGCACACCCTGCGCGCCGAGGCCACCGGCCCCGGCGGCCGCGCCGAGACCACCACCGGGTTCACCGTCGCCGCCACCCCCACCGGCCTGGCCGCCCTGGTGCTGACCTCCGGCGCCGACCGCAACGCCGTCGCCACCCTGACCACGATGCTCGGCCAGGGCCAGTACCAGCCGCTCGCCGCCTGGGCCGAGGACCAGGCCGGCCGCGGCGTCGTCGCCGACCGGGCCGGCCTGATCGCCGCCGACGCCCGCGCCCTGGACACCGCCCCGCGCGGCTGACCGGCGCCCCGGCCCCGTACCGCCCCGGCCCCGCACCGCCCCCGTCGGCGGTGCGGGGCCGCGGCGTGCCCGGTGGCGGACGACAGCACGGGGCCGCGCCCACGCGGGGGGCGTGGGCGCGGCCGTGGGGTCGTGTGGGTGCGGGTGCGGGGCTCAGCGGGTGCGGCGGCTCCTGCGCAGCAGGAGCAGGCCCGCCGCGACGGCGCCGAGCGCGGCGAGGCCGACGAAGGGCAGGACCGTGGCCGCGTTGCTCCCGGTCTCGGGCAGCTCGCCGCCGTGGCCGGGCGGCGGAGCGTGGGTCGGGCTCGGGCTCGGCTGCGGCGAGGTCGTCGGGCCGGGGCTCGGCGAGGACGTCGGGCTCGGGCTGGGCGACGGGCTCGGCGACGGGCTCGGGCTGGGCACGGTGACCGGGACCTCGGTGCGGCAGCGCGCGTCGGTCGAGCCCTGCGCGCAGTTGTTCGCGTAGGTGGTGGAGGTGACGGCGTTGCGCAGCACGGCGTCGGCGGTCAGCGTGGAGCGCACGGTGACGGAGTAGGTGATGGTCGCGGTGGCCCCGACCGGCAGGTCCCCGCTCCAGGTCAGCGTGGTCCCGGAGACCTGGACCTGGCCGCGGTCGGCGGCGGCGTCGTTGCCGTAGGCGGCGGAGTTCAGCACGCCGGCCAGGTCGTCGGTGAGGGTGACGCCGGGGGCGTCGACCTGGCTGGTGTTGGTGACCTGGATCCGGTAGCGGACGGTGTCACCGGGCTTGGCGGTGGTGGGGGTGGCCGTCTTGAGGACGGTGTAGCCGGGCACCGCGGCCACGGTGTTGCGCACGGTGTTGCTGGTGCGCTCCTGGGCCCGCCGGGTCTGGCTGCCCTCGAAGCGCAGGGTGGCGGTGTCGTCGAGGTGGGTGCCGACGGCGGTCGAGGCGTCGACGGTGACCTGGAAGGCGACGTTGGCCTCGGCGCCCGGGGGCAGGTCGGGGACGGTGCAGGTGACGGTCTGTCCGCCGGCCTGGCAGGCCGGGTTGGAGGCGGGGACGAAGGTGGTGCCGGCCGGGATCGTGTCGGTCAGGGTGACGCCGGTGGCGGTGTCGAGGTCCGTGCTGCTGCCGTCCTGGCGGCGGTTGGCCACCGAGAAGGTGTAGGTGATGGTCTCGCCGGGGCCGACCAGGCCGGGCGGGTTGTCGTCGGGGCTGCCCGGCGGGGTGTTGGCCTTGGTGATCCGCAGGTCGGGTTCGAGGGCGTCGAGGGCGAGCCAGGCGGCCTGCGGCTCCAGGGCGTCGCCGGCGCCGCTGATCCGGACCAGGGCCTGCTCGCTGCCGGCCGGGATCTTGCCGGTGACGTCGATCATCCGGGCGTCGTAGCCGTAGTTGTTGACCGGGTCGGGGTCGCGGGTGGTGATGTTGGTGCCGGTGCCGTCCGCGGCGACGTGGTCGATCCGGCTGGTGAACGCGTTGTCGGTGCCGACCCCGTTGGGGCCGGGCATCGGCAGGAGGGTCAGGTTCTCCGGCGTGGAGCCGACCGCCAGGGTGTCCCCGGCGATCGGCGCGTCGCCGTCGCCCACGGTGATCCCCATGGTGGCCCGCGGGGCCGTGGTGGCGGGGGTGCGGATGCCGCCGAGCGTCAGCGTGGTCGAGTTGTCGGGGTCGCGCAGCAGCTGGTAGCCGTCCCAGACCTGGAGGTAGCGCAGCGGCTCGGCCTGGTCCTCGTACGCGACGACCAGCGACCAGCCGCCCCAGCAGCCGACGTTGTTGCCGCCGTAGTTCTGCGCGGAGGAGCGGCCGGCGCACGCCTGGATGTCGGCGACGGTGTAGCTGCCCGGGCCGGCGGCCCGGACCTCGGCCGTCACGTCCTTGACCGCCCCGCCGGCCAGCAGGGGCTCCGGCGGGTTCCCGCCGACCTTCTGGTCGAACCAGTCGTAGGTGTCCGCGGTCACCTGCTGGTAGCCGCTCGCGCCCGGGACCTTCCAGGACACCTGGTTGCCCTTGTTGATGTCCCCGGAGGTGCCGCCCGCGGTGCTGGTGTTGGTCGGGTTGAACTGCCAGTACAGGCGGGCGGACAGCACGTTCGCCCCGGCCGGCAGCAGCAGCTGCGCGGAGGCGGCGTTGGGGCCCGGGGCGTTCGGGTCGACCTTGATGAACTTGGTCCGGCCGTTGTTCGAGCCCTCGGTGTCCGAGCAGACCGTGCCGTCGCTGTCGTCGCAGGTCAGCACCGAGTTGGAGGCCATCGTGAGGTTGCCGTGCGCCAGCAGGTCGACCACCGGGTCCGGGCCGATCGGACGCTGCGTCCCGGCCCCGCGCGGCTTCGGCGCGGCGGCCTCGGCGGCCCTGGCCGCCGGTTTCGCGGCCGCCCGGGCGTGCCCGGTGTGCGGCGCCCCCGCGGCGAGCGGCGGCGCCAGGGCCGCGGCGCCCGCACCGAGCACCACCGCCAGCAGCGCGGACAGGACGTGCGGTGGACGCGGCCGCAGCCGTCGGACAGGTGACACGGGAACCTCGCTGTCGGGAGGCGACACGGACAGCAGAACCTCGTACCTGCGCCGGCGGGAATCGAAGCCTGACGGGTGGTTTCTTCACCCGCCCGGGTCAGCACCGGTGGCCGGACGGCCCGGGGTGTGCCGTCCGCCGCTCCGGGGTGTGCCGTCCGCCGCTCCGGGGGAGCGGTGGGTACCCAGGATTCGGTACGGGGGATTGGGTAGCGGTACGCATTGTTCCCGCCCCGGCCCAGCCGGTTTCCTGGAACCCGCCCAAGCCGACGACCCCTCACCCCCCGGAGGTCGCCCCCATGACCCGTCGCGAACGCCTGCGGCTCTACGCCGACGCGCACTTCACCGCCCCGGACCCCGGACTGGTCCTGCCCGCCCGCCGCAGCGGCAGCGGCCTGCGCCGCCCGGGCCTGGCCCGCCTGGCCCGGCTCTCCCGGCTCGTCGAGCGCGCCGGCCACCACCGGCACGGCTGACCGGCCACCCACCCACCACCGGCACGGCCGACACCACGGACAGGGTCCCGCCTCTTGAGGGAGCGGGCGGGACCCCCTTTTTCCTCAGGAGGCCCCGTCCTCCGCGGCCAGCGCCTCGCCCAGCCCCGCCCGGCCCACCCCCAGCTTGCGCAGCGCGCTCGCCACGTGGTGCTCGACCGTACGGGTCGACAGGAACAGCGCCCGGGCGATGTCCTGGTTCGCCGCGCCCTGCGCCGCCAGCGCCGCGACCTGCCGCTCGCGCGGCGACAGCCGCTCGCCGTAGCCGCGCCGCCCCGGCGAGGCCGCCCGCCCCAGGCCCAGCTCGCGCCGCAGCCGCTGGCAGCGGGCCGCGTCCCAGGCCGCGCCCAGCGCCAGGTAGGCCCGCTCGGCGGCGCCGATCAGCTCCCCGGCCGCCGCCCGGTCGACCCCCGCCGACACCGCGGCGCCCCGCTCCTCCGCCCGCGCCGCCTCGTACGGGCGCCCGATCTCCCGCCACAGCCCGGCGCAGCGCACGAACTCCGCGCCCGCGCCCGCCGGGTCGCCCCCGTCGGCCAGCAGCAGGCCCCGGGCGAAGGCCAGCGCCGCCAGGGGGGCCGGGGCGTCCCGGCCCTCCAGGCCCGCCCCCGCCTGCCCGGCCAGCTCCGCCGCGCCCGCCCGGTCGCCCCCGGCCAGCAGCACCTCCACCGCCACCGGCAGCAGCTCCGCCGCCCGCGGCCAGGCCCCCGCCGCGCGCAGGGTGTCCAACGCCGGCGCGACCACCGCCGCCGCCCGCGCGACGTCGCCCTCCGCCAGCAGCAGCGCCGCCGGCCCGGCCGCCACCCGCAGCGCCCCGGTCACCTGCGACTCCCGCTCCCCGTACGGCTCCGCCTCCGCGAACCGGGCGTACGCCACCGCGAGCTGCCCGCGCGCGGCCGCCAGCCGGCCCAGCAGCAGCGCCTGCTCGATGCCGGCCATCGCGAGGTCCGGGAACTCGGCGCCCAGCGCGGCCAGCCGCTCCTCCAGCCCCTCCCACCGCCCGGCCAGCCCGTCCAGCCGCGCCAGCGCGATCCGGCTGTAGCACTCCAGGTACGGGATCGCCGCCTGCCGGGCCAGCCGCCGGCTCTCCTCCAACAGCCGCGCGGCCCGCCGGTCGTGGCCCAGCTCGACGGCGATCTCGCCCACGTTGTACAGCGCGCGGGTGGTCTGCCGGACGATCTCCGGCCGCTCCGAGCTGCGCGGCAGCGCCTCCAGCCGCTCCCACACCGACGGGTCGCCCTCGCGGGCCAGGAAGGTCAGCCGGGTGGCCCGTACGGCCGCCGCGACCTCCTCGTCCGGGCTCGCCGCCAGGACCCGCTCGGCCCGCTCCAGCCACTGCCAGGCGCGCTCCCCGGCGCCGTCGCGCTCGTTCATGGCCAGCGCCACCATCGCCCGGGCCGCCCGGTCCGGGCGCTGCTCCAGCTCCTCCAAGGACTCCTCGATCCGGTCGAAACCGGCCCGGTCCCCGCCGTGCACGGCCATCAGGAAGCCCAGCGACAGCCGGATCTCGCCCCGGTCGGGCACCGGCAGCCGCGGATCGGCGATGATCGCGGTCAGCGTCGCGGCGCTCGCCAGCGAGTCCACCCCGTCGGCGGCGATCCGCGCCAGCGCCAGCGCCGCCCGCCCGCGCCGGCGCGGGTCCAGGTCCGGCTCGTCCAGCAGCCGGCGCAGCAGCGGCCCGGCACTGCCGCTGTCCCCGAGCGCCACCGCCTGGTCGGCGGCGGCCTCCGCCACCTCCTGCCAGGCCGCCCGGTCGCCCAGCGCCAGGGTGTGATGGGCGATCTGCACCAGCGGCCTCGGCTCGCGCGCGCCCAGCGCCGCCACCGCGCGCCGGTGCAGGGCGCCGCGCCGCGGCCCCGGCAGCCGCCGGTAGGCCACCTGCTGCGCCAGGACGTGCCGGAAGCCGTACCGGGCCAGCGGCTTCTCGTTGAGCACCGCCGCCCGCAGCGCCTCGGTCAGGCCGTCCGCTGCGGCCTGCGCGTCGAGGCCGGCCACGGCGGCGAGCAGCTCCTCCCCGGCCGGCACGCCGAGCACCGCGGCCGCGCAGGCGATCGCGGCCGCGTCCGGGGACAGCACGGCCAGCCGCTCGGTGACGGCGTCGCGCAGGCCGCGCGGCACCTCGGACTGCTCCAGGTCGGCGGCCAGGTCCGCGGCGGTGGTCAGCGCGTCCGCGCCGCGCCGCTCGCCCAGCGTGATCAGGTCCTCCTCGGCGACCAGCGGCAGGCCCTCGCTGCGCTCGAACAGCACCCGGGTGAGGGCCGCGGTCGCGCGCGGGCCGAGCGCGGCCCGCGCCAGTTCGTGCACCTCGGCCTCGGCGAGCGGGGACAGCCGCAGCAGCGCGCCGCCCACCCCGGCCGGGCGCCGGTAGGCGGCGCCGAGCACGGGGGTGTCCGGCGGCAGGTCCTCGGCCCGGTAGGTGAGCACCAGGGCCAGGCCGGGCGGCACGTCCCGGGCCAGCAGCAGGAGCAGCTCGCGGGTCGCGTCGTCCACCCAGTGCAGGTCCTCGACGACCAGGACGGTCTCACCGAGCGCGCCCAGCAGCGCCCGCACCGCCTGCACCAGCAGCCGCAGCCCCGGCGGGCCCTCGCCGGGGGCGCCCGGGGGAGGGGGCGGGAGCCGGTCGGCGAGGTCCGGCAGCAGCGGGCGCAGCGCCCCGGCACTCGCCGGGATGCGGTCCGCGGGCGGCAGGAACGGGCCGACGCCGCGCAGCGCGTCCACCACCGGGCCGAAGGGCAGCGGCTCGCGCAGCGGGTGGCAGAAGCCGGTCAGCACCCGGCGGCCCGCGGCGGCGGCCCGGGCCGCGGCCTCGGCCACCAGGCGGGACTTGCCCAGGCCGGCCTCGCCCTCGATCAGGACGACGGCGGGCGGGCGGAGCATGGAGTCGGTGAGACGGTCCAGTTCAGGTTGACGTCCCACGAACGCGAATCCGGCGCCGGGCGATCCCGGCTCGACCGGCCGGCTCACGGCCGTCCGGCGAGTTCACGTGCGCGGCGCTCGCCGAGGAGGGTTGCGAAGGCCATGGGCACATCATGCCGTGGCCGCGCCCGGGGCTCGCCGCCGGGGCGCCGTCGCCGCCGCCTGCCTCCCACCCCGGCCCCCACCCGCAACCCAGGCCCCCTCGCCCCCACCCGGTCCTGTCCGGCCCGCTCCGGCGGGGCCCCGGGCGCCACCCACGGCAGCCGGAGGCGGTCCGGTACGTTGACGAACCGTCAGTTCGTGCTCCCGGACGGCACGTTCGCGAAGGCGGAGGAACCGGAATGATCGACAGGCGCACCTTCACCAGGGCCGTCGGACTCGGCGCGGGCACCACCGCGCTGTCCCTGGCCGCCCCGCCGCCGGCCGCCGGGGTTGCCGGGGCCGCCGGGGTTGCCGGGGTTGCCGCCCCCGCTGGTCCGGCCGGGTCCCCCGTGCCCGGCCGGACCGGTTTCTCCCGCCTGGCCCGGGTCCGGGCAGGCGTGCTCGATGTCGGCTACGCCGAGGACGGGCCGGCCGACGGCCCCGCCGTGATCTGCCTGCACGGCTGGCCGTACGACATCCACAGCTACGTCGACGTCGCCCCGCTGCTCGCCGCCCGGGGCTACCGCGTGATCGTCCCCTACCTGCGCGGCCACGGCAGCACCCGCTTCCTGTCCGACCGCACGGTGCGCAACGCCCAGCAGTCCGCCGTCGCCCTCGACGTGCTCGCCCTGATGGACGCGCTGGGCGTCCGGCGGGCCGTGCTGGCCGGCTTCGACTGGGGCTCGCGCACCGCCGACGTCATCGCCGCGCTGTGGCCCGAGCGGGTCAGGGCCCTGGTCTCGGTCGGCGGCTACCTGATCACCGACGTCGAGGCGCAGAAGGAGCCGCTGGCACCCGCCGCCGAGCACACCTGGTGGTACCAGTTCTACTTCGCCACCGAACGCGGGCGCCTCGCCATGGAGGACCGGGACAGGCGCCGCGAGCTGTGTCGCCTGGTGTGGCGGCAGGTCTCGCCGACCTGGGCCTTCGACGACGCCGTCTTCGAGCGCACCGCCGCCGCCTTCGACAACCCCGACTACGCGGCGATCGTCATCCACAACTACCGCTGGCGCCTGGGCCTGGCCGACGGCGAGCGCCGCTACGACCAGCTGGAGCACCGGCTCGCCGCCCGCCCCCGGATCGCCGTGCCCACCGTCACCCTCGACCCCGGCCGCGACCCCTTCACCGCCCCCGGCGACGGCGCCTCCTACCGCGACCTCTTCACCGGGCCGTACCTCCACCGCACCCTGCCCGAGGTCGGCCACAACGTCCCCCAGGAGGCACCCGAGGCCTTCGCCCGGGCCGTCCTGGACGCCGACCGCCTCTGACGGACGGGCAGCCGCCCGCCGGGGCTGCGTCGGGCCGGGCTGCGTCGGGCCGGGTCTCGCGGCTTCGTGGGGGAGAAGCCGCGAGACCCGGTCACCGGCGGCCGTCCGGTCGTCCGGCCGTCAACCGGACGTCGTCCACCGCTGCTCGGAGCCGCCGGTGCAGGGCCACTGGACGACCGGGGCGCCCGGCGTCGTGCTCGAACCGCCGACCGCGGCGCACAGGCCGCTCGCCCGGTTGCTGATCTGCGCGAAGCCCGTGTCCGGGTTCGAGCCGAAGTACCAGGTCTGCTCCGGCCCCTTGTCGCAGCCGTACTGGATCAGCTGGACGCCGGCGTTCGGTGAACTCGCCGGATCGGCCAGGCACTTGCCGCTGTTCTTGTTCACGATCTCGTAGCCGCCACCGGAGTTCGGCATCGGGTAGAGGCCCCAGTACTGCTCGGCGCCGCCGTAGCAGGACCACTGGATGATCCCGGCCCCGCCCGCCGTACTCCCGGCCCCGACCGACAGGCAGTGCTGGCTGTTGTAGTTCCAGAGCTCCACGATCTCCCCGTCCCTGACCGAGGGGGACGAGGCTCCGCCGCCCTGCCCCGTCGCGGTCGGCGCCGACGCCGAGGCCGGCGTCGCCCCGACGGCGAACGCGAGCGCGGCGAGGAGCCCGAGGGCCCCCGTGCCGAGCCTCGTCCGGGGGCGGGCCGCTGTGCTGTGGCCGGTGGTTGGCATGGGTGGTCTCCTCCGGGTCGGCGTCACGCGGTGCGGATGTCCCACCACTGCTGGGACTGGAAGTTCTTGACCCACAGCTGGGTCTGGGCGCCGTTGCCGGCGACGTTGATGTCGCGGTCCAGCACGGTGTTGTTGCCGTTGTTGTAGCGGACGTTGTAGATGGCCAGGTCCCCGGACGGGTGGTACCACTTCTGCTGGGTGGTGCCGTTGCACTGCCACAGCTGCACCCGGGTGCCGTTGCCGCCGCCGCCGTTGGTGTCGGCGTCCAGGCACATGCCCGGGAACCGCACGTTCTCCAGGCTGCCGTCGGTGGACAGGAACCACTCCTGCTGGGCGGTGCCGTTGCACCCCCACACCTGCACCCGGGTGCCGTTGCCGCCGTTGGTGGCGTCGGCGTCCAGGCACTGGCCGGTGGTCCCCCGGTACAGGCTGTAGATCCGGACGTAGAGGCCGGCGGTGAGCGCGCCGGCCTGGGCGCCCGCCTGGGTGCCGGGCGCCTGGCCCTGGCTCCAGACCACGTGACCGGCACCACCGGTACCACCGGCGGACCCGGCGCCCTGGGCGGACGCCGCGCCGGTGGCGCCGACGACGAGGGCTGCCGTGGCGACGGCGACGGCGGCCAGCTTCTTGTGAACGATCACGGGTCCTGTTCCTCTCGGGGCTGGACTGTGCGGTGAATCCAGCAAACGCCAAGCCGATCGACCGATCGAATGATTCGATTTCTTTCGAAGGGGCTGGCGAAGGGGGAGCGCGCGTGATCCGGATCCGCCTGGGGGCCCGGGGGTTGGGGGGCGTCAGGTTCGCGGTCTCACCGGTGGGCGCGGCGAAGGACCTGCTGCGCCTCGTCGGCTTCAGCCCGGGCACGCTCACCCCGCAGTGGCGGGCCAGGGCGACGGAGGCGCTGTCCCGCAACCGGCTGGGGCTGCTGGCCGTGGTCGGCGGGGGCGGTCCGCTCGGGTACGCGCCGGACTTCATCCGGCCGGAGCCCCCGGCGTTCCTGACCGACATCGACACGGCGCTGCACCAGATCGCGACGACCCCGCGGGAGCGGGTCCACTACGAACTGGCGGGAGCCGTCAACGGGCACGCGTGGGACCGGGGTTCCGGCCACCCGCCGCCGCGGCAGCTGCTGCGGGCCCTGGAGCGGGGGGAGGAGTACGTCGCGCGCCGCCTCGCCGACGAGATGGCGCGGTTCTGGCACGGGGCACTGGCGACGTCGTGGCCGGGGATCCGGGCCAGGCTGGAGGCCGACGTCACCGCGCGGGCGTCGGAGATCGCCCGGTCCGGGCTCGCCGAGGCGCTCAACCACCTGGCGCCGAACCTGGAGTGGCGCGAGGGCGAGCTGATCGTGCACCTGCGGACGGGCAGCATCCACCGGCTGACGGTGGACGCGGACGGGGTGATCCTGACACCGAGCGTCTTCGTCGACTGGGCGCTGTTCTGCGCGGGCGAGCCGCCCGGCGTGCCGGCCCCGCGCACCCCGCTGATCGTCTACCCGGCCGGGCCGGCGGACTGCCTGGCGCCCGAGCGGGACCACCCGCTGATCGGCGCGATGCGGCGCAGGCTGCTGGCGGAGCTGAGCCAGCCGCGTTCCACGACGGAGCTCGCGCAGCGGCTGTACCTGAGCCCGGCCACGGCCTCCTACCATCTGCAGATCCTCCACCGGGCCGGCCTCGTGAGCCGCACCCGGCAGTCCCGGCACGTCCTCTACCAGCGGCTCGGCGGAGCGGTGTAGACGTACGCCCGGTCGCGCCCCCGCCCGGTCGCGCCCCCGCCCGGGGGAGGGCGAGGGGCGCGGAGTGGGAAGTCGGCCGGGCCGACTTCCCACTCCGGTCAGTGCGGCGCCGGTACGGGGTTGTCCGGCCTGTCCAGCCACACCGTCTGCCCCTCGGGCGTGGCGGTGAGCCCGAACCGGTCGAAGCCGGGCTGCCCCCGGCGACGCCACCAGCGCCAGGCCGCCTCCACCTCGTCCCACAGGCCGCGGGGGCCGGACTGCACCACCTCGTAGGCGGTCCGGCCGGGCTCCCAGTCGGCGGTGGCCCAGGACGTGACGGCCGTGTCGTGGAGCCACAGCGTGTACGTGCCGTCGGCGTACCGCTCGGTCAGCGGGAACGCGCCGGGCACCTGCACGCCGATGGCGAACATGGCCGGCCACCCGCCGACGGCGTCGGGGGAGAGGGCCGTCGACGAGACCGCCCCGTCGGCCGGCCACGGCCCGGACAGGTACTCCAGGCTGCCGGGCCGAACGGTCCGCTGCCGGCGCAGCCGCATGAAGGCGGACGACCTGACGAACCGGCCGCTCGCCGTGCCGTCGTCACCGACCGTGAGCCGGACGACGGCCTCCCCGCCGTACTCGGGCGCCCACGGGGCGACGATCACGGCGCCGGGCCGGGACTGCTCGATCCAGGCGTACGGAATCCGGTGGACCGAACAGGTGGCGATCATCCGGTCGAACGGCGGGCCGTCGGCGAAGCCCTCCGAGCCGTCGCCCACCACGAGCCGGGGCCGGTACCCGGCGCGGGCGAGCCGGTGCCGTGCGGCGGCCGCGCTGTCCTCGTCCACCTCGACCGAGACGACGTTCCCGGCCCCCGCGCGGTGGGAGAGCAGAGCGGCGTTCCACCCGGTGCCGGTGCCGATCTCCAGCACCCGGTCGCCGTCCGCCACGCCCAGGGCGGCGAGCATGGAGAACACCATGGTCGGCATGGAGCTGGAGGAGGTGGGCACGGTGCCGCGGTCGAACCCGCTGTGCTCGCCGTCGTCCCACTGCGTGGTGAGCGGCGCGTCGGAGTAGACGGCGCCCAACCACCCGTCCGGATCGGCGAAGCGGTGCACGGACTCGCCCTGGCGCACCCCGTCCGCCCGGCCCGGCCAGATCAGGTCAGGGACGAACCAGTGGCGCGGAACGGCGTGGTACGACGCCAGCCAGTCGGGGGCGAGGGACCCGTTCGCGATGAGCGCGGAGGCCAGCCTGGCCCGGCCGGCCTCCGCTTCGTGTCGGTCGCTCATGCCTCAGTGCCCGGACGCCGGGCCGCTGCCGTCCGAGGTGTTCCCGCCCTCGTCGCTGCCGCCGCCACCGTGCTTGTTGCCGCTGCTGGAGTCGTCCTGCTGACCGCCGCCCTGGCCGTTGCCCTGGCCGCCACCGTGCTTGCCACCGTCGAACTCGGGCATGCGCTTCCCCTTTTTGCTGTCGGTCAACTCCCGTGCTGATCACGGGTGTCAGTGAGCACGTTAGGCGTGTCCGATTCGAGGGCGGGCGCGTGATTCTCGGGTATTCGAGCCGCTGGGATTCCTCACCCGTCCCCGAGAGCCCGGCGGCACCGCGCGACGACCCGGTGGGCGTCGGCGCCGTAGACGGCGGAGTCGGCCAGCGTGTCCCAGACGCGCCGGTACAGCGCCACGTTGTCCGGCTGGTCGAGCCAGAGCTCGGCGTGCCAGTCCTCGACGACGACGAGCCGGTCGTCGTGGATCCAGAAGCCGTTGGCCGGCGGCAAGGTGAGCGAGGCCTCGAACGGGACGATGCCCAGGGAGACGGTGTCCAGCCCGATCACGCCGCTGAGCCGGTCGAGTTGGGCGGCCATCACGGCCGGGGGGCAGATCAGACCGCGCAGCGCGGATTCCCACATGACGATGTGGTACTTCCGGCCCGGCCGGTACAGGCTCTCCTGCCTCTGGACGCGGGCGCGTACGGCTTCCTCGACGTCGCGCGGTGACCGGTGGAGGTCGACGAATGCGCTGAAGACGTGCCGGGCGTAGTCGGGCGTCTGGAGCATGCCGGCGACCATGGCGCCCTCCCACGCGCGCATGACCGTCGAGCGGTCGTGCTCGGCGGTCAGCGTGTCCTGCACCGGCTTGTGCCCGGCGGCCAACTGCCGCCGCCAGGAGCGGGTCCCTGACTCGAAGGCGCGCAACCTCGCCGACAGCTCGGCCGCCGCTCCGGGTTGCCCGACGCCTTCGGCCCCGGCTTCGATCTCGTCGTAGCCGACCGGCGCACGCTCCTGGTTCAGGCTCACAGTCGTCCCCCTTAAGGTCGGTCGGTCTTACCCGGAACGCCCGGGTAACCATGTTGAGCGAGTATCGGATTCGTGATTCTCGACTATGTGGACCACGAGAGTGAGGCACTGTCAGAAGAATCGGCGAGTCTCGCGAGGGTGCCGCGATGCGAGGAGCCATGGCGGTTCGGAGACGTCTGAGAATAATCGAGAATCATCCATGATGCAGAGCAAGTTGGCGTAGATCATGAGGTCTTCCGAGCTCTCGGACAGGAGAAGGACCATGGCAAGGCGGCTGCAAGTAGTGGGTAGCACCTCTGGTGTCGGGGACTGTCCGACGCTGTACGAGGACATGGACACCGGCGAGGTGCTGGTGCAGGGATACGCGGTGACGGACCCGGAGGATGTGGCGCAACTCAAGTACGTGAAGGAGGATGAAGGCTTCGTAGTCGTGCCTCGCGAACTGCTCGTGAGGTTCGCGCCGAGGGAGTCGACGACCGTGCCGGAGTTCGTGCCGCAGCAGAGGATCACCGAGTTCATCAACGATGGCTTCGAGCACACCGCGTGGCGGCTGGAGACGAGGACCGGCTATCTGTCCGACAAGCAGATGCCCTCCTACTCCGAGTTCCTCCGCAGCGGAGACACCGATGGCGAGGTCGGGCACCCCTGGTTCGAGAACGTGCGCCGCATGGTCGACAAGGGCAAGCGGTTCGAGCGGGTCCGGCTGGTGGACAACCCGCCGACCGAAGGGCAGCGGTACCTGCTGGCGTGCGCCCGAACCAACGTGGCGGCCGGTGAGGACATCCGGTACATGTGGCGCTCGGACGCCGACGCCGCCGGGCTGGCCGGGCTATCGGACTTCTGGCTCTTCGACTCCCGCACGGTCGCGCGCTTTCACTTCGAAGGGGAGCGCACCGTCGGCATGGAACTGGTCACCGACCCGTTGGAGGTCCTTCGCGCCTGCCAGGCCCGTGACGCCGCCTGGCACCACGCGGTGCGCTACGCGGAGTTCCGGGCTCAGGTAGTTTCCGCTATGTGAGCACCGACTTTCAGCAGGCACGGGTTGCTCTCGGTGCCCGGATGCGTGAACTCCGCACCGAGAGCGGCTTGTCCGGCCGCGCCCTGGCCGCGCTGTTGGGTTGGCCGCAGTCCAAGGTCAGCAAGTTGGAGAATGGAAGGCAGTCGCCCGGCACAGTGGATCTGGTCGCGTGGGCGGAGGCCGTCGGCAGGCCTGACGCCGCTGCCGAACTCGTGGGCCGACTACGGACGCTGGAGACGCAGTACCGGTCGTGGAGGCGCCAGCTCGCGGGTGGCGCGCGACCCGTGCAGGAGGCGCATGCCGCGCAGGGAAAGAAGACCGGGCATCGTCAGTCGTTCGATCCGACTCTCATTCCCGGCCTGCTGCAGACGGCTGAGTACGCTCGGGCGGTCCTCGCCCGGTACACCAGGGTTCATCCCTCGATCCGTGATGTCGAGGCGGCGGTGGCGGCTCGGATGGAGCGCCAGAGGGTGCTCGCCGATCGCTCGCGTTCGTTCCACTTCCTGGTGTGGGAAGGGGCGCTCCTGTCCCGTCTCTGCTCGCCGGCCGTGATGGCCGCCCAGATGAAGGCTTTGATGCCGTGGCTGGCGGGTGGGAACGTTCGGTTGGGAATCGTTCCTTTCGAAGCCGATCTGCAAGTGCCTGCGGGAGTCGGGTTCTCGATCCATGACGGCACGTTGGTGATCACCGAGTCCTGGCACGCGGAGATGTGGCTGGACGATCCGGCGGACGTCGCGCTCCACATCCGGGCATGGGACGCGCTGGCGGAGAGCGCCGTGTACGGTCCGGCGGCACACCGGGTGATCGTCAGGTCCTGGCGGGTGCCGCGTGATGATCACTGAGGAAGCAGGGGCCCTCTGTCGGCGGGCCCTTGCGGAGCGCAAGGATCCGCCGGGCGGCGAACAACGGTCCCCGGCGCCGGGGACGACGGCGTCGGAGCGGTTCCGGTGGGGTGTCTGCGCAGGAAGTCGGGCGGGCCGACTTCCTGCGCACAGGGTTCAGGCGTGGTGGTCGAACTCGCCGGCCTTGATGCCGTGGAGGAGAGAGGCGAGGGCGATGGGGGTGGTACGGAGGGTGAGGTGGCCCTCGTCGGACTCGCGGAGTTCGACAGCGCCGCTCACCGTACGGACCTCCACACACTCATTGGTCGCGCCGCTGTAGCTGGACTTCTGCCAGTGGGACTCAGGCATTGCTGTTCTCCGCTTCCTTCCTGGCAGATTGAATGAGGTCCCGCGACTTCTCCTGGGAGAGTGCCAGGTCGTCCAAGCGATCGAAGATGGTTCGATGCATGGCCAGGTCTGCTGGGGAGTCGAAGAACAGGACGCCTTGGGCAACATCCATCTGGACAGTGTCCAGCTCGGGAATCGGCCCTCTGGCGAACGTGAGGTTCTCGGAAGCGCCTGGGAATGTGGCGACAGCGAATGGCACTACACGGATCAAGATCCCCGGGTGCTCGGAGTCTTTGAGGAGCGCATCGAGCTGCTCGGCAAGGACCTTGGGACCACCAAACTGCATCCGCAGCGCGGCTTCATGGACGAACGCCTGGAGTCGAGTCTTGCCCGAGCGAACTATCTGCTGCCGTTGCACGCGGAAGGCGGTGCGGAGGTCGATCTCCGCATGGGACAGCGGGGGACAGACCCGCGTGAAGACTGCGGAGGCATAGGCGCCGGTCTGCAGCAAGCCCGGGATGTAGGTGGTCGTGCAGGTGGAGAGTGCCGTGGCATAGCTCTCGATCTCTGCGACTTCGAGGAAGTCTCCCGTCAGGACTTCGCGATACTCCTCCCACCAACCTCGCCCACGCTCGCCGATCATCTCGGCGAGGGCGTCGACCAGCGGGGGATTGGCGCAATGGCATGCAGTGGCGATGGTGCGGAGACGGTCGACACTGATGCCGATTCGTCCTGATTCCATCTGAGTGACCTGAGCCGGACTCATTCCGACAATACGGCCCAACTCTGAGCCACCGTAGCCAGCCCGTTCGCGCATTCTCCGCAGCTCAGTGCCAAGCCTGCGTTGACGGAGCGTTGGGTTCGATCGTGGCGGCATGGCTTCCTTCCAGGCGTGCGTGTGGCCAGTGTGCCGCGCGCGTCGAGCGGCGGTCCACCAGTTACCACCCTAGGGTGAACTTCCCCCAAGAGTGGAAAATTGGATACTGGCCTGCGCTAGGGTCGATCTCACATCGATCCGACGGATCGTCAGTAACGCCTGCTAGCAAGCACCGCAGAGCAGCCATGTCCTTCTCCACCGGCCTGGCTCACGGCGACACATGTTCCGCCGGTTCCCCCTCACTCACGCCTCGGGAGAACTCCCATGCGTCACATCAATACCCCCACCATCGCGGTCGCGCGGCAGACGCTCCGCAACACCATGACCCGCGTCGGCTGGCCCGCCTCCCCGATCTTCGACGCGCAGCTCGCGCTCTGCGAGCTGCTCGTCAACGCCTGGCGGCACACCGAAACCCCCGCGCCGCTGGTCGAGATCATCTCCGAGGGGGACGTCCTCCGGGTCTCCGTCACGGACGAGAGCCCCGTCCTGCCCTCCAGCCCGCCGCTGTCCCTGCTCGCCGAGTCCGGCCGGGGCCTCCAGCTCGTCGCCGCCCTCACCCACGGCTGGGGCGTCGACCCGCACGAGCGTGCCAAATCCGTCTGGTTCGAGCTGCGGAAGGGCGCCGTCTGATGATCTACCGTCCCGGCCGTCACCCGATGCTGCCGACCGACCCCCGGATCCGCTACTACACCGAGGACCACATCAGCGCCCTCCTGGACGAAGTCGTGGAGCGGGGACGCGAGTTCGGCCTGATCTTCCCCTCGATCGGCACCGACCGGACCATGGACGGCCGCGTCCTCGTCCGCTTCAACACGGCGCCGGCGTCGACCCTCCTGAACCTCCTCACCCTGCTCCTCGACGCCGAGCGCAGGACCTCGTGCGATACCTGATCGGGACGGCCTTCGCCGTCCTCCTCGCCCTCGCGACCGCCATCGTCGCCCTGGGCGTCGTCACCACCCTCCGCGCGGCCCCGCCGCCCGACGAGGACGCCTGACCCCGCCAGCCCCCGCCGCCCACGCGCCGGGGGCTGCGGCACTGCTTCCTTCACGCCCTTGGCGGCCCTTCACCGGAGGGCCGTGATCCAGTTCATCCCCCCGGCCGGACAGTGAGGTCAACGGCGGTTCGTGAGCAGTCGGCCAGGGCGCGGTGCTCGGCGGTGCATCCGGAGATGCGCGACGGCTGCACGCTGGACGACCCCGAGTTCATCGCCTGGCAGCAGGGCAGGTGGCTCGATCCGGCGGACCGCGAGTCCTGGTGGCGGTCGCGGCTGGACGTGGTGGCCGAGGCGACCGGCCGTGGGGTCGCCGTGCGCCGACTGCGTGTCGTCCCCGAGCCGGTGGCCGACTACATCCGGTACGAGTACGCCGTGACGTTCCCGAACATCGCGGCGGGGGAGGACGTGTGGTGGCTGCCGCGTTCCCGCGCCGGCGACCTGCTCCTGCCCGGCCTGGACGGCTGGGTCATGGACGACGAGGTGGTGATCCTGCACCACTTCGCCGGGAACGGGCAGTGGGCCGAGGCCGGTATGGAGGTCCGGACCGATCCGGACCTGGCCCAGCGGTACCTGGCGGCCTACGAGGTCGCATGGGAACGGGCGACGCCGCACGCGGACTACCGTCCCGCCTGACCGACCGACCGTCCATGGCCGTCCCGGCATCAGCCCCTGCCACCCCGGTAGCGACTCGCACGGACCGGGAAGATCCAAGCGCCCGCCCGGTGGAGGTGGCGCGGGAGGTGGGCGGGGCCGGCCGAGGGCGGGGGGAAATCCGGTTGCCGCGGGGCGCCGTCCCGATCATGATCTCCCGCATGGACTTTTGATGACTGCCACGTAGTACGTACCTGTCGCGCGATCGACCTCGGAGCCTGACGAACCGGCCCCGGGGCGATCGGTCGCGCCCCTCGTGAGCATCCGTCAGAGAGCGGGAGCCGCCGACTGAGTTCGGCATGCCCTCCTGCTGAGTCCTGAAAGACCCCACACACATGAATACCGACCGCAAGGCCCTGTGGGCCGTGCGTCAGTCCGCCCTGCCCACCGTCGTCCGGCCCTGCCCGGACTGCCCCGGCACGCGGCACCGCGCCTCGGGGAAGATCCGCGTCAACGCGAACGGCAAGCTGCTCGACGTCTGGCTGCTGCTGAGCTGCGCGACGTGCGACCGGACCTCGAAGGCGCCCGTCCACGAGCGCGCCCACGTCTCGATGCTGGAGCCGGCCCGGCTGGTGGCGTACGAGACCAACGACCCGGCAGCGGTACGGGAGTTGGTGATGAGCGCGTCGCTCGCGGCGAAGAACCGGTACCGGCTCGACTGGACCGGGACGTGGGAGCTGGAGACCCGCATGCCGCTGTACGCGCTCGACGACCCGAACCCGCTCCCGGTGCGGGTGCGCTTCGAGCTGCCCGCGCCGGTCCGGGTGGAGCGGCTGCTCCAGCTCGGTCTCGGCCTGAGCCGGGCCGAGGTGCGCCGCCTGGTCGCGGACGGCCGGATCCGCCTGCCGTTCGCGCCGGACGCCAAGGCGCACCAGGACTTCGAACTCACCATCCACGGCCCCGGTTCCGTCGACGCGGCCAAACACGCGAAGTCCCCCGACGCGCCCGCCGCCGAACCCACCGCCCCGGCCCGGACCGGGCTGCCGCCCGCACCCGGCAGGGAGTTCCCACGCCGGGCCGCGGCGGCCGGCAGTATCTGATAGGTCGGGCGGACGGCCTGCTCGCGATGGACGAGGAGGCCGCCGACACCGTCCGCGTCCCCGATCCGGCCCGCCCGCGTCCCGCGCGGGCGGGCCGGCCGCGGCAGCGGTCAAGGCCGCGGGATTCTTCCTCGGCTGATCGTCGGGGACGGGCAGCGCGGGCCGGCTCAGAACCGGTGCATGCAGTACAGGCCGCCGTAGTAGGGCGTGAGGTCGAGCCCGGAGCTCGAGTAGACGTCGGGGATGTGTTCCGGGACGCTCCACTCGTCGCCGAGTTCGTGGAGCCGGGTCCACCAGAGCGATCCGTAGTAGGCGTTCTCGTAGACGAAGTAGACGCAGTACAGGTAGTCGTTGAACCGGGCGATGGCGGGCCGGTAGCCGGTGCGGATCGGGTTCCCGTCGGTGTCCACCATGGGCTCGTCGGAACTCCACTCGTCCGTCTCGCTGTTGTAGGTGATGAGGTACAGCTCGTCCCCGCCGCGGTCGTGCACGCAGTACAGGTCGTTCTTGAAGCGTTCGACGACGGGTGCCCGGGCGACCTCGATGTCGCCGGGGACCAGCCGGTCGGTGCCCCAGGTCGCGGTGGCGGTGTCGTGGGTGATCCACCGCAGGAAGCCGTCCTCGTCGTCGTGCACGCAGTACAGGAGGCCGTCGTAGACGGTGGTCGCGGCCGGGTTGGTCGACCGGACCGCGACGTCCCGGTCGTCCTCCACCGGCCGGTGCGGGGACCAACCATGCTCGGGGCCCTCCGAGTTGTAGCGCGTCCACCACAGGCGGGCGTCGTCCTCGGTGCGGTGGTTCACGCAGTACAGGAAGTCGTTGGCGTGCTGCACCGCGACCTGGTCGGACGCGAGCACGTAGTTGCCCTCGACGTCGTTGACGAAGAGCCTGGTGTACCAGGTGTCGTCCTCCTTCTGGTAGCGGTTGCACATCATCTGGAAGGGTTTCCAGCCGCCCGTGCCGAGGGACCAGAGCGAGTCCTTGTACACGTCGATGCCGGGACCGAAGGGGACGCTGCTGGTGGTGCCCCGTTCCTTCGACCAGCCGGTCTCGGGGTCGTAGACCGTCCACCGCATGTAGTTGCGCTCAGAGGTCCGTTGCCACCGCTTCCCCCCGCCGGCGTCGAACCGGCGGACGGGCTCGCGCCCGGACCCGGTGGGCGCGTCGTCGGCGTCCCGCTCGTGGGCGAGCCGGCCGTTGAGGTAGGTGGCCAGGACGGCGCGGTCGTCCCCCATCAGCGCGAAGGTGAACAGGAGTTCGCCGAGGGAGCCGGCGTTGGAGGTGCGGGCGGAGAGCAGCGGGGTGGCGTCCGGGTCGAGGACGATGAAGTCGGCCTCGTGCCCCGGTTCCAGCGAGCCGACGAGGTGGTCGAGGCGCATCGCCGAGGCCGAGCCGACGGTCGCCAGGTAGAACAGCTTGACCCCGGTCATCGGGAAGTCCCGCAGGGCGCCGACCTTGTAGGCCTCGCCCGCGGTCTGGAGCAGGGAGAGGCTGGTGCCGCCGCCGACGTCGGAGCCGAGTCCGACCAGTACCCGCCGGAGGGGGTCGGTGGCGCGGGGCATGTCGAACAGGCCGGAGCCCAGGAAGAGGTTGGACGTCGGGCAGTGCGCGACGCCGCTGCCGGTCTCGTACAGGCGCTTCCACTCGCGCTCGGACAGGTGCACGGCGTGGGCGAAGACCGCGCCGGGGCCGAGCAGGCCGTACGTCTCGTAGACGTCGACGTAGTCCTCGCACTCCGGGAACAGCTGGTGGACCTTCGCCACCTCGGCCTGGTTCTCCGCCAGGTGGGTCTGCAGGAGCGTGCCGGGGTACTCCCGCCAGAGCTCCCCGGCCGCGCGCAGCATCCCGGGGGTGCAGGCGACGGCGAACCGCGGGGTGACGGCGTAGATGCTGCGGCCGACCCCGTGCCACCGTTCGATCAGCTCCCTGGACTGCTCGTAGCCCACCTCGGGGGAGGCGTCGAGCAGTTCGGGCGGGGCCGCGCACTCCTCGCTGTCCATCAGCACCTTGCCGGCCGCGAGCCGCATCCCGCGACCGACGCTCTCCGCGAACAGCGCGTCGACCGACTCCGGGTAGGTGGCGCAGTTGACCAGGGCCGTGGTCGTGCCGTTGCGCAGCAGCTCGTCGCAGAACAGGGCCGCGACGTCGCGGGCGTAGTCCGGGTCGGAGAACCGGGCCTCCTCCGGGAAGACGTCCGCTCTGAGCCAGTCCAGCAGTTGGTTGCCGTAGGCGGCGATGATCCGGGTCTGAACGTAGTGGACGTGGGTGCTGACGAGGCCCGGGAGGATCAGCTTGTCGCGGTAGTGGACGATCTTCGTGTCGGGTGGGAGGCCGCGCACGAGGTCGCCGTAGTCCCCGGCCGCGACGATCTTCCCGTCCTCGCAGACCAGCAGCCCATCCTCCACGTAGACGAGCGCGTCCCCGTCGTCCTCGCCCTCGGGCGTCAGGAACGGGTCGTCGCGGAACCACACCAGGCCGCCCCGGACGGCCGTCACCGCCGGGCGGCACCGGCCGGCCGCCCCGGCGGACGGTTCGCCGCCCGCTCGGGTGTCGCGGGTGTCGCCGAGGCGGTCGGGTCCGCCGGGTCCGTCGTCGGAGAACGCAGAGGTTCGCATGGGGCTCACTCCCAAGGGGGGTTGAGGCGGCCGCGAGGCCCGTCCGAGGCTCCGGACTCCCTGTGCTCCCCACCGGACAGCAGGCCGGACGTGTGCGGACCGATCGGCCGCGAGGCGACTGCGCTCCCAGTCTCACGAGGGGCCGACCGGCGCTGCGCGCCGGATTCCGCCGGTCGAGTGGTCTTCGGCGGGACTGGCATAGGTGGGCGCCGGGCGGCCGACGCGCCCGGCCCCGCCGGTGCGGGGGAGCACCTTCCCGGGGCGACAGGGTCGTCGGACAGAAGGAGCGCGAGCTCGACACCCGGCACCGGGACGTGGAGGAGAAGGGCCCCGGGTGAGCCCGGTCCGCTGCGACGTCCTCGCCCTGCGGCTCCTGCGCTAGACGGCGGCCGGAGGGCGGCCCGAAGGCCACTTGACGATGTACGTACATCAACCTGTTTCCGGCGGCCGTGAATTCCCGGCATATCCGCAGGCAGAAGCGAATCGGACGATCGTCTTCGGGATTACTCCCCGCCATCCGTCAGGGCACCTTTGTCCGCTTTATTCCGTCGGCCCTCGGCAAGGGGTGGTCGATCCCGGCGGCGAGTGACACTCTCTTCCGTTGTCGGCGATACGGGGCCACGAGGGCCGTGGAAAACAGCCCGGCGCGGGCCGGTCATTTCGCATCGCCAGGTCGCAATGATCCGTCAGTCGAATAGGACAGGGAGAGCGGTACTTCCATGAATCTTCGTATCAGCAAGCGAATCGCCGCGGTGACACTCGCCGCCGCCACCGTGGTCGGCGGAGGCGTCGTCGCCGCCTCGCCCGCCAGCGCCATCGGCCCCGTGCAGTGCCCCGGCGGCGGGGCGAAGGCCTACGGCATCGAGCTGTGGATGTCGGGCTGGCAGCTCTGCTACGCGGGCAGCGTGGGGGCCATCTACCCCAACGTCGACGGCGTGAACCTGGTGACCTCGCAGTGGAACAACGGCATCATCACGGCGAACGGCACGCCGTACAACCTCTACGCCGGCGGAAGCCTCAGCTTCACCAGCGCGCACGTTTCCGAAGTGCAGATCGTGTGATTCCGCCGGCGGCGGCGGGCGTCCTCCGGATGCCCGCCGCCCGCTTTTCTCCGTCTTTCTCCAGGGAGGAGAAGAATTCCTATGCCGATGCCACCGCGGGGACGCGCCCCGCTCGCGTTCACCGTTCTGGCCGTGGCCGTGAGTTCCCTTTCCGCCTGCTCCGGTGGAGGCCAGGCGAATTCCGGCCCGCCGCCGACAGGGCAGGTGCCGGTCATCGACCGGCCGGAGCAGATCACCCTGCCCCTCGACGGCTACAAGCCGACCGCCGAACAGGCCGTGACGATCAGCCGGGCCTCGCACCTCGTCACGGCCCGCTGCATGAAGGACTTCGGCCTCCAGGCCCCGGAGCAGACCTACGACGCCTTCACCCAGGCGGCGACGGCGGCCCGGGAACGGACCCAGCTCTACGGGTACTTCGCCCCGGCGAAGGCGGCCGAGAAGGGGTACGACCGCAACCAGGTCATCCCCGATTCCACCCTCTCCCCGGACGTCACCTCGGTGCTCTACGGAGCGGACCCCTCGGGGAAGCCGGTCACGAGCTTCAACGGCAGGCCGGTGCCCAAGGGCGGCTGCTGGCAGGCCGGCGCGGACGCGCTCGGCGGGCCGCCGCCGGTGCCGGGCACCGCGCAGGGCCTGCCCGACAAGGGCCCCCGGATCCCCCTCACCGACCCGCGCCTGACCGCCGCGTACGCGGAGTGGAGCGCGTGCATGAAGGGGAAGGGCTACAGCTACGCCAACCCGGCGGACGCCTACAGCGACCGCAAGTGGGGCGCGGCGGGCGCCACCCCTGCGGCGGGCACCACCCCCGCCGCCGGGACGCCGCCCCCGCGCAGCCCCGACGAGGTGCCGACGGCCGAGGCCGACATCGCCTGCAAGATCTCCCTGAACACGGTCGGCCGGCTCGTCGCGGTGGAGACCGCCTACGACAACCAGTACATCGCGAGGAACGCCGACTCCCTGCGGAGCTTCGCCCAGCAGTTGAGCGCGCGGACGCAGCGGGCCCAGGCCGTCATCGCGCAGGACGGCGCCACCGGTCAGGGAGCGCCGCCCGCGGCGGTTCAGCCCGGGTAGTCGATGGCGTTCAGGGCGAGGTCGTCCATCAGGCGCTCCCTGAAGAGCCACCCGCCGTCGACGCGGACCACCGTGTCGTTGAACCGGCCGTAGGCCGCGACGTGCGGCGTCTGGGTCCGCGGCTCGAAGGCGGCGATGACGACCATGTAGCTCCAGACCGTCGCGGTGTCCGCGTCGACCTCGGTGACGGTCGTGTTGGTGCTCATGTGCCGGTTGCCGGCGCGGCTCGGGCCGTAGTCGTCGAGCCACTGGGCGAGCGCCTCGCGGCCGGTCGTCGTCCCCGTGTAGTTGGTGAGGCTGCCGTCCTCGGTGAAGGTGTCGGCAAAGCCCTTGAGGTCGCCCTCGTCGACGGTCTTCCAGTAGCGGGCCAGCAGTTCGTGGATCTCGAAGCGGTCGGCTGCGGTGATGCCGGACATGCGGGTGCTCCCTATCCGAGGTCGGTGCGAGGTTGGTTCGACGTTGGTGCGAGGTTGGTTCGAGGCCGGTGCGGGACCGGTTCGAGGTCGGTGCGGGGTCTACCTGAGGTTTCCGCGGGCGAAGGCGGCGAAGACGCCCTCGCCGCCCATCGCGTCGAAGAACGCGGCGGCGTGCTCGCTCTGCCAGCTGCCGAGCAGCCGCGTCAGCGCCGGGACGACGGTGAGCAGCTCTGCCCCGGCGGCCCGCAGGGTGTCGCGGCTGTTGGCGGCGGAGGTGCGCGTGCCGGCCGCCGACACGTCGAGCAGGACGGCGACGCCGAAGCCGTCCTCGATCGCGGACAGGACCGGCGGCACCAGGCACACCTCGGTGGTCAGGCCGCCGACGAGGAGGTTCTCCCGGCCGGTCGCACGGACGGCCTCGACGAACGCCGGGTCGTCCCACGCGTTGATGACGCCCGCGCGCTGCACCCGGGCGGCGTACGCGGCGGGCACGAGGGTCTCGAGGTCGGGCAGCAGCGGGCCCTGCTGCCGGTCCTCGAGGCTGCTGGTCAGGACGACGGGGACGCCGACCGCCGCCGCGAAGCGCACGATCGTGCGCACCCACATCGTCAGCTGGTCGCGTTCGTCCTCGCCGGCCAGCTCGCCGGCCCACCCGATCGTGCCGACCTGGTGGTCGATCAGGACCAGCGCGGTGTTGTCGATGGTGAGGGGGATCCGGGGTGCGGTCATGACGCCCTCACCCGCCGGGGCGATCCGTGTCGAACCGGGTCGAATCGGCCCGGACACGCCTATCTGCACTCATGTGCCTACAGTAAGTGACGCCTCGGCGTCTGCGGCCCGATCCACGAGCGGGGCGGGGGTGTCGCCGCCGGGACGGTGGCGGACCCCGCGGTGGACGAGGCGTTCGGGGCGTTCGGGGCGTTCGAGGCGGCGCTGACCGTGTCGGGCCGTTGCGCGGGAAGTCGGCCGGTCCGACTTCCCACGCCGAGCCCGCCGAGTGGGGTCGTGGGGTTACGCCCTGCCGCCCCTGTTGCCCCCACCGCGCAGCAGGTCCGCGATGCGCGCGTCGACCTGCTCGCGGTCGTAGCCCCGCCACCTGATCTCGAACGCCGGCACGGGCGGCAGTGAAACGGCCCCGGACAGGGCCCTGAGGTAGTGGTCGACCTGCTCGCGGTCGTAGCCGCGCCGGACCAGGTCGAAGCCGCGGAACTCCGGTGATGTGGACACCTCGCGGGTCCTCCAATCTCTGACGACTCCCTGACGGCCGCTCGCCCGGGCCGCAGGGATCGAGGCCGGTCCGCGGGGCTCGCCGACCGGGGTGGCGCGTGAAAGGCGTCAGGCTTCTTGATCTTGTCATATGGATCGCGTCAGGAGCCGCGGGACGGCGGACTTCCGGTGCCACCATCCAACTTCCCCGAGAAGAAAGACGGTTCCGACCTTGCACCTCCTCTCCCGCCTGAAACGCGCCCTGGCCTGCGGGGTCGCCGCCGTCGCCGTGGTCTCCGGCCTGACCGCGCAGGCCCAGGCCGCGCCCGCGGCAGCCGCCGCGGCGGCCCCGGTGGACAAGACCTGCGGAACCCCGGCCTCGCCGGGCGGCGGCAACTGCATGACGGCGCTGATCAGTTCCGCCTTCGACACGATCAGGCTGATGCACGACGCCGCCAACCTCAACAAGCTGGACAACGCGGAGTTCACCCAGAACACCGCGACGAAGTTGAGCGCGAAGTTCCCGGGGTTCAACGTCATGGTGTTCAAGACCGTGGGCACCGACCTGTACGACACCGAGTGGTTCCGGAACGAGTACAAGTCCGACATGCGGGGGGTGCTGCTCGACACCACCTACAAGCTCAACCACTTCCTGGACAAGGAGAAGAAGGAGCCGTCCGGCTACGACGTCTTCCGGATCTGGGTCTTCCAGGGGGACTCGACCTTCCGCAACCGGGGCGACGGCGGCTACCTGAACTGGGCGTTCACCGGCAACGACGGCGACACCGTCAAGAAGGAGCCGTGGACCTGCCGCTCGGGCACCGCGCGGCCCTACAAGTGCGACGGCGACGTGCGCACCGTCCACTTCCCCGCGCGGTCCGGCTACGGCACCAGGACCGGCAGCCTGACCCCCGACTCCAGCGGCCCCGGCTATCACGCCTGCCTGGACGTCAGCGGCAACGGCACCGCGAACGGCACCCCCGTCCAGATGTGGGAATGCAACGGTGGCGACGCCCAGAAATGGACGTACAACGGCTACAAGCTCCAGGCGGCCAACGGCAAGTGCCTCGACCTGGAGGCCAACAAGACCGCGAACGGGACCAAGCTGCAGGTGTGGGACTGCCTGGAGATCCCCGGACAACGCTGGAACATGTCGGCCGGCGGCGGTTTCCGGCACATGACCGACCAGGACGACCGCTCCAAGGACGTCTGCGTCGACGACTTCAGCGGCCGGACCGCCAACGGCAGCACGGTGGCGGCCTGGGCCTGCGGCTCCGAGGACCGGCGGGACGCGCCCAACCAGAACTGGGCCTGGGGCGGCACCCCGCCGACCACCACCCCGCCCACGCCCGGCGGCGGCACCGGCGCCGGCGCCGAGGTGTACCTGAAGCTCGACAACGGCCTGGGCGCCGTGCCGGTCAACGGATCGGCCGGAGCGTCGGTCGTCGCCGGGCTCCGGGGCGGCAACGAGTCCAAGTGGAAGCTCGCCCCGGCGGGCGGCGGCCGCTACCGGATCACCAGCTCGTACGGGCTGGAACTCACCGAGAACGGCGGCTACCTGGCCGAACTCCAGCCGTGGAGCAACTCCTCCCGGCAGAAGTGGGAGCTCGCCGCGATCGGCAACGGCAAGTACCAGATCCGGATCTCCGGCGACGACTGCCTCGCCCACGACGCCGACTTCAAGCAGCTCGGCGTGTGGACGTGCAAGCAGGACTGGCACCAGGGGTGGGTGCTCGAATCCACGTCCGGCGGCGTGATCACGCCGACCGACCCGACCACCCCGACGAAGCCGGACCCGAAGCCGAACCCGGACCCCAAGCCGAAGCCGTCCTCCGACATCCCGACCGAGCGGCCGCTGTTCCTGAAGCTCGCCAACGGGCTGGGCGCGACGGCCCCCAACGAGACCGCGAGCTGGGGTTCGCCGATCGTGGGCGGGATCCTGGGGGCGAAGGGGTCCCGCTGGACCATCAAGCCGCTGGGCGGGGACCGCTACCGGATCGTCAACGACCTCGGGTTCAACCTCACCGAGAACCCCGAGACCTACGTCGCCGAGCAGCAGGCGTGGGGCGACACCGCCAACCAGAAGTGGGAGTTCGTCGGCCTCGGCAACGGCAGGTACCGGGTCCAGATCGGCGACGACGACTGCCTCGCCCACGACTCCGACTTCAAGCAGCTCGGGGTGTGGAGCTGCGAGGGCGGCTGGAAGCAGGAGTGGTCCTTCCAGCTGCTCTGACCGGAGCCACCTGCCGGAGTCATGTCCCCGGGCGCCGGCCGTACGGGTCGGCGCCCGAGGCCCGTCCGCCAGGGGCGCGGACCGTGGCAGGACTGTTGCCCGTGAAGTGGCGCAGGTCACTGCCGTCCGGTGCGGGGCGTGATCGACTCGACCGATGCGCCAGCCCTCCCCGCCCCGCCGCCCGTTGACGGCCCGGCACCCTGCCGCGTCCGCCGCGTCTGCCGTGGCCGTCGCCACCGCCGCGTTCCTGCTCGCGGGTTGCGGCACCGCGACGACCGCGGCCTCCGGCGGCGGTCCGGAGGGCTCCGGCAGCCCCCGGCCGTGCGGCAGCGCGCCGCCGAGCGCGCCCGGCGTGCCGCAGCCGACCGCGCTCGCCCAGGGCGGGGCGCGGATCACCGCCGTCGGCCGCACCTGCTTCGAGTACGAGGTGACCAACCCGAACGCCGAACCGTACGACTACACCGTGGTGTTCAACGGTCCCGATCCGGACCGGGGCGCGGCGGTGTTCGGCGGCCCGGGCGGGGGAGGGAACCTCACCCGGACCGTCACCGGGCTCGCCCCCGGCGCCACCGAGAAGGGGCGGATCGACCTGACCGCGCCCGGCGCGACCGGGCCGGGCTCCCGCCCGGGCGCGCCCACCCTGGGACGGTCCGACAACCCCCGCCCGCCGAAGCCGGAGCTGCTCCAGGTCCGCAGCGTGCCCACCGCCGAGGCGCCCAGTGCCGGCGGCCCCTGCCCGCCCTCCGGCCTGCGGCTGTACGCCGACGAGGGCAGCGCCGCGATGGGCCTGCGCGCGGTCGGCCTGCACCTGCGCAACTGCGGGACGGCCACCGTCACCCTCGACGGCTACCCGCAGGTGCAGCCGCTCGACCCCGACCACAAGCCCCTCGACGGCGTGCGGATCCTGCGCGGCGGCGCCGAGATCGCCTCCGGCACCGGCGCGGACAACCCGCCGCAGAAGATCGCCCTGGGGCCGGGGGAGGGCGCCCGCGCCACCCTGGTGTGGCGCAACACCACCGAGGCCGGGGCCGGGGACCCGCAGAACGCCCCGTACGTCCGGGTGCGCGCCACCGCCGACGCGGCCCCCGTGATGGTCGTCCCGGAACTCGACCTCGGCACCACCGGCCGCCTCGGCGCCGGCGCCTGGGCCCGGGAGGACGCGAACGACAAGCCGTCGCCGGATCCGAGGCCCTGAGGTCCTGAGGTCCTGGAGAGGGAAGGACGGCCCGGCACGCTCCCCCGTGGCGTGCCGGGCCGTCGGCGCGGAAACGGAACAAGATGTTCCGCCGCGCGGTGTTCACTCGTGGAGGATGCCAGGGAGGCACCCCCGCCGTGTTGGCACCGAGTCGACAGTCCTTGGCACTGGGTGGACAGGTGCGGCCTTCCGGCCCGTCCGTGCGCGCCGGGTGCTCGCGGTACGGGGTTCTCGCGCCCGTACGCTTCGAGGACGGGTGTCAGTCGAGGGCGAGGCGTTTGTTGAGGGCCTCGCCCGAGGGGAGGGGGTCGATGAAGTTGTGCAGGAACCGGAGCATCGCGTCGGTGTCCAGGCCCTCGCAGGCGGCGTCCATCGCGGCGTAGAGGGACTCCTCGATCCCGGCGGCCCCGTCGGCGGGGCCGTGCCGCCCGTACGGCTAACCGCCGGCGCCCCCGGCCAGGGCCCGCTGGCGGTGCTCACTGGGGGAGAGGCCGTACGCGGTCTTGAAGGCGCGGCTGAACTCGGCGGCGCGGGGCAGGCCGCAGCGGGTGGCGACGGCGTGGACGGGCAGGTCGCGCAGCGCGGGGTCGGCCAGGTCGCGGCGGGCCCGCTCCAGCCGGCGGCGGCGGACGAAGGCGGCGACGGTCTCGCCGCCGGACTGCCGGGTGAACAGGCGGTGCAGGTAGCTGACCGAGATGTGGTGGGCGGCCGCGATCACGGCGGGGGTCAGCTCCGGGTCGCGCAGGTTGCGTCCGACGAAGGCCCGGACGTTCTCGACCAGGGCCCGCTGCCGGGTGTCGTCGGGTACGGCGGCCTCGGCGTCCAGTTCCCGGGCGAGCCAGGCGGCCACCAGGTCGACCACGATGCCGCCCAGCCGGGGGGTCTCGACCGGGCCCAGGACGGCGGCCTGCCGGTCCAGGCCGACGAGGAACTCCGAGAGCAGCGCGCAGGCGCCCTCCCGGGAGGAGAAGCCGCGGCCCAGCAGCTCGTGCACCCGGTGCGGCGGCAGCGGCAGCAGGGCGGTGGGGAAGTCGACGCCGACGGCCTCGATCCGGCGCTCCGCGGGCGCCTGGGCGCGGGAGCCGAAGGCCCGCAGGTCGAAGGAGTGGGAGCTGTCGAGCATGTGCAGGTTGCCGGGCCCGAAGGTCTCGGTGCGCCCGCTGCCGGGGGTCAGGACGAAGCCGCCGTCGAGCAGCAGGGTCAGGTGGAACACCCCGAGGTCCGAGCGGCGCACCCGGCGCTCGGTGCGCTGGAAGCGGGTCGGCGGGAAGGAGGTCCGCAGGAGGGTCACCGGCCCGAGCTCCAGGCGCCGCATCTCCGCCCGGAAGTCGTCGGAGTGGTCGCTGGTCACCTCGCTGTCCCGGGTGCGGCTGACCAACTCCCGCCAGCACTCGAACCGTTCCCTCTCGGGTACGCCCTCGCCGCGGAACACGCTCGCCGTGCTCGTCGCCACTGTCCGCCCTTCCCGTCCGGGGTCCGTCCCCTTCCCTGCCTGGTCGGGCTCCCCTTCCCCACCAGGTGTCACCGGCCCCTCGCAGCCGGTGACACCGAAACCTACAAGGTCAGGCCCGGTGTCCTCCGCCCGGGGGCCCGGGGCCCGGCCGCGCTCCGCCCGGGGCGGCCGTCGCCCGCCGGGAAATCCGGTGAACCGGCCGTCCGCCACTGCCCGTTGGCATGAACGCAGGGGCCCGACAGGCCCTGCTCCCATCGGAGGGCGGCGTACGGGGCGCGTCCCGTACCGCCGTCGACGAGACCGTGCCGCGGCCGGCCAGGAACCGCGCCGCAGCGGAAAGAGGGGAACGATGAGGAACACCGGAAGGACCAGGCGCACGCTCGCCTTCGCCGGCGCCGCCCTGGCGCTGGCCTCGCTCACCGGGCTGACGACGGCCACCAGCGCGTCCGCCGACGTCAACAGCGAGTGGAACTGTTCGCGCAACCCGAGCGGCTGGGACCACATGAACTGGGGCAGCTGCCTGCTGCCCGGTGACTCGCTCGTCTCCGCCAACGGCGCCTACCGGCTGACCTACCAGACCGACGGCAACCTCGTGGAGTACGACCGCTACGGCACCGCGATGTGGAACACCGCCACCTTCGGCGGCGCGGGCAAGGCGATCATGCAGTACGACGGCAACTTCGTCGTCTACGACACCTTCAAGAACGCCAAGTGGGCCACCGGCAGCGGCTTCGGCTGCAACCCCAGCGCCAACTGGGTGCGCATGCAGAACGACGCCAACATCGTCGTCTACCGCCCGCACGACAACAGCAGCCCCTGGGTCCCGGTCTGGTCCTCGCAGTCCGGCCGCGTCGGCACCTGCTGACACCCGCCCGGCCCGTGCCCGGCGCCTGCTGACACCGCCGGGCCCGTGATACCCGGCACCGGCGGCCGCACCCCCTGCGGCCGCCGGTGCCGGCGTCAGTTCCCCCGCGGTCGCTCCGCCTCCGTGGCGCCGCCCACCCGGGGGGCGCCGTCCGGGGCGCCGAGGGCGAGGGTGAAGCTGAACCGGTCGCCGCGGTACAGGGAGCGCACCTGCTCCAGCGGGCGCCCGGCGGCGTCCAGGCTGCGGCGGTGCAGCAGCAGCATCGGCAGTGCCGGCGGGGTGCCGATCAGCAGCGCCTCGCGCGGGGTGGCCAGCACCGTCTCGATCCGCTCCTCGGCGGCGCCCAGGCGCACCCCGTGCTCGCGCAGGTAGCCGTAGAAGGACCCCTCGGGGTCGAAGTCCCGGTCCAGCGCGGGCACCCGGGCCACCGGCACGTACGTGGACTCCAGCCCGACGCGCTCCTCGTCCGCGCGCAGCACCCGCTCCAGGTGCCACAGCGGCTCGCCCTCGGGGACCTCCAGCAGCCGGGCCACCGCCGCGTCGGCGGGCAGCCGGTCCAGGCCGATCAGGGTGCGCCCGGGGCGCAGGCCCTGGCGCGAGACGCCCTCGGTGTAGCTGCTCAGGGACAGCGGCTGCTCGATCTTCGGCCCGGCCACCACCGTGCCCCGGCCCTGCCGGCGCAGCCGGCCCTCCAGCAGCAGCTCGCGCAGCGCCTGGCGCACGGTGGCCCGGGCGACGCCGTGACGCTGCGCCAGATCGGCCTCGGTGGGCAGCCGCCCGCCCGGGCCGAGCTCGGCGACCAGCTCCTCCAGCCGCGCCTTGACCAGGTAGTACTTGGGCACCCGGCCGTGCTCGGGGACGCCGGCGCGGGCCGCTTCGGGGCCGGCCCGGGAGATGGGGTGGTTCACCGCGCAAGCCTACCGAGCGCCGCCCGGGCCGCACCGGGCCGTACGGGCCGTGCCCGGCTCCCCGGGGTCGATGATCACGGAAGCGTAACGGGTCTGGTCTGAATTTCCGCGGTTGTTCATACAACCGTGGATCCGGCGAGGGCCCGTCCTCGCCCGCCCGGCGCATCCTCACTCCCGGTGCAACTGCACCGCACTGACGACCAGTTGGGAGCCCTCGATGCGCACCTCCCGCACCGCCGCCCTCGCCGCCGCCACGGCCCTCGCCGCCACCGCCGCCGCGCTGATCGCACCGACCACCGCCGCCACGGCCGCCGCCCCCGCCGCGCCCGGGGTCACCACCGGGGCCGCCGCCGGCCCCTACCAGGGCCTGCCGAACGGGACCAAGCAGGCCAAGACCCTGGTCATCGGCGTCGACGGCACCCGCTACGACAAGCTGCTCACCGCCGACGCCCCCGCCCTCAAGGCCCTGATGGCCGGCGGCATGACCGCCACCAGCAACCTCTACGCCAACCCGCTGGCCCCCACCCTCTCCGGCCCCGGCTGGTCGACCATCGCCACCGGCGCGTGGCCCGACAAGCACCAGGTGAAGGACAACAGCTTCACCGGCTCCCGCTTCGACCTGTTCCCCGACTTCGCCACCCGCCTGGAGAACGCCGACCCCACCACCTCCACCCTGGTGATCGGCTCCTGGAACCCCATCGCCGGCAACGTCTTCAACGGCCGCGCCGACCTGCGCCTCCAGGAGAGCGAGAACGACACCAAGACCGCCGCCGACGCCGTCGACTACCTCGCCCACGGCAACCCCGACACCACCTTCCTGCACTTCGACCAGGTCGACGAGGCCGGCCACAACCACGGCGGCACCAGCCCCGAGTACGCGGCCGCCCTGCACTCCGCCGACGCCCTGGTCGGCCAGGTCCTCCAGGCCGTCAAGTCCCGCCCCACGTACGCCTCGGAGGACTGGCTGATCGTCGTCACCACCGACCACGGCCACACCGACGCCGGCGGCCACGGCGGCAACAGCGCCAACGAGCGCCAGACCTTCCTGATCGCCAACGGCACCGGCTACGCCCCCGGCTCCCGCCGCTACGACGTCAAGCCCGTCGACATCGCCCCCACCGTCCTCAAGCACGAGGGCGTCGCCCTCGACCCCGCCTGGAAGCTCGACGGCCGCCCGATCGACGAGATCGCCCCCGACGCCTTCGACGCGCTGCGCCCGAGCCTTCAGGCCCGCGCCGACGAGAGCGGCATCCCGGCCGGGGTGAAGGGCTGGACCCACACCCCGCCGGCCGGCTGGAGCATCGACAACTCCCGCATGCCCAGCGGCGGCGTCACCGAGTGGCGCGGCTGGACCTTCGCCACCGACGAGTTCTGGACGGCCGCCCAGCTCGGCCAGTCCCGCGAGACCAACGTGCGCGCCCGCAACGTGTTCGCCGTCGCCGACTCCGACGAGTGGGACGACAAGGCGCACGGCGCCGGCCAGTTCGACTCCACCCTGGTCGGCCCCGCCTACCCGGTCTCCGGCGCGAGCCGCGGCGTGCTGTCCTTCGCGACCAACTACAAGGTCGACGGGCCGCAGACCGGCGACGTCTACGTGGTCTTCGACAACGGCGCCCCGCAGCTGGTGAAGTCCTACCGCAGCGACCTCAACACCGTCGAGAACCTCCCCGTCACCGTCCCCGCCGGCGCCACCACCGCCCGCTTCCAGTTCCGCTACACCGGCACCAACAGCGCCTTCTGGACCGTCGACCAGGTCTCCTTCACCGCCTCCTGATCCGGGCGGCGGCGTGGGCGGGGGAGGGGCACCGGGCCCCGCCCCCGCCCGCGGCCGTAGACGGCGGGATCGGCCCACCCCTTGCATTGCCACGCGTATGCAACTATTGTTCCTGCATGTAAGGCGCGTTTGCACTAATCCTTCGGTGCGGACGCAACCCCCGGCGGGTCCCCCCATGACGCCCGCCCGCTCCGCAAAGGCACTGACATGTCCCTGAAGAACATCCTCCCCGGCAAGCTCGGCTTCGGCACCGCCCCGCTCGGCAACATGTTCCGCGCGATCCCCGACGCCGAGGCCCTGGCCACCGTCGAAGCCGCCTGGGACCAGGGCGTCCGCTACTTCGACACCGCCCCCTTCTACGGCGCCGGCCTCTCCGAGGAGCGCCTGGGCGAGGTGCTGTCCACCAAGCCGCGCGACGAGTACGTCCTGTCCACCAAGGTCGGCCGCGTCATCCTCGACGAGCTGGAGGAGGGCGCCCGCGACCTCGGCGAGAAGGGCGGCCTCTTCGAGCACGGCAACCCGAACAAGATGCTCCACGTGTGGACCGCCGAGGCCACCGAGCGCTCCGTCGAGGACAGCCTCAAGCGCCTGGGCACCGACCGCCTGGACATCGTCTGGGTCCACGACATCGCCCAGGACTTCCACGGCGACCAGTGGCTCGCCAAGTTCGAGGAGGCCCGCACCGGCGCCTTCCGCGTCCTGTCCCGCCTGCGCGACGAGGGCGTCATCAAGGCCTGGGGCCTGGGCGTCAACAAGACCGAGCCGATCGAGCTGACCCTCGCCCTGGACGAGCCGCAGCCCGACGGCTTCCTCCTCGCCGGCCGCTACACCCTGCTCGACCACGACCACGCCCTCCAGCGGCTGCTGCCGATGGCGCAGGAGCAGGGCGTCGACATGGTCGTCGGCGGCCCCTACAGCTCCGGGATCCTCGCCGGCGGCACCCACTTCGAGTACCAGCAGGCCCCCGCCCACATCATCGAGCGCGTCACCGAGCTCAAGGCCCTGGCCGCCAAGCACGGCGTCTCCATCAAGGCCGCCGCCCTGCAGTTCTCCCTCGCCCACCCGGTGACCGCCGCCGCCGTCCCCGGCGCCACCAAGCCCGGCCGCATCGCCGAGGACGTCGCCGCCCTCAACGAGACCGTCCCGGCCGCGTTCTGGCAGGAGCTGCGCGCCGCCGGCCTGGTCAGCCCGGCCGCCCCGCTGCCGAACAACGCCTGACCACCCGCACACCCCACCGCAGTGACAGGAGAAACGACCATGGCCTCCACCTCCGTCAGCCGTACCGTCCCCGCCACCCCCGAGAAGGTCTGGAGCCTCATCGGCGGCTTCGACGCCCTGCCCGACTGGCTGCCCTACATCCCCGAGAGCACCGCCTCCGAGGGCGGCCGCGTGCGCAGCCTGAAGAACCCCGAGGGCGACGTCATCGTCGAGCGCCTCGTCGACTTCAACGAGACCGAGCGGCAGTACAGCTACGCCATCCTCCAGGCCCCCTTCCCGGTCGACGGCTACGTCTCCACCCTCCGCGTCCACGCCGTCCCCGGCCGCGCCGACCTCGCCGAGGTCCAGTGGTCCGGCCGCTTCAACCCCGTCGGCGCCACCGAGCAGGAGGTCGTCGACCTGTTCACCGGCATCTACGCCGACGGCCTCGACGCCCTGGCCCGCACCCTCGCGGGCTGACCCGGGGCACCGCGCACCGGCGGCGCGGCGGTCCGGACACCTGGGGGATCGGGTGTCCGGGCCGCCGCGCCGCCGGCGTTTGCGCCTGTTCCCGCCACTCCGACCTGCCCGGCCCCGCCCCGCGGGCCGTACGGGCGGCGGGCGTAGGCTCCCGCCGGTGACACCAGCACCGACACCCCCTGCCGAGGCCGGACAGCCCGTCGAGCCCGCCGAGCCCGGCCCCGTCTGGACCCCGCTGACCCGCGCCACCGCCGTCGACCGCGCGACCGGCCTCGCCTGGCTGTCCGGGCTCGGCCACAACCGCGCGGCCCCCGCCGACCTGCTCCTGCGCCTCCTGGACACCGCCGAGCACCACTTCCTGGACCGCGACGACCTGCCCGACGGAGTCCTGGACGCCGCGATCGCCCACCCCGACCGGCGCGTGCGGATGGGCGCCGCGGAGAGCGGCCGGCTGTCACCGGCCCAGTGGGAGCGGCTGATCGCCGCCACGCCCGGGGCGGCGCTGCGCGAGCTGTTCGCGGAACTGGCCGAGGGGCCGGGCCGCCCGCGCAACCACCCCCGCTTCCCCCGCCAGGGCCTGCTGCGCCTGGCCGCCGACCCGAACCCGCGCCTGCGGGCCCTGGCCCTCGACGACCCCGCCGCCACCGCCGCCCACGTCGAACGGGCCGCCGCCGACCCCGACCCGGCCGTCCGCCGGGCCGCCGCCGCCGACCGTCGGCTCGCCCCCGCCACCGCCTCCGCGCTCGCGGCCGACCCCGACAGCGGCGTGCGGCACTTCGCCCGCGTCAACCCGGCCCTGCCCCCGGAGGAGCTGGTGGTGCTGCTGCTCGACCCGTGCCGGGCCGACACCGCCGCCAGGAACCCCGCGATCCCCGCCGCCGTCCTGCACCGCATGGCCGACCTCGCCATCCCGCACACCGCCGTACCCCGGCGCTGACCCGCCCGGGGCCGGTCCTGGGCACGGACCGGCCCCGGGCGGGGCTCAGTGGCAGACGAGAAGGTTGCGGGCCAGCTCCTGGATGGTGCCGGGGTTGACCGGGGTGTCGCAGGAGACGATTCCCTCCATCTCGGCGTCGAAGGTGCTGTAGGTGGGGTGGGAACCGAAGGCATAGGCCCAGTACCCGTCGCCGGGGTCGCTCCAGGGGCGGTTCACGCAGACGTACTCGTCGGCCTTGCCCTGGATGCGATGGGTGCCCTTGAACACCATGTAGTCGCCGGGGCGGTTGACGTTGTAGGTGACCTTCTGGGACCAGGTGCTGGTGGTGGACTTGCTGGTCTGGACGGAGAAGCCGACCTTGATGGAGACCTTCGCGAAGAACGCGCCAGCCTCGGCGTTGATCTCGGTCGAGGCGTTGAAGGTCGTGCTGACGTTCTCGACCTCGGTCACGGTGGTCTCGACGGAGCCGGTGGTGCCCGGTGCGATGGTGATGCCCTTCCGGTGGGTGAGCACCGGTTCGACGACGGCGGTCGAGACCTCGTACAGCCCGGTCCGGGAGACGCGGGGGTCGCACGGCCCGCCCGGCTCGGCCGCGTGGGCCGTACCGGTGGAGAAGGCCGACGCCGCGACCGTCAGGACGGCGAGCGCGGCGGGTAAGGACAGCCGCCGCAGGAACGTGTTCGTCAAGGGGACTCCTCGGGGGAGGGGGTGTCGGACCGTCACGCGGCCGGCACCCGGCATGGATTCGTCAGATCGTGCCCAGAACACCCCCACCGCACACCCACAACCCCGAACTCCCCTGCACAAATGGAAGGTTGGCCGTGCACATAGCCTGTTGCACACCGCCGGACCGTCCCTATACTGCCGTTGCCCGCAGGCCGGAACCCGGCCCCGGGCATCCGCCGCTGCGCCCGGCCAGGGCGGCCGGCCGCCCGTACGAGGGAGAACCGATCATGGTCAAGCACTACCTCAAGTACGCCTTCAGCACCCTCACCGCCGCGATGTTCCTGCACATGGTCTGATCCGACCGACCCCGGCCGGGGCCGGGTGGCCCATCGTCCGACCCTGGCCTGGGAGTCCGCTTGTTCGCGACCGCGCTGAGCCAACTGCGCTACGGCGCAGCGATCCTGACGAACCGTCGCATCCGCCCCCGCGACCTGGAGCGCCTCGCCCGGGACCTGGTCGCCACCATCGCCGAGTTCGGCGAGCCCGGCGAGGACTCCGCCCTGTTGCCCGGCCGCGCCGGACACGTCGACCCGCAGGTCCGGCGCGAGGTGGCCCGCCGCAGCCTGCGCGCCACCGCCCGAACGGCGGCCCGGCACACCGCCTACTACCGCCGCACCTTCGCCGAACTCGGCCTCGACCCCGACCGGTTGGAGCCCGAGGACTGGTCACGCGTCCCCGTCACCCCCAAACAGGCGCTGCGCGCCCTGCCCGCCGCCTTCGTCTCCGACACCGCCCGCCCCGCCCTGCAGGCGCTCACCACCGGCACCAGCGGCACCCCCACCGCCGTGTGGTTCTCCCGCGCCGAACTCGAGTGCGCCATCGCCTTCAGCACCATCTCCGCCGTGCTCGGCCTCGGCCTGCGCCCCCGCCACACCGTCGCCTACGCCGGCTGCTCCCGCGCCACCCTGTCCCTGGTCAACGCCGAGGAGTCGGCCACCCGCGCCGGCGCCGGCTTCGTCCAACTCGGCACCGTGGCCCCCGCCGTGGCCCTCGACCGCCTCGCCGCCCCGCTCGGCCTGCCCGGCAAGGACCCCCAGGTCACCCACCTCACCACCTCCGCCTCCTACCTGGCCGCCCTCGTCCAGGAGGCCGAACAGCACAAGTGGCGCGACGCCGACTTCGGCCTGGAGTCGATCAGCGTCGGCGGCGAGGTGCTCTCCGCGCCGCTGCGCCGCCGCGCCGAGGCCGTGTTCGGCGCCACCGCCACCTCCGCCTACCTGATGACCGAGATCCTGCCCTCCGGCGCCACCCCCTGCACCCGGGGCCACCTCCACCACACCACCGAGTTCGGACACCTCGAAGTCCTCGACCCGCTCACCTGGGAACCCACCGCCCCCGGCGGCACCGGCACCGTCGTGCACACCCCCTACGTGCCCTACCGCGAGTGCACCCTGCTGCTGCGCTACGCCACCGGCGACCTCGTACGCCTCCCCGCCGAGCCGCCCGACTGCGAACTCGCCCACCTGCCCGCCACCTCCGAGATCCTCGGCCGCTGGAACGGCCCGCTCAGCCGCACCGTCACCACCCGCGAGGTGCTCGACCTGGTCGAAGCCGAACCCGAGGTCCCGCTGCCCGCCCGCCACGCCCTCACCGAAGGCCCCGACGGCCCCGACGGACCGGCCCGCCTGCACCTGCTGGTCGACCGCCTGCCCGCCACCGCCCTGCACGGCCGCCTGGAGGACCGCGCCCACGCCGCCGGCCTGCGCCTGGCCGACATCCTGCTGTACGAGGACCGCGCCGCCATGCCGCCGACCGCACCCCTGCGCGCCGACCTGCGCGAGCACACCTTCGACACCTTCGACGTCCCCGCCGCCCCCGGCACCCCCGCCGCCCCCGACCGTGTCCCCGGAAGGCGCTGAATGACCGTCGACCCCGCCGCCCTGGCCGCCCTCAGCGCCGCCGTCGCCGCCGAGACCGCCCTGGCCGCCTGGTACCTCGCCCGCGTCCGGATGCCCCGCCCCCCGGTCGGCGTCTACACCGGCGGCGACATCGCCGTCCTGTGCGCCGGAGTCGTCCTCGCCCCGCTGCTCTACACCGCCCTGCCCGCGGCCGCCGTCTCCGCCGTCTTCGGCCTCGTCGCCTGCCTCGCCGTCCAGTTCACCCTCGCCCCGCTGCTCGCCGCCACCCCGCTGCGCGCCACCCCCTGGTCCTGGGCCGCCGCCCTCACCGCCACCGCCGCCACCGCGCTCGCCGCCCTCACCGGCCACCCCGCCGCCGCCCGCGCCGGCAGCGACCTGATGATCGCCACCGCCGTCGTCGGCGTCGCCAACCTCTGGACCCAGAGCGGCCTGCGCTCCGGCCACACCGCCGCCCTGGCCGCCGTCCTCACCGGCTACGACCTGGCCGCCACCACCCTCACCGACACCACCACCCGCTTCTTCGAACAGGTCCAGGACCGGCCCTTCGCCCCCCTGCTCGCCCTCACCGGCGGCCCGGCCCCCGTCGCCGTCGGCCTCGGCGACCTCCTGCTGCTCGTCCTCTACCCGCTCGTCGCCGCCAAGGCCCACGGCCGCACCGCCGCCACCGTCGCCGCCCTCGTCGGCCTGCTCACCACCAGCGCGGTCAGCGCCTGCTTCGCCGCCGGCTGGCTCACCAGCGGATTCCCGCTGCTCACCGCCCTGGGCCCGCTGATCGTCGCCCAGCACCTGTACTGGCGGCGCCGCACCGGCGGCGAGCGCACCACCGCCCAGTGGCGCGAGAACCGTCCGCTCCCGCTGCCGTCCTCCGTCGGCCACGAACCCGCCGCCGCCCTCGCCGCCCCCGTCCCCGACGGCACACCCCCGGGCACCTGGCTCGCCCTCGCCGACGGCCGCGTCCTCGGCACCGGCCCCACCCCCGGCCACGCCCGCCGCGACGCCCGCCGCCACGGCACCGACACCCCCACCACCGCCCGGCTGGTCTGACACCTCCAGGGCTCCGCCGGCGCGCGTCCCGGGGCCCTGTCAGTGCCGACCGCCATGATTCCCGCATGACCGCCACCGCAGCACCGCTGTCCTCCCCGTCCGCGTACGCCGACGCCGTCGCCACCGCCGTCCGGGCCGCCGCCGCGTACTACACCGACGGCTCCACCCCGCTCGGCGACGACGAGTACGACACCCTGCTGCGGGCCATCGCCGCCTACGAGAGCGCCCACCCCGGCGAGACGCTGCCCGACTCGCCGACCGGCAAGGTGGCCGGCGGCGCCGCGAACGGCGACGTCCCGCACAGCGCCCCGATGCTCTCCCTGGACAACGTGTTCTCCGCCGAGGAACTCGACGCCTGGGCCGCCGGCCTCGAACGGCGCCTGGGCCGCCCCGTCACCGCCTGGTGCGTGGAGCCCAAGCTCGACGGCCTCGCCATCGCCGCCCGCTACCGCGCCGGCCGCCTCCAGCAGGTCGTCACCCGCGGCGACGGCCTCGCCGGCGAGGACATCACCCACGCCGCCGACGCCGTCCTCGGCCTGCCCGCCGAACTCACCGAACCCGCCGACATCGAACTGCGCGGCGAAGTCCTCCTCACCCGGGACCAGTTCGACCACGCCAACCGGATACGCGCCGACCACGGCGCCACCCCCTTCGCCAACCCGCGCAACGGCGCCGCCGGCACCCTGCGGGCCAAGGACCGCCCCTACCGGATCGAACTCACCTTCTTCGCCTACGACGCCATCGGCCCCGACGGCCTCGCCCACAGCGCCCTGCTGGACCACCTCGCTGCCCTCGGCGCCCACACCGCCGCCACCACCGCCGCCAGCCCCCGGCGCTGCGCCGACACCGCCGAGGTCCAGCGGCGCGTCGAGGAGATCGCCGCACTGCGCGCCGAACTGCCCTTCGGGATCGACGGCGTGGTCGTCAAGGCCGACCTGGCCGCCGACCGCGCCGAGGCCGGCTCCGGCTCGCGCGCACCGCGCTGGGCCGTGGCCCGCAAACTGGCCGCGCAGCACCAGGTCACCCGGCTGCTCGCGGTGGAGTGGAACGTCGGGCGCACCGGCGTCATCGCCCCGCGCGCCGTCCTCGAACCCGTCGTCATCGACGGTGTCACCGTCACCTTCGCCACCCTCCACAACCCCGCCGACATCGAACGGCGCGGCCTGATGATCGGCGACCAGGTCTTCGTCTACCGCGCAGGCGACGTGATCCCCCGGGTCGAGGCCCCGGTGCTCGACGCCCGCACCGGCGCCGAGCAGCCGATCGCCTTCCCCGAGACCTGCCCGCGCTGCGGCGACGCCATCGACACCACCGAACAGCGCTGGCGCTGCGTCCGCGGCCGTGACTGCCAGGCCGTCGCCTCCGTCCTCTACGCGGCCGGCCGCGACCAGCTCGACATCGAGGGCCTCGGCGGCACCCGCGCCGTCCAGCTCGTCGAAACCGGCCTGGTCACCGACCTCGCCGACCTGTTCACCCTCACCCGTGAGCAGCTGCTCACCCTGGACCGGATGGGGGAGACCAGCGCCGACAACCTGCTCGCCGCGATCGCCACCGCCCGCACCCGGCCGCTCAACCGGGTCTTCTGCGCCCTCGGCATCCGCGGTACCGGACGGACCATGTCCCGCCGGATCGCCGCGCACTTCGGCTCCATGACGGCGATCCGGGCCGCCGACGCCGAGACCCTGGCCGGTGTCGACGGCATCGGCACCGAGAAGGCCCGCGTCGTCGCCGCCGAACTCGCCGAACTCGCCCCGCTGCTGGACCGCCTCGCCGCCCTCGGCGTGGGCACCGCCGTCACCGCCCCCACCGCCCCCACCGCTCCCGCCGCCACACCGACGGCGGGGGAAGGCGACACCGCCGACGACCGGGGCCCGCTCGCCGGCGAGGCCGTCGTCGTCACCGGCAGCATGACCGGCGCCCTCGCCGACCTCTCCCGCAACCAGATGAACGAACTGGTCGAACGCGCCGGCGGCAAGGCCTCCTCCTCGGTCTCCAAGCGCACCACCCTCCTGGTCGCGGGCGAGAAGGCCGGCTCCAAGCGCGCCAAGGCCGAGGAGCTCGGCATCCGCATCCTCACCCCCGAGGACTTCGCCACCCTGGTGGCCGCCCACCTCCTCCCGGCCTGACGGGCCCCGTCCCGCGCGGGGGTCCGAGTCCCTCCGGGCGGTCCGGTACGCCCCACGGGCCGGAACACCGCGGCCTCCCGGCCGGACCCGACCACCGGACGGTCCGCCGGGGCGCCGTCCGGCGGACCGTCAGCCGCCCGGGGCCGGCGGCAGCCGGAAGCCGACCTCGGCACCGCCGCCGGGAGCGGCGGCGGCGAAGACGGTGCCGCCGTCCGCGACGACCAGGTCGTGGACGATGGCCAGGCCCAGCCCCGAACCCGGGGTCGACTGGGTGCCGGCGGCACGGTAGAAGCGCCCGAAGACGGCCTGCCGGTCGCCGGCGGCGATCCCGGGCCCGCGGTCGCGCACGGCCAGCCGGGTGCCGGTGACGCGGACCTGGACCAGGGTGCCGTCCGGACTGAACTTGACGGCGTTGCCCACCAGGTTGTCCACGCAGCGCTGCAGCGCCCGCGGACGGGCCAGCACCGGGACGGGCCCCTCGGTGACGACGGCGATCTCCCGGCCGGTACGGCGGCGGAAGCGCCGCGCGCTGTCCTCGGCGGCGGCCGGCAGGTCGAGCGGCTCCGGCTCCTCCGCGCTCTGCTGGTCGGTGGCCAACTCGACCAGCTCACGCACGAGTTCGTCGAGCGCGACGGTCTCGGTGACCAGGGTCGCGAGGATCTGCTCCTCGTCCTCGGGAGCGAGCCGGCCGCGGGCGCGCTGGAGGAGCTCGGCACACCCGCGCACCGAGGTCAGCGGGGTGCGCAGCTCGTGGCTGGCGTCCTGGACCAGGCGCTGCTGCTGCTCGCGGGAGCGGCGCAGCGCGCCGACCATCGACTCGAAGGCCCGGGTGAGGCCGCCGACCTCGTCGCGCCCGGCGGCGGGCAGCGGGGTGGCCAGGTCACGGGTGGTGGTGATGTGCTCGGCGGCGCGGGCCAGGCGCCGCACCGGGCGCAGGATGCGGCCGAGGACGAGCCAGCTGAGCAGGGCGCAGGCGGCGGCGGCCGCCACGCTGGTGACGGTGATCCGCCGCAGGAACGCGTCGTCGACCTCGGTGACCCCGGCGTAGGTCTGGCCGACCATCACCGCGCCCTGCCCGTCGGGGCGGGCCTGGGTGAGGACGCCGTAGGGGGTGCCGTCGACGGTGGCGTCCTCCTGGTGGGAGCCCTGCCCGGTGCGGGCCACCTCCAGGGCCCGCTCGGAGACCGGCAGCGCCGGCCCGCCGCCCGGGGCCAGCGGCCGGGCGGTGCCGTCGGCGGGCAGCAGCTGTTCGACGGTGTCGGGCCGGGCGGGCGGCAGCCGGCCGAGGTCCAGGGCGGCGAGCACGGTCTCGGCCCGGTCCCGCAGGCTCCGGTCGAGCTGGTCGGAGACCAGGGTGCTGACGCCGCGGTAGGCGGCGGTGACGGGCACGGCGATCGCCAGCAGGACGGAGGCGAGGACCACCAGGCCGATGCGGGTGCGCAGCATCAGGCGGTCCGGGCGGTGTAGCCGACGTTGCGCACGGTGTGGATCAGCCGGGGCGCGCCGTGCTCCTCGGTCTTGCGGCGCAGGTAGCCGACGTACACGTCGAGCGAGCGCGAGTCGGTGTCGAAGTCGTAGCCCCAGATGCGCTCGTAGATCCGGTGGCGGGTCAGGACGGTGCCCTGGTTGCGCAGCAGCAGCTCCAGCAGGTCGAACTCGGTCTTGGTCAGGTCGAGCCGGCGCCCGCCGCGGTGGGCCAGCCGGGCGGCCGGGTCCAGGGCGAGGTCGGCGAGGACGAGCCCGGTGTCCTCGCCGTCCCCGGCGTCGAGCGGCTCGGTGCGGCGCAGCAGGGCGCGGATGCGGGCCAGCAGCTCCTCGGTGGCGAAGGGCTTGGCGAGGTAGTCGTCGGCGCCCGCGTCCAGCCCGGCGACCCGGTCGCCGAGCTGGACGCGGGCGGTGAGGACGAGGACGGGCAGGCGGTCGCCGCGCCGGCGCAGCATCCGGCACAGCGCGAGGCCGTCGAGGCGGGGCATGACCACGTCCACCACCGCGAGGTCGGGGCGCCGGTGCTCCAGGAGCTCCAGCGCCTCCTGGCCGTCGGCGGTGGTGAGCACCCGGTAGCCCTCGAAGCGCAGCAGGTGGTCGAGGGTGGCGCGGACACCGGGGTCGTCCTCGACGACCAGGACGGTGCGCCGGGCGTCGGCGGTGGGATCTGTCATGGTGTCATCCTCGCTGGTGGCGGGCGTGGTCAGGCCGGTCGGGGGCTGCCGACGACGCGTCAGCGGGGGACCGGGACGACCTCGACCGGCGGGATCCGCACCAGGCAGGAGGTGTCGCCGACCTCGCCGGTGCGGATGAAGCCGCTGGAGATCTCCAGGGCGCAGCCCGTGGACTCCATCTCCGGGAGGTGTCCGCTGTTGGGTACCGAGACGAACGCGCTGTGGCGGAACTGGGCCGCCGACAGGCGGGAGTTGACCTCGGGGGTGTTGGTGTCGAGGTCCCCGGAGAGCACCAGGACGGGCACGTCGGGCAGGTTCCCCAGGTCGGTCGGCTGCGGGCGGGCGGTACCCCGGCGCGGCCAGTTCAGGCAGTTGTCCCCGCCGTCGGTCTGGCCCGCGGCCCAGCCCTCGGGGCTGAAGGCCCCGAAGTCGGCCGGGTCGGCGGCGGCCAGGGCGGCGCGGTACTGGCGGCGGCGCTCCGACACCGGGGCCTCCGGGTCCCAGGCGCGGACGTAGTCGTTGCAGGTGACGGCCAGGAAGGAGGCCTGGTCCTCGGTGCCGGTGCCCTCCATCTCGCCGCGCACCAGGGCGGACAGCGGCCCCTCGTCGCCCGCGGCGAAGGCGTGCAGGGCGGCGGGCAGGGCGCCGAGCAGCCCGGACTCCCCGGGGTGCAGGCCGATGCCGCGGGTGGCCGGCTCGTACATCAGGTCGGCGAGCTTGTCCTCGGTGAACAGCACGGTGCGCCGCTCGCCGCCGGCCTCGGCGGTCACCTTCAGCGGGCGGGCGCGCAGCCGCTCGGCGACGGCGGCGAGGTCGTGCACCGCGGTGTCCGGGTCGCAGGCGCCGCTGCGCTCGCAGATCCGGCGCAGCGTCAGGGAGACCTGCTGGGCGCCGGGCCGGGCCAGGGAGTCGAAGGCGACCGGGTAGGCGCCGGACAGCACCATCTTCTCGACCCGCTCGGGATGGCGGTCGGCGTAGACCGGCATCAGGTAGGTGCCGTAGGACATGCCGTACAGCACCAGCCGGGGGGCGCCCAGGCGCTCGCGGGCGGCGTCGATGTCGTCGGCGGTGGCGGCGCTGGTGTAGCCGCGGGCACGCGGGCCGAGTTCCTCGGCGCACTCGGCGACGAGCTCGCGCTGTTCGGGGCGCGGGGCCCAGCGGTACTCGGCCTCGGTGACGTCGCAGGGCAGCCGGCCGGAGCGGCCGGTGCCACGCGGGTCCAGCAGGAGCAGGTCGTAGTCGTCCAGCACCCCCCGCAGCGCACCGGCCACCTGCTCGGCGCGGTCGATCAGGGTCTCGCCGGGGCCGCCGGGGTTGAGGGCGACGGTGCCCAGGGCCGGACCGGGGCGGCTGTGGCGCACCACCGCGTAGCTCACGTCGACGCCGCCCAGGCGCGGCTCGCCCGTCACCAGGGGCCGGCGCATGGTCGTGCAGTCGACCCGGTGGCCGGGGACGGCCGGGCACCACGCGGGCCGGCCCTGCGCCCCGGCAGCGGAGGCCTGCGCGGGCGGGGCGGCGGCGAGCGGCAGCGCCGTCGCCAGTACCGCCAGGGCCGCGGCGGCCAGGGCGCCCCGCCGGGCCCGCCGCCCCGCGCCGCCCGTGTCCGCGCCGTTCGCGCCGTTCGCGCTCGCGCCGTTCGCCCCGGTGGCCGTGCCCCTCGCCGTGCTCGTCGTCATCGCGGTGTCCTCCGTACGTCCTGCGGTCGGTGTGGGCACGACTCTGCCGGGCGCCCGTCAGCCGTTCGGCAGAGTGACGGCAAAGGCGTGTAAGAACCCCGGGCGCGTACGGACCCGGGCGCGCGGGAACCCGGGGGCGTAGGACCAAAAGCCGATGGCCCCGCGCCCGGCCTCCCGGGTGGAATGGCCCGATGGATCACGTGCCACACCCCGAGCAGCCGTCCGACGGCCCCGCCGACGGCCTCACCGCCGCCCAGCGGGACGCCTACCTCGACCGCATCGGCCTGCCCGACCCCGGCGCCCCCTCCCCGCGCGCGCTCGCCCGGCTCCAGCTCGCGCACCTGCGCACCGTCCCGTTCGAGAACCTGGACATCCACCTCGGCGAGAGCATCGTCCTCGACCCCGCCGCCCTGCTGGCCAAGGTCGTGACCCGCCGCCGCGGCGGCTTCTGCTACGAACTCAACGGCGCCTTCGCGCAGTTGCTCACCTCGCTCGGCTACCGGGTCGGCCTGCTCGCCGCCCGCGTCTTCGACGGCGAACGGCTCGGCCCGCCCTTCGACCACCTCGCCCTGCGGGTGGACCTCGACGAACCGTGGCTGGCCGACGTCGGCTTCGGCCGCTTCAGCCACCACCCGCTGCGCCTCGACGAGCGCGGCGAACAGGCCGACGCCGAGGGCGCGTTCACCCTCACCCCGACCGGCACGGACGGCGACCTGGACGTCCTGCGGGACGGCACGCCCCAGTACCGCCTGGGCTCGCGCCCGTACGAACTCGCCGACTTCGCCCCGACCTGCCGGTGGCAGACCACCTCACCGGACTCCCACTTCACCCGCTCCACGACCTGCACACTGCTCACCGCGGACGGCGGCCGGGCGACCCTCAGCGGCAACCGCCTCATCACCACCACCCCGGCCGGCGAACGCACCGAACGGACCCTCACCGACGACGAGGCCCTCGCCGCGTACCGCACCCGCTTCGGCATCACCCTGGACCGCCTGCCGAGCCTGCCGGCCCTCCCCGGCTGAGCGCCCGGCGACCGCCCGCCCGGGCGAAAACCGGTTGCCGCCGCGCAGGCCGACGGCGAGACTGCGGTCCGACCCGCCCGGCCGGTGCGGCCGCCGGGGGGTGTCCCGCCCGTCCGGCCCGGCCGGATCCGCCCACCTGTGAAACCGGGGTCGCCCCATGCCCACCGCGCCGACCGCCCTGCTCCGCCCGCGTGCCCTGCGCCCCGGTGACCTGGTGGCGGTGGCCGCGCCGTCCGGTCCGCTGGAGGACGGGGACCGGCACCTCCTGGCCCGCGGCACGGCCGTACTGGAGGAACTCGGCTTCCGGGTACGGGTGTGCCCGTCGGTCGCCGAGGGGCGCCGGCACTGGTGGGCCGCGGGCCGTCCCGCCGAGCAGGCGGCGGAGTTCAACGCGCTGCTGCGCGACCCCGAGGTGCGGGCGATCGTCGCGCACACCGGCGGGCAGGCGGTGACGGGCTGGCTGGACCAGCTGGACCTGGACGCCGTACGCGCCGACCCGAAGCCGGTGCTGGGCTGCAGCGACGTCTCCCAGCTGCTGCTGGCCCTGCACGCCCGCACCGGACTGGTCGGCGTGCACGCCGACATGGCCACCTACGGCTTCGGCGAGTGGAGCGGGCGCTTCGCGGACGGGCCCGAGGAGGACGGCGCGCACCGGGCGCTGCGCGAGGCGTACCTACGGGTGCTCACCGTGCCGGCCCCGCCCGGGCCGTTGCCGGCGCTCTCCCCGTGGCAGTGCTGGCGCGACGGCCGCGCCCGGGGCCCGCTGGTCGGCGGCCTGCTCAACCGGCTCGTCGCCCTCCAGGCCACCCCGTACGCCGTCCCCGCGCGGTCCTTCGACGGCGCGGTGCTCTTCTGGGAGGAGGTGGACCGGCCGCTGTCCGCGGTCTGGAAGGACCTGCACGTGCTGCGGCTGTCCGGCGTCCTGGACCGGATCGCGGCGATGGTGGTCGGCACCCCGCACCGGGTCGGCTCCGACGGGCCCGCCGGCGTGGGAGAGCCGTCGCTGCGCGAGGTGGTCCTGGACGTGCTCGGCGACCGCCCGCTGCCCGTCCTCGCCGGCGTGGACTTCGGCCACGCCGGCCCCAACCTCCCGCTGCCCCTCGGCGTGCGGGCCGAGGCCGACGCCACCGCCCGCACCCTCACCCTGCTCACCCCGGCGGTCTCCTGACCCCTCCGCGGAAGCCGTCAGGCGACGAGGCAGAGCCCGTCGTACCGGCCCGTGGACGGGGCGCGGCCCCGGCCGGTGCGGCTCGGGACGGCGGCGTAGCGGGCCAGCTCGTCCTGGGCGAGCGAGAGCAGGTCGCCGAGGCCGAGGCCCAGCGCCCGGGCGGCGGCCGCGAGCACCTCGGAGGAGGCCTCCTTGCGTCCGCGCTCCAGCTCCGACAGGTACGGCATCGAGATCCGGGCCGCCTCCGCGACGTCCTTCAACGTGCGTTCCTGGGCGAGCCGTTCGCGCCGCAGCACGTCGCCGACGACGTCGCGCCACAGCGGCTCCCGCTGTACGGGCGCCGGGTGCGGGGGACGGGACGGCCCGCCGGACGCGGGCGGCTGCGCCTGCGGGCGCAGGGGGATGACGCGGGCTTCGTTCGGCGCATGGGTGCTCACCCCTCACACCCTAGGGATCCGGCGCCCCGGGGGAAGAGCACGGGGTTCCGCCCTGGGTGAAGCCCGCGCGCCGGCCGCGGCCCCTCAGGGCCGGGGCGTCCAACCGGCCGGGGCGAGGCCGGTGTCGGCGAGGATCCGCCCGACCGTCTCCTCCAGGCCGCTGTGCCGGCCGACGACCTGTTCGAGACCGTCGGGGAGCAGGTCGTGGGGCCGGTACCAGTCGGCCATGTCCTCGGGGGAGAACTCGGCGGCCTGGGGGCGGGTGGCGTGCCGGCGCACGGTCTCGGCGAAGTCCACGTCGAGGTAGTACAGGAAGCTGCGGCCCCGGTGGTCGGCGACGAGCCGGGCCAGCATCGGCCCGTAGCGCTCGGCGGCGAGGATGCCCTCGACGACCGTGTGGAAGCCGTGGTCGAGGGCGTGCCGCGCGACCAGGTCGATCAGCCCGATGTTCGCCCCGCCCGGGACGTCCCGCTCCCGCAGCACGGTACGCCGCAGCAGGTCCTGCCCGACGACGGCGAGGCCCCGCCCGTACGCGGCCCGCAGCCGAGCGGCGACGCTGGACTTCCCGGCGCCGCTCGGACCCCGCACCACGACCAACACGCTCTCCGGACTGCCCGTCACACCGCGACCGTCCCCGCGCCGCGCCCCGCCCACACCACCGGGCGCCCACCGGGTACCCGGGGGGAGGCCGTGGCCCGGCACCTGTATATCTTGATCACTCGCCGGTCCGGCCGGCGTCCCGTCCCAGGGGGTGACGCGTGGGGCCGGGCCGCTGCCGTCGGGGAGCCGGGCAGGAGGCCCCCGACCCGGGGCCGAGCAGCGGCCCGCCCGACATCCCACCGTTCCCGAAGGATTCCGCATGACCGTTCCCGTCCCGCCCGACAGCAGCCCGCGGCCTGCCGAGGAGCCGGCCGCCGCCGACCCGTGGGCGCCGCCGGGCCAGGGCCAGGACGCGGCCCCCACGGTCCCCGGCCCCGGCTTCGGCCCCGCCCCCGCTCACGCCCCCGCCGCGGGCCCCGGGCAGATACCGGGTCAGGCCCCCGGCCAGGCCCCCGGCGCCCCGTACTGGCCGCCCTACGCGATGCCGGCGCCCGCGCCGCAGCCCCGCAACGGCCTGGGCATCGCGGCCATGGTGCTCGGGATCGTCGGCGTCGTGCTCGGCCTGACCATCATCCTGTTCTGGCTGTCCTGGCTGCCCGCCCTGCTGGCCGTGGTCTTCGGCGTGATCGCCCTGGGCCACGTGCGCAAGGGCCTGGCGGCCAACCGGGCGATGGCCCTGGCGGGCGTGGTCCTGGGCGTCACCGGCCTGCTGGTCTCGGTCGGCACCGGCGTGTTCGTCGTGAACCGGGTGCAGGAGGTCCACCGGGAGCAGAAGGCGCAGGCGGAGGCCGCGCGCATCCGCTTCGAGACCGCGACCAAGGCCGCCGAGGAGCGGGCGGCCAAGGAGAAGGCGCGGATCGAGGCCGAGCGCCAGCGGCTCGCGGCCGAGCAGGAGAAGCGGGCCGCGGACGAGCGGGCCCGGCGCCTGTCGTTCGGCCAGTCCTACACCTACCCGGACGGACTGAAGGTCACGATGGCCGCGCCGGAGCCGTACGTCCCGCGCGGGGGCGTGGGCGAGACCCCCAAGGACGCCACGATCGTCCAGGTGAGGATCACCGTCGTCAACACCGGGCCCGCGGAGGTCTCGCTCCTCGGTTCGGGGCTGCCCACCGTCCGGGACGCCAAGGGCAACCTCGTCTTCACCCTGATCGACGGCAGCGGACGGATGAAGATCCTCACCAAGTCCCTGGCCCCGGGCGAGGAGGCCACCGGGCTGACCGCGTACGCCCTGCCGGCCGGCGCGGGCGACCCGTTCTCCGTCCGGTTCGACCACACCATGGGCACGGAGTACAAGGACGTCATCTGGACCGGCCCGGCCGGCTGACCCCCGACCGGCCCCCACCACCCGAGGCCGCCCGACCGCCCCCCGCAGCAACTCTGACGGCACGTCACGAATCGGCAACCGAGGCCCCGTCTCGGTCACCACCGCCGTCGCCGGCATCCGCAACCAGACCACGGACAAGGTGGCGATGCCCTCGACGGACGACGTCACCGAGGGCTGGAGGCGGATGCACGGCAGTAACCGGGTCAACGGCGCGAGCGGCTGGATCTGCCTCGACCCGCAGGGCAACGCCTACAACAAGGCCGTGCCCGTCGTCGAACTCGACCCGAAGATCAAGAACGCCGTCCTGGTCGGCCTCGCCTGGCCCCTCGGCCACGCCCCCGACGCGACCTGCCCGATCGGCAGCGACGGCTGACCCCCGGGCAGGGGCCGCGCCCACCGGGGCCGCGACCCCTGCCCGCCGCCGCCTCAGCCGCCGTCCTTCTCGCCGTCCTTCGCGCCGTCCCCGCCGCCGAAGGCGGACTCGAACTCGTCGATGTCCTCCTGGCCCAGCGAGATCAGCGAGAAGTCCGACGGGGTGTGGCCGCCGGAGCCCTCGTCGGCGTGCCGCACCAGGCCCTCCAGCACCGCCCGCCAGCGCTCGGCGAGGTCCGCCAGCTCCGCCCCGCCGAGCAGCCCGGCCGGCGACTCCAGGACGAAGGACAGCTCGGGGCCCTCGGGCAGGTCCCGCGCCCGGCCGTTGATCTCCAGCACGTGCCGCAGCGGCATCGCCGGGTCGACACCGCCGGGCATCACGTGCTCGCCCGCCGACGTCCACGGCCGCCCACCGGCCGCGGAGCCCACCCCGGCGTCCGCGTCCGCGGAGCCCGCCTCCTCACCGGAACCGCCGAACCGGCCCAGGTAGTTGAACCCGATCTGCGGCGCCGCCAACGGCGCGAGCACCGACCGCGTGGCCGGGTTGGCGTACCTCAGCAGCCCGTACCCCAGACCGTCGCCCGGCCGCTGCCGCAACTGCTCCTTGACCCGCTTGATCAGCCGCGCCACGTCCTCCCCGCCCGCCCGGACCTCGGCCGGGTCGATCGGCCCGGTCTCCAGCCACACCGGGTGGACGGCGGTGAACCAGCCGAGCGTGCGCGTCAGGTCCATGTCCTCCGACAGCGGCACCCGGCCGTGCGCCTCCCGGTCGATGAGGAAGCCCTCCGGCACCGGCCTGCCCCGGGCGCGCAGCCACTCGCCGAGCGCCGCGGCCAGACCGGACAGCAGCACGTCGTCCACGCCCGCGTGGAAGGCGGCGGGCAGGGCCGCCAGCAGCGGCCCCGCGGTGCGCGCCGGGACGGTCAGCTCGGCGCGCGAGCGGCCGCCGCCCGCGGTGTCCACGCGCGGGTCGAGCGGCCGGTCGGCGAGCGGGTCCTCGACCCGGTCCACCACCCGCCGCCAGTCCGGCAGTTCGTCCACCGTCCGCTGCGCCCGGGCCCGCTCCGCCAGGGCGACCGCCCAGCGGCGGAACGACGTCGCCTCGGCGGCGACCGCCGCCCCGGCCGCGTCCGCGCCGCCGGCGGCCAGGGCCGCGTGGGCCAGGGCCAGGTCGGGCACCAGCACCCGCCAGGAGACGCCGTCGATCACCAGGTGGTGGGCCGTCAGCAGCACCAGGCCGCTGCGCCCGGCGCCGCGCTCCAGGAGCACGGCGCGCAGCATCACGCCGTCGCGCGGCGCGAGCGCGGCCTCGGCGGCGGTGGCCTGCTCGTCGACCAGCGCGTCCAGCCGCTCCCCGTCGAGGCCGGCCGCGTCCACCCGGCTCACCAGGTCCGCCGCGGCGACCGCCCAGGACGTGCCCGGCTCGGGCACCACCAGCTGCTCCTCGTCCTCCTCCAGCCGCGCCCGCAGCACCTCGTGCCGGTCGAGGACCGCCTGCAGCGCGTCCGTCAGCTGCCCGGTGGTCAGGCCGGGCGGCGCGGTCAGCAGCATCGCCTGGCTGCCCGCGCGGGCCACCGAGCCCGCCCGCCGCGCGACCTCGCGCATCACCGGGGTCAGCGGGACCGGGCCGTAGGGGACGTCCTCGGCGTGCTGCGCCTTCGTCCCGTCGACCGGCCCGGCCACCCGTGCGAGCTCCGCGGGCGTGCACAGTTCGAAGACCTGGCGCGGGGAGATCGCCAGGCCGGCCTGGCCGGCCCGCCCGGCCAGCAGCATCGAGGTGATCGAGTCGCCGCCGAGGACGAAGAAGTCGTCCTCCGGGCCGACCTGTTCGAGGTTCAGCACCTCGGCGAACAGCCGGCACAGCAGCTCCTCCGCGTCGGTGGCCGCCTCGCGTCCGGCCGACCGGCCGGCGAAGACGGGCCGGGGCAGGGCGGCCCGGTCGAGCTTGCCGTTCGCCGTCACGGGCAGGGCCCCGAGGACGGTCACCGAGGCCGGGACCAGGTAGTCGGGCAGCTTCCCGGCGAGGTGCTCCCGCAGCGCCTCCGGGTCGAGGGCGGACTCGTCGCCGTCGGTCGGCACGGCGTAGCCGGCCAGCCGCTTGTGGCCGTCCTCGTCCTCGACCGCGACGACGAGCGCCTGGGCGACGCCGGGGTGCGCGGCGAGCACGGCCTCGATCTCGGCCGGCTCGACGCGGAAGCCGCGGATCTTGAGCTGCTCGTCGGCGCGGCCGAGGAAGAGCAGCTGCCCGTCCGGGGTCCACTGCGCCAGGTCGCCGGTGCGGTACATCCGGGCGCCCTCGGGTTCGTCCTCGGCGGGGAAGGGGCAGGCCACGAAGCGCTCCGCGGTGAGTGAGGGACGGCCGAGGTAGCCGCGGGCCAGTCCGGCCCCGGCGAGGTAGAGCTCGCCGGTCATGCCGACCGGCACGGGCCGCAGGAAGGCGTCCAGGACGAACACCCTGGTGTTGTCCATCGGCCGCCCCAGCGGCACGGTGTCGGGCACCGCGTCCGGGTCGGTGAAGGGCAGCTGGGTGGTGAAGGCGGTGGTCTCGGTGGGGCCGTAGGTGGTGCGCACCACCATGCCGGGGTGGGAGCGCAGCAGGGTCCGTACGGCGTTCGCGGAGACGACGTCGCCGCCGGTGGAGACCTCGCGCACGCCGCCGAAGATGTGCGGGGCCTGCTCGGCGAGCACCCGGAAGTGCCCGGCCGTGGCGTGCACGTTGGTGACCTGCTGGGCCGCGATCAGCCGGCCGCGTTCGACGGTGTCGATGTCCCCGGGGGGCACCAGCACCAGCCGGCCGCCGTGCAGCAGCGTCGTCCAGATCTCGTAGGTGGAGGCGTCGAAGGCGTGGTTGGCCTGCACCAGCACCCGCTCCAGGGCCCCGCTGGACCAGCACTCGTCGAGGCAGAAGGCGAGGACGCTGCCGTAGGTCACCGCGACGCCCTTCGGCAGGCCGGTGGACCCGGAGGTGTAGATGACGTACATGAGGTTCTCCGGCCGGACCGGCACCGGCGGGAAGGCCCCGGCCTCCGGCTCCGCGTCCGTCTCCTCGGCGGGCTCCGCCGCCAGGCGCAACAGCTCGGCGGGGGCGAACAGTCCGGCGTCGGCCAGGCCCCGCCCGGCGTTGGGCGCGTCCACCAGCACGACGGCCGGGCCCGCCTGCGCCGCGACCGCGCGGAGCCGCCCGGCCGGGTGCCGGCCGTCCATCGGCAGGTACGCCGCGCCGGCCTTCACCACCGCCAGCAGCGCGGTGATCAGTTCGGGCGAGCGCTCGGCCACCACGCCCACCAGCGTCTCGGGGCCCACGCCGAGCCCGGCCAGCCGGTGCGCCAGGCGGTTCGCCCGCCGGTCCAGCGCGGCGTAGGTCAGCTCGGTGTCCCCGGCGACCACGGCCACCGCGGCGGGGGTGCGGCGCACCTGCCGCTCGAAGAGCTCGGCGAGGGTCGCCTCGGGCAGCTCGCGGCGGGTCCGGTTCCCGGAGCCGTCCAGGTCCCGCCGCTCCTCGCCGGTCAGCACGTCGAGCCGGCCCAGGGGCACGTCCGGGTCGGCCGCGACCTGGCGCAGCACCAGCGTCATCCGGTCGACGAGGCCGCGGGCGGTGCGCTCGTCGAACAGGTCGGGCCGGTAGTCCAGCCGGATCTCGGTGTCGTCGGCCGGCGTGACGACGACGGTCAGCGGGTAGTGGGCGGCCTCCTCGCCGCCGCCGGCCGCCACCCGCACCCCGGTGGGGCCGCGCCGGGAGACCCAGGCGGGCATCGGCGGCGGCTTCGACGTCCCGTCGGCGGGCGCGGGCGCGGGCGGCTCCGGGCCCGGCCCACGCCCCAGTGGGCCGCCGGCCTGCTCCCCGCTGCGCAGCGCGGTGCCGCCCAGGCCCTCGCCCGGGGGCGGGGGAGCGGTGGGCCGCGGCGCGCCGGGCGCGGCCGGGTCGGCGGCGGGGGCCGCCATCGGGCCGCGGGGGTAGTTCTGGAAGACCATCAGGGTGTCGAAGACCGCGCCCGGGCCGCCGGCGCGCTGGATCTCGGGCAGGCTCAGCTGCTGGTGGTCGAGCAGGGCGGCCTGCTGGTCCTGGAGGGCGGCCATCGCGGTGCGGAAGGGCACGGCCGCGTCCAGGCGCACGCGCACCGGCACGGTGTTGATGAACAGCCCGACCATCCGGTCGGCCTGCGGCACGTCGGCGGGGCGGCCGGAGACGGTCGCGCCGAAGACCACGTCCAGGCGGCCGGACAGCTTGCCGACCAGCAGCGCCCAGGCGACCTGGAAGACCCGGTTGAGGGTGACCCCGGCGTCGCGCGCGGTCTCCCGCAGCCGGTCGGTGAGGTCGTCGCCGATCCGGTCGATCACGTGCCGGAGCATCACCGGCGGGCCGCTGCGGTCGGCCGGGCCCACCAGGGTGGGCTCCCCGGTGCCGGCCAGCATCGCGCGCCAGGCCGCGCGCGCGGCGTCGGTGTCCCGGCGGCCCAGCCAGGCGAGGTAGTCGCGGTACGGCGGCACCTTGGGGAGCACCGAGGGGTCGCCGCCGTTGTCGTAGATCCGCCACAGCTCGTCGAACAGGATCGGCAGCGACCAGCCGTCCATCAGGATGTGGTGCATCGTCACCACCATCCGGTACCGGTCGGGGCCGGCGCGCAGCAGCAGCACCCGCAGCAGCGGGGGCAGGCCGAGGTCGAAGCGCCGGGCGTCGGTCGCGGCCAGGGCGCCGGCGCGGGCGTCGGCCTCCCGCTCGTCCAGTGCGCCGAGGTCGGCGTACGTCCACGGGATCCGCACGCCCTTGGCGATCACCTGGACGGTGTCGCCGGCCGCGCGGGAGCGGAAGCCGGCCCGCAGGCTCGCGTGCCGGTCCAGCAGCGCCTGCCAGGAGGCCTGGAGCACCTCGGGCCGCAGTTCGCCGTCGAGGTTGAGGACCCGCTGCCCCACGTACACGTCCCGGGGCGCGTCCTGGTCGTACGAGGCGTGGAACAGCAGTCCCTCCTGCAGCGGGGAAAGCGGCCACACGTCCTCGACCGTCAGCTGGCTCATCGTGCTCTCCGTTCGGGTTGGTCGGGCCGTTCGGGTCGGTCGGGGCCGGCCGCCGCCTGGGGCGGCGGCAGCAGGCGCAGGGGGCCTCCGCCGGGCGGCGGCGGGGGCGGGGCGCCGTAGCCGTCGGCCGGGTCCGGCCCGGCTTCGGGGCGCGGCGCGGGCGGGTCGGCGAACTGGGTGCGGTAGAGCTCCGCGTACAGGCCGCCGGCGTCGACGAGCGCGGCGTGCCGGCCGCGTTCGACCACGCGCCCGTCCTGGAGCACCAGGATCTGGTCGGCCTCGCGGATCGTGGACAGCCGGTGCGCGATCACCAGGGCGGTGCGGCCGGCCAGGGCCGTCCACAGCGCCTTCTGCAGGGCCGCCTCGGACTCCGAGTCCAGGTGCGCGGTGGCCTCGTCGAGCACGACCACGGACGGCTTCTTGAGCAGCAGCCGGGCGATCGACAGGCGCTGCTTCTCGCCGCCGGAGAAGCGGTAGCCGCGGTCGCCGACGACGGTGTCCAGGCCGTCGGGCAGCGCCGCGACCACGTCCCGGACCTGCGCGGCCTCGCAGGCCTCGACGAGCTCCGCCTCGGTGGCGTCCGGCTTGGCGTAGAGCAGGTTGGCGCGGATGGTGTCGTGGAACAGGTGGGCGTCCTGGGTGACCATGCCGACGGTGTCGCGCAGCGAGGCCAGGGACAGGTCGCGCACGTCGACGCCGCCGATCCGCACGGTGCCCCCGGTCGGCTCGTACAGCCGGGCCACCAGCTGGCTGACGGTGGTCTTGCCCGCGCCGGAGGGCCCGACCAGCGCGGTCAGCCGGCCCGCCGGGGCGCGGAAGCTCACCCCGCGCAGCGCCTGGGCGGTGCCGGAGCGCTCCGGGGCCGGCAGCGACAGCGTCTCCAGCGAGGCGAGGGAGACCTCCTTCGCGGCCGGGTAGCGGAAGGAGACGTCCTCGAACTCGACCTCCGGGGCCCGGCCCGGGCCCGGTACGGGCAGGGCGACGGCATCGGGCCGCTCCACGATCAGCGGCTTCAGGTCCAGCACCTCGAAGAGCCGGTCGAAGGAGACCAGGGCGGTCAGGTAGTTCGACTGCAGGTTGGAGAGCTGGTTGATCGGGCCGAAGAGCCGGGCCAGCAGGGTGGCCAGGGCCACCAGGGTGCCGATCTGGATGCTCCCGGCGACCACCAGCTCGCCGCCGACGCCGTAGACCACCGCGGTGGCCAGCGAGGCCAGCAGCGTCACCGTCACCAGCAGCATCCGCGCGTAGACGGAGGTGACCACGCGCACGTCCCGCACCCGGGCCGCGTTGCCGGCGAACCGGCCGTCCTCGCGCTCGGGCCGCCCGTAGAGCTTGACCAGCAGCGCGCCGGCCACGTTGAAGCGCTCCTGCATGAGCGAGCCGAGCTCGGCGTCCAGCTGCATCGAGGTGCGCAGGTTGCGCTGCAGCCGCCGCCCGACGACCCGGCCCGGCAGCACGAACAGCGGCACCGTGACGAGCACCACCAGGCCGATCAGCCAGGACAGGTAGAAGATCGTGGCGACCACCAGGCAGAGCACCAGCAGGCTGGAGAGCACGTTGGACAGCAGCACCGTCACCGCCTGCTGGGCCTCCATCACGTCGGTGTTGAGCCGGCTCACCAGCGAGCCGGTCTGGGTGCGGGTGAAGAACGCGAGCGGCTGGCGCTGCACGTGCCGGAAGACCTCGGTGCGCAGGTCGTAGATCAGCCCCTCGCCGATGCGCGCCGAACTGCGGCTGACCAGGAAGCCCACCAGGGCCTGCAGCAGCGCCAGGACCGCCACCGCGACGGCGGCGCCCGCCACCACGGCCCGGTCGCGCGGCACGATGCCGCGGTCGATGAGCTCCTTGAACAGCAGCGGCGTGGAGACGGTGATGAGGGCGTCGACCACGGTCAGCGTCAGCAGCGCGACGATCTGCCGGCGGTAGGGCCGCAGGTAGGGCAGGATCCGCCGGGAGGTGCCGGGCCTGACCTGCCCCCGGGCCGGCTGCGTCCCGTCGCCGGGGGTCGCCCGGATGGTGATCAGCGGGCCCGGGCCGCTCGTCATGGCGCGACGACCTCCCTGCCGTCCGGCGCCGCGGCCGTCGGGGCCGGCGGGCGCTGGTCGGTCCAGACGCGGTCGACGTACGCCAGGCACTCGTCGCGGGAGCCCCGGCCGCGGGCGATCCGCCACCCGGCGGGCACCTGCGCGAACCCGGGCCACAGCGAGTACTGGCCCAGGGGGTTGACCAGCACGAGGTAGGAGGCGTCCGGGTCGTCGAAGGGGCTGGTCATCTCGGTCTCCTTGTTCGTTCGGGTGCCGCCCGCCGGGGCGGCGGGGGAGGGCAGCGGCGCGGCGCTCTCACCCGGAGGGCCGGGCCGTGAAGCGGCCCGCCTTGCCGAGCACGTCCGCCGCGCGGATGCGCAGCGCCTGTTGGACGGCGAACTCCGCCAGGTAGGCGCGGAAGCCGTCCGCCGGTTCCAGGGCGAGGTTCACCATGCGGCGGTTGGCGGTGACGGCCGGGTCGCGCAGCAGCTCCAGGGCCCGTTCGACGGCCCGGTCGAGGTCCGCCGGGTCGACGACCTGGTCGACGAGCGTGCGGGCCTCGGGGTCGCTCGCGCGCACCCGTCGGCCGCCGAGGATGATCTGCCGGGCCAGCCGGGGGCCGGTCACCGCGGGCAGCCGGAAGTCCGCCGCGCCCGGGACGATCCCCTCCTGCGCGGCCGGCAGGCTCAGGTAGGCGTCGGAGGCCGCGAGCACGTGGTCCACCGCGAGCAGCAGCTGCATGCCGCCGCCGATCGCGAAGCCGTCCACCGCGGCCACCCACGGCATGTCGGTGAACGGGTAGCGCCAGGACGCGTCGTCCGTGCGCAGCCCGAGCAGCAGCTTCCTGAGGTAGCCGAGCTCGCGGCGCAGCAGGAACCCGACGAGGGTGATCTCGCCCGCGTGCAGCCGCTTGAGGTTGATCCCGGCGCTGAACACCCGGCGCCCCGCGTAGCGCGGGTGGGTCATCTCGCCGCCCCGGATCAGCCCGATCTCGCAGCCCTCGTCCAGCAGCGCGAGGTCGACCGCGGTCTCCATGTCGTCGACCTGCTGCTCGTCCTCGGCGTTGAGGCGGTCCCCGGCGCACATGGTGATCCGGGCCACCCCCGCGCGCCGCTCCAGCCGGGTGCTGTCCATCCGCACCACCCCGGTGGCCCGGAACTCCCCGAGCAGCTCCAGCGCCCGCCCGGTGGGCCGCAGCATGGAGTCCATCAGGTGGCCGCCGGCGGCCGGGCCGCGCAGCACGCCGCGCAGCAGGACGCCCAGGTCGACCTCGTAGCCGAGGCGCTCGGCCACCGGCAGGGCCCGCTCCGCCCGCAGCTGCGCCGCGGTGGGCACCAGGTTCGGTACGGCGGACGCGGCGCCCTCCACCAGGGCGTCCAGCCGCGGGCGCAGGGTGCGGCCCGCGGTGATCCGGTCGTAGAGCTCCTCGGCGTGGCGGTCCAGGAAGGCGGTGCGCCGCGCGCGGCCGGCGTCCAGCTCCCGCTCGGCGCGCTCGCGCTCCTCGCCGGTGCGCGGCCCGGGCGCGGGGAACGGGGTCAGCAGCCGCGCCGCCCGGTCGAGCCCGTCCGCGGCGCGCTCCCGTACGGCGGCGGGCGCCCGCCCGGTGGCCGCGCTCACGCCGTCACCCCGTCCGGGGCCCGGGTGCGCCGCAGCGCGCGGTCGCAGGCGGCCAGGTGCGGGCCGAGCGCGTCCTCGAAGCTCATCCACTGGGCGTCGAAGGCCAGTTGGCGGCGGATCGCGAGTTCGGGGCCGGACAGGCGGCGCAGCAGCCGGGCGGCGGCCGCCAGGGTGCGCCCGGGGTCCCGGCTCACCTGGTCCACCAGGCACCGCTCCAGGGCCTCGCGGGCGGTGATCGGCACCCCGAAGAGCACCGTGCGCCGGGCGCGGGCCGGCCCGAGCTGCTGGACCAGCCGGTAGCCGGCCATGCCCGGCCAGACGGCCTGCCCGTGGAAGGACGGCAGCAGCCGCAGGTCCGGGGCCGCCACCCGGACGTCGGCCGCCAGCAGCAGGTCCAGCGCGACGCCGCCGCACTCCCCGCTCGCCGCCGCCAGGGTGGGCAGCCGCAGCCGCTCGAAGCGCCGTACCGCCCGCTCCCACTTCGTGACGGCGGCGGTGTCGCCCGCCTTCGCCACCGCCTCGCCGTCGGGGGCGCCGGACAGGAACAGGGTCGCGGCGTCGGCGCCGGCGCTCTCCGCCTCGTCGCACAGGGCGCCGAGGGCGGCGGTCAGCTCGGCCGAGATCTCCCGGCGGCCGTCCACGTGCAGCACGGGGCCCTCGGGCAGGGCGTTGACGGGCATTGCGGTCTCCCTAGGGTCGGTTCACCACTGGATGAGCGCGGACTCGATCGTCGAACCCGGCCCCATGGTCATCAGCACGCCGTAGTCGCCGTCGCGGACCACGCCCTCCCGCAGGAGCCGGTCGTAGGAGAAGAGGAACGAGCCGCTGGAGACGTTGCCGAAGTCGCGCAGCACGGTGATGGTGTGCCGCAGGTCGTGCCGGGTCAGCCCGAGGTTGACGGCGACCGCGTCGATGACCTTCTTGCCGCCGGAGTGCACCAGCCAGTGCGCGACGTCGTCGCGGCGCAGCGAGGTGCCCGCCAGCAGCCGGTCGACGACCCCCTCCACGTGCGCGCCGACCAGGTAGGGGACCTGCGGGTCCAGGAAGAAGCTGAAGCGGCCCTGGTCGCGGTCCCAGTCGTAGCGCATCGCGTCGATCGCGTCGACGATGGTCACGCTCGCGGTCCGCAGGATCCGGGGCCCCTCCAGCCGGCGGCCGGGCCCCTCCTCCTCGGCCTCCTCGTCCTCGGCCCCCTCCGCCGTGCGGCGCCCGTCGTTCACCGGGTCCGCCACCACCGCCACCGCCGCGGCGCCGTCGCCGAACAGGCTGTTCACCACGGCCGTGCGCATCGTGGCGTCCATCGTGTACGCGGCCGAGCAGGCCTCCGAGCAGACCATCACGGCCAGCCGGCCCGGGTTCGCCGCCGCCCAGTTGCCCACCACCGCCAGCGCGTTGAGCCCGGCGTTGCAGCCCATGCCGACGATGTCGGCCCGCGCGGTGTGCCAGTCCATGCCCAGCTCGCGGATCAGCAGCGCGCTCAGCCCCGGCGTCAGGAAGCCGGTCGAGGTCACGCAGCACAGGTACGCCACCTCCGACAGGTCGGCCCCGATCCGCTTGAGGCACAGCTGCAGCGCGTCCGCCCCCATGCTCACGGCCCACGCCTTGTGCTTGTCCAGCAGGTCGCCCTGGCTCTCCCGGAGCCTGGTGCCGTCCGGCGCCGCCGGCGGCAGCACCAGCGAACGCTGCCGGATGGAGCCCAGCAGGAACACCGAGCGCACCCGGCGGTCGGTGATCCCGAACAGGTCCAGCAGCTCCTCCTGGGAGTAGTGCTCGGGCGGCACGGCGGTGCCCACGCTCACGATGCGCGGGACCGTGGCGGCCGGCGCTCGGTCCAGGGCCGTGGTCATGGTGCGTCACTCTCCGTTCCGGGTACCGGGCACGTCACCACCGTGCGTCCACCACCGCGCGCCCCACCGCCGCGCGTCTCCTCACTGAGCGTCTCCACGAACCGCACCAGCCGCTCGACGCCCTCGACCACCTGCCCGGGCGTCAGGTAGCTGATCGACAGCCGGATGTCCCGCTCGCCCCCGCCGTGCGGATGGAAGAACTCCATCGGCGTCCAGATCACCCCGAACTCCCGGGCCGACCGCTCCAGCGCCGCCGTACCGGTCCGGAAACCGGTGCGCAGCGTGAGGAAGAAACCGCCGTCGGGCCGGTTCCAGCCCACCCCCAGCTCCCGGCGCCGCCGCTCCGGCAGCCACCGCTCCAACTGCGCGAGCGTCGCGGCCATGCTGCGCCGGTAGTGCTCGGCCGCCCGCGCGTTCAGCACCGACAGCCGCCCGTCCGAACCCAGCAGCGCACCCGCCGCGGCCGCCTGGCTGAGCGAGGACGTGTTCACCGTCACCATGCTCTTCACCTTCGCCAGGTCCCGCGCCAGCAACCGGATCCCGCCGCGCCCGTCGCGCACCTCCTGGTCGGCCACCACGTAGCCGACCCGCGCACCGGGGAACACCGTCTTGGAATAGGTGCCGAGCTGGATCACGCTCCTCGACGTGTCGAGCGCCTTGAGCATCGGGCACCGCGGCCCCGGGCCGCTCAACCGGTAGGGACTGTCCTCCAGGACGAGCAGACCCTGGCGCCCGGCCAGCTCCAGCAGCCCGGTACGCGTCGGAAGGTCCAGCGTCGACCCGGTCGGATTGGCGTGGTCCGGCACCACGTACACGGCCCGCGGCCGGCGGCCCGCCGCCCGCTGCGCCCGCACCGCCGCGTCCAGGTCCGCCACCACCAGCCGCCCGTCACGCTCCGGCACCGCGACCACCGGGATGTCCAGCAGCCGCGCGGCCCCCATGATCCCGACATAACAGGGGGTCACGAGCAGCAGCACGTCCGCGGGCGTCGCGAACAGCGCGCGCAGCACCAGGAACATCGCCTCCTGCGCACCGACCGTCACCACGATCGCCTCGGGCGCGACCTCGAACCCCTCGTCCTGCCGCAGCGAGTACGCGATCAGCTCCCGGATCTGCCCCGCCGCCGGCCCGTACTGGTAGAAGCCGCTGCGCACTTCGGCCGGCCCCGCGCCCCGGCTCTCCAGGTAGGCCGCGTACCGGCGCAGGTAGGTGTGGACCTCCTCGACCTCGAAGAATCCGTCATAGGGGCGGCCCGGCGCGAAGGACACCGCGTCCGGGTAGCTGGACGTGATCTCGTTGAGGAAGTTCATCCGGTCGAGAACCGGGTCCTCGATGCTCGAGTGCAGCGTGGTCGAATCGAGCACCATGGTGCCCGCCTTTCCGTGGACGAGCCGCCGTGCGGCACCCCGTCGGACGGCGGATGCCAGGGCTCGCGTGAAGGACGCGCGGCAGGGCGACGGTGCGGCGGCGCCCCGTGGGCGGATCGCCGGTACCGTCCTCCCGCGTTCGAACATCGGTCGGTCTCGACGTCGGTCTCATGGCGGCCCCTCGGACGGGCCACGGGCTCCGGCGGCGCCACCGCGGGCGCACCGTCCGAACGGCGGCGGCGCGGTGCCCGCACGCGAAAACCGCCGTCGGGCACCGGGCCGAAGGCGGCGCGAGGGGGTATCGAGATCCCAGCACGCCCTGTCGCCGCTTTCGCACCGGCCGCGGTATCCGACGGATATCCGGAGCACAGGGCCCTGTCTGCTGTTTGTCCTCGTTCCAGTACGCGCCCCCGGGCGAGGGGCTGTCAAGCGCTGTGGGTTTCCGCCCCGTCACAGCCTGCTACCGGATTCCCGGTCCCGCCGTCGTGCCCGCGGCCCCGGCGCCGACCGGCCCGCCTCCGCGCCCCCGCGGCGCCGGCCCGCCCGGGGCGCCGCCGGGGGAGCGTCCGGGGCCCCATGGCCGGGCGGCCCCGGGGGCCCGCCCACCGGCCCGGCCCACCGCCGCCGGCCCGCCCCGACCGGTCGCCGTCCGATCATGGCCCGTCACCTGACGTGGTCTCAACCACTGGGACAAAAGCCCAGGTTGGCGCCGAACCGGACCGCCCGGCTTGACGGAATTCGCCAACCCACCGCCCCGCGCGCACCGGGCATTGACCCGAGCATGACGCCGTGTGAGGGTTCGGGCACCCGAGCGCGGACGGCCCGCACGGCCGTCCCCCGGATACGGCTGCGCGGCGCGCCACCAGCCCCTACCGTCCGCGGTCGAGGACCCCCACATGCGAGGAGCCTCGATGCAACGCAGAGTCACCGCAGGCAGGTTGCTGACCACGGCGACCACCCTGACCGTGCTGGCCGGCATGATCGCCGCCGCCACGGGCCCGGCCACCGCCGCGCCCACCCCCTCCCCGGCGCCGCCGAGCGCCCTGGCCGCCGCCGTCAACGCCGCCGACGCCGTCGCCGCGGCCGGACTGGACGCGCTGGCCAAGGGCCCGGGCGAGACCTACGAGCGCAAGACCGTCACCCCCTGGCTCGGCGGCCTCTACTCCGTCTCCTACGAGCGCAGCTACCACGGCCTGCCCGTGGTCGGCGGCGACGCGGTCGTCCTCGCCGACTCCCAGGGCAAGGTCCGCGCCCTGCAGTCCGCCGCCACCGGCCCCGTCGGCGGCTCGACCGCCCCGCAGGTCAGCGCCGAGCACGCCGAGAAGACCGCCCGCACCAAGCTGGCCGCCGTCGACTCCGTCGAGTCCCGCCGCCTGGTCGTGCGCGTCAAGGACGGCACCGGCCGCCTGGCCTGGGAGACCGTCCTCACCGGCCACAAGGGCAGCGCCCCCAGCCGCCTGCACGTCTTCGTGGACGCCACCACCGGCGAGGTCGTCGACAGCTACGACGACGTGCGCGCCGGCACCATCAACAGCGAGTGGAACGGCCCCGCGCCCGTCACCATCAGCACCACCAACTCCGGCGGCTCCTACTCGCTGCGCGACCCCAACCGGCCCGGCCTGTCCTGCTCCGACTACAGCACCGGCCAGGTCTTCTCCAAGTCCAGCGACTCCTGGGGCACCGGCAGCGCCTCCAGCAAGGAGACCGGCTGCGGCGACGCGATGTTCGCGGCCCAGAAGGAATGGGACATGCTCCGCGACTGGCTCGGTCGCAACGGGCACAACGGCAACGGCGGCAGCTGGCCGGTCAAGGTCGGCCTCAACGACGTCAACGCCTACTGGGACGGCAGCACGATATCCATCGGCCACAGCCAGGCCAACAAGTGGATCGCCTCCATCGACGTCGTCGGCCACGAGTTCGGCCACGGCATCGACCAGTACACCCCCGGCGGCGCCAACAACGAGTCCGGCCTGGGCGAGGCCACCGGCGACATCATGGGCGCGCTGACCGAGTCGTACGCCAACGAGCCCGCCCCGTACGACTCCCCGGACTACACCGTCGGCGAGATGATCAACCTGGTCGGCAACGGCCCGATCCGCAACATGTACAACCCCTCCCTGGTGAGCAACAACCCCAACTGCTACTCCTCCTCCATCCCGCAGACCGAGGAGCACGCGGCGGCCGGCCCGCTCAACCACTGGTTCTACCTGCTCGCCGAGGGCTCCAACCCCGGCGGCGGCAAGCCCACCAGCCCCACCTGCAACAACTCCTCCGTCACCGGCATCGGCATCAAGGACGCCGGCCGGGTCTTCTACGGCGGCATGCTGCTCAAGACCAGCGGCATGACCTACAAGCGCTACCGCACCGCCACCCTGACCGCCGCCAAGAGCCTCGACCCGACCTGCACCTTCTTCAACCGGGCCAAGGCCGCCTGGGACGCCGTCAGCGTCCCCGCCCAGAGCGGCGACCCCACCTGCTCCAACAACGGCAGCAACGACTTCTCGCTCTCCCTCGGCCCGGCCTCCGGCTCCGCCCAGCCCGGCGCCTCCACCACCTCCACGGTGAGCACCGCCGTCACCTCCGGCACCGCCCAGACCGTGAGCCTCACCGCCTCCGGCCTCCCGGCGGGCGTCACCGCGAGCTTCAACCCCTCGTCGGTGCAGGCCGGTTCCTCCTCCACCCTGACCCTGTCCGCCGCCTCCAGCGCCGCGACCGGGACCTACCAGATCACCGTCACCGGCACCGCCGGCGCCACCACCCACATCGCCCAGTACAGCCTCACCGTCGGCGGCGGGGGCAACCCCAACCCCGGCGGCACCTGGACCGCCGGCACCACCTACCAGGCGGGCGACGTCGTGACCTACAACGGCGCCTCCTACCGCTGCCTCCAGGGCCACACCGCCATGGTCGGCTGGGAGCCGCCGAACGTCCCGGCGCTGTGGCAGGCCGTGTGACCCGCACGCGCTGACACCCCGTGAAGCCGCTGCGCCGCGGCCCGTCGAGGGGGACGGGCCGCGGCGCAGCCGTACGCGCCAAACGCCCCGGGGGCGGCCCGTTGTCCGGGCCGCCCCCGGGGCGTCGGTGCCGTGCGCGCGGCACGGCGGGCCGGTCAGGCGCCGCGGTCGAAGAGCTTGACGCGCAGCGGCTCCCGGGCCGGCACGTCGACCGGGTCCTGCGGGGAGAGGGTGAGGACGAACCCGCCGATCGCGATGACGGCCATGATGGCGACGGCGAGCGGGACGACGAACTGGGAGGCGGGCAGGCCGGCGGGCAGGAGCCGGTCGTCCAGCCGGACGGAGACGGAGGCCATCCCGGTGTAGTGCATGGCGGTGACCGCGACCCCGGCGATCAGGGAGGCGACCAGCGAGGCGGCGAAGCCGGTGATGTTGAGGGTCATCCACAGCGCCGCGGTGGCGGCGGCCACGGCGATGGCGATGGAGACAGCCACCAGGACGGGGTCGTAGGAGACCACGCCCTGGACCTGCATGGCGGCCATGCCGAGGTAGTGCATGGCCGCGACGCCGCAGCCGGTGACGGTGCCGCCGATCAGCAGGGAGGCGAGCGTCCTGCGGCGGTAGCCGACGTACAGGACGCCGGCGCCGACGACGACGATGGCCAGCAGGAGGCTGCCGAGGGTCTCGGGGACGCGGTAGACGACGGACGAGCCGGTGACGGCGAAGCCCATCATCGCCATGAAGTGCATGGTCCAGATGCCGCAGCCGAGTTCGACCGCGGACAGCAGCAGCCACCCCAGGCGGCGGGCCGGCGGCAGGGTCAGGGCCCGTACGGTGCAGCGCAGTCCGAGCGCCGCGCCGGTGCAGGCGATGAGGTAGGACAGGACCGGGTTGATCCAGCCGTAGTGGAACCCGTCGATGTGGGCGGTGTGGGGATGCATGGTCACCTGGAGTGCGTTCGTGCGGGGGGACGGGCGGAACGCGCTTCTGCCCGGGCCGGTGCGGCGACTGCGGGGGCTGCCGGTCCGGCCGGGGATCAGGATCCGATTCCTGAAGGATCGTATAGCGACGAACAGTTTCCGCGAAATCGACAACCGGGTGAACCGATGAGGATCGGTCAGGTGAATCCGCCGACGTCCGGCATTTCCCGGCACCCCCGCCGGTCACGCGGGGATCGGTGAAGTCCCTTGCCATGCAGCGGAATTGACGTGGACCCGGGCCCCGGCCAAGGGCGGCGCGAGGCGGCGGAATCCATGATCGACATTACGTCGAGTAATGCGGTTTTCGCAGCGGGTGCATCCTTTTCCCTTTCGGAAAACCCCTTGGATAATCCCGCCCGTCCGGCGGGGGAGACCCCCCGCCGAACGGCAGGGAATACCGCGGAATGCCGCGGAATTCAGCGGCGGCCCGGGATGCCGCCCGGGACGCCGCCCGGCCGACCGCGGCGGGCGGCGAAGACCCAGCGGTTGGCCGCCAGGGCGTCGTCCGGCTCCGGCGCCGGACCGCGGCCGTGCAGGGCGGTGAAGTCGTACGGGCTGCGCACGGCCACCGTCCAGCCCAGGCGGGTGAGTTCCGCGGCGGAGTCGGGGCGGGGGCCGGCGTCGAAGAGGGCGCGCAGGTCGATGCCGAGCCGCTCCCGGGCCGCGACGTACGCGGGGGCCGTGCGCACCGCCGGCGGTTCGGCGGCCACGTCCTTGAGCTCGTACGCCAGGGTGCTGCCGGGCGCGCTGAGCCGGTGCACGGTGGCCATCAGCCGCCGCTCGGCCTCGGCGGGGAGGTAGAGCAGCAGCCCCTCGGCGAGCCACGCGGTCGGCTCCGCCGGGTCGAAGCCGCCCTCCAGCAGCGGCCCGGCCCAGTCGCCGCGGAGGTCGGCGGCCAGCGGGCGGCGCTCGGTGGCGGGGGCCGCGCCCGCCGCGTCGAGGACCGCCCGTTTGAAGGCCAGCACCTGCTCGGTGTCGATCTCGTGGAGGACGCGGCCGGGCGGCCAGTCGAGCCGGTACGCCCGGGAGTCCAGGCCCGCGCCCAGGATGACGACCTGGCGCGTACCGGCCCGCGCCGCGGCCAGCAGGTGGTCGTCCAGGACGCGGGTGCGCAGCCCGAAGTAGCGCCCGAGGCGCCCCCACAGCGGGTCGGCCTCCGCGTCGGGGACCTGGTCGGGGTGGAGGGGCCAGTGCGCCGAGGCGGGGGAGGCGCGCACGAAGTGCTCGGCGAGCGGGTCGCGGGCCAGGGCGTCGGGGCGGTGGGTCTCGATGGCGCGGGCGGCCGCCACCAGCAGGGCGGTACGGCCCACTCCGGAGGCGACGCCGTGCGCCGCGGCCGTCCCGTCCTCCGGTCCGGTCAGGGCGTGCACGGGTCCTCCTCGTGCGCGGGCGCGGTCCACGCCGCGGGGTCGTCGCCGGTGGTGGTGCGGGCGCCGTACAGGACGCGCATGAACCGCAGGACCTCGTCGTGGGGCAGGTGCAGGGAGGTGGTGCAGTCCGTCAGGACGGTGATGTGGAAGCCCTTCTGGAAGGCGGTGCGGGCGGTGGAGTCCACGCAGACGTCGGCGTAGAGGCCGGCGAAGACGAGGTGCCCGGTGCCGCCGGCGCGCAGGTGCTCCTCCAGGCCGTCGCCGAGGAAGGCGTCGAAGCAGGCCCGTTTGGTGAAGACCCGCTCGCCCGGGGCCGGGGCCACCCCGTGGAACCGGGCTCCCCAGGTGCCCTCCAGGCACTTCGGCCGCTTGCCCAGCCGCCGGTCCCGCGCGCGCCAGGCCGCGCCCTGGTGGGCGGTGTCGCCGAGGAAGCGGACGAACACCACCTCCACGCCCGCGCGCCGGGCCAGGTCCACCGCCCGGACGCTGTTGGCGACCACGGCGTCCAGGACGGCGCCGTCGCCGCCGAACCGGGCCCTGGCCACCGGCCCGGTGCAGAAGTCGTTCTGCAGGTCCACCACCACCAGGGCCGTTCCCGTCCGGGCGCTCACGGCCCGCCCACCGGGGCGGTGGATCCGGTGGGCGCGCCGGGCAGGTCGAGGACGTCGACCAGCGCGTCGACCACCGCGGTGGTGGAGTGCCGGCCGCCGAGGTCCGGGGTGTGCACGCCCTTGTCGTCCAGGACGGCCAGGGCGGTCTCGACCGCCCCGACGGCGCCGGGCACCGCGGCGTGCCGCTCGGCGACGAGGGCCGCGGCGCGCAGGGTGGCCACCGGGTTGACCAGGTCGCGCCCGGCCAGGTCGTCGGCGGAGCCGTGCACGGTCTGGTACTCCACCAGTCCGGCCGCGCCGGGGCCGAGGTACACGTTCTCCGTGCAGCGGCTCTCCTGCCGCTGGGCGCCGAAGCGGTCCAGCAGGACCACGTGCATGATGTCGGCCCACTCGTTCCCGGCGATCAGCAGGGTGCGGTCCGGCAGGCCGTGGGTGATGAGGTTGCGGTTCACGGTGTCGGGCTGGAACACCTCGATCCGTATGCCCAGCCGCTCGGCGATGTCGGCGACCCAGGCGTCGAACGCGCCGTCCAGGAGATGGAACTTGTAGGCCATGACGATGCGGTCGATCCGCCCGTCGGGCCATTCGCGCCGGGCCCGCTCCAGGGCGTGGCGGACGACGGCCTCGGTGGTCTCCCGGCTGAAGGCCATGGTGCGGACGACCTCTCCCGGGGTGTGCCGGTTCTCCCCGGTGTAGAAGCCCTGGGCCTGGTCGCGGACCAGGAGCAGTGACGTTTCTCCTTCCCGTAACAGGTCGACCTTGACGGCGCGCAGGCGGTGGCGCACCAGGTACAGGGACTGGGCGTTGATCGCGGTGCGGAAGACGGCCGTGGTGCCGGCGTCGGCGAGGTCTCGGCAGAACCGCTCGTAGTGCTCCGCGTCCTGCCCGGTCAGGTCCTGGATCCCGGCGGGGCCGGCCAGCGGGCGCAGCGAGACGTAGGAGTGGTAGAGGCGCGGGGAGCGGACGATCCGCACGCCCGTGGGGCGGGCGGCGGTGAGCACCCGCAGGACGCGTTCGAAGACGGCGGCGAGCTCGGGGCCGGTGCCCCGGCCCACCGCCAGCCCGATCGCGGGCTGCCCGGCGACGGGCACCGGCGCCGGGCCGGTGCCCTGGTGGGCGGCCGGGGTCACCGGGCCGTCCCGGGGACCAGGCGGTCGCCGGGGATGCCGGCCTTCTCGGGGCGGTAGTAGTCGCGGATGCCCTCCGCCCAGACGACGACCGGGACGCGGTCGCCGTCCACCGGGCCGAACGCGTCGAACAGGGCCGTGGTGTTCCGGTGGTCGAACCCGATCGCGGTCATCAGGGCGAGGAAGTCGGGGCGGGTGACCAGGCCGTCGCCGTCCGGGTCGCCGAGCTCGGAGAGCGCCCGGGCGAACTCGTCGATGGTGGCGTCGAAGCGCTCCGGGTCGAGCACGACGGCGGTGAACTCCTCGGGGCTGATCCGTCCGTCGCCGTCGGCGTCCAGCTCGGTCACCAGCGTGCGCCAGTAGCGCTGCAGGGCGTCGAGCAGCCGGTCCCTGGCCTCCTCGTCGGCCTGGGGGAGCGCCGCGACGACACGGCTGCCCATCAGGTCGAAGTCGGCCGGTTCGATGGCGCCGTTCCCGTCGGCGTCGAACAGTGAGAACACGAGCCCGACACGGTCGGTGGCTGCGGTGGTGGGCATGGCGGTACACCTCGGTCTTCCGGACGAAGGGCGCCGGGCCCGTGCCTCGGCGACCGCTCCACTATCCGGTCCCGGCCCGGCCGTCGGCGCGCGAAGTACGGCCGGACCACCCGATCGTGGGCAATGCGCCCGCGCGCGCATGACGGGCCGGTCGGTTGGACAGATAGTCAGGCTGGCTCGTGCGACGGCCCGCAGCCGCCGCCGGGTTGCCGCCCGGCCCCTCGCGCGTGGCGAGGGGCCGGACGACGGGGCCTACGGCGTTGCCGCCCGGCCCGTGGGGCCCGGCGAGCGGCCGCCCGGCGGGGCGGAGCGGACGGAGTCGAAGGCCTGCCGTGCCTGGCGCACCGTCGGGTCGGAGGCCTGGCGCAGGCAGGCCGTCACCTCGACCACCGCGGCGGGGCCGTCGCGGTCGATGGCGCGCAGGCCGGTCAGCTCGCGGTCGCCGCCGAGCGCCGCGCACTCCTTGTCGAGGGCCGTGTCGCCCAGCCCGGACGGGTCCGGGCCGAGCTTCTCGGCCAGCCCCTGGCCGTCCACCAGCCGGAACGCGAGGACGGCGCCGTCCACGGCCAGCCGCCCGGCGAGCGGGCAGCGGGCCGCGACCGTCGCGCACGACGGGGACGCCCCCAGCGGCTGGGTGCCGAGGTAGCCGAACCGCTCCCGGGGGTCGGCGCTCGACGCGGCCAGGGCGTGCCAGTTCACCGGCGGGTCGAGGAGCATCTCGGGCAGCCGGGGGAAGAAGACCGTCGCCCCGCTCCCGGCGGACGGTTCCCCCGGCACCGTCGGGGCGGGCGAGACCGACGGGGCGGGCGCCGCCGCCGGGGGCGACAGGACCGGGGCGGACACGGAGCCCGCGGGCCCCGTCGCGGCCCCCCGCACCGGTGCCGGCGCGAGCGCGGGCGCGGCGGCCAGCACGGCGGCGGTGAGTCCGGCGGTGAGGCCCGCGGCGAGCCCGGCCGCCCGCCGGCGGCGCCTGGACCGCTCGACCCGGGCGAGGACGCGCTCCATCCGGTCCTCCGGCGAACCGAGGGCGGGGACGGCCCGGTGGAGCAGGATCCGCAGCTCCTCCTCGTCGTCGGGCCCGCCCTCGCCCGGACCGTACGGGTCGAGCAGGTCAGCGCCGTTCACGGGGTCCCCCGTCCAGCAGGAGTTCCCGGGCCGGCAGCCGGCCGCGCAGGCCGGCCAGCGCCCGGTGCGTCTGGCTCTTGACGGTGCCCGTGCTGCAGCGCAGCACCTCGGCGGTCTCCTCGACGCTGAGGTCCTCGAAGAAGCGCAGCACCACCACGGCCCGCTGACGCGGCGGCAGCGACCGCACCGCCTCGGCGACCACCCGGCCGAGCACCACCCCGTCGTACGGGTCCGGGCCCGGCGGCGGCTCCGGCAGTTCGCCGTGCGGCAGCTCCCCGGTCCAGCGGCGCCGCCACCAGGAGACGTGGCAGTTCACCAGGACCTTCCGCAGGTACGCCTCGGGCCGGTCGGGGGCGATGCGCGTCCATCTGGGCCAGACCTTGGCGAGCGCCGTCTGCAGCAGGTCCTCGGCCTGGTGCGGGTCGCCGGTCAGCAGCCAGGCGGTGCGCAGGAGCTTGGGCCCGCAGGCGGCGACGAACTCCTCGAAGTCCGGCGGTGTCGCGTTCGTCATCCTGCCGTCGTCCCCGCCATGGTGTCCGTGCCGTCCCCGTCTGCCGTGGCGGCCGCTCGGGCCGCGTGTTCGTTCTTGCTCTCACGGCAGCTCGACGCGTCGGGGGGCGGTTCGGGTTGCCTGCGGGCGCGGACCCGCGAGCCGGTCCGGGAGTCGGCCCGGTGCCCCGGGCGGTGCGGGGACCTGGACAGCGGCGCGGCACTCGTCCACGCTTCACCTCCATGACTCTCCCCCCGCACTCTCCCGGTGCCGCGCGCACCGCGCTCTTCGAAGAGGTCACCGCGGTCGGCGACGAGGCCGTCGCCCTGCTCGCCGGCTGCCGCGGCGACACCCGGATCCCCGGCGCCGAGTGGACGGTCGCCGAGGCGGCCGCCCACCTGGCGATGGCCAACGAGCTGATGGCCGCGCTGGCCGCCGGCGAGGAACGGCCGTACGGGGACGGCACCCCGGGCTCGCTGGCCGCGGCGAACGCGGCCTCGCTGGCCGAGCGGCCCGAACGGGACCCGGACGTGCTCGCCGAGGAGATCGCCCGGCGGGCACGGGAGTTCACCGTGGCGGCCGCCCCGCGCGCGGGCACCGAGCCGGTGTCGACCCCGCTCGGCCGGATGGACCTGGACACCCTCGGCGCCTACCTGCTGACCCACATGCTGGGCCACCTCTACGACATCGCCGTCGCCCTCGGCCGCCCGCACCCGATCGACCGGCGCCGGGTCGGGCTGGCGATGCCGTTCGTGCGCACGGTCATGCCGCGGGTGACGGACGCCCGCGCCGCGGCCGGCCACAGCGCCTGCTACCGGCTGCGCGGCCGGGGCCTGGACGGGTTCGCGGTGACCTTCACGGACGGCGCCGCCGCGGTGAGCCAGGACCCGCCCCGGCGCCCGGACTGCACGATCCTCGTCGAACCGGTGGCGTTCCTGCTCATCGCGCTGGGCCGGCGCAGCGCCCCCGGCGCCCTGCTGCGCGGCGAGGTGCTCGCCTGGGGCCGCCGCCCCTGGCTGGCCCCGTCCTTCCCCGGGCTGTTCGCCGCCCCCTGACCCCTGACCCCGCCGGGCGGCCCGCCCGGGCCGGGGCCGGGCCGGGCCCGGGTTACGCCGGACCGGGGGCGCGGGCCGCCGCGCCCCCCTCGGCGTCGCGGCACGCCCCGCAGGTGTTCCAGCGCGGCCGGCCGGGCCCGGGGGAGCGGTGCGGGGCGAGGGTCATGTCGGAGGTGCGCAGGCCGCACAGGGTGAGCGGCCCGCAGACGCCCGAGGCCTCCGCGGGGGCGGCGTGCGCCATCCGTACCGGGTTCTCGGGGTCCGCCGGCACGCGGCCGGGGCCGAGGATCCGCACGTTGGTCGGCGTATCGGGTTCGAGCACGATGACGGTGTCCACCTCCACAACCTCGCCGCAACGCCGCCCCCCTGCACCCGCACAGCGGCATCCGGCCCAGCCCCGGCGCCCCCGGACGTCAGGGACGCCCCCGCTCCGGCTGGTTCACGGCGTCACAGCCGGTCGTAGACGGCGGACAGCCGCTGCAGCACCTCGGTGGCCCGGTCGAGGGCGTCGTCGTCGTAGTCGCCCAGGTCGCCGTGCAGGGCGTCGGCCAGCGCCCGCTGGCGCTGGTCGTGCAGGGCCCGGCCGGTGTCGGTGAGGGCGACCAGGACGGAGCGCTTGTCCTCGGGCTGGCGGGTGCGGGTGACGTAGCCGGCCGCGACCAGGCCGTTGACCAGCTGGGTGGTGGCGGCGCCGGTGGTCTCGGTGCCGGCGGCGAGCCCGCCGATGCTGAGGGGGCCCTGTTCGGCCAGGGTGCGCAGGGCCCGGGCGTGGGTGAGGGAGAGCGCGCCGGGGGTGCGGGTGGCGCGTCCGCGCAGCCGGGCGTCGGCGGCGCTGAGGCGGTAGGCGGCGCGGGCCAGGCGGTCGAGCGCCCGGGCGCGGTCGTCGGTGGGTGGCGGCTCGGCCATTGGTCGGTCCTCTTCGTCGGGTTGACAGCAGCCTAGCCTCGGGACTTAATAGCTAAGTACTTATTCATTAAGTGCTTAGCCAACTGGATCCCGCCGGGGGACCCGCAACCGGATCCCCCCGTCGGACCCCGTAGAGGAGACCGTCATGACCGTCCGTTCGACCGGCCAGAGCTGGGCCCTGGACATCGCCCTCGCCCAGGGCGGCTTCGACGCGCTGCACCCCGAGGCCGTCGGAACCATGGAGCAGCTGGGCCACGACCACACCGACTTCGCCAAGGTCTTCGCCCTGGTCAGGAGCGGCGCGATGCTGCCCAAGGCGTGGGCGACGGTGGCCGGCCAGGCCGAGGAGCGCGCCGCCCACCACGAGCGCGGCGGCTTCGCGCAGACCGCCGCCGACCTCTACCTGAGGGCGGCCGTGATGTGGGGCCGGGCGCAGTACTCGCTCTTCGACGCCGCCGACCCGCGCAAGGCGGCCATGCGCGAGCACGCCAACCACTGCGTGGAGCGCCTGGGCGCGCTGCGCGAGGGCCGGGTGCGGCGGGTGGAGCTGGACTTCGAGGGCTCGCGGATCTTCGCCCTGCTGCACCTGCCGGCCGGGCCGGTCCGCAACGCGCCGGCCGTCATCCTCGGCCCCGGGATGGACATGATCAAGGAGGACTACATCTGGGCGGCCGAGCGCTACTACACCTCGCGCGGGATGGTCGCGCTGTCCATCGAGGGGCCGGGCCAGGGCGAGAGCCGCGCCGGCGGGCTGACCGTCGACCTCGGCAACTACGAGCGGGCGATCGGCCGCTACCTCGACCACCTGGCCGCGCTCCCGGAGGTCGACGCCGACCGGATCGGCATGTTCGGCATCTCGATGAGCGGCTACTGGGGCTCCCGGGCCGCCGCGGCCGACGGCCGCCTGGCCGCGCTCGCCGCCTTCGAGGCCGTCACCGGGGACTTCGCCACGATCTTCGAGCGCGCCCAGCCGACCTTCAAGAACAACTACATGTACATGGCCGGGTACACCGACGAGGAGGCCTTCGACCGCGACCTCGCCCACCGCATGCCGCTCGGCGACCTGGTGGCCGACATCGCCTGCCCGGTGCTCCACGGCATCGGCGAGTTCGACGAGCTCACCGACCTCGCCCAGGCCCTGGAGAGCTTCGAGCGCATCCGGGCGCCGAAGGAGCTGCGGGTCTACGAGGACGAGTTCCACCCGCTCGGGGGAGTGGCGGCCGAGGTCTTCCGGTTCGGGGCGGAGTGGCTGGAGCGGGCCCTGGCCGGCGAGTTCACCGACCCCGGACGGGACGTGCGCCACTACGTCCACCGCGACGGCCGCACCACCGACGGCAGCGCCGACCCGGCATGGTGGCTCGGCACCGCCCCCGCCCCGCTCGCCGCGCTGCGCCGGGGCTGACCCTTCGCGGACGGACGGCCACGCCCCGGGGCACCTCCACGCCCCGGGGCGTTCCCCCGTTCCCGGCGGCGGCCCCGGGCTGGAGGAGCCCGCGTCGGCGGCAGCCCCGAACCTCGCTATACATGCCATGTATACATGGTGTGTATAGTCCTTGATCATGTCACTCGGACAGATGCTCCTCGGCTTCCTGGAAGCCCAGCCCCGCCACGGCTACGACATCAAACGCCTCTACGACGAGCACTTCGGCCGCGACCGCGCCCTGCACTACGGACAGGTGTACGCCACCCTCTCCCGCCTGCTGAAGAACGGCCTCGTCGTCGTCGAGGGCGTGGAAGCCGGCGGCGGCCCGGACCGCAAGCGCTACGCCATCACCGACGCCGGCGTCACCGACCTCGCCGACTGGCTCGCCCACCCCGAGGACCCGCAGCCCTACCTGCAGAGCACCCTCTACCAGAAGGTCGTGCTCGCCATCCTCACCGGCCGCTCCGCCGCCGACGTCCTCGACACCCAACGCGCCGAACACCTGCGGACCATGCGCGAACTGACCCGCCGCAAACTCGCCGGCGACCTCGCCGACGAACTGATCTGCGACCACGCCCTGTTCCACCTCGAAGCCGACCTGCGCTGGCTCGAACTCACCGCCGCCCGCCTCGACGACCTCACCGCCCGCCTGACGGAGACCCCGCGTTGACCACCGCCGAACCCCTCCTCCACGCCCAGGACCTGCACAAGTCCTTCGGCCCCACCCCGGCCCTCGCCGGCGCCTCGCTCACCGTCGCCGCCGGCGAACTCGTCGCCGTCATGGGCCCCTCCGGCTCCGGCAAGTCCACCCTCCTGCACTGCCTCGCCGGCATCACCCGCCCCGACCAGGGCGCCATCACCTACCAGGGCCGCTCCCTCACCACCAGCACCGACAGCGAGCTCAGCGCCCTGCGCCGCACCGACTTCGGCTTCCTCTTCCAGTTCGGCCAACTCGTCCCCGAACTCTCCTGCCTGGAGAACGTCGCCCTCCCGCTGCGCCTGAACGGCACCCGCCGCAAAGCCGCCGAAGCCCGCGCCGCCGAATGGCTGGAACGCCTGGAAGTCGCCGACACCGCCGCCAAACGCCCCGGCGAGATCTCCGGTGGCCAGGGCCAACGCGTCGGCGCCGCCCGCGCCCTGATCACCGGCCCCCGGGCCGTCTTCGCCGACGAACCCACCGGCGCCCTCGACTCCCTCAACGGCGAACGCGTCATGAAACTGCTCACCCGCGCCGCCCGCGAGAGCGGCGCCGCCGTCGTCCTCGTCACCCACGACGTACGGGTCGCCGCCTACGCCGACCGCGAGATCGTCGTCCGCGACGGCCGCACCCGCGACCTGGCCACCACCCGGTGAGCGCCACCGACCCCCGGGTCCGCCGACCGCACCTGGACCAACTAGCCCTCGGCGCCCGGCTCGCCGTCACCAGCGGACGGGACGGCTGGGGCCGCCTGCTGCTCACCGCCTGCGGCGTCGGCCTCGGCGTGGCCCTCCTGCTCTTCACCGCCTCCTTCCCCGGCCTCGTCCACCACCGCGACCAGCGCCTCTACACCCAGAACGACACCTTCCGGGACGAGGACCTGCCCACCCCCGGCGACCGCACCGTCCTCGTCGCCACCGCCGACACCGCCTTCCACGGCACCCCCGTCCGCGGCCGCGTCGTCCAACCCGAAGGCCCGAACGCCGCACTCCCGCCCGGCCTCGCCGCCTACCCGGCCCCCGGCACGATGGCCGTCTCCCCGGCCCTCGCCGACCTCCTCAAGGACCCCGCCAACCACCTGCTGCGCGAACGCCTGCCCTACCCCGTGACCGGCACCATCGGCCCCGCCGGACTGCTCGGACCCGGCCAGGCCGACTACGTCCTCGGCGGCGACCACCTCTCGGTCGACACCGGCGCCGTCCGGATCACCGCGTTCGGCCACTTCTCACCGCCCAAAGCCATGGACCCCAAGCTGGTCCTGCTCAACGCCGTCGGCCTGACCGTGATGCTCGCCCCGGTCGGCGTCTTCCTCGCCGCCGCCGCCCGCTTCGGCGGCGAACGCCGCGACCGCCGGCTCGCCGCACTGCGCCTGGGCGGCGCCGACCGCCGGATGACCTCCCGGATCGCCGCGGGGGAGTCCCTGGTGGGAACGGTGCTGGGCCTGGCCGCGGGAACGGCGCTCTTCCTCCTCGGCCGGCAGCTCATCGGACGCGTCCGCCTCGCCGGATTCAGCTTCTACCCCGAGGACGTCGCACCCCAGCCCGCCATCGCCGCCGCGATCGCCGTCGTCGTCCCGCTCATGGCCGTCGGCGTCACCCTGCTCGCCATGCGCCGGGCCGCCCTCGACCCGCTCGGCACCGTCCGCCGCTCCGACCCCGGCCGGCGCCGCATCGGATGGCGCCTCATGCTGCCACTGGCCGGCCTGTCCCTGACGGTCTTCGCCCTCACCCTCTCCGACCCGGCCCAGGGCACCCGCGGCTCACTCCTCGTCGCGTTCGGCGTGCTGCTCACCCTCACCGGCGTCTGCACCCTCCTGCCCTGGTTCGTCGAAGCCGTCACCCGACGGGCCGGCGGCGGCCCCCTGTCCTGGCAACTCGCCACCCGCCGCCTGCAGACGGGCTCCGGACCGGCCGCCACCGCCGTCAGCGGCGTCGTCGTCGCCATCGCCGGCGCCATCGCCCTGCAGACGCTCTTCCTCGGCATCAGCACCCAGTACGAGCAGTACGCCCGGCCCCAGCCCACCACCGGCCCCTACCGGCAGTCGGTGACCTTCCCCGGCGGCGCCCCCAGCGCCGAGGCCCTCGCCGACCGCCTCGCCCGCGGCCCCGGGATCCAGGCCACCGCCGCCTACACCGAGTTCGCCCTGGAGAGCGCCACGGCCAAGTCCTGGGAACTGCCCTCGGTCCGCATCGCCTCCTGCGCCGTCCTGCGCGGATTCGCCACCCTGCCCCACTGCGAGGACGGCGACGCCTTCGCCCTCCAGGGCCCGACCGCCCGCCCCGGCGCCGACCCCGTCCCGCCCGGAACGACCGTCCACGCCGCCTACTACCGCGGCACCGGCGAACCGGCCCCCTTCCCCCTGCCCGCCCCGACCGCCACCGTCACCCCCGTCCAGGACGCCGACCCCAACGGCCGCATCGGAGCCGGCCTGCTCCTGCTCACCCCCGCCGCCGTCCCCGCCGACGCCCTGCGCGGACAGCCGGCCACCGTCCTGGTCTCACTCGCCGACGCCCTCCCGGACCCGAACGAACACCTCACCACCGCCGTCATGGCGATCGACCCCCAGGCCCGCACCGAATTCCCGCTCGACCCCGCCCCCGACGCCACCTACCTCGCCGTCAAACGCCTGCTGACCGCCGGATCGGCGATCACCCTCCTGCTGGTCGCCCTCAGCCTGCTGGTCGGCCAACTGGAACGCCTGCGCGAACAGCGCCGCGTCCTCGGCGTCCTGAACGCCGTCGGCACCCCCCGACGCGTCCTGGCCCTGTCCGTCCTGTGGCAGACCCTCCTCCCGATGGCCCTCGGCCTGGCCCTGGCCACCGCCGCCGGCCTCCTGACCGGAACGGTCCTCCAGTACTCCTCCGGCGTCCCCCTGAACACCGACTGGGCCTCCCTGCTCGCCATGACCGCCACCGCCGCGGGCGCCGTCCTCCTCACCACCGCCCTCGGCCTGCCCCAACTCCTGCGCCTGATGCGCCCGGACGCCCTGCGCCACGAATAACCCCGCCCCCCGCCCGGACGGCGCCGCCCGGGTGGGTGACGGTCAGCCGGCCCGGGCGACGGCCCCGGGCCGGTCGACCGTCACCGGCGCGGTCAGCCGCCGGCGGCCGATCCGTTCGGGACCGGCCGCCAGGGGGAGAGGTCGACGGCACCCTGGACGTACCCGGCCTTGTTCCAACTGCCGTTCGCGTGGCGGACGGTGTGGAAGAGCGTGCCGCTGCTGGTGCAGGTCTCGAACACCAGGTGCAGCTCGTTGTCCACGTTGGCGCCGTCGGCGCCGCACACGTAGAAGGGCTGGTCGAGGACCTGCTGGCCGATGGGCCCCCAGCCGCCCCAGTTGCCGTCGGAGGTGCGGATCGTGTGGTAGACGGCGATCTGGCTGTTGTTCACCACGGCGACCTGAAGCTGTCCGTTGATGCCCGCCGCGACCACGTCGTGCGGCGCACCCCACGGGGAGGGGGTCCCGGCCGCGCCCATGATGTTGCCCCAGCCGTCCCAGGTGCCGTTCGCGTGCCGGATGGTGTGGAGCACGCTTCCGTCGTTCGACACGGTGGCCACGATGTGGAGTTCACCGTTCACCTCGGCCGTCGCGAGGCTGGAGAACCGGTCCGAGGCGAGTCCCGGAGGGGCACTGATCGCCCCCCAGGGCTGCCAGTTCCCGTCCGGGCCCTCCACGGTGTGGACGAGCCGGCCCGAGGGGTCGATCGCCGCCAGCTGGACCTGGCCGTTCACCACCGCCGCGCCGGCCCTGCCGGTCTGGAAGTACTGACTGGAGAGGGGCAGTTCCGCCAGGCCCTTCATCGGGGTCGGCGCGGGCCAGCTGCCGTCGGGCTGCTGCGTCGACTGGACGAACTGCGTGCTCATCGGACCGGAGTACCGGAGGCCGAGCAGCCGCAGCCGTCCGGAGTCGACGACGGTCGTCCAGTACCGGAAGCTGTAGAACTGCGGGACCTCCCTGGCGGCGTCCCAGGTCCCGTCCGGCGCCCGTCGGGTCTGGACGACCTTCCCCGGATCGGCGCGCAGCATCAGGTTCAGCCCGGCGGTCGGCGCCTCAGCCGTGACGGCCCGGGGCGCGGCACCGGCCGGCGCGGCCGTCATCACGGCGGCGAGCGCCACCGCCGAAGCCAGCATCGAGGCGACGCGCCCCCGGTGCCGACGCTTGGTCTTCCACATGTCGTGTTCCCCCCTGCGCACATGGGCCCGATCGGGCCGGGTGCTGTCCTATCAGAGCCCGAAGGTCGATGGAAAGCGAAAAAAGCCACCCGCCGACTGCCGGAGACAGCCCGCCTGCCCCCGCCCTGTCCAACCGTCCCGGCCCGGTGGCCGGGCCGACCCGAAGCCCCCGCCCCGCTACCGCCGCGCGACGGGGGCGATCATCAGGCCAAGATGGCGCCGACCGCCGGCGCCGGGACGGATGGCCTCGCCGCGCAGAAGAGACGGAGTGCCGCCACGATCCAGCCCGTACACGACAGAGTCGGGCTGCACCCGGACCGAGCGGAGTCCGATCGCGCTCAAGGACGCCCGGGCCGTCGTCGCCGCGTGCGAGGAGACGGAGCACTGCCGCTCCCGGTGCGAAATGCACCGGGAGCGGCAGTGGTCACGGCGGTCCCACGCTGGACGGCGTCAGGTCTGCCGAGTGGTAGAAGTACCGTGGGTCAGCAGTCGCTGACCGCCGGGGTTTGGAAACGTCCCTGGCCCGTGACGCTGAGGAAGCCCACCACGCTGTTGCAGAGAACGTTGAGGTTGTGCCAGGCGTAGGACTTGGTCTCCCCGGCGTTGATGCTGAATGCCCCGGCATCGTTGTAGTCGGTGCCCTGGTAGTTGAAGCCGAAGCGCGCCGTGACAGCGCCTCCGGCGCTCTTCGAGTAGGTCACCTCGACGGTCGATCGAGCGTCCTTGATCCGGACACAGAGGGTTCCGTTGCTGAGGCTGGTGCACCTGCTGGTGTCCAGGATGGATGCCGGCGCCTCTCCCGTCGACGGCGCCTCTGCTGCGGCGGCGGGAAGGGCCCCCGCTCCGAGTGACAACAGGGACGTCGCGGCGATCGTTCCTGCCTTTGTCAAGCTTCACATGGGATTCTCCCTGGTATTCCTGGGCCCTGATCGGGCTTCGGAATCGACCTTATTAATCGGTGATCGTGCACGCAATGCTGAATTGACTCTTGGCTGGAACGGCTCGGCGTTGACCCGCCAATGGTGGCCATCATTCCGGTTTTTGAATCATGATATCCGTATCGAGATGCCGATTTTTGCCGGATGGGATGTGTTGCGGAATTGAAAATGGAATGTCATGATTTGGCCGCGCGGGTTTATGGGTGATATGTCGCAGGTGAATTCTGGCCCGGCGGCCAGAATTCACCACGATCGGAGCAGGTGGAGCGACTGCGCGGTGCTCCACAGGAAGAACCCGATCGCCGACGTGCAGACCAAGGAGCCGAAGGCGGCAGCCGGCCTCAGGCCGCGACTCACCCACAGGGCGCCCCCGAGCGGCGCGGCGATCAGCAGCAGTGAGATCCAGACTCGTGCGGTCGCGTCACCACCGAACATGTAGGACCGCGTCGGACTCCAGGCGTAGAGGCCCTGGACCACCACCAGGCCCCCCAGGACGCCCGCGGCCAACGACTTGGCGAGGGCGGTGCCATGGGTGATCCGCCATCCAAGCGCGCCGGCGGCGGGACCGGCGACGGCCGCCACCATCGCCCAGAAACCGGTCTTGTCCACCAGATAGCCGCTGCCGGCGCTGGGTCTGATGTGCACTACGGCGTTCCCGCCGTAGTAGGTGAGCACGGCGAGGACCATGATCAGCGCGCCTGCGCAGGCCGCTGTCAGCAGCCTCTGACAGGCTGCTCCCAGAATCCCGGCTCCCACTCCCCAGGCGACGCCAGTGCTGGCGGCCACCGACAGAATGGAACCGAGCTGACCGGGGACAGTGTCGGCGACCAGGGCCACGACGCCCAGTGCCAACCCCGCCGGGACGGCGAGTGCGCAGACGACCGCGTCGGCCGGGCGAGTGGGTGATTTCGATTCCCGCGGCACTGGGGTCACTGGGTCACCGTCGTTCCATCGCGGTCCTTCTGCTGGGTGCGGTTCGCTGTGCCCAGCGAGAGGATCCTGTGCGCAGCGAGAAGCAGGGCAACGCCCAGGAGGTATCCGGCCGTATTGCCCGCGACGTCCATGATGTCGGAAGAGCGGCCGCTCTTGGTCAGCCACTGCACCGATTCGATGGCGACGGAGAGGGCGAAGCCGAAGCCGAGGCCGAAGAGGCGGCGACTGAACCCGGTGAACGCGACGACTCCGAGCGGGAGCATCATCGCCGCATTGAGGATGAGCTCCTCCCAGGCGAGGCTGTGAGGTTGCGCGGCATCGTCAAGGAATGCGGCCGGGGTGAGGTTGAGGCTCCGACCGCTGTGGCCGATATTCCCCCAGCCGCCCTGTGGCCGAAGGGTGATGTAGAGGATGACGGCGGATGCGATAACGGTGGCTACCTGGGAGATTCGCACCATCAGTCGCCTATTTTTGCGTAAGGCGATCGCAAAGGCTAACGCGCAGGTGAGGGCCGCCAGCATGCCGATCGTCACGGTCATGACGTTTACATGGAGGGCGATCTTCCACATGGGGGCAAACTCCGATCGAATGATTCGCCAGGGGCTGTCGCCTCGGAACACGATAGTGGCAGATGCCTGTCCAGCCCCAGCCCATGTGTATCCGGAGGTCTAGGCAGCAGTCGTTTGCGGAGAAACCGGAAAGATGGAGGGCGATCGGAATTCGGGAATCAGAACCGTCCGTGCTCCCGGCGACCCGGTGGCGTCCCGTCAAGCCGCGGCCGGTGGGCCACCACCGTCCAGGAGCACGCCAAGCCGTTCCTGGGCCACCGCCTTGGCGGTGGCCGTTGGAGGGGTCACCCCTCCGGCGCCGCATGGCTCTCCACCCCAACCGCTCTCACCTGCCCTCCCGCCCTGCTCCGTGGGCCGTGCGAACCTGGACGGCTCGCCACCGTCGGTTCGGGCACCGTTGCCCACGGGGACCTCGTCGGCCACAGCCCCGCACCCGGACGCACGCGCCGCCGGCTGCACCGCGCTGCGCTCCTCGCCGGTGCGGGGACGAGGTCGAGCGGGCCGCGGGTCTCGCCGCGGTCTCGGGTGTCGGTGACGAAGGCGGCGTGGATCCGGCCGACGTCGAGCAGGTAGTCGCTCCCCCGCCGGACCCCTCGGCATCGCGGCGCCGGCCGGGGTCGGCCTGCCGGCCGTGCGCGGGCGACGGGACGGTCCGTCAGCCCGTGCGCCAGTTCCGTGAATTCCCCGGTCCCGGAACCCGTTCCAGTGCCCTGCTCGTTCCGCCGCGGCTTTCCAGGCGCCGCCGAACGCGCAGCTCAGGGCACATGTCGCCGTTCCAGCGTCCCGAACCGCCGGGCAGCGCTGGCGGGCGGGACGGATTCCGGGGAAGCCCAGCAGCAACCAGTACTGCGACACCCGGTTCCCGGTCTCGGTGTCCACCCGGGCCGCCGACGTCCCCGCGCAGCTGTTGTCCTCGACGCACCCGTGGCCGCAGGGGGCCGGCTCGGCCGGGTGGAATGCGCCCTTCGGGACGGCCGACCGGAGTTCGCGGTGGGCGCGCGGGAACGGGCGGTCCCGGGCGTGCCATGCTGCTCCGCATGATCGACACTCCCGACAGTGGCGCCTCGGGCCCCACCTGGTCGTTCGCCGGCGCGTGCGAGCCGGCCGACTATCCCGCGGTCGGGGTCTTGGGCGTGCCCGGTGTCCAGCACGCCGGGGGCACGGGCCGCACCCTGTGCGGGATCCGCGGCCGGTACCTGAGGCGCTTCCTGAACCTCTTCGAGCCGCAGTACCCGGGCTCGTGCCACAAGTGCCGGGCGCTTGCCGAGGCCGCGCCGTCCCGGCCGTGCGGACAGGAACGCCTGCACGACCTGCTCCTGCGGGACGCCGACGACGCGCCACTGCGCACGGACCTGCTCGCCGGGGTGCGTCGATCGCGATCTGGATCACCGGCCCGACAACGGACCTCCAGTCCCACACCCGGCTCGATCTGATGACGGAGGAGGCCGGTCCGGCCGCCGAGGCGCTCGCGGCGGTCGGCAGGTCCGTCACGTTGGCCCGGGTGGAGGACGCCGACCGGCAGTACCTCGTCGTCCTGCCGCCCGACGGCCGCGCCCGCATCGCGCGCGGGGCGGTGGTTCCCGCTCCGGCGGCTGGTCGGTGACCCCGGGGCAGTGGTGCGGGGCGTTCCGTACCGCCGGCTCCCCGGGGTCGGCGTTCAGCGCAGGACGGCGAGTTCGGCCACCACGGCCCGGTGGTCGCTGCGCGGCAGGGCGTGCTCGGAGACGTCGACGGCGGTGAGCGCGGGCCCGTGCAGGACGTGGTCGATCTGGATCACGGCCGGGACGCGGTAGTCGGGGTGGTCCTGGGGCCAGGTGGGGAAGAGGCCCGCGCCGAGCTCCTCGTGGGTGTCGGTCAGGCCGGTGCCGATCAGGTCGCGCATCGGCTTGTGGTCGAGGGTGGCGTTGAAGTCGCCCAGCAGGACCGCGTTGTGGTTGCGTCCGGGCGCGGCGGCGCGCAGGCCGTGCAGGTCCTCGGCCCAGCGGCGGGCGTCGCCGAGCGGGTAGTAGGTGTGGACGGCGACGAGCTGCACCGGGCGGCCGCCGACGTCGACGGTCAGGTTGGTGGTCGGCCAGGCCGGGTCGGCGGCGGAGCCGACGGGCAGCCGGGTGTAGAGCGCGGTGTCGGTGCCGGCCGGCCGCTCCCGGTGGGGCAGCAGGGTGCGGATGCCGGCCGCGTCCAGGGCGTCGGCGGCGGAGTCGCTCTGCTCCTCGACCGCGAGCACGTCGATCCGCTGCTCGCGCACCAGGTCGACCAGGGACTTCGGCGAGACCTGTCCCATGAAGTTGTTGCTGGTCGCCACCCGCAGCCGGGGCGCGTCGGCGGGCGCGTGGGCCCCGTCCGGGACGAACCGGGGCACCAGCCACCACAGTTGCAGCACCACCAGCGCGGCCGCGACCCCGGTCAGCCACCGTGCGCGCAGCACCGCCACCACCGCCAGCAGCAGCACGCTGAGCAGCGCCGCGTACGGCAGCCCGGCCATCGGCAGGGCCAGCACCGTGCCGTCGTCCCACCCGAGCAGCCGCACCACCGCGAGCCCGGCCGGGCCCAGCAGCAGCACCCCGCACCCGACCAGCGCGGCGAGCCGCCAACGGCTCCGGCCGGCGGGCGACGCGCTCTTCGACGTACGGTCCGTCACGGTGCTCCTTCCAGGGCGGCGGCCGGCAGCCATGATCACCGGCCGCCGTCGAGAAGGACGGACGCCCGCGCCCGGGGCCCCGGTTCCGCACCACCGGCCGAAGCCGGGCCCCTCGCCGATCTGTACGGCATCATCGGATCCGAACTTTCGTAGCAGGCCTCGCGGCAGAGCCCTCCAGAAGGAAGATGGTGCAGATCAACGGATGTGAGCATGCTTCCGTCGCCATCTCCGGGGAGGAACGCTCCGACACGTGCCGGCGCCCGCATGGATGCCCCGGCTGTGTCAACCGCCCGGACCGGCGTGCGGTGGGATAGCCGATGCTGCACGTGTCTGTGGGAAAGCGTCCGGGTGACGCGGCGCCACATCTCTCACCAGCTCAGAATGCAAAGCGGATCGGTGATCATGCCTGTTCAAGTAACTGACTGCTCCTTCGGCTACCGCAAGGGCTCCCGGGTCCTGGACTCCTTCAGCCTCCGCCTGGGAGAAGGGTGCAGCGTGCTGCTCGGCCCGAACGGCGCCGGCAAGTCGACCCTGCTGGGCCTGATCGCCTCCGCTCTCAGGCCCGAGGCCGGTCGCATCACCCTTGACGGGTTGGACACGAGCAGTTCCAAGGACCTCAAGGCCTACCGCCGGAAGGTCGGCTGGCTCCCTCAGCACGTGCGGCCGGTGCCCGGCCTGCGAGTGCGGGAACAGGCGGCCTACGCGGGCTGGCTCAAGGGCATGTCGCGGAGCGAGGCCTGGGAGCGGTCCCGGCAGGCCATCGAGAAGGTCGGGCTCACCTCGCTCGCGGACCGGCGCAGCGGGGAACTCTCCGGTGGACAGTTACGACGGTTGGGGATCGCCCAGACCCTGGTACACGACGCCCAGGTCGTGCTCCTGGACGAGCCCACGGCGGGACTCGACCCGGTCCAGCGCGGAGTCTTCCGGGAACTGATCGGCGAGCTGCGCCACCTCACGAGTTTCGTCGTCTCCACTCATCAGACCGAGGACCTGGCCGAGACCTACGACTCGGTCGTCGTCCTCGACCAGGGAAAGGTGCGTCATCAAGGGCCCATCGATTCCTTCCTGACGCTCGCGCCGCACGGTGTCCCCGCGGAACGGCGTGCCGAGACCGCCTATGCCGGCATCGTCACCGGGGAGGTGTGACCGTGCCCTGGCGCACCATCTTCCGGATCTCGTCGGCCGTGCGGGCCATGCCCGTCCTGCTCGTGTGGATCACGATGTACAGCGGCAGAATGACCGGCTGGATCACCGACGGCTACTGGCCTTCCGTCACGGCCCAGAGCAGTTTCCTGCTCAGCTTCACAGCGCCCGCCGTCGCGGCCTGCGGGGCCTGGGAAGGCCTCAAGGTGCGCCGGTCCGCGGTCCTCGGTACGGCACCCGCCCGTTCCGCCACCGCCATCGCCCTCTCCGTTCTGGCCCCGACCCTGGCCCTCGGCACGGTCTCCGTCCTGGCCGCCCTGGCCTTGTTCGTTCCGCAGGCCGGTGGGGTTCCGGGCTGGTCCACCCCCGTCGTCATCCTCCTGGAACTGCTGGTCGTCCTCGCGCACACCGTGGTCGGCTACGTGCTCGGACATGTCCTGCCGCGGCTGCTCGCCGTGCCCCTGACCCTCGTCGCCAGCTTCCTCTGGATGGCCTACCCGTCGACCCTCGACGCCTTCTGGGTCCGTCAGCTCAACGGCCGCAACCTCACCGAGTGCTGCGCGCTGGACCAACTGCCGGCCACCCGGGCGGTCCTCGCGCCGACCGTCGTGGCTGTCGGGATGGTGGTCGCCGCCTGGATCTGGACGAGGCTGCGCGGGAACTACCGGCTGACCGCCGTCCTGGCACTGGTGGCCACGGCGACGGCAGGGGCGGGGATCGCGGCACCTCTCGGATACCGTGCGGCGCAAGCACGTCCGGAAAGCGAGCAGACCTGCACCACGGCGGCGCCACGGGTGTGCCTGTGGCCCGAGCAGCGGGCCGACGCCACCAGCATCACCGACTGGGCGGTCGAGGCCCACCAGCGTCTCCAAGCCGTTGGTCTGGCACAGCCCTTGACGGTGGCACCGTTATCCGCCCGGCCCGGTAAGGACGAGGTGCAATCACTCGTCGCGCTGGGGTACATCCCCAACGGGGCTCCCGACTGCGCCAAGGAGTCGTTCGCCCGCTGGCCCGGCGTGGAGGCGGTCGCCCCACTGTCGTCCTGGCTGAAGCTCACGGCCGGAGTCACCCCCAGGACGGTCGAAGGCAGCTACCGGCCACAGGAGGTGCAGCTCGCCCGTCAGGTCATGACACTCCCGCAGAGTGAACAGCTCGCCTGGTTCCGGAAGAACGCGGACACATTGGGTCGCTGCGACGTCAAGCCGGTCCTGGACCCCGCGCAGTACCATCAGCCGGGCGCGCCCTCCTTCCAGGCGGTCCGATGATCTGGTGGCTGCGCATCAGGTACGTTCCCGCCGTCGCCGTCGGCCTGCTCTCCTGCATCCTGCTGGGCAGCGGTGCCGACTCCGTGATGGTCCCCATCCCGGTGGTGATCGGCGGGCTGACGTTCGACCTGCCCATGTCCTCGCTCCTTCCGCTGGTTCCCGTCTGCCTGATCCTGGAGGGCCAGGCCCGTGCCGACGCTGTCGCGGAGCGCGTCGCGGTCCGCGCCGTGGGCGGATGGGACGCGGTCTTCATGGCCGCATGTGTCGTGGTCTGCGCGCTGGCCGCCGTCGTGGCATCCACGGCGGGCGCGGGCAGCGCCGCCACCGCCCTGGCCCGCGACTTCGCCGGCTACCTCGGCCTCGCCCTCATCATCCGCTGGCTCGCGGGAGGGCGAGTCGCCACGGCGGCCACTGCGCTGTTCCCCTTCCTGTGCGCCTCCTTCGGTCTGGTGCACAACAGGCCCGGCATCTGGGCCTGGCCACTGCACGACGCCAGATCAGTTACCGCGTCGATACAAGCTCTGGTCCTGCTTGCCATCGGTGCTCTCTCGCTCGTCGTCCCCCCGCTGCGCCGGCGTGCCGGTGTCGATGGCGACTGACGTCTCGATCGCTGTCGGAGCGGGACCGTCGGATGAAGGGGGCCTCGGTCGTGGCCGCACCGATGAAGTGCCCGCCCGATTCGCGGCAGCGAGCGGTTGCCGCATAACGGGCTGCCGATCCGGCTCAGAGGAACAGGGCGACGATTCCGGCGAGCAGGCCGGCGGCGATACCCAGGACCGTTACGGCCATGAGCCCGACGCCGGCGCTGGTGAGCAGGATCCTGCCCTCCGGGGCGTGGCCGCGCCAGGCGGTCGTCAGCAGCCAGCCGGCCGACACGGTGCCCAGGACGAGGATCATGGCGGCGGCGATGCCGTACTTGATGACGGGTGACGCCGACGGTTCGTGGGCCACGCCCTTGGCCAGCCGTACCGGCAGCAGGGTGCCGGCCCGGTGTTTTCCGCTCGTGTCCTGTACCACGATGGGCCGGGCCTGGTCCGCGCCGCCGCCGGCGGGGGTGAAGCTGCCCTTGCAGTTGGTTCCGTCGTTGTAGCCCTCGCTGTCGGACACCTCGTAGCAGTCCTCCACCACGACGACGCCGTCCGGCGGGCCCAACCCCAGGGCCGCGCTCATCCGCTCCGCGGCCAGCGTCCAGGTCAGCGCCGCCGCTCCGGCGAGGAGCGCCACCGCCAGTACCGCCGCCGCGATCCGTGTTGCCGTCCGCACCCTCGCCGCCTCCCTCCCCGTATCCGCGCCCGCTCGGCGGACCGGTCCTGCATCGGCCAACTGATGGTGACAGCAGCCTAGTTGACGTTCAATGCCCGCACCCGCCCGAAAGGTCCCGGGGCCTACCGCCCGACCTGTGGGGCGTGGCGCGCACCCGGCGTGCCGCGAACGCCGACGCCCCCGGCCTGGACAGCCGGGGGCGTCAGCGCGTTCGGGCACGGGACGGGTGCGGTGCCGGCTATTCGACCGCTACTTGACCGCGCGCAGCGCGTTGACGATGCCGAAGCCGTAGAAGCCGTTGACGCGCTTGCCGCCCGCGCAGACGGGGTCCGCGGCGCCGTCGCCGTTCGGACCGGCCGGGCAGCCCGGGTTGTCTGCCTGGGCCTTGAGCAGTGCCTGCAACTGGGCCGGGGTCGCCTCCGGGTGGGTGGACTTCAGCAGCGCGGCCACACCGGAGGCGTGGGGAGTGGCCATGGAGGTGCCCTGCTCGTAGCCGTACTGGTTGTCCGGCAGCGTCGACAGGATGCCGCCTTCCTTGGACGGCGTGTCCGAGGCCTGGTACTGGTCGCCGCCCGGCGCCGCGACGTCGATCACGCCGAGTCCGTAGTTGGAGTAGTACGCCTTCGCGCCCTTGGCGCCGGTCGCGCTGACCGTGACGACGCCCGGCAGTTGCGCGGGCAGGTCCCAGCACCTGTGCGGGTCGACCGTCCGGCTCGACGGGGTGGAGTCGTTGGGGCTGCCGCCGTCGGTGAAGCCGTCGGAGGCCAGGTCGTGGTTGGCGTTGCCGGCCCCGGCGACGTTGAGGGTGCCCTTGCGCTGCGCGTAGAGCTGGGCGCGGTTGACCGCGTCGACGATGGCCTTCTGGTCGGGGTCGTCCAGGCAGTTGTACTGCCACGGGTCCACGTAGTAGCTGTTGTTGGTGATCTGCACACCGTGGTCGGCGGCGAACACGAAGGCGCAGACGACGCTCTCGGCGTAGATCAGCTGGCGCGGGGTGGGCTGGGAGACGGTGATGCCGGAGACCTTCACCCCGGGTGCCACGCCCGCGACGCCGACGCCGTTGCGGGCGGCGGCGATCGTGCCCGCCACGTGCGTGCCGTGGAAGTAGTTCGCGTCCACCGGCCGCCAGGAGCCGTAGGTGGTGTCGGCCTTGCCGCTGGCGCAGTTCGCGGACTGCGAGGGGGAGAAGTTCGGGGCGAGGTCCGGGTGGGTGTCGTCGACGCCGGTGTCGACGACGGCGACCGTGACGTCCCTGCTGCCCGGGTTGATCTCCGCGGCCTTGTCCGCGCCGATCGCCCGCAGGGCCCACTGCTCGGCCTCGAGGGGTTCGGTGCCGCTGCCGGACGCCTTCGCGATCGTCGCCACCTCGGCCTCGGACAGGCGCCGCACGGCACCCGCCTCGGTGGTCCCCGCCGCGCTCAGCGGCGCGGTCCGCGTGGCACCCGCCGACTCCACGCCGCGCACCGCGCGCAGCCGCCCGCCGAAGCCGGGGTCCGCCGAGTGGGCGACGATGACGCCGATCCCGTCGTACGTGACGACGACGGTGCCGCCGGCCGCGGTGATGGCCCGCTGCACCTCGGCGATCGTGCGGTGGTCGGCCCTGGTGTTGACGACGTACGACAGGGTGTGCGCGTCCTCGGCCTGCGCGGCGGACGGTATTCGGGGCGCCGCCGAGGCCGAGGCGGGAAGGAAGCCGAGCGAGGCGGTCAGCGCCAGCGCGACCGGGACGGCCAGGCCGAGCCGGGGCAAGGAACGTCGTCGAGCCATGTGGTCTCCGCATCATCAGGGTGGGGGACCCGCCCGACAGCAGAGTGACGGCCGGGCAGGCACATGAGGGTGGTACGGGAGTAAAGCTGTCCACCACCTCGCCCCGATATGCCGACCGTGCCCAAGACGGCCCGCGCGACCGGGAGTTCCAGTACCGGGCACGCCCCCCGGACGCCCGCCAAGGTGCGCGGCCCCGCGTCGAACCGGAGAGCAGGGATCGACAACTGCCCCCGGAACGCCACGGCTTGGTCGCCAGGACGTACACCGTGACCGGGCCCGGGTCCCCGCCCCCAGCCGCACCGCCCGCGAACCCCCCGGCCCGGGGCCGCCCCTCCACCCCACGGAGGAAGCGGCCCCGGGCCGGGGCGCGGAGGTGGGGATCAGGCGCCGGGCGGGGTCACGTAGCCGGAGATCTTCCACTTCTTGACGCCGCCCTTGGCGGTGCGCGGGTCGATGTGGCGGTGGGCCACCTTGTTGCTGACGTTGCCCTCGACGGTGTCCAGGGTGCCGTCACGGTTCACCGAGACCACCACGCCCACGTGGCCGCCCTGCTCGTAGGCCGGCGGGCCGTAGACGACGAGGTCGCCGGGCTTCGGCGAGCCGGTGTGGAACAGGTGGTGCTCCTGCCCCCACTTGCCGACCCCGCGCCCGAGCAGGGTGGTCGGGACGCTCTTCACCCCGGCGTGCCGCCAGGTCCACTCGGCGAACGCCGCGCACCAGGAGGTGTTGCGGCAGGTCTGGCCCTTTCCGGTGAGGTACTTCTGGCAGGCCGAGTCGCTCTCGGTGACCCCGATCTGACCGCGCGCCGCCGCCGCGATCCGGTCCCGCAGGGTGGCTGCCGCCGGCGCCGCGGCACCCTCGCGCAGGGCGTCGGCGTCGGCAGCGGTCCCGCCGGTGACGGTGACGGTGGCGGTGGTGCTGCTGTCGGCGGTGGCGGTGGAGCCGGCGGCGGGCGGGGTCGCCGGGAGGGCGAGCGCGTCCGCCGCGCCGGTCCCGGTGAGCGCGGCCGCCGCCAGCACGGCGAGGGCGACGGCGCGGCCCGTGCGCTGCTTGAGGGTGGGGAGCGTGAGGTGACGGGTCGGGTACATCGGTGACTCCTTCGAGTGCATCCCGTGCCCCGGGGCGGCATACGAATGCCCGGGTACGGGAGGGGGGTGGGATTCGCCGGGGGTTTCACCGGCTGGTCGTCAGCGTTGCACGGCCGGGCCGCCGACTCCTACGCTGCGCGATCAGATGGTTACTCATTCGTATGCAGTCGGGTATGCGTGCGCTCCGAGCTGCGGATATGCACGGGCCGAAGGAGAGGGGAGCGGACGGATGCCGGACAGGGGAGTCACCGGGCCGGAGGCGGAGGGCGTCGGGGACGGGGCGTCGGCGCGGGTGGAGCTGGCGCGGACGCTGCGCGAGTGGCGGGCCCGTGCGGGGGAGCTGCCGCAGAAGACGGTGGCCCGGCGGCTCAACATCGCCCAGACCACCGTCTCCCGCTACGAGAGTCCGGACGGCCGGCACCCGGCGCCGGAGGCGGCAGTCCGCGCGCTCTGGTCCTGTTACCGGTTGGCGGAGGGGGACCTCGACCAGGCGCTCGCTCTGCGCGCGCGGGTGGACGAGGAGCTGCGGGCGGGGGCGGCATCCGCCAAAGTGGCGGCCCCGGTGCCGGTGGCGGCGGTCGCGGTGGCGGCAGGAGCGGCCGTGGGTGGGGCGGTGGTGGCCGCCGGGGCCGGGGAGCCGGCGGCCCCGGCGGCGGGCCGGAGCCGGCACCGGGTCGCCTGGGTGGCGGTGGCGACGGCGGCCCTGGCCGGGGTGGTCGCGGGCGGGCTGCTGGTCCACCGCCTGCTCGCCCCGACGGCGACGACCGGCGGGGCGGACGAGGCCCGCCGGTCGTCGCCCGCCGCCGCGCCTCCTGCCGCCTTCCCGACCACCGACTTCGACATCATCTACGGAAACACCTCCACGAAGGGCACCCTGACCTGGTACAACCGCTCGGTCGGCCTGAGCGGGCAAGGCAAGTCCGAGGACTCGGCCGACTGCCGGGACACCACGGCGACGAGCTACTCCGCCTCCGGCAGCGAACTGGGCAGCATTCACACCGGCGTCGTCTGCGGCGCAAGCGAGAACTACAACGCCGCAATCCCCGCGGATGTTGCCGGCGGTGCCTCCACCGTCAGGATCTGCCTCGACGACGGCGCCACCCCGCCCGCCGTGCTCAAGTGCCAGGATTCCAGGCGCCCCTGAGAACCGGCCGTGGACGCCGGGTGCGCCGCCAGGTGGCTCGCAAGGACGTGAGCGCTCCGGTCCGCATGACGGCCCGCCCCCCTTGTTGAGGTGCGGGCCATCAGTCCTCGAACACCACGCACAGGAACACCATGGACCATCCGGCTGGGAAACGATCTACGACGGAGCGGGAACCAGGCTGTAACCGGAACGGACAATCCACTGGTCGGCGCATCGTGTCGGTTGGCCACGAAGCCAGCCGCCCCAGGAATCGCCTGGGCGACCGGTCCGTGCCGTGAAAGGATGCCGGTTCAGGACAGGGGAGACGGGGCGTCATGGGGCTGGACTACAGCTACGAGATCTTCACGCCTCCTCGGAACGTCGCAAGGGCACTGAACCGGCTGGCCGAGCTCGCACCCCAAGCCCGCGACACACCACCGCTTCCGGTGACCCTGCCTGGCGGCGAGCAGCTGACCGTGCCGTTCACCTCGAAGTTCAGGAGCGAACCCGTCGACTGCTCGGCAGGCGGCACGCTCGAACTGGACACCTCGATCGCCATCGGTGTCGACGACGCGGTGCGCGAGTTCTTCCTCGACGATTTCGACCGGGTCGACGAGCGGGGACGGGTGTCGGTCGGGTACGTCTACCTGTCCGTCAGGTTCTCGCCCGCGTGGCACCCGGACTTCGCGTCGCTGCAGTTCACCGCGGCCACCTCCGGCATGAGCCGGATGTTCGCGCGGTCCGCGAGCGTCAGGAAGGTGTTCACCGACCTCACCGCCGCCACCGGTGGTGTGTGCTGCCTGCTCGACACCGAGGCCGACGTCTTCGACATCTGCTGGCTCAACGGCGAGACGGTCAGCGGTGAGACCGTCCCGGGCCCCCGCTTCCCGCGCTTCCACGATCTCGTCGCCGCCTGGTGCGCGCCGGCGGAGTAGCACGGCAACCACGCCCACGGAGGTGGCGCCGCAGCCGAGTCGGCCGCGGCGCCGCTCGCCCCTGCCCTCGCCGGGCCGGCCCGGCTCGCCGGCGGCCACCTGCCCGGTCGCCCGCTGCCGGGAAGCGCCCCAGCGCTACCCTATGTGGAGTTAGCCGACACCATGGGACTATGAGGGGGTTCACATGAGACTCGTCCTGGAGGGCGTGTCCGAGGACCTGGCGCGTGAGCTCTTCGCGCTGCTGGGCAGGCACGGGGCGGCGCCGGTGCTCCAGGACGCGCAGTGGACCGTCACCAGGGCCGCGCAACTCCTGCGGGACCTGCCGGCCACCGCCGTGCAGATCATCCGCCTCGCCGCCGAAGGCGAGGGCTGGGTCGCCTCCGGCCACCTGCGCGGCCCCGACGGGTCGGAGTCCCTGCGCGGTCGGTCCGGTGCGATCACCAAGGCCGTCAACCGGGGTGCCGCCAAGAAGCGTTGGCCCGTCGGGATGCCGCAGCCCGTCGAGGCGCAGTACGACCCCGAGAACCCCTCCTACCAGCGCACGACGGGCTACGTCATGAACGAGGACCTGGTCCCCGTCTTCAAGGCCGCCCTGGCCCGCATCGACCGGGAGACGGCGGAGCTCGCCACCGCGACCGTCACCGCGGAAGGCGGCGCCTGATGGACCGCAAGACGTACACCGCCGAGCTCGCCGGTCTGCGCGAGCTGCGCGCCGGGATCGCGGCCGCCGAGAAGCAGGTCGCGGCCGCGCGGAAGGAGCTGGACAGGCTCGCCGCCCAGCGTTCGCGACGGGTGGCCGGGCTGGCGGGGTACGAGGGCGCGAAGGCCGACGCCATCGCGAAGGCCGCGGGCCTGTCGGTCGGCGACGTCGTGCGGATCGCCCCGCTGCTGGACCCGACCCCGGCCGCCGTCCGCGCCGCCGCGCCCGCCCCGGTGCCCGTCGCGGAAGTGGCGGAAGCGGAGGAAGTGGCAGATCCGGCGCCGGTTGCCGAGCCACCCGCCGCCGTCGCCCCGGCGCTGACCCGCCCCGCCGCCGTACTCGAACAGCCGGCCCCGGCCGAGGCCCCGGCCGAGCAGCCGACCCCGGCCGTCGCCGCGCCGGTCGTCCCAGCTGCCCCGGTGCATCCGGTGGCCGAGGCCGGCCCGCGCGAGCTGCCCACCCTCCCCGAGGGCCCGGCAGGCGCCCGGTTCGAGGCCGTGACGATCGGCCTGCTCTCCAAGCGCCCGAACTTCACACAGCAGGCCCGCTCCACGGTGTTCCTGGACGCGGCCGCCGGGATGCTCGCGGTCCGCGACCAGGTCGTCCGGGTCGACCTCGGTGCCCGCACCCCCGGGGAGATCCTGGACGCCGTCCTGGCGACCGCGCCCGGCACCGAGCGCGTCTACATCACCGCCGGCGCCCCCTGGCACGACGGCGCCGAGCGCTACAGCACGCTCAAGGACGCGGTCGCCGCCTGGCTGAACACCCCGTCCGAGCGGTGGACCACCGCCGTCGGCTCCGGCCGCGACAAGCTCGCCGGCCACTTCGTCCACCAGCGCCAGCCCGTCGGCCGCTACGCCCCCACCGCGGCCCCGGACAGCGGCACCACCGAGATCCGCAGCATGGGGGAGTGGTTCGACCCGGACGGCGCCGACGTCGTCACCTGCCGTCAGGCGTTCACCCTGCTGTGGCAGGCGCTGCGCCGCCACTGGGACGACGCGGTCCTCATGGGCTCGCCGTCGCAGACCGGCCGGGACCTGTGGTCGCGCACCGTCCCGACCACCGGCAAGTGGGCCGGCGGCTACCCGGTCCTGTCCGAGGAGCTGCGCGGCCTGCTGCACGCGACCGGCGGCCAGGGCCGCACCGAGCTGGTCCTGCCCCCGCGCGTGCCGCAGCAGCTGCCCGCCCTGGTGGAGTACGACCGCACCTTCGCCTACGCCAAGCACCTGTGGAAGTCCCCGGTCGGCACCCCGCGCCGGATCACCGCCGCCGCGTTCGCCGCGATGACGGAGGCCGAGCAGACCAAGGCCCTGATGTCCTGCTCGCACTGGAACGTCAAGGTGACCGTCCCGCAGGGCTGGAACCACGTCGGCCTGCTGCCCGCCCCGGTCACCGGCGACCGCGCCTGGACCTACCCCTCGGCGCCCGGCGAGACCTTCACCACCTGGGCGGGCGGCGCCGAGGTCCACCTCGCCCTGGCCAACCACCTCGCGCCGTGGCGGATCGAGGTCCTCGGCGGCCTGCTCTGGGAGGACGGCAAGCCGCTCGACGAGTGGGGCAAGCGCCTCAAGTCGGCCTGGGCGGACCTGACCAACCTCTCCCGCATGCACGGCGACGACCGCCAGCGCACCGCCGCCTACCTCGCCTCCCGCGCCGTCCGCGCGGTGCTGCTGTTCGGCCTCGGCGGCTTCGCCCAGCGCCCGCGCCTGGTCTCCGGCACCACCCCCATCGGCGAGACCCTCCCCGCCGGGGTCGAGATCCTCGGCCGGGACGGCACGGTGGTGACCTGGCAGCGGCAGGCCGGTTTCTCCCGCGACCCGTACGCCCACCCCGAGTGGGCCGCCTACGTGTGGTCCGGGGCGCGGGCGGCGCTGCTGGACATGAGGTACCGCCAGGGCAAGGAGGTCATCGGCCACGCCGGCGCCCTGCACGCGAAGCCCGGCACCGTCGTCTACTTCGGCACCGACGGCATCGCCCTGACCGAGCGCCAGCCCTGGCCCTACCGCGGCGAGCCCGGCGACTACCTCCTCAAGGGCCACCTCACCGGCCCCGTCGAGCACCCCACCAGCCAGGAGCAGTACCTGAAGCTGCGCGGCCTGGGTCGCGCCGAACTCGCCGCGGAGGAGACCCGGTGAGCCCGGCCGACCCGAACCAGCCCAACGAGGCCGCGCGGCTGACCCAGCAACTCATCGACCACGGCTACACCAAGCGCCAGGTCGCCACGATGCTCGGCCGCGACGCCTCCCTCGTCTCCCAGTTCTTCACCAAGGGCAAGGGCGCCAGCATGGTCGGCGCCCTGCGCCAGCTGGTCCGGGCGGTCCGCGGCGGCGAGCGCGACGAGGAGACGCTGTCCGGGATCGCGGAGGCGAACACCAGCCGCCGCCGCACCAGGACCGGGCAGAAGGCCCGGGTCCGGGGCAAGGACACGGTCGGCGAGGCCGGCGGGTCGATGGCCGGCCGTGCCGGGAAGCAGGCCATCAGGTCCGGCGCCGGCCACCTCGCGCCCGTGGTGCACGAGACCGGCCGGGCCGGCGGCCGCCTCGCCTTCACCGTCCGGATGAAGGCCGACCAGTACATCTACAGCGCCGGCTCGGAGCAGGACTCCGGCGGCATCCGGCGCGGGTTCGTCCCCCGCGCGGACGGCACCGAGGAGCGCACCTACGGCTCCGCCTCCACCGGAGGCTTCGACGCCGCCGAGTGGTCCCGGCGCGTCGCCGACCACCACGGCGACGTCACCGAGGCCATGAAGGCCTGGCTGGTGGAGACCGGCCGCGCCATCGCCGACGCCGACATCCAGTACCTCGAAGTCCGCGGCTGGATCCCCGGGGAGAACCGGTGAGCGCAGGTCATCCGGACCGGCACACCGCACCGGACCCCGACCGCCCCGCATGGTTCGCCGGCTCCGACGAGAAGCTCACCGTGCTGCGCCGCGCCGCCGAGGCCCGCGGCGTGGCCCTCGACCCGGCCACCCCGCCGAGCGAGGAGGACGCCCAGGAGCTGACCGACCGACTCGCCGGCATCCTCCTGGCCGAGGGCGGCTTCGACGGCGACTGGCAGGCCACGCCGTTCGGCGACCTGGTCGAAGGCCTGATCGACGCCCTCCACCGCTACGCCTACCCCGACGAGCACTGACCCTTCCCCTCAGCACCCGGCACACGAATGGAGACACCCGCGTCGTGGAGAGCACCGCCACCGCCGAGCAGGACGCGCCGACCGGGCCGTGCGCCCAGGCCCGGCCGCCGCTCCCGGCGCAGCCGCCCGGTATCGCCGTGGCGAACCCGCTGCCGCTGCACGGGTTCCAGAAGGACGCGGTGGCCGCAGCGGTGCGCGAGGTGAAGGACGGCGGCCGCGCGACGGTCGTCGCGGCGACCGGCTCCGGGAAGACCCTGATCGCCGCCGGCTGCGCCCGGCGCCTGGCGGCGAGGGGCCGGGTCCTGGTGCTGGTGCCGACGATCGAGCTGCTGGAGCAGACCGCCGAGGCCTGGTCCCTGCGAGGCGGACGCCGCGGCCTGGCGGTGGCGGCCTGTTCACGGGAGGAGGCGCTGGAGAGCGCGGAGGCCGGCGGCCGCGTCCACGCCCGGGTGACCACCCAGGCCCCGCGGATCGCCGACCTCGTCGCCGGCGCCCCCGACGGCCAGCCGGTGACCGTGTACGCGACCTACGCCTCGCTGGAGCGGATCGTCCAGGCCCACCGCGAGTTCGGCCTGCCCGCCTGGGACCTGGTCGTCATCGACGAGGCGCACCGGACCGCCGGCGCCGAGAGCAAGGCGTGGGCGGCGGTCCACGACGACGCCCAGGTCCTCGCCACCCGGCGGCTCTACTTCACCGCGACCCCGCGCATCGCCGACGACCGGCGCGCGAAGGACGGCCTGGCCGACCTCGCCGAAGCCGACGGCCAGGCCCTGCCCGCGCTGTGCTCCATGGACGACGAGAGCATCTACGGCCGGACCGTCTTCACCTGGACCCTCGGCCAGGGCATCGAGCACGGCTACCTCGCCGACTACCGCGTCCTGGTCCCCGTCGTCACCGACGAGGACCTGCGCGAACTGCTCCGCCTCCCCGCCGTCGCCGACCTGCGCACCCAGCGCTCCAACGAGGAACTGCTGCGTCTGGCCCTGCAGATCGCCGTGCTGCGCGCCGTCGCCGACCTGGACCTGCGCCGCGTCATCACCTTCCATTCCCGGGTCAGCGCGGCGCGGGAGTTCGCGGACACCCTGCCGGACGCCTCCCGGCTGCTGGAGGACGCGGAGCGCCCGGAGCGGATCTGGGCGAAGGCGGTGGCCGGCACGGACCGCCTCCGCGACCGCCGGGCCGCGTTCGCCGACTTCAAGGCCCACACCGGCGAGGACGGCGAGGAGTGCGGCATCCTCTGCAACAGCCGGTTGCTGACCGAGGGCATCGACGTTGCCGCGGTGGACGCCGTCTGCTTCGCCGACCCCAAGAGCTCGGTCATCGACATCGTCCAGGCTGTCGGCCGCGCCCTGCGCCAGTCCTACCGGCAGGGCAAGGTCTCGTGGATCGTCATCCCGGTCTACCTGCCGACGCCTCAGGTCGGCGACGACACCGCCACCGCGCACCCGTCCGAGGTCCACGACGCCGGCGAGGCCGTGAAGGCGGAGGCCGACACCGAGATCGAGGCGTCCAGCTTCCGTACGATCTGGCGGGTTCTGCGCGCTCTCGCGGCGCACGACGCCCGGGTGGTCGGCCGGATCACCGAGCTGCGCGCCCACCGCTCCCAGGGCGCCGCGCACACCACCGCGGCCAAGCCGGCCGAGGGCGATCAGCAGCCGGCGGCCCCGGTCGAGTCGCCGGTCGAGTGGCTGAAGGTCGACGCCCGCCGGCACGCCGCGCGCATCCTCCAGACCGTCAAGCTGCGCGCGTTCAACCCGCGCGCGGCCGAGTGGCAGCGGATGCACGCCGTCGCCGCCGGGTTCCACATCGAGCACGGTCACCTCGACCCCGTCGACAAGGCGAAGCACGCCGAGCTGGTCTCCTGGCTCGCCCGCCAGCGCCACCTCCACGGTCAGGGCCTGCTCGATGCCGCCCGGGTCAGTGAGCTGGACGCGCTCGGCATGATCTGGTCGAAGAACGCCAACGCCTGGGAACGCGGCGCCGCGTACGCCGCCGCGTTCCACCGCCGGCACGGCCACCTCGCCATCCCCGCCACCGCGAAGCTGGACGACTACGCGGTGGGCGCGTGGATGCGCCGCCAGCGCAAGGCCGACAACCTCACCGGCGACCAGGCGGCGAAGCTGGACGCGCTGGACGAGCTGTGGCGCCTGGAGCCGGACTGGAACCGCTCCTACCGCCGCCTGCTCGCCTACCTCGCCGCCGGCGGAGCCCTCGCCGGCCCGGTGAACCGCACCGGCGGCGAGGCCGACCCGGCCTTCCGCCCCGGCACCTGGCTGCGCAAACAGGACAAGGCCCGCACCGACGGCAAACTGACCAACCGTCAGATCACGCTCCTGGACGCCCTCCACCGGCACGCCGGGACCGCCACCGGCGGCCGGACCGGGTGATGCTCCGCCGAAGGGCGGCCCGCGGAGCCGCCCTTCGGCGAGCGCACGTCCGACGTGCGCCGTGCGTCCCCCGACGGTCCGGGGAGCCGACCGTCCTGGGCGCCGGCGGTGCTGCTACTTCTGCCAGCCGACGGTCTCGGGCAGCGGGCTGTAGAAGATGGCGGCGCCGACGTTGGCGAGGCCCTTGCGGATGCCGTAGGTGGAGGGGCCGCTGTAGAGCGGCAGCAGGGAGTACTGCTGGAGGGCCTTCTGCTCGACCTCGTTGACGGCCGCGATCTGCTGACCGAGGTCGGCGATCTCTCCGGTGGCGCGGATCTCCTTGTCCAGTTCGGGGGTGCCGGCTCCGGTGATGTTGGAGTCGCGGTCGGAGCAGTAGAAGTCGCACAGGTACCGGGCGCCGAAGGGGTCCGTCGAGCGGTTGCCGGAGATGAACAGGTCGAAGCGGCGGTCGCTGAGGACCTTGGAGAAGTCGTTCTCGGAGACCTTGTTGACGTCCACCTTCACGCCGACGGCCTTGAGCATCGCGGTGAACGCACTGGCGGTGGCCTTCTCGATGGGGCCGTCGCCGAGCAGGGTGTAGCCGATCGCGAGCTGCTTGCCGTCCTTGGCGCGGATGCCGTCGGCCCCGGGCTGCCAGCCGGCCGCGTCCAGGGTCCTGCGCGCCTGCTCCGGGTCGTACTTCAGCACGGAGGCGACGTTGTCGCGGTAGCCCTGCTGGAAGCTGTAGAGCACCGACGAGCCGGGCAGCGGTTCGGTGTAGTCGAGGCCCTGGAACCGGATCTTCGCTATCTGGGCGCGGTCGATGCTCTCCTGCACGGCCTTGCGGACCTGGACGTCGCCGAGCAGCGGGGACTTGGTGTTGAGGTACAGCGAGTACTCGAAGGGGCTGCCGCCGCTGCGGATCTCGGCGTCCTTGACCGTCTTCACCTGCTTGAGGTTCTCCGCGGTCCCGACGGGGGCGTAGTCGAGTTCGCCGTTCTTGAAGGCGTTGATCGAGGCGGCGCTCTCCAGGTTGACGTAGACGCGCTTGTCGAGCTTGCCCGGCCGGCCCCACCAGGTGGGGTTGCGCACGAAGGTGATGTTGCCGGAGTGGTCGTCCCAGGTGCCCACGGTGTACGGCCCGGTGCCCCACTCGGGGTGGGCGGTCTTGACGTACGCCTTGTTGAAGTTGTCGACGGTGGCGGCCTGGGGGTGCAGGAAGGTGGTGAACAGCGCGGACCAGGAGGCGTTGACGCCCTTGAAGGCGATGACCGCCTGCTTGTCGTCCGCGCCCCGGGTGACGGAGGTGATGCGGTCGTAGCCGTCGGTGGAGGAGGCCGCGTACTCCTTGTCGGAGCCGTTGTTGGCCTTCCAGGTGGCCTCGATGGCCCGCCAGTCGATCGGGGTGCCGTCGTTGAACACGGCCTTGGGGTTGAGGGTGATGACGACCTTCTGGTCGCCGCCCTCGACGGAGACCTTCACGTCGCTGTAGTAGTCCGGGTTGTACTGGACCTCGCCGGTGGGCGAGTAGGTGATGGCGTCGGCGTTGTACCAGGACCAGACCCGCAGCGCGTTCAGGGTGCCGTTGACGTTGAACGGGTTGCCCTGCTCGTCGAAGGTCCCCGCGGTGGTGTAGGTGCCGCCGTCCTTGATGTTCTCGTACGGCTGGGGGTTGTAGTCGGTGACGGAGGACGCGACCTTGGCGGCGTTCTTGGCGTCCTGCCCGGGGGAGGCGCCGGTGGAGCCGCCGGAGGGGGACGAGGAGGAGCAGGCGGTGGCGGCGACCGAGACGGCCGCGGCGAGCGCGAGGGGCAGGGCGAGCTTCCGACGCATGGGGTGTCCTTGGTGGGATTCGGTGAGACGGGGAAGAGCGGGGGGCGGTGTCAGACCGCGTGGCAGGCGTACCGGTGGTCGGAGCCGTCCGGGGCGCCGACGGTCGCCGGCCGTTCGGTGCGGCAGCGCGTGCGTACGGCCTCGTCGGCCTCCCGGTGGAGCGGGCAGCGGTCGACGAACACGCAGCCCTGCGGCAGCCGGGCGGCGCTGGGCTGCTCGCCCGCGAGGACGATGCGCTCGCGGTGGCGCTCGCGCTCCGGGTCGGGGACCGGGACGGCCGACAGCAGGGCCCGGGTGTACGGGTGCCGGGGCCGGGCGAAGATCTCCTCGGTGGCGCCGGACTCGACGACGTGTCCGAGGTACATCACCGCGACGCGGTCGGAGAAGTAGCGCACCACGGCCAGGTCGTGCGCCACCACGAGGTAGGCCAGGCCCAGTTCGCGCTTCAGCCGGGCGAGCAGGTTGATGATCTCGGCCTGCACGGAGACGTCCAGGGCGGACAGCGGCTCGTCCAGGACCAGCAGCCTCGGCTCGCGGGCCAGGGCGCGGGCGATGCCGACGCGCTGGCGCTGGCCGCCGGACAGGGCGGCGGGGAAGCGGTCGCCCATGGCGCGGTCCAGGCCCACCAGGTCCAGGAGTTCGGTGACCCGGGAGCGGACGGCGGTGCGGTCGGCGCCGGCGGCCTGGAGCGGTTCGGCCAGCAGGTCGAAGACGGTCAGCCGGGGGTCAAGGGCGTCCGTCGGGTCCTGGAGGACGATCTGGACGTGGCGCCGCAGCTCGCGGACCTCGGCGGCCGAGCGCAGCGTGGCGACGTCGGTGCCGGCCACCTCGATGCGGCCGCCCTCGGGGGCGCGCAGCCGCAGCACCTCGCGCAGCGTGGTGGTCTTGCCGCTGCCGGACTCCCCGACCAGGGCCAGGGTTTCGCCCGCGCGCAGTTCGAAGCCGACGTGGCTGACCGCGTGCAGGGTGCCCACCCGGCGCTTGAGCAGGGCGCCCTTGGTGACGGGGAACGTCTTGACCAGGTCCTCGACGCGCAGGACCACCTCGCCGGCGGTCCGCTCGGCGGGGCCGGCCGTCGGCACGGGAGGGGCCGCCCCGACCGGGTCGAGGCTGCCGTCGGCGATCTCCCGGGCGCGGTGGCAGGCGGCGCGGCCGGGCCGCCCGGCGGGTGCCGGTGCGTTCAGGTCCGCTGAGGTCAAGTCCGGTGCGGCCAGGCCTGGTTCGGTGGTCCGGCACACGTCCACGGCCACCGCGCAGCGGGGTGCGAAGGGGCAGCCGCCGGGCAGGGCGACCAGGGACGGCGGCTCCCCGCCGACCGGGACCAGGGGCCGCGGGACACCGCTGTCCACGGTCGGGACGCTGGCCAGCAGGCGGGCGGTGTAGGGCATCGTGGGACGGCGGAAGAGCTCGTCGACGCCCGCGTGCTCGACGATCCGCCCGGCGTACATGACGGCGACGTCGTCGGCGTGGCCGGCCACCACACCCAGGTCGTGGGTGATCAGGACGAGGCCGGCGCCGGTCTCGCGCTGGGCCAGGCGCAGCACGTCGAGGATCTGCGCCTGGACGGTGACGTCCAGCGCCGTGGTGGGCTCGTCGGCGACGAGCACCGAGGGCTTGTTGGCGATGGCCAGGGCGATGACGACGCGTTGGCGCATGCCGCCGGAGAACTCGTGCGGGAAGGACTTGGCGCGTTCGCGCGGGTCGGGGATGCCGACCAGGTCGAGCAGTTCCACCGCCTGTTCCCAGGCGTCCTTCCGGGACAGCTCCCGGTGTACGCGCAGGGCCTCGGAGAGCAGCCGGCCGACGGTGAAGATGGGTGTGAGCGCGGACATCGGGTCCTGGAAGACCATGCCGATGTCCTTGCCGCGGACCCGGGAGAGCTCCTTGTCGTCCATCGCCGCCAGGTCGCGGCCGCCCAGCAGGATCCGGCCGCCAAGGCGCGCGGTGGGCGGCAGCAGGCCCATGACGGCGAGGGCGGTGGCGGACTTGCCGGAGCCGGACTCGCCGACGATGCCCAGGGTGCGCCCGGGCAGCAGGTCGAAGTCGACGCCGCGCACGGCCTCCACCGGCCCGGCCTCGGAGGGGAAGGAGACGCTCAGGCCGCGGACGGACAGGACGGGTGCGGGCCCGGCGGGGTCGGTGGACCCGGTGGGAGCGGTCGCGGGCCCGGTGCGGGGGGCGGGTGCCAGGGTCATCGTCGGGCTCCTGCCGCGCCGGTGGTGGACGTGGGGTCGAGGGCGTCGCGCAGGCCGTCGCCGACGAAGGTCATCGAGACGGTGAGCAGGACGGTCAGCCCGGCGGGGAAGGCGAAGAGCCAGGGGGCGCTGGTGATGGTGCCCGCGCCGTCGGCGAGCATCGTGCCCAGTGACACGTCGGGGGTCTGGACGCCGAAGCCGAGGAAGGACAGGGCGGTCTCGCTGAGCACGGTGGAGACCACGCCCAGGGTGAGGTTGACGATGAGCAGGGAGCCCAGGTTGGGGATGATGTGGCGCAGCACGATGCGCAGGGGGCGCACGCCCATGTACTCCGCGGCGCGCACGTAGTCGCGCTCGCGCAGGGACGTCGACACCGACCAGACCACGCGGGCGGTGGACATCCAGCCGAACACCGTCAGGACGAGGATGAGGACCCGCCAGTCGCCCGCCAGCCGGTGCGAGACCAGGGCGAGGACGAGGAAGGACGGCACGACCAGCAGGAAGTGGATGAGGGCGAGGGTCGCCTTCTCCAGCCGGCCCCCGACGTAGGCGGCGCCCGCGCCCACGACCGCGGCGAGGGCGACGGTCAGCAGGGACACGGTCACCGCGATCACCAGCGAGCGCTGGAGGCCGTGCACGGCGGCGGCGTAGACGTCGTTGCCGCCCTGGTTGGTGCCGAACCAGTGCTCGGCGCTCGGGGCCTGGGTGAGGGCGGAGAAGTCGGTGTCCGCGAAGCCGTACGGGGTGAACAGGCCGCCGAGCGCGCTGAACAGCACGAGCAGCAGGAAGATCACCACGCCGGCGACGGCGGTCCGGTTGCGCAGGAAGCGGCGCAGGTAGAGGCGGCGCCGGCCCAGGTAGCGGCCGTCGTGCTTGTCGTGCCCGTCGTGCTTGTCATGCTCGGCGGCCGCGTCGGGACCCACAGGGGTCACATCGGGACTCACGGGGGTCACAGGGGTGCTCATCTCAGCTCACCCGCACCCTCGGGTCGAGGAGGACGGTGGCGATGTCCGCGAGGATCGCGCCGACCGCCGTCAGGGCGGCGGCGAACGCGGCGGTCGCCACGGTGCCGTGCACGTCGTTCTTGCTGATGGTCTGGATGAAGTACTGGCCCATGCCGTTCCAACCGAAGATCGTCTCCGTGAGCACCGCGCCGGTGAACACCGCCGGGATGCCGAAGGCCACGGACTGGGCGGTGGGGATCAGCGCGGTGCGCAGGGCGTGCCGGCGGATCGCCTGGGCGCGGGTCAGCCCGGTGGCCCGGGCGGTGCGCACGAAGTCGGAGCCGATGACGTCCAGCAGCAGCGAGCGCTGGGTGAGGTGGTAGCCCACGTACCCCGTCAGGGTCAGGGTGAGCGTCGGCAGCACCAGGTGCAGCAGCCGGTCGCCGACCGTCGCCCAGAACCCCTCCACACCGGGCGAGTTCTCGCCCGCGACGTACAGGAAGTGCCAACCCGCCTGCTCGTTCAGCCGGATGGCCAGCAGCACCAGCGCGAGGGCGGCGATCGACACCGGGACGTTGAACAGCGCCATGGACAGGGCCTGCGCGGCCCGGTCCCGCCAGCCGTACTGGCGCGAGGCGGTGTGCACCGCGAGCGCCACACCGACGACGACCGACAGGACCGTCGCACCGGTCACCAGCTCGGCGCTGACCAGGGAGCGGTAGCCGATCTCCCCGTTCACCCGCACCCCGACCGGGGAACGGCCCCAGTCGAAGCGCAGGACCACCCCGGTCAGCCAGTCCCACCAGCGGTGCAGCAGCGGCTCGTGCGGGTCCAGGTTGTACGGGGCCAGGGCCCGGGAGATCTGCTCCTCGGTGCGGACCGGGCGCAGCTCCTTGAAGTTCGAACGCGGGTCGAGGAACCAACTGGCCAGGAAGTAGGTGGCGTTGGTGGCCACGGCGATCACCAGGAACCAGCCCGCCGCCCTGCGGGTCACGTACCGGAGCACGGACGCCACCTCCCCACCGGATGCGACGGGTACGGCCGGGGAGCGCCGGGTCTGGGGGAGTTGGGCATGCGGGTGGAACTTCCTCGATCCAAGGGGTGGTTGCACGACCGTGCAGAGGCCAGTCTGTGTGCGAGCGACACCCGGCACCAGGGACCAGGGCAAGTGGACACGAACACGAAACGCGCCCGCAGCACATGGACGCGTTCGCGTCACAATTCGCCGAATCCGCAGGTCGCAGGGGCCGCGGCAGCCACCGGTCCGCGCCGACGCCGAGCGTCGGCGGGCGCGCCGCCGGCGGCGGACCACCCGCCGCCGGGAAACAATCACGCCATGGACAAGGACATCACCCGCACGGTGGACGCCCTGTGCGAGGCCGACGACGCGGACGTCTCCGTGCTGCGCGCCGAGGTCGAATCGCGGGTCGCCACCGGCGAGTTCGACTGGGCCGGCGGCCTCGCGGCGGAACTCGCCGCCCGCACCGCCGCCGGCCGGGACCTTCAGGGGCACTGCGCCGCGGCCCTGTACTGGACACTGAACGCCCTGGCCGCCCGCCCGGGGCCGCAGAGCCTGCGCGCCCTGGTGCGCGTGCTGGACTCGCCGCACCCCGGCGTCTCCCCGCGCTACCTGGCCGCGGTCGTCGCCCACGGGCACCGCATCGAGGACATCGCCGACGAGGTCTTCGACCGGGCACCCGAGACCGCGGACGCGCGCGAGTTCGCGGCCTGCCTGCTCCACGAGACGGTGCTCGTCTCGGACGCGGTCAACGGCCACCCCGCGCTGCGCGCCTTCGCCGACACCCTCCTGGCCGAGGGCCACCCGCTCGCCGTACTGCCGCTGGCCCTGCTGCCCGAGGAGCACGGGCTGCGGCGCCCCGCGGGAGCCGCCGACGACTGGACCTGGACGGTCCCGGCCGTGTGGCCGGAGCCGGGCGACGCGCTGGAGACCACGCCGGCGACGCGGCAGCGGGCGGCCGCGGCCGAACCGACCGAGACCGGCGTACCCGCCACGACGGAGGCCATGGGCGCGGCCGTCGCCCACTGGCTCGCCCAGTCCAACGGCAAGCTCGCCGCCCAGGAGTTCTGGCTACCCGACCCGGTCACCCCCGAAGACCTCCCGGCACTCCTCGCGCTCCTGCCGCTCACCCCCTGGCCGCCCGGCCAGACCCCGGCCCGGCTCCACCCCTCCGACCCCGGCCTCGCCCTACGGACCCTGCTCACCGCCGCCCTGCGCGCACCGGCCTACGGCCACGGCAACTACGGCGCCTACGGCAGACTCGCCGCCTGGCGCTCCCTGGCCGCCCTGACCGGCACCCCCGCCGACGCGCCGATCACCCGGACCGCCGACCGCGTGCGGCAGACGACCTGGCTCCGCCTCGGCACCGCGTCCGCCCCCTGGTTCCACAACGTCGCCTGGGACCTCGCCCTCGCCGCCCTGCACCCCGACGGCCGACACCTCGCAGTCCTGGCCGCCACCGACACCGACTGACCACGCACCACCCCGGCCGCCAGCCCCGCAGCCGCAACCCGTCCTCCCCCCGGCCGAGTTCGGGGCTTCACCGGACGAACGCCGGCGCGCCCCTCCTCGGACCGCAGGGCAGGTGCGGCGCCGGTCCACCGGCCGCAGTGCCAGGCCGGTGACCAGCCAGGCGACCAGGGCGGTGAACAGGGTGGCGCTGGGCAGCACGTAGCGGGTGAGGAGGCCGGTGACCCGGGCCTCGGCCTGGTCGGCGGCGGTGGGGTCGACCGGCAGGTAGCCGGTGACGCGCTGGTCCGGCAGGCCCTCGATGTCGGTGTACTGCCGCAGGGCCTCGGAGGTGGCCGGGGCGGTGGCCCGCTTGATCAGGGTGACGTCCCGGTCGGCGGAGCGGCATCGGAGCGCCTCGCGGGCTCGGGCACCGACGGTCACTCAGCCTTCGGCCGCCTCAGGTCCGTCGACCACCCCGACAACCGCTCGACCGCACTCCAGGTCAGGCCCACGCACGGATCGGTGTCGACCAGCAAGGTCGCGGCCGCGCGGCCGTCGGCCCAGGCCCGCGCCTGCGGCGTCAGCGCATCGTCCACCCAGGCCGCTGCCCGTTCTCCGACGAAGGCCGCCACCGCCGGCACCTTCTCACACGGTTCGAACGGCTTGGGCGGGAAGAAGACGACCGGCAACCGTTCCAGCCCCAGGAACGGCGCGAGGAACTCGTTCGCTTCCTCTTCCCAACCCGTCGCCCAAACGATCTCGAAGTGCTCGGCAAGTCCGTTCAGCCACCGCCCGTGGACCCGGTTCAGACGCACCGGCTCCTCACCGGGGAAGAAGCCGTACTCCTGGTAATCCGCCGGGCACACCGCCGCGGCGAACGGGTTCAGCACCCCGTCGACGTCCAGAAGCAACAACGGCAGGTCGGCAGTCACGACGACTCATCCTGCCGCCGTAGGACCCCCGCCACAACGGGAAGCGACCGCCGCGAACGCGGGAAACGATCCACCACCTGTACATGTGCGGGGTGGTGCGGCCTTGTCCACCTGACCTGGAGGAGCGGCGTCTGCCTCGGACACCACGCAGACGACAAGCTCCGGCTTCATGCCCGAATCCCGCGTCAGGCGTGCGGAGCCGCCACGGTCCGGGCTCCACGTGCCCCGGTTCCCGCCTCCGCCCCCGCCTCCTCCGCGGCCTCCGCGTCGGCGATGCGGCCGCGCACCATCGCGTCCATGACCGCCATGTACCGCTGCGTGCGGGGGCCGCCGAGGAGGAAGGGGTTCGCGGCGCCGGGCGGTTGGCGCCGCAGCTGTTCGGCTCGTTCGAGGCCGTGGTCGTTCGGGTGGTTGGAGAGCTCGACCTCCACGTTCGTCCGGCGCATGACGGCCCGGAAGGAGTGGACGGAGGCGAGGAGGGTGCGCAGTTCCGCCACCGTCGAGGGCGGGTTGAGGCCGCCCCACAGCATCGCGCTGTGGTACCGGCCGCCCGCCCGGACCGGGATGACCGGGGACACGGTGCCGGGGGTGTGGCCCGGGGTGTGGTGCAGCTCGATCGTCGTGCCGCCGAGGGTGAGCTGCGCGCCGTCCGCGATGTCGAGGTCGCGGACGGGGGCGTCGGCGGGGCGGGTGCGGGCGAGGAGGTCCCAGTCGGCCGGGGACATGTGCACGCGGGCGCCGTAGCGGTCGGCGAGGGTCTGGGCGCCGCCGAAGTGGTCCGGGTGGCCGTGGGTCACGACGACGTGCCGGATCGCCGCCGGGTCGGCGCCGACCGCCCGCAGCCCGGGGACGACGACGCCCTCGGCATCGGCGGGTGAGGTGAGCGCGTCGATCAGCACGATGCCGTCGTCCGTCAGCACCGCCATCGCCGAGACCCAGCCCGCGCTCAGCAGCACCAGGTTGTCGAACAGCTTGACGGGCGCGGGCGCGGGCAGCGGGGGAAGGACGGAGCCGGGCGTCAGCGCCGTCACCAGGGCCCGCAGCACGGGGTCGTCGGCGGCGAGGCGGCGGGCGCGGTCGTAGTGCGGACGGCCGGCGGGCGGTGCCGTCGCCGAGGAGGGGACGGCGGCCGAGGCCGTGCCCGGAAGGGCGGCCGGCGCGGCCCCGGCGGCGAGGCCGAGGACGGCGAGCTGGGCGAGACGGCGCCGGGTGAAGTCGGCGTCCGTGTCGGCCCGGCGGGTGGGTCGGATCATCGCGGTCGGGGCTCCTGGTCGGTCGGGAAGGGCGCTCCTTCGGGAGGGGATGCTCCTTCGGGACGGATGCGGATACGGACGTCAGCCGAGGGCGCTGACGACCGTCTTCGTCGCCTGGGCGATCAGGGCGTCGTCGGAGGTGGCGTCCGCCTTGCCGCGGTCGGTCAGGACGACGATCACGATCGGGGCGCGCCCGCCCGACGGCCACGCCACGGCGACGTCGTTGCGGGTGCCGTAGCCCGCGTTGCCGGTCTTGTCGCCGATCCGCCAGTCGGCGGGCACCCCCGCGCGGATGTACGGGCCGCCGGTCGTGTTGCCGACCAGCCAGTCCGTCAGCAGCCCGCGCCGGCCTTCCGGGAGGACGTCGCCGAGCACGTAGCGGCGCAGGTCGGCGGCGAGGACGCGCGGCGTGCTGGTGTCGCGGGTGTCGCCCGGGGTCGCCTCGTTGAGGGTGGGTTCGGTGCGGTCGACGCTGGTGGTCGAGTCGCCCAGGTCGCGCAGGGACTGCTGGACGGCCGCCGGGCCGCCGAGTTCGGCGAAGACGAGGTTGGCCGCGGTGTTGTCGCTGTACTGGATGGAGGCGGCGGCCAGGTCACGCAGCTTCATGCCGGTCGCCACGTGCTGCGAGGTGATCGGTGCCCACGCCAGCACGTCCTCCTGGCGGTAGGGGACGACCTTGTCCAGGTCCGCGTCGGAGGCCTTGCGCAGCAGGGCCCCGGCGGCGAGCGACTTGATCGTGGACGCGAACGCGAACCGCTCGTCGGTCCGGTGGACGACCTCCCGGCCGCTGCCGGTGTCCACCGCGTACACGCCGAGCCGGGCGCCGAACCGCTGCTCGAGTTCCGCGAAGGCCGCGTCCGCCGCGGCGGCGGAGGCCGCCCCCGCGCCCGCCGTCGCCGCAGTCGCAATCGCGCCGGTGGCCGCCGCCGTCGAGGCGCCACCCGACGGGCCGCACCCGCCGACTAGCGCGGCCACGAGCAGGGCCACCGCGGGCAGCGCGGCGCGGGTGCGGACGCGGGTACGGGTGCCGGTGCCGGTGCCGGTACGGCGGAGGTCGGGCGTCATCAGTGGTCTCCCCAGGTGGTTCGTGTCATCACGGTCGCGCCCCGCGGCGGTGGTCCACACCGCCGCGATCCGCGCGATCACGCTCAGCTAAACAGGCCACGGGCTACCCAGTCCAAGACCGCAATCGTGAAGTGAGCGATAAGAAAACCCCTATGATTGCTGGCCATGGACCTGCTGGGGCACCTCCGCCACTTCCGCGCCGTCGCCGAGGAACGGCACTTCGGCCGCGCCGCCGAGCGCCTGCGGATCGCCCAGCCCTCGCTCTCCCAGCGGATCCAGCGCCTCGAACGCGAACTCGGCGTGACCCTGTTCGACCGCGGCCCGCGCGGCGTCGACCTCACCCCGGCGGGCCGGCTGCTGCTCGCCGAGGCCGAGGAGACCCTGGACAGCGCCGCCCGCCTCCTCGCCACCGCCGCCGACCTGCGCAGCGGACGGGCCGGCACCCTGCGCGCGGCCGTCCCGCCCGAACTCGGGCCGGCCACCCTCGCCGCGCTGCTCACCGGCTTCGAGACCGCCTCCCCGGGCACCCGGCTCGAACTGCGGGAACTGCCCGTCGCGGCCGTGGTGCGCGAACTCGCCCAGCACACCGTCGACGTCGCCGTCGTCCGCCACCCCTGCCCGGCCGACGGACTGGCCTTCGGCCCCGTCCTGCACCAGCCGCTCGGCGCCCTGCTCGCCGCCGGCGGCCCGCACGCCGACCGCCCCGAGCTCGCGGTGGCCGACCTGACCGGCCTGCGCCTGGTCCTCTTCCCGCGCGCCACCGCCCCGGCCCTGTACGACGAGGTCCTCACCACGCTGACCAGGCACGGCTGCACCCCTGAAGCCGTCGTCGACCCGCCGGGACCGGACGTCGCGGGCGCGCTCGTGCTCACCGGCAGCGCCATCGCCCTGGTGCCGCGCACCACACCCCCACCGGGTACAGTCTGGCGTCCGCTCACCGGCACCCCGCTGGCCTGGCGGACCTCCACGGCCTGGCCGACCGGGCGGGGCGGGCCCGCCGTCCGGCTGTTCGCCCAGGCCGCCCACGAGGCGCTGACCGGACCCGGCGGCCTGCTGCCCCAGTCGCCCCACCGCCCCCCGCTCTACCCCCGGCCCGCAATGGAGTTCCCGCTGTGACCAGCGACCGCACCACAGCCGACCGCCCGGCTCCTGACCGCCCGGCCGCCGACCGCACCAAGGCCGACCACCCGACAGCCGACCGCACCACGGCCGCCGACCGGACCCCGCACGGCCGCGCCGCACGCACCCGCATCGCCGCGGCCTTCGCCGACGCCGGCGTCACCGGCCGACTCCACGCACGCGACCTCGACACCGGCGCCGAGATCGGCCTCGGCGCCGACACCGCCGTCTCCACCGCCAGCGTCCACAAGCTCTGCCTGCTCGTGACGCTCTACCGCGAGGCCGCCGCCGGACGCGTCGACCTCACCCGGCAGGTCGACGTCCCCGCCGCCGGCCGCACCCCCGGGTCCACCGGCCTCGGCGCCATGCTCGACGACGCCCGCCTCTCCCTGCGCGACCTCGCCTACCTCACCGCCGCCGTCAGCGACAACACCGCCGCCGACACCCTGTGGGACCGGATCGGCCTCGACACCGTCAACCGCACCATGGCCGACCTCGGCCTCACCCGCACCGTCGCCGTCCACAAGCTCCGCGACCTCATCGCCGCCCTCGCCGAGGACACCGGCCCCGACTCCCCGGTCGACCCCGCCGTCGTCGCCCGCCTCAGAGTCCTCGACCCCGCCTTCACCAACCACAGCACCCCCCGCGACATGACCACCCTGCTCGCCGCCCTCTGGCACGGCGACGCCTGCCCCGGCGACCACGGCACCGCCCTGCGACGCCTCCTCGGCCTCCAGGTCTGGCCCCACCGCCTGGCCTCCGGCTTCCCCTACGACGACGTCCGCGTCCACGGCAAGACCGGCACCCTCCCCACGCTGCGCCACGAGGTCGGCGTCGTCGAATACCCCGACGGCGGCCGCTACGCCCTCGCCGTCTTCACCCGCGCCGCCGCCACCACCATCACCCTGCCCGCCGCCGACGCCGCCATCGGCACCGCCGCCCGCCTCGCCGTCGACGCCCTCCGGGCCCAGGCGGCAGCCGGCCGGGCGCGCTGACCGGCGCCCACCGCGTCCCGGCCTCCGCCATCGCGCACCCGTCGGCGGTCGCCTGACGGCCCGTACGCCGAAGGGCGTCCCGACCCGGGCCCGAGGGCCGCGCCGCCAACGGCACGACGGGCAGGACGAAGGCGGCCCACAGCCACGGGTGCCGCCACCGCGTGCGCCTGGCGCCGGTCACCGTCCCCCGGGGGACTCGTGACCACCAGGGTCGGGAACCACGCCGCCACAAAACCGCGGCCCACGGGGAATCGCGTGACCGCCGGCAGCCGACAGCCGTCAATCCGGTCGACCCCCTCCTCACGCGTACCGGGGAAAATCCGCCCCTTCACCGGCCACGCACCGCGCCGGAGCGCTACGTTGACGGCCGCCGACCATGGGGAGAACCGCTGACATGACCATCGACAGGGCCGCCCTCGACAGCGCGATGAAGGCGGTCGTCGCCGCCGCGCACGCCGACGACCCGGCCGCGCTGTACCAGGCCGTGATGCCGCCGGCGGGCACGGACACGCCCCCGGCCGAGGTCACCGCCTGGTTCGGGACGCTCCTCATCCACCTGGCGCTCTCCGCCGCGACCACCTCGAAGCTGGAGCGCGGCTGCCCCCGGGAGGCCGTCTCGGGGTGGATCGGGGAGACGCTGGGCCCGCCGCCCACCCCGGCGCTGCTGCGCGCCGCGGATCCCGGCCGCATCGACCACGCCGAAGCGGTGAGCGCCGCCGCGGACTACTCCCGGTGCCACGAGTACACCGTCGACCTGATCCGGCTGGGCCTGGCCGAGCCGAACGAGGCACCGGACGAGCGGGGCGTCGACGCCCACTGCGCGGCGACGAACGACAGCAGGACGCGGATCACC
>NZ_JBHVRS010000019.1:0-74434 GCF_042885595.1 Kitasatospora sp. NPDC058046
GCGTTCAGACCGTTGGCAGTCTGAAAATCACCCGTCACGCCCCTCTCCGCGGCCACCCCCTGCGCCACCCCCTCCCGCAGCGCGTCCCTCTCGCCAGAGGGGAGGGGCGGGTGGGTGGGGGTGGGGGTGGGGGCCCTGGTGCGGGAGTGGGTGGGCGCGCCCGCTGGGGGTGGGGGGAGGGTGCTGAGGGGCGTGACGGGTGCGTGGGTGTCAGGCGGCGTGGGCGGCTTGGAGCCAGTTGGTGAACTCGCAGGCGAAGTGCCACTGGTGGCCGATGGGGAGGAGGTCGGGGGCGGCTTCGGGGAACTGGACGGTGAGGCGGATGCGGAGGCCGTCGGGGGTGTCGGCGAACTCGTGCATGACGTGGAGGACTTCGGTGCCGTCGGCGAGGGTGCCGGTGCCGCCGATGCGGACGGGGAAGGTGGCGTTGCCGGGGGTGTCGTGGAAGTGGAGGAAGAAGCGGGTCGGGGTGGTGCCGAGGGTTTCGATGATCTCGACCCGGTCGCCGGTGGAGTCGGCGAGGTAGTGCTCGGGGTTGGCGGCGAGGAGGGCGGTGCGGTCGCCGGAGTGGAGGCGGGTCTGCCACCAGGTGAGGAAGGTCCGGGCGTCGATGCCGGTGGCGGTGAGTTCGGTGACGGCGGTGCGCCAGTGGCCGGCGGAGGCCTGGGCCCAGGTGGTCAGGGCGGTGTCGGCGGCGGTGGTGTCGGGGGTGAGGAGTTCGCGGGTGCGGGTGTCGCCGAGGCGCTGCTTGAGGAGGTGCAGGGCGGCGCGGGCGCGGTCGAGTTCCCAGGCGAGGACGGCCTCGCGGGGGTGGGGGGTGCCGTCGATCTCGGTGCGGATGGTGAGGCTGGTCGGCATGGTGGCGCTCCTCCGGGAGAGGCGGAGAGTTTTTCTCCGCTTCTGGTGACGCTAGCATAGGGGGAGAGATTTTCTCCGGTTAGGGAGTGGTGGATGAGGGCCGACGCGGAACGCAGCCGGCGCAGGATCCTGGACGCCGCCTGCGAGGTGTTCCTGGAGCGGGGCCCGGACGCCCCGTTGGACGCGGTGGTGCGGCGGGCCGGGGTCGGCCCGGGCACGCTCTACCGGCGCTTCCCGGACCGGGAGGCGCTGGTCCGCGCGCTGGTCACCGACCTGCTGGCCCGGCTCGGCGAGGCCGCGCGGGAGGCGCGGCGCGTCGAGGCGGACCCCTGGCAGGCGCTGCGCCGCTTCGTGCACGCCGCCGCCGATCTGCGGATGGGGGCGGCGATCGTGGTGCTGCTGGAGCGCCTGGTGGTGGACGAGGAGCTGGTGGCGGTCCGGCGGGGCACCGTGGAGGCCGTCGAGGATCTGCTGCGCGCCGCGCGGGAGGCCGGGCGGCTGCGCCCCGACGTCGGGATGGGGGACCTGGTGCTGCTCTGCGTCCGGGTGTCCCGTCCGCTGCCGGGCGCCCTGGCGGCGCTGGACGCGGACGGCTCGCTGGTCCACCGGCACCTGGACCTCGCGCTGGCCGGCCTGGCCGCCACGACGGACGGCCCGCCGGGGCGGGCGCTCGGTTTCGACGAGGTGATCGCCGCGGCGGGGCGCCCGGGGGAGATGATGGCGGAGTGAACAGGACGGACGAGGACGGGCTGGTGCGGGCGTGGCGGGCGGCCGAGCGGGAGCCGGGGGCGGTGCTGCTGGACGGCTTCCACGCGCTGAAGCACGCGCTGCGGTTCGGCGGCGAGGTGCGGCGGGTGCTGACCGCGGACCGGGGCGCGCTGCTGGCGCTGGCGGGTGAGTTGGCGCCGGACGTCGTGCCGGCGCTGGAGGGGCTCGCGGTGGAGCTGCCGGAGGCGGCGCTGCGGGGGCTGGTGCCGCGGCTGCACCCGACCGGGGTGGTCGCGCTGGCGGTGCGGCCCGGGGTCGAGGCGAACCGGGCGGTGCTGGGCCGGCTGCCGCGCCGGGCGCCGGTGGTGCTGTTGGAGAACCCGCGCAACCTGGGGAACGTCGGGGCGGTGATCCGGCTCGCGGCGGGCTTCGGTGCCACCGGGGTGGTGACCACCGGGGACCTGGATCCGTGGCACCCGAACGTGCTGCGGGGGAGCGCCGGGCTGCACTTCGCGACCGCGGTGGAGCGGCTGGCCCTGCCGGAGCTGCCGGACGGGCCGCTGTACGTGCTGGACCCGGAGGGCGCGGACATCCGGGACGTGCCGTTCCCGGACGACGCGCTGCTCGCCTTCGGGACGGAGCGGCACGGTGTGTCGGCGGAACTCAAGGACCGCGCCGACCGGTTGGTGGCGGTGCCGATGCGGCCCGGGGTGTCCAGCTTCAACCTGGCGACCAGCGTCGGGATGGGCCTGTTCCACTGGATGTCGGGGAAGCGCTGAGGCGCGGCGCCCGGGTGGGCACCGCGCCTCGGAGGGGGCGTCAGGAGAAGAGCCGGCGCCAGGTGTCGGGGCCCGGGTAGCCGTCGGCCTCGCTGCCGCGCCAGCCCTGGGCCTGCTGGAAGGCCTGGACGGCCCGGCGGTCGCTCTCCGTCCAGCGCGGTCCCGGGCCGACGCTGTACGAGCCGCCGAAGCCCTTGCGGACCAGCTGCTCGCCGAGCTGCCGGATGTGGTCGTTGCTCTGGCCGGGCCCGAAGTACTGCGCGCCGGGGAAGGCGGAGCCCCCGGTGACGGGCGGCGGCGGAGGCGGCAGCGGGGTGCCTCCCCCGCCGCCGATGTTGCGGCCCTTGCCGTTGACCAGGTAGTCCCAGGTGTCCTTGCCGGGGATGCCGTCGGCCTCGGCGCCGCGCCAGCCCTGGGCCTGTTGGAAGGCCTGGGTGGCCTTGCGGTCGGCCTCGCCCCAGCGCGGGCCGGGGCCCTCGGAGTAGAACCCGGCGCCGCCGCGCTGCACCAGCAGCTGGCCGAGCCTGGTGACGGACGCGTTGTTGGCGCCGGGGCCGAACTTGTCGGCCCCGGGGAAGGCGGTGGAGGAGGTGCCGCCGCCGTCGTTGCTGCCGGAGGACAGGCCGGTGTAGCGGTACGGGACGTAGGAGCCGGAGTTGTTCCAGTACGCGTACGGGGTGGAGCGCTTCTTGGCGGAGGGGCCGGTCTGCTCGTAGGCGACGTACTTGGTGCGGGAGGAGTCGGCCCAGCCGCCGAAGATCGTGACGTGCGAGCCGACCTGGGGGTTGGCCGGGTTGTTGTAGATGAGGACGTCGCCGGGCTGGAGGTCGTTCTTGCCGATCCGTTCGGCGAAGTTGGGCAGTGTCCAGGTGGTCTGACTGCTGCCCAGGCCCCAGGCCATCGAGACGAAGCCGGAGCAGTCCTGGCGGTAGCCGTCCGACCAGTAGCGGCTCATGCTGTACGGCACGCCCTGGTCGACCCAGGTCTGGGCGCGCTGGATGATCTGGGCCCGGGTGAGCGGCGCCGCGGCGGCGCGCGGCGCGGCGAAGGTACGGGCGCCGGGGGCCTGGCCGTAGAGGCCGCTGACCTCGCCCTGGGGGGTCTGGGACTGGCTGCTGCTGTTGCCGCCCGGGGTGGGGCCGGGTGCGGGGGCCGCGGCGGCGGTGCCGGCGGTGGCCGCTCCGCCGCCCAGTGCGGTGCCCACGGCGGCCATCAGGACGGCGGCCCGTCGGCGGACGCTGCGGGCGGAGGCGTGTCCGCCCTCGTGGACGGGCGCGGCGTGCAGCCGTGCTCGCCGGCGGGCGTTGCAGCCCCCGCATATGCAGTCCTCCGCCGGTTCGACGTCGTCGAACTCGATGAGCGGGGACAGGGGGTCGGTCAGGGTCATGCTCCGCCTCTTTCCCGGACTATTCCGCGTGTTATCCGGACCAAAGTCCCAAAGCGGGCGCGATGAGTCACGGTGGGTTAGGCCGAACGGGTGAGACCCGTTCGGCTCCCGGGCGTGGCGTGGGTCGGTGGGAGGGCTTAGGAGAGGTGAGGCGGGGTCAGCGCGGGATGGCGGGCGAGTACTCCGGGTCGGTCCAGGTCAGCGGGGTGGCGTCGGCCAGTTCGAGCACGCCGGTGACGGTCAGTTCGACCATCCGCTCGGCGCCCGGGACGCCCTGCCGGGCCTCCTCGGACCAGTCGGTGCGGGCCTCGCCGGTGACGAGCAGCGCCCCGCCGGTCTCCCAGTCGGGCAGCAGCAGGCCGGCCCGCGGGTCCAGCTCCAGGTTCCCGAGCGTCAGGAACATGCTGTTGCCCGGGTACTCGGGCCAGCGCAGCCGGTCCGGCGCCACCGGCTCCAGGAAGCCGGGGAAGCCGCCGCGGTGGGAGGCGTCCACGCTGCCGTCCGGGCCGGTGCTGGCGATGAAGAAGGTGTCCGCGGTGGCCGCCGCCAGTCGCTGGGCGGTGGTCAGTACGAGGCCGGCGGCGACCGTACGGGGCGGGCCGGCGGCCGGGCGGTCCGTCGGGGTGCGGCGCTGGATGTACTTCGGGCAGTTGGCGACCACCTCGTCGGCGTGCACTCGCAGCCCGCCCCGGCCGTCCGGGACGGAGCGGCCGTTGAGCCGCATCCGGCGCCGGCCGGCCGGGTCCAGCGCGATCGTGCCGACCCGGGCGGGGCCGGCCAGTGCCTCGGCCAGGGGATCGGCCCCGGCCGGGAGGGCGGCGACGGCCATGGTGCGTTCGTCCGGGGCGGTGAGGAAGCCCGCCGGGCCGGCCAGCTGGGTGGCCCAGACCCGGCCGTCCCGGTCGGCGGCGCCGAGGACCAGCATCCGGCGCTCGGTCAGGAAGCGGGCGGCGACCGCCGGGACGGTGCGGCGGATCGACCGGCCGGCGTGGTCGGCCCGCTCGGTCCGGCCGGCCCGGGCCTGGGCGGCCCGCTCGCCGGGGTGGTACGGCGTGCTGGTGGTGGTCATGGCCGGGCCCGGTTCCTAGAAGAACCCGCAGGTCGGGGCGGTGGCGGTGGGGGTGGCGGCCGCGGCACCGGCCACGCCGGTGCGGGTGTAGACCTCCAGCCGGATGCCGTCCGGGTCGGTGAAGAAGATGCCGCCGGAGGCCGAGCCCTCGCTGTGCGGGACGACGCCGTCGTAGGCGAACTCGGCGCCGAGTTGGCGCAGCAGCCGCTCGGTGGCGCGGACCTCGTCGAGGCTCTCGACCTCGAAGGAGAGGTGGTGCAGGCCGGGGTTGCCGGGGGCGAAGCGGCCCGCGCTCTGCTGCCAGAGCGTCACCACCAGGCGGCCGTCGCAGCCGAGGAAGGCGTAGCGGCGCTCGGGGTCGGTGCCCTCGGCGGTGACGTCGAGGCCGAACACGGCGCGGTAGAAGGCGATCGAGCGGGCCAGGTCGGTGACGTTCAGGCCCACGTGGCCGGTCTGCAGGGTGCGGAGCTGGGCGGTGCTGGACATGCCTGGTCACTCCCGGAGGCTTCGGCTGCCGGTGAGGCAGCCGCCTAACCGGTATTCACGAGAGTAGGAGTTAGGTGATGCAGCGTCAACCAGTGGAGGGAGCCGGAAGGGTCAGGTCTTCGGGCGGGCATGCGAAAGACCCGCCGGACCGTGAGGTCCGGCGGGTCTCGAAGGAGCGGAAGGGCTACGCCCACTCCCAGCGGATGCCGATGTGGCCCGGCTGCTGGTCCGGGGCCAGGACGTGGGCGCTCGCCGAGGCGCCGATCCACAGCTGCTCGCGGCGGTGGTCGACGTCGGCCCCCGGCTCGCGGTCGTAGCGCTCGCAGTGCGCCGGGACGGCCGCCGGGTCGAAGTGCACCTGGAGCACGTACTCGCGCACCGGGGTGGCGAAGCGGCGGCTGTACTCCGTGGTCGGGCCGCCGGGCGGGATCTCCACCTCGTACTCGAAGACCGTGCTGTCGCCGAGGCCGAGCGGGCGGTCCAGCATCAGCTCGCCGACGATCAGCCCGGCCTCCGGGCGGCGGCGCACCCGGCCCAGCCGGCCGTGCCGCACCGCGGTGATCTCCGGGCAGCCGGCCGCCTCCTCGTCGGCCATGTGCACCACCAGGCAGCGGCCGACGCCGCCGACCGTGGCGCGCACCACCTGGCGCATCCGCAGCAGGTTGCCGCGCCGCTCGGCGTCCACGTAGTAGGAGTCGTGGATGCTCAGGCGCTCCAGCTCGCCGGCCGGCGGGGCGTTGAGCTCGGCGAAGATGTTGGCGATCTCCTGCTCGCCCGGCCAGACGTCCTCCAGCCCGAGGTGGCAGGTGTTGGCCGCGGCGGCCCAGCGGCCGCGCGGGCGCGGCGGGCCGAGCAGCGAGGAGAGCGCGCTGTGCGGCAGCCCGAGCAGCTCCTCCAGCAGGTGGACGGCGCGCAGCGAGCTGGCCCGCTCGGGCTGGCTGCGGCCGCGCCGCCAGTAGCTCAGGGTCGTCACGCTGACCCTGACGCCGCGCCCGGCGAGGGCGGCGCGGATGCGGTCCAGGCTGAGGCCGCTGGCCTCGATCGCCAGGTGGAGGGTGTCCGCGAAGCCGCCGACCGGGGCGAGCCGGCCGGGGGGCGGTCCGGGGGTGGCGGGAGTCGGGCCGGGCGGGCCCGGGCGCTCCGTGTGCGATCCGACCAGCCGCAGCCGCGCGGCGTCCTGAGGTTGCTGTGCGGCCATACGGTGACCCTCCCCACCAGGTGAGTTCGGCGGGACCGGGTCGGCGCCGGGGCGCGCCGCCAGCGGCTTCACCGAGCTTTGGGGAACCCTATGCACGGTCGAGAGGCTACGTCATCAGTCGTGCGTATGACAGTGGTCACGGCAGGTGGACCGAAGGGTTATCGATCTTGAAACAGTCCGGAAACACGGGCCGCTGACCGGGGCCCGACCGGGCCGGCGGACGGCTCCGGCAGGGCCCGGGACGGACACCGCCGGGGCGGGCCCTGACGGCTCCGCCCCGGCGGGGATCGGGTGGTGCGGCCGGTGGTCAGCCGACGTTCAGCGCGACGTCGTCGATCACGAAGCTGGTCTGCAGCGAGGAGTCCTCGGTGCCGGTGAACTTGACGGTCACGGTCTGGCCCGCGAAGGAGGTCAGGTCCAGGGTGCGCTGGACGTAGCCGGCGGCGGCGTCCACGTTGGAGTAGGTCGCCAGCGTGGTGCTGTTGGCCTGGACGGTCAGCTTGTCGTACGCGGTGGTGCCGGTCTCCGCGGTGTCGACGTGCAGCCAGAAGGTCAGCTTGGCGGAGGCGCAGCCGGCCGGGATCGAGACGGTCTGCGACAGGGTGTCGGTGTGGGCCGAGCCGTAGCCGTCCAGCCAGGCCTTCCAGCTGCCCGAGTGGGCGGCCTCGGAGGAGCTGTTGCTGACCACGCCGCTGGAGGCGGTCCACGGGGAGGCGGTGCCGCTCTCGAAGCCGCCGTTGGCGACCAGCTGGGCGGCGGTGCAGCCGCCGGACGGCGGGGTGGTGCCGCCGCCGAGCAGGGCGGTGGTCAGCGCGTCGGCGACCGGGGAGCCCCAGCCGGTGACCTGGTCGTAGCCGGCCTTGGCGGAGAAGTCCTGGTTGGCGCCGGTGGTCACATCGTGGAAGGTGCTGCCGTAGCCGCTGCCGTTGGCCACCGAGTACAGCCGCGGGCTCGCCTCGCCGAGGACGGCCTGGCCGGCGGCCTTGGCCTTCTGGTTGAACTGGGCCGCGTAGCCGGACCAGAGCGGCGCGGCCGCGCTGGTGCCGCCGTAGACCTGCCAGGCGCCGGCGGTGTAGATCGCGAAGCCGCTCTGCGGGTCGGCGTTGGAGGAGACGTCCGGGACGGTGCGCATGGTGCCGCTGACGCCGGTGCCGGTCTGCCAGCTCGGCTTGGCGAACACGGTGGAGACGCCGCCGCCGGCGGTGCTCCAGGCGCTCTCCGAGGAGTAGGCGTTGCCGCTGGAGACCTTGAGGTTGGTACCGCCGACGCCGGTCTGGTGCGGGCTGGAGGCCGGGAAGTCGACCGCCTTCACGCCGGAGCCGCTGGTGGAGCGGGTGCAGTCGCGGGAGCCGTCGTCGCCGGAGGCGGAGAAGATCGAGATGCCCTGGGCGGCGGCCTGCTTGAAGGCGTTGTCGACCGCGGTCATCGAGGCGGCGGTGGTGTCCGGCTCGCAGGAGCCCCAGGAGATCGAGACCACCGAGACCCTGTTGTCGGTCACGATCTTGTTGGCCATGTCGATCTCGCCCTGGTCGCTGTTGGGCGCCTCGTAGACCAGCTGGGTGGCCTTGGGCGCCGCGCCGCGGACGATCTCGCTGTCCAGCTCGACCTCGCCCTGGCCCTGGCCGGGGGCGGAGTCGTAGTTGGCGCCGTCCACCGAGACGGTGGAGACGGCCGGGCCGGACAGGCCGTACTGGGAGTCGTAGGTGGTCAGGTTCGAGGACTGGTAGCCGTCGAACTCCCACAGCGCGACCGTGGTGCCGGTGCCGTCCGCGCCGGTCTTGTTGAGGTTGTACGCGCCGGTGTACTGGGCCGGGGCCATGCCGCTCGGGCTCGCGCTCGCCGTGTTCGGGGTGACCGAGTTCGGGGTGGCCAGGCGGTTCTTGCGCACCGCGTGGTTGTCCAGGCCGCTGACGCCCTGGACCACGGAGGCCAGGTCGGACGGGATCGAGGCGGCCGCGTCGTTGGCGAAGAAGGCGCGCTGGAGCTGCGGGTCGAGGTACGCGCTCTCGTGCGTCCCGAAGGCCTGGGAGACCTGGGCGGCGGTGCCGCGGGCGTTGACCACCTGGCGGTTGGCGCTCACGTCGGAGACGGTCAGGCCCTGCTGGGCCAGGTACGTCCGGACCTGGTCGACGGCGGCCTGGGTCGGGCCGAACCGCGCGGTGAACTGCTCCGGCGTCAGGTAGTGGCCGTACTCCGGGGCGCCCGGGGTGGTGACGGCGGTCAGGAAGCGGTCCAGGGCGTCGGTGTCGCGCAGCTTCAGGCTGACGGACACCGAGATCTGCTGCGCGGCCGGGACGTCACCCTTCTTCTCCGAGTGGGCCACCGCCGGGTTCACGGTGTTCGGCAGGGCGACGCGCGGGGAGGCGTTGGGAGTGGCGGCCTGCGCGGTGGAGACACCGAGCGAGACGGCGGTCAGCGGCAGCACGGCTATCGCCGCGGCGAGGGCAAGGGAGCGGGGACGCAACGGATCCTCCTCCAGCCGGCTGTGGGGGGCCGGCAAGGGACCAGGCGTTCAGGGGGGTCGAGAACGCTGGCTCGAACATGACAGAACCCGTGTGCGAATTGGCTCATGGCCGGGCAATTCGTTGCTAAAAAACAGTCAACTGTGGAGGGCCCCCAACTCGGCGGTTCCATACAGTGAATGACCGTGGTTCCGGGGCCGGTCCAGACCAGTCCGGGCGGAAGGGGCGGACGTAGAATCGGACCGATCCGAGGGAGAGCGATGACTGACGTGCAGCCGGACCCGAGGGACCCGCGACCGCTGATCGGTGAGCCGCTCGCACTGGACCTGCTCAACACGCGCTGGGCCGGAACGCCCGTCAACGACCTGCTCGCCGAACCGGACGGCTACGCGATCTGGCTCTCCTCGGCCGGCCTCGCGGACCGCTGCCGGGCCGCCGGGTCGGGGCTCGCGGCCCTGCGGGAGACCCGTGAGGTGATCGCCGAGGCCGTCCAGGAGCTGGGCGGGCAGGGGCAGTTGGGGCCGGAGGCGGTGGCCCGGCTGAACGGTGTGCTGGGCCACGGGCGGCTGCGCCGGGAGCTCGGCCCGCAGGGGCCGACCGCGCACGTCGAGGTGGACCGGCCCGAGTGGCTGGCCTCCTGGCTGGCGGCGGACGACTTCCTGGACCTGCTGGACCGGGGCGCCCAGCGGATCAAGCAGTGCGCGCACGAGGCGTGCGTCCTGTACTTCTTCGACACCTCGCAGAACGGCCGCCGGCGGTGGTGCCGGATGGCGGTGTGCGGGAACCGGGCGAAGGCGGCGCGGCACTATGTGAAGGCCCGGGGCTGAGCGGCCGGCGAACGACGGGCCGGGCGGGCGCGCGGTGGTCGCGGGCCCGCCCGGGGGTGGTCAGGCCGGGGCGCCGAGCCAGTCGGTGAGGGCGGCGCGCAGCTCGCCCTGGCCGGGGTCGACGGCGGCCCAGGCGACGTAGCCGTCCGGGCGGATCAGCAGGACGGTGTCGCGCAGCTTGCCGTGCGGGTCGGCGGGGGCGGCGGAGACCATGCGGTCGGCCCAGGGCTCGGCGGCGGCCAGCTCGTCATTGCTGACCAGAACGAACGTCCCGGCGCGCAGCGCCTCGTAGAGCCGCTCGGGCGCGGCCGGGGCGCCCTCGGCGGGCTTGCTCAGGGCGGTCAGCCGCAGGTCCGGGACGCGCTTGCCGACCTGCGGGTGGGCGTCCTTGGGCGCGGGGTAGGAGATGCCGATGCCGGAGACCAGCCGGGCGCCGCGCTCGGTGACCGGGTCGAGGTGGCCGCCCAGCGCGGTGAGCGCGCCGCGCAGGGCGCGGGTGGGGGCGGACTCGGCGAGGGCCAGCCGGATCAGCGCGCCGGAGGTGCGCAGCACCGTCTTGCCGACCGGGTGCCGCTCGGTCTGGTAGGTGTCCAGGAGGGCGTCGGTGGCGTGGCCCCGGAGTGCCGCGGCGAGCTTCCAGGAGAGGTTGGCGGCGTCCTGGAGGCCGGTGTTCATGCCCTGGCCGCCGGCCGGGGAGTGGCAGTGCGCGGCGTCGCCGGCCAGGAAGACCCGGCCGGAGCGGTAGTTGGGGGCCTGCCGCTCGTCGCTGTGGAAGGTGGAGCTCCAGCGCACCTCGTGCAGGCCGTAGTCCTCGCCGAGGATGGCCCGGACGAGGGCGGTGAGCTGCTCGGCGGAGGGGGTGGTGCCGTCCGGGTACCGCTCCTCGCGGTCCCAGGCGATGATCCGGAACCAGCCGTCGCCGAACGGGGCGATGAAGGCGAAGCCGGCCTGGTTGGCGCCGACGGTGATCGCCTGGGCGGGCTCGCGGTCCAGCCGGACGTCGGCCAGCACCACCGAGTCGACCACCGACTCCCCGGGGAAGGGGATGCCCAGCAGGTCGCGGACGGTGGAGTGGACGCCGTCGGTGGCGACCGCGTACGCGGCGCGGTGGCTCTGCCCGTCCCTGGTCTCCAGGGTCACGCCCTCGGCGTCCTGGCGCAGCCCGGTGACCTCGGCGCCGCGCAGGACGGTCGCGCCGGCCTTCTCGGCGCGGTCCAGCAGCAGCCGTTCGACGTTGTACTGCGGGGTGATCAGCACGAACGGGAAGCGGGTGGGCAGCGCGGCGAGGTCGATGCCGAAGCGGTCGAACATCCTCAGCTCGGCGAGCGGGCGGCCGGTGGCGATCAGCTCCTCGGCCAGGCCCCGGGCGTCCAGCAGCTCCAGGCTGCGGGCGTGCACGGCGAAGGCCCGGGTGAGGTTGGACTCGGCGGCCCGCTTCTCCAGTACCGTGACGCCGACTCCGGCGGCGGCGAGGTCGCCGGCCAGCAGCAGTCCGGTCGGTCCGGCGCCGACGATCAGGACGTCGGTTTCGGTCGTCGGCTTCACGGCCATGTATCAGCTCCCGTTGTTCGGAGGGCGGTCGTACGCCGTTCCCGGCGTTCTCCCAGCCTCCATCATCGCGGGCGCCGTCGGAGCTGTGAACCGCCGGGCCCCGGCGGTGGGTGACCGCCGGGGCCCGGTGACGGGGGTGAACGGCTCAGGCGTGCCGGCGGATCTCCACCGTGCGGAACCGGTTGGCGACGAACGCGCCGTCGCAGTAGGCCGAGTTGGCGGCCGGGTTGGCCCCGGTGCCGTGCAGGTCGGAGAAGGCGGCGGTCTGGTTGGGGAAGACGCCGCCGGTCAGGTTGAGCGAGAGCGAGACGCCGGAGTCCAGCGCGGCCTCGACCAGCAGCGCCTCCACCTCGGGCGAGGTGGTGTAGCCGGAGGCCGTCATGGCGCCCTTCTCGCGGACCGTGGTGCGCAGCAACTCGACGGCGGCGGCGGTGGATTCGACGGCGACGGCGAAGGAGACCGGGCCGAAGCACTCGCTGCGGAAGACCGCGCGGTCGTCCGGCTTGTCGGCGTCCAGCTTGACCAGCGCGGGGGTGCGGACGGTCGCGCCGGGGAAGTCCGGGGAGGTCACCGCACGCGGGGCGAGGGCGAGTTCGCCGTACTCGCCGCCGGCCGCGGCGGCCGAGCGCTGGAGCACCCCGGGGTTGACCACGGCGCCGAGGATCGCCGCGGCGCGGGCGTCGTCGGAGAGCAGGCCCTCGATGGCGCCGGCCAGGTCGGTGACCACCTGGTCGTAGGACTTGTCGCCCTGGTCGGTGGCGATGCCGCCGCGCGGGATCAGCACGTTCTGCGGGGTGGTGCACATCTGGCCGCTGTAGAGGGAGAGCGCGAAGGCGAGGTTGCCCAGCATGCCCTTGTAGTCGTCGGTGGAGTCGATGACGACGGCGTTCACGCCGGCCTTCTCGGTGTACACCTGCGCCTGCCTGGCGTGCTCCTCCAGCCAGTCGCCGAAGGAGGTGGAGCCGGTGTAGTCGATCAGCCTGACCTCGGGGCGGACCGCGAGGGCGGCGGCGACGGTGCCGCCCTCGTGCTCGGCGGCCAGGACGACCAGGTTCGGGTCGAAGCCGGCCTCGGCGAGCACCTCGCGGGCGACGGCGACGGTCAGCGCGAGCGGCAGGACGGCCCGCGGGTGCGGCTTGACCAGGACGGGGTTGCCGGTGGCCAGCGAGGCGAACAGGCCCGGGTAGCCGTTCCAGGTGGGGAAGGTGTTGCAGCCGATCAGCAGCGCGAGGCCGCGCGGGACGACGGTGAACTCCTTGGTCATCACCAGCGGGTCGCGCTTGCCCTGCGGCTTGGTCCAGCCGGCCTGCTTCGGCAGCCGGGTCTGCTCGGCGTACGCGTAGGCGACCGCCTCCAGGCCGCGGTCCTGGGCGTGCGGGCCGCCGGCCTGGAAGGCCATGCCGTAGGCCTGGCCGGTGGTGTGCATGACGGCCTGGGCGAACTCGTGGGAGCGGGCGTTGATCCGGTGCAGGATCTCCAGGCAGACGGCGGCGCGCTCCAGCGGGGTCGCGGCGGCCCAGCCGGGGCGGGCGGCGGTGAGCGCGGCGATCAGCGCGTCCGGGTCGGCGTGCGGGTAGGTGATGCCCAGCTCGACGCCGTACGGGGAGGCCTCGCCGCCGACCTGGTCGCCGTCGGTGGGGTGGCCTTCGAGGGTGAAGGGCTTGCCGAGCAGGGCGTCGAAGGCGGCCTTGCCGTCCGCCGGCCCGCTCTCGCCGTACGCCTTGGGGAACTCGGGGTAGGGCGACCAGTAGTCGCGCTCGGCGGCGGCGGCGAGCGCGGCGTCCAGGGTGGCCTGGTGGCGCTCGACCAGCTCGCTGACGAGGGGGTGGGTGACCGCTGCGGACATCTGTGCGCTCCTCGGAGGGCCTCGGAAAGCAGGACGGGACACGTCACAGAGTAACCGAACGATCGGTCGGGCCACGAGGGTGTGGTGGGAGGAATCCACCGGGAAACGCGCGGGGGCGCGTCCGTGGCGGACGCGCCCCCGGGGGCTCGGGTGGTCCGGGTCTACGGCACGCCCAGCTCGAAGATGACGTACCCGGCGTACCAGCCGGAGGCGACCGCGCCGGTGCCCAGGACGGTGGCCAGCACCGGCAGGCTCAGCTTGCGCATCCCCACCGCCAGCGCGATGAACAGCGGGAACGCGGGCAGCAGGTAGCGGGAGACGTTGCCGAAGATGCCCAGGCTGCCGAGCACCGAGACGATCGTGGCCAGCGTGTAGGCGGTCAGCACCAGCGGCGGGCGCAGCCGGACCAGCAGCACGATCAGCATCGGCAGGCTGAGCACGATCAGGGTGGCGAACAGGTCCGGTATCGGGAAGGCGAAGGGGTAGTCGCTGCGGCCCAGCAGCACCCCGCGGATCGCGTGCCAGGTGCCCTGGCCCCAGTCGAAGTAGTGCAGCCAGGCGTCGTGCTGCAGCCGGAAGTAGCCGCCCCACTCGCCGGTCCGCCAGCCCACCCAGCCCACGTAGCCGAGCAGGCCGAGCGGGGCCAGCAGCATCGCGGCCAGCGGGCGCAGGACGCCGCTCCCGCGGCGGTACAGCTCGACCAGCGCGGCCAGGCCGACCGCGCCGATCAGCGCCGCGGAGGTCGGCCGGTTGAGCCCGGCGACCAGGGTGATCACCCCGGCCGCGACCCACTGCTTCGTCATCACGCAGTAGCAGGCCCAGGCGGCCAGCGCGACGAAGAGGGAGTCCGAGTAGACCGCCCACTCGGCGCCGGAACCCGGGGCGATCGCCCAGATGCCGGCCGCGATCACACCGGAGCGGGCGTCGCCGGTCAGCTTCTCCACCACGGCGTAGATGCCGGCCGCGGCGAACAGCGAGGCCACCACCGAGACCAGCATCCCGGCGCCGTACAGGCCGAGGCCGGTGACGTCCGAGGTCATCCGCATCAGGCCGGGGTAGAGCGGGAAGAACGCGGCCGAGTTCTGCTCGACGCTGAAGCCGACCGGGCCGTTCGGTATCGGGACGAGCGCCGGGTGGTAGCCGAACCGAGCCACCTGCTGGTACCACCAGCCGTCCCAGGTGGCCACCACGTCCCAGGGGTTGGCGCCGCCGCCGAACCGGGCCGGCTTCTTGGCGTACTCCCCGGAGAAGGAGAGCAGCTTCATGAAGACGGTGAAGCCGATCAGCTTCAGCACCGCGTAGCACCACACCGCCGGTCCGAAGCGGACCACCAGGGCCCGGCCGCGCTCCTGCCAGGTGCGCGCGGGTCCCTCCGGCTCCTCGCTGCGCTTCTCTGGCACGTCGGAGGCGACTGCCGGTATTGCGTTCATGTCCCCAGCCTTGGACGTGGACGGATCGTCCGCAGAGTCTAGGGCCTGACCCCGTCGGCGTCCCTTGGTTGGTGTGGACCAGTCGGACCCGCTCGCGTGACGGGGGTGACGGCCGGGGATACTCGGAGGATGGCCGATCACACCACGCGCACCGCCTACACCGTGGAGTCACTGCTCGCGGTGACCGTCGACGTGTTCAACGAGCGCGGCTACGACGGCACCTCGATGGAGGACCTGTCCCGGGCGGCCGGGATCTCCAAGTCCTCCATCTACCACCACGTGCGCGGCAAGGAGGAGCTGCTGCGGCTGGCGGTCGGCCGGGCACTGGACGGGCTGTTCGCGATCCTGGCCGAGCCCGAGGCGGTCGCGGGCCCGGCGGTGGAGCGGCTGGAGCACGTGGTGCGCCGCACCGCCGAGGTGCTGCTGGACGAGCTGCCGTACGTGACGCTGCTGCTGCGGGTGCGCGGCAACACGGCCACCGAGCAGTGGGCGCTGGAGCGCCGGCGGGACTTCGACCACCAGGTCGCCGAGCTGCTGCGGGCGGCGGTCGCGGACGGCGCGCTGCGCGCGGACGTGGAGCCGCGGCTGGCCACCCGGCTGCTGTTCGGGATGATCAACTCGATCGTGGAGTGGTACCGGCCGGGGCTCAAGGCCGCCGACGGGGTCGCGGACGCGGTGGTCCACCTGGCCTTCGACGGGCTGCGGGCGCGCTGACCGGTCCTTCCCCCGGGCCCGGGCCCCGCCCATGAGGCGGAGCCCTCCTCAGAGCGGCGGCACCTGGTCGGTCTCCTCGAAGACCAGCATGGTGCGGGTGCCGAGCACCTGCGGGATGGACTGGATGCTGCCCAGCACCAGCTCCCGCAGGGCCTTGTTGTCGGCGGTGTGCACCAGCAGCAGGACGTCGAAGTCCCCGCCGACCAGCGCGATGTGTGCCACCCCGGGCAGCTCCAGCAGCTGCTCGCGCACCGTCCGCCAGGAGTTCTGGACGATTTTCAGGGTGACGTACGCCGACGCGGCCTGACCGGCCCGTTCGTGGTCCACCCTGGCGGTGAAGCCGCGGATGATGCCGTCCTCGACCATCCTGGAGATCCGGGCGTACGCGTTGGCCCGGGACACGTGCACCCGCTCGGCCACCGAGCGGATGGAGGCGCGACCGTCCTGCTGCAGCAGCCGCAGGATCGACCGGTCGACCCGGTCGAGTCTGGACATCTGTTCAGCCGACATGACCCCCCACCCCCACCGATTGGACGCACTGCCACCAGTCGACCGCCGTACAGGCCGAATGTCCACCACCTTGTCACGCTTCTGGTCAAGATGAACAGACGACCGAACAATCGGTAGGGAGCCCCCGCAACCCCTGGAGGTGCCCCGAGATGACCGTTCTCGACCACAGACACCACGCGGGTGTACCCGGTTGGCTGCCCGGGGCCACCGCCCCGCGCACCGATCCGGCACCCCTCCTCCCGGACCCCTCCCCCGTCCGGGCGATCGGCACCCCCGCGCTGGAGAAGTACGACCCCGCCCTGCTGCGCGAGCTGTACCGCCGCCTGGTCGTCGGCCGCCGGTACAACCAGCAGGCCACCACCCTGACCAAGCAGGGCCGGCTCGCCGTCTACCCGGCGTCCACCGGCCAGGAGGCCTGCCAGGTCGCCGCCGCGCTGGTGCTCGGCGAGCACGACTGGCTCTTCCCCAGCTACCGCGACACCCTCGCCGTGGTCTCCCGGGGCGTCGACCCGCTGGAGGCGCTGACCCTGCTGCGCGGCAGCGCCCACACCGGCTACGACCCGCGGGCCAGCCGCACCGCCCCGCTCTGCACCCCGCTCGCCACCCAGGCCCCGCACGCCGTCGGGCTGGCGCACGCCGCCCGGCTGCGCGGCGAGCCGGTGGTCGCGCTGGCGATGCTCGGCGACGGCGGCACCAGCGAGGGCGACTTCCACGAGGCGCTGAACTTCGCGGCCGTGCTGGACGCCCCGGTGGTCTTCCTGGTGCAGAACAACGGCTACGCGATCTCCGTGCCGCTCAGCGCCCAGTCCGCCGCGCCGAGCCTGGCCCACAAGGCCGTCGGCTACGGGATGCCGGGTCGGCTGGTGGACGGCAACGACGCGCCCGCCGTGCACTCGGTGCTGACCGAGGCGGTGGAGCGGGCCCGGGCCGGCGGCGGCCCGACCCTGGTCGAGGCGCTGACCTATCGGATCGACGCCCACACCAACGCCGACGACGCCACCCGCTACCGCACCGAGCCCGAGGTGGCCGCCTGGCGCGAGCACGACCCGATCCTGCTGATGGAGCGGGCGCTGCGCGGACTCGGCGTGCTGGACGACCGCCTGGTGCGGGAGGCGGCCGATGAGGCGGAGGCGCTGGCGGCCCGGATGCGGGCGGAGTTCCACACCGACCCGGAGCTGGACCCGATGTCGCTGTTCGCCCACGTCTACGCCGAGCCGACCCCGCAACTGCGCGAGCAGGCCGCCCAGTTGGCCGCCGAGCTGGCCGCCGAGGCGGAGGTGGCGGACCGATGAGCACGGCCCACCCGTCGCCCACCCCCACCCTTGGCGGAGCCTCTGCGCGGCGCCCCTCTGATGTCCGCACCGCCTCGATGGCGCAGGCGCTCAACTCCGCGCTGCGGGAAGCCATGCGCGAGGACCCGGCGGTGCACGTGCTCGGCGAGGACGTCGGCGCGCTCGGCGGGGTCTTCCGGATCACCGACGGGCTCACCGCCGAGTTCGGACCGGAGCGCTGCCTGGACACCCCGCTGGCCGAGGCCGGCATCCTCGGCACCGCGATCGGCATGGCGATGTACGGGCTGCGCCCGGTCGTCGAGATGCAGTTCGACGCCTTCGCCTACCCGGCGCTGGAGCAGCTGTTCTCGCACGTCGCCAAGATGCGCAACCGCACGGCGGGCCGGCTCCCGCTGCCGATCACCGTCCGCATCCCGTACGGCGGGGGCATCGGCGGCGTCGAGCACCACAGCGACGCCTCCGAGGCCTACTACACCAGCACCCCAGGCCTGCACGTGGTCACCCCGGGGACGGTGGCCGACGCGTACGGGCTGCTGCGCGCCTCGATCGCCTCCGACGACCCGGTGGTGTTCCTGGAGCCCAAGCGGCTCTACTGGGGCAAGGCCGAGTTCGACCCGGACGCGCCCGTCGAGCCGATCGGCCGGGCGGTGCTGCGGCGTACCGGCACCTCCGCCGTGCTGATCACCTACGGCCCCTCGCTGCCGGTCTGCCTGGCGGCGGCGGAGGCGGCGCAGGCCGAGGGCCGGGACCTCGCGGTGCTGGACCTGCGCACCCTGGTGCCGTTCGACGACGAGACGGTCTGCCGGGTGGTGCGCTCGCTCGGCCGGGCCGTGGTGGTGCACGAGGCGAGCGGCTTCGGCGGCACCGGCGCGGAGATCGCCGCCCGGGTCACCGAGCGCTGCTTCCACCACTTGGCCGCGCCCGTGCTACGGGTCACCGGCTTCGACGTCCCGTACCCGCCGCCGATGCTGGAGCACCACCACCTGCCCGGGGTGGACCGGATCCTGGACGCGGTCGCCCGGCTGCAGTGGGAGGACCGAGGATGATGCCCGTCGTACGGGAGTTCCGGCTGCCCGATCTCGGTGAGGGGCTCACCGGGGCCGAGGTGGTGCGCTGGATGGTCGAGGTCGGCGAGGTGATCGCGGTCGACCAGCCGGTGGTGGAGGTGGAGACCGCCAAAGCCGTGGTGGAGGTGCCCTGCCCGTACGGCGGGGTGGTCACCGCGCGGTACGGCGAGGTGGGCGAGGAGATCGCCGTGGGCGCGCCGCTGGTGACGGTCGCGGTGGCGCCGGCGGCGGGGAGCGGGCCGGAGGATGCGGCGGGGCCGGGCTCTGCCGCTGCGCCTGCCGCCGCCTCCGGGTCTGCCGAGGTGGAACGGCCGTTGGTCGGGTTCGGGGTCGCCGAGCCGGGCCGGGGCGGGCGGCGGCGCCGGGTCGGGGCACCGGCCTCGGCCTCGGCCGTGGTCGCCGCCGGTGCCGTGGCCGTGCGGGCTCCGGTCGTCCCGGCCGGGCCGGCGGTGGTGCCGGTGATCTCGCCGCTGGTGCGGCGACTGGCCCGGGAGCAGGGGGTCGACCTGGCCGCGCTCACCGGGAGCGGCCCGGACGGACTGATCATGCGCGCGGACGTCGAACGGGCGGTCGCGGCCAAGGTGGCCGCTCCGGCGCCGGCCGGGCCCGCCGGGCAGGACGGCGTGGTCCCGCTGCGCGGGCTGCGCAAGGCGGTGGCCGAGAAGCTGAGCCGCAGCCACCGGGAGATCCCGGCGGCGACCTGCTGGGTGGACGCCGACGCCACCGAACTCATGGCGCTGCGGCGGCAGTTGAACGCCACGCCGGGGCCGAAGGTGAGCGTGCTGGCGCTGCTGGCGCGGATCTGCACCGTCGCCCTGGCGCGCTTCCCGGAGCTGAACTCCTCGGTGACCGGGGATGGTTCGGGCATCGTCCGGCACTCGGCGGTGCACCTGGGCTTCGCCGCGCAGGGCGAGCGCGGACTGGTCGTCCCGGTGGTGCGGGACGCGCAGAACCGCAGCACCGGGCAACTCGGCGAGGAGCTGGGCCGGTTGACCGAGGCGGCGCGCAGCGGCGCGCTCACCCCGGCCGAACTGACCGGCGGCACCTTCACGTTGAACAACTACGGGGTGTTCGGCGTGGACGGCTCGACCCCGATCCTCAACCACCCGGAGGCGGCGATGCTCGGGGTCGGTCGGATCGTCGCCAAACCCTGGGTACACCAGGGGGAGTTGGCGGTCCGCGAGGTGACCCAGCTGTCGTTCACCTTCGACCACCGGGTCTGCGACGGCGGGACGGCGGGCGGTTTCCTGCGGTTCGTCGCGGACTGTGTGGAGCAGCCGGGGATGCTGCTGCGGCAGCTCTGAGGACCGCCGTCGAGCCCGGCTCTCCGGTTGCCCTGGGTGTGCGGACGGACACCCGGGGCGACCGGGGGCGGGGAGAGTAGCGCGTTCCGGGCCCGGATGTCCGGGCTTCGCGTGATTCGTCGGTCGGTCGGTCGGGCCGTGCCACGCTGCCTTGGCGCCAGTAGCGACAAGCCAGGTGGTGGCGCAGGCCGGCCGGAGGGCGAAACGATTCTCTTGGGTACTCGAAACGTAGCGGTGAAGTCCCGCGGAACAGTCCTGGTCCGTACCGGGCATGGCTCGGCGGGGGTCTCGTCCGTCCCGGGCCTGCGGCAGTCCGCGCCCGACGGGGGTCCGTCGCGGGAGGCGGTCGCCCGGCCGCCGGTGCCCCTGGCCCCGCCGGTGCGCCTGGACCCGCCTGCGCCCGTGGCCCCGCCTGTGCCCCTGGCCCCGCCGATGCCCGTGGCCCCGTCGGACCTGCCGCCGCTGGTGGCGGCGGAGGCGCCGACGGAGGTGCTGCCGCCGGTGGCGCTGCTGGAGCCCGTCCGGCCGCCGCAACCGCCGTTCGTCCCGGCCCCGGCCCACGTCCACGCCCCGGCTCCCGCCGCCGACTTCCGCCCGCTGTTCGCCGACGCTCCCGGCCTCAACCGGGTCGGCCCGGGCGACCGGTGGAGCGACGCCTGGGGCGTACGGACCCCTGCCGGGCAGCCCGCCGCCGCGCTCCCCGCCGCCGGGCAGGACCCGGCCACCGCCCGCCGGCCGCTCACCGCCCGGGAGGTCGGGCTGGTCCGGGCCGGCCTCGCCGCCGTCGAGCCGGTCGCCGACCGGGCCACCGCGCACTTCTTCGCGCTGCTCTTCCTGCGCCACCCCGAGCTCCGCTCGTCCTTCCCCGCCGCCATGGACGTCCACCGCGAGCGGCTGTTCCGCACCCTGCTGGCCGTGGTCCGGGAGCTCGACCGGCCGGCGGCCCTGCGCGCCACGCTGGCCGGGCTCGGCCGGTCCCACCGCCGGTACGGGGCACTGGCCGGGCACTACGCCGTGGTGGAGGAGTGTCTGGTGGGAACGCTGGCCCGGTACACGGGCGACCGCTGGGACGCCGAGGCCGAGTCGGCCTGGCGCCGCGCCTACCGGATGATCTCCTCGGCCATGATCGAAGCCGCCGAGGAGGACGCCCGCACCTCGCCGGCCTGGTGGCAGGGCGAGATCGTCCGGCACGAGCGCCGCACCCGGGACGTCGCGGTGGTCACCGTCCGGCCGGACCAGGCCTACCCGTTCCGGGCCGGGCAGTACACCGCGCTGGAGACGCCCTGGTGGCCGCGGGTCTGGCGGCACTACTCCTTCGCCGGCGCGCCCTGCCCGGACGGGCTGCTGACCTTCCACGTCAAGGCCGTCCAGGCGGGCTGGGTGAGCAACGCGCTGGTCCACCGGGCCGCGCCCGGGGACGTGCTGCGGCTCGGCCCGGCGGCCGGCGCGATGACCGTGGACCACGCGGCCGGCCGGGACCTGCTCTGCCTCGGCGGCGGCACCGGGATCGCGCCGATCCGCGCCCTGGTCGAGGAGGCCGCCGAGCACGGTGCGTCCGGCCGCCGGGTCGAGGTGTTCTACGGGGCCCGCCGGGCCGAGGAGCTGTACGCGCTGGACGGGCTGCGCGAACTGGCCGCTCGCCACCCCTGGTTGACGGTCCGTCCGGTGCTCTCCGGTGGCGGCCACGCCGGGGGTCCGCTGGGTGGCGAACTGTTGGCCGGCGGGCTGCTGACCGGCGAACTGCCCGATGCGGTGGGCCGGTTCGGCCCGTGGGCCGGTCGCGAGGCGGTGCTCAGCGGGCCGCCGGCGATGGTGCGCCGGGGCGTCGGGGTGCTGCTGCGGGCCGGGGTCCCGGCCGAGCTGATCCGGCACGACCCGGTCGGCGACCCGGCCGCCGTGTGATCACCCGAGGTCGGGGGCGAGGAGCGCGCGGATGCCCTCGATGTTGGCCGCCAGGTACGCCCGCAGTCGGGGCGGGACCACGTTGACCGAGGTGACGCCCTCGCGGGTGAACGGCAGCCGGACCACCTCGTACTCGCCGTTGGGATCGGTCACCTCGGGCCCGTGCCGTCGGTCGAGGTCCATCGAGGCGAGCCGGCAGACGAAGAAGTGCTGCACCTTGACCCCGTGCGGGTGCAGCGGGGTGCCGTCGTCATGGTGGGTGTGGCTGATGGTGTCGACGAAGGCGGGCACCACGTCCACGACCTTGCCGCCGAGCTCCTCGTCCACCTCGCGGTGCAGCGCCTCGACCACCGTCCGGTCCTCCCGCTCGACCCCGCCGCCGGGCGTGATCCAGTACGGGTGCGGCGAGTCCGGCCGGACCCGCCGCACCAGCACGATCGAGGCCGGGCCGTACGGATCGTCCGGGTCCAGCTCCAGCAGGATCGCCCGCGCGGTGCGCTTCACGACCGGGCGCGGTGGCGCGGTGCGGTTCTCGGGGCCCATGGCCACCTCCGGGACTGGCGCGTTGTGCGGAAGTCTCCCGCGCCGGGGGAGGAACGAAACCCGGGGAACGGGTCGAAACACACCGGGAACGGGTCGAAACGCCGACCCGGTCGGGTGCATCCGTTCGGGGTCCCGCTGTGCTGCAATGAGCAGCTATCGGGCAAATCGGAGGTTTCGTTCCGCATGCCCGTTCTGGGCACGGACCTGTACGAGGGACTCGGGCTGGGGGTTGGGTGTCATGGATCGGATCGCACAGCCGTTCGAGAAGACGCAACCGTTCGAGACAGCACGACCGTTCGGGGAGCACCCGTTCGGAGAGCAACCGTTCGAGGCGGCACGACCGCTCGGGCCCGCGCGGGAGGCCGGGCCCGCGCGGGAGGCCGGGCCCGCGCGGGAGGCCGGGCCCGCCGCGCCGCGGCCGCCCGAGGCGGACCGCGGGCCCACCCTGATCGGCTCCGTCCAGCGGGCGCTGCGGCTGCTGGAGGCCGTCGGGGGCTTCCGGCGCGGCGCGACCGCCAAGCAGTTGGCCCGGGCCGCCGAACTGCCCCTCGGCACGGCCTACCACCTGCTGCGGACCCTGGCCCACGAGGGCTACCTGCGGCGCTCCGAGGGGCGCTTCTTCCACGGGGAGGCGCTCGACGGCATAGCCCGCTCCCGCGGCCGGTGCGGCGACCCCGACCTGCGGACGCGGATGCGGTCCTTACGGGACGAGCTCGGCGCCGCGGTCTACTTCGCGCTGTACCGGGACGGCGAGGTCCACGTGGTGGACGTGGCCGAGGACCCGAACCGCCCGGCCGTCGAGCCCTGGGCGGACTTCCGGGCCACCGCCCACGCGCACGCCATCGGGCAGTGCCTGCTCGGCCAGCTGCCCGAGGAGGAGCGCCGCGACCACCTCGCCCGCCACCCGCCGGCCGGGCTCACCCCGTCGACCCTCACCGGCGAGACCGCGGTGCTGCGCCGACTAGCCTCGCTGCGGCCGACCATGCCGGTGCTGGAGCGTCAGGAGTACGCGCTCGGCACGGTCTGCGCGGCCGTCCCGATCACCATCGGCCCGGTGGTCGCCACGATGGCCCTGTCGCTCCCGGTCGAGCGGGCCGACCGGCTGGTCTCCGTCGCGTGCCAACTGCGGCGCGGGGTCGGGGCGATGAGTCCGTCGTTCATCTTCTGACACCACTTGGTCTGGACCTGCTCCGGCTCGTTCACCATTTGAAAAAGCACGCCTTGTCCACTACATCCCCAAACATGGACGATGATGATCGAACGTGGATTGGTTGCATAAACCGTCACAAAAACCGTCGAAAACATGTCCGCCGCCATCGGACCAAGCGAACCGACGGCGCGGGCAGAACGAGAGGTACTGGCGCCATGCAGCACAGCACAGTCCAGGGTCACCTGGTGATGAACCTCGTGGTCTCGCACGAGCTCTCCTTCCGCCTCCCGGTGGACCTGGCGTACGAGGCCGACGACCCGTACGCCGTCCGGCTCACCTTCCACCTGCCCGGCGACGCCCCGGTCACCTGGTACTTCGCGCGGGAGCTGCTGCTCGACGGGATCAGCGGACCGGCGGGCGAGGGCGACGTGCACATCCGCCCGGTCGGCGACGAGCTCTCGGAGGTCCGCATCGTGCTGCACTCCCCCGACGGGGACGCCCTGCTGTGCGCCTCGTCCGCGCCGCTGATCGCCTTCCTGGCGCGGACCGACCGGCTGGTGCCGATGGGGCAGGAGTTCTCCGGGCGGGACATCGACGCCCAGCTCGCGGACCTGCTCAAGGGGCGTGAGAACGCGGGGTGATCGCCCCGGCCGCGGTCGCACAGGAACGGCGAAGGGGCCCGTACCCGGTGGCAACACCCGGGTGCGGGCCCCTTTCGGCCGTCCGCACGGCACCGGTCAGTCGTCGTCCAGGGCCAGGTGCAGGCCCCACGCGACCAGGCTGATGATCAGTGAACCGACCAGCGCCGAGCCGAAGTTGGTCACGTGGAAGTCCAGGCTCAGCTTCCCGGAGGCCCAGGAGGTGAGCAGGAGCATCAGGGCGTTGATCACGAAGGTGATCAGTCCCAGCGTGAGGATGAACAGCGGGAACGAGAACAGCTTGACCACTGGCTTGATCAGCCAGTTCACCACGCCGAACACGACGGCGACGCCGAGCACCGTCAGCGCCTTGTGCTGCCAGTCGGCCTTGCCCTGGGCGAGTTGGATGCCGCTGACGATCCAGGCGGCGACCCAGATGGCCGCCGCGTTGATCAGTGTCTTGATGAGGAAACCCTTCATGCCGCCCAAGCCTGACAGGAACCACCCTCCCGGCGGAACCACCACACGGCGGGGTCGTGCTGAATGCCCCTGGTCCGGGAGGTGGACGGACGGGCCCGGGGACGGGGGAGGACAGCGGCACACTGGGCGGAGGACCGGCCGCCCCGGCGGTTAGGGTCGCGTCATGAGCACCAAGACGCTGACCGAAGAACTCTGGGCGGCCATCGAGCCGGTGTACGCCGAGATCCTCGCCCACCCATTCCTGGCCGGGCTCACCGACGGCACCCTGCCGCGCGAGGCCTTCCGCCACTTCGTCGTCCAGGACTCGCACTACCTGCGCGACTACGCCCGCGCGCTCGCCGTCTGCGCCGCCAAGGCGCCCGGCGAGGAGGACGTCCGGGCCTTCGCCGACGACGCGGTCGGCGCGCTGGCCGCCGAGCAGGGCATGCACGCCGAGTTCCTGACCGCCTTCGGCGGCAGCGCCGAGGAGGCCGCCGCCGAGCCGGTGCTGCCCACCACCCGGGCCTACACCAGCTACCTGCTGGCCACCGTCTACGGCGGCTCCTTCGCCGAGGCGCTCGGCGCGGTGCTGCCCTGCTACTGGATCTACGCCCGGGTCGGCGAGGCGCTGCTCGCCCAGGGCTCGCCCGACCCGCTGTACGCCAAGTGGATCTCCACCTACGGCGACGAGGCCTTCCAGTCGGTGGTCCGCCGGGTGCTGGCGCTGACCGACCGGCTGGGCGAGGAGCTGTCCGCGGCCGAACGCCGGAAGGTGGTCGGGCACTTCGTGACCACCTCGCGCTACGAGTGGATGTTCTGGGACGCCGCCTGGCGCGGCGAGCGCTGGCCGGTCTGAGCCGTCCGGGCGGCGCCCGCCGCCTGCCGCCCGTCGTCCGGACGGGCTTGCTTCCGGCGTCGCTCGGACAGGTCGTAAAGGCCCGGGGCCGTGCCCCCGCCGGAGGAGTTCTCGGGGGTCACCCGGGGGGTCGGGATCGGGGGGATCTCGGGGTTCTCTCCGGGCCGTTGGGCCTCGTTCCGGCACTCGCGCCACCGTACGATCGAAGTACCGAAAGCAAGCGGGATGCGGCACCGGACGGCGGCCGACCCGAGGGGAGAAGAGGAACCGACATGGCTGAGCTCTGGAAGTCGCTGCCCTCCTGGGTGCGCAACATCGTCATCCCGGTGCTGGTCCTGGTGCTGGCCTGGAACATCGTCGCCTTCGTGTTCGGCGTCGTCGGCGCACTGCTCTCGATCGTGATCAAGCTGCTGGTGGTGGTCGGCATCGCGGCCGCCGTGGTGGTCCTGGTGAAGAAGGCGGCCAAGAGCTGACCGGCCGCCCCGACCGCCGCCCTGAGGCCCGGCCCCCCGCGAGACGGGGAGCCGGGCCTCTGGCGTGAGGCGCTCTGGACCTGCGGCGATCCGCTCGCTACGGTGTTGGGCGTCGTGTGCAGGCAACACCGCCTGCGACGCGGGAGCTCGGAGCACCGGGCTGAGAGGACGCTGACCGGGACGTCGACGGACGGACCGACGGCTGCGTCGACCGCAGGAACCTGACCGGGTAATGCCGGCGTAGGGAGTAGAGGTCAGATGACCACGTTCGAAGCACAGCCGCAGTCTGTCCGGAGCGCCCCCAGCAGCGAGCGCACCGGCTACCCGACCCCGGCCTGGCACAAGGCCTACCGCGAGGGATCGCGCCCCGACCTGCGCGTCCCGTACCGCGAGGTGCGGCTCACCAACGGCGGGACCGTCCCGCTGTACGACACCTCCGGCCCGTACACCGACCCGTCGTACGAGCCCGACGTGCGGCGCGGCCTGCCCGCGCTGCGGGACCCCTGGATCCGCCAGCGCGGCGACGTCGAGGAGTACGACGGCCGCGAGTCGCGCCCCGAGGACGACGGGATCAAGCACACCTCGCCGCGCGGCGGGAACCTGCGCAACCTGGACGCCGTCTTCCCCGGCCGCCCGCGCCGTCCGCTGCGCGGCCGCGGTGGTGCCGCCGTCACCCAACTCGCCTACGCCAAGCGGGGCGTGGTGACGCCGGAGATGGAGTTCGTGGCGCTGCGCGAGGGCCTGGCGCCCGAGTTCGTGCGGGCCGAGGTGGCCCGCGGCCGGGCTGTCATCCCGGTCAACGTGAACCACCCCGAGGTGGAGCCGGCCGTCATCGGCACCAACTTCCTGGTGAAGATCAACGCCAACATCGGCAACTCGGCCGTCACCTCCTCGATCGAGGAGGAGGTGGAGAAGATGACCTGGGCCACCCGCTGGGGCGCCGACACCGTCATGGACCTCTCCACCGGCCGCAACATCCACACCACCCGCGAGTGGATCCTGCGCAACTCCCCCGTGCCGATCGGCACCGTGCCGCTGTACCAGGCCCTGGAGAAGGTGGACGGCCGCGCCGAGGAGCTGAGTTGGGAGGTGTACCGGGACACCATCGTCGAGCAGTGCGAGCAGGGCGTCGACTACATGACCGTCCACGCCGGCGTGCTGCTGCGCTACGTCCCGCTCACCGCGCGCCGCAAGACCGGCATCGTCTCGCGCGGCGGCTCGATCATGGCGGCCTGGTGCCTGGCCCACCACCAGGAGAACTTCCTCTACACCAACTTCGAGGAGCTCTGCTCCATCCTCGCCTCCTACGACGTCACCTTCTCGCTCGGTGACGGCCTGCGTCCGGGCTCGATCGCGGACGCCAACGACGAGGCGCAGTTCGCCGAGCTGAAGACCCTCGGCGAGCTCGGCCGGATCGCCCGCGGGCGGGACGTCCAGGTGATGATCGAGGGCCCGGGCCACGTCCCGATGAACAAGATCCGGGAGAACATGGATCTCCAGAAGGAGATCTGCGACGAGGCGCCGTTCTACACCCTCGGCCCGCTGACCACGGACGTCGCCCCCGGCTACGACCACATCACCTCGGGCATCGGCGCCGCGATGATCGCCTGGTGGGGCACCGCGATGCTCTGCTACGTGACCCCCAAGGAGCACCTGGGCCTGCCCAACCGGGACGACGTCAAGACCGGCGTGATCACCTACAAGATCGCCGCCCACGCCGCCGACCTGGCCAAGGGCCACCCCGGCGCCCAGGCCTGGGACGACGCCCTCTCCGACGCCCGCTTCGAGTTCCGCTGGGAGGACCAGTTCAACCTGGCCCTCGACCCGGAGACCGCCCGCGACTTCCACGACGAGACCCTCCCCGCCGAGCCCGCCAAGACCGCGCACTTCTGCTCGATGTGCGGCCCGAAGTTCTGCTCGATGAAGATCTCCCAGAAGATCCGCGACGAGCACGGCGACGGATCCACCGCCGTCTCCAGTGAGTTCGACGCCGAGGCGCTGGCCGGCATGGCCGAGAAGTCCGCCGAGTTCGCGGCCCAGGGCAACAAGGTCTACCTCCCGTTGGTGGACTGACCCGGGACACCCGAGCGCCGCCCCGAAGTACCTCGGGGCGGCGCTTTCGCGGTCCTCCGCTACCTCCCGGCGTCGTGGCCGGCGACCGGTGCGGCGCCCTCCAGCGTGCGGCGGATCACCGCCGAACCGTGCTCGACGGACTCGGCGATCGGTGCGGCCAGGGCCTCGGGCAGGACGTCGGTGTGCCACACGAACCTCGTCCGGCCGCCGGCCTCCGGAAGGGCCTGCATGGACGCGTGGTGGTGGGACGGGTGGAGGCTGCCGCCGACGACCGTGTAGGCGACCCGCATCGCCTCGTGGTCGAGGTCGACGAGCCGTTCGAGCACGATCGTGCCGTCGGCGAAGGTGACGGTGCGCGTGTCCGAGCTCAGCCGGGTGTCGGTGACGAACCCGGGCGCCAGCCGCTCGTGCACCGCGCCGTAGTCGCTGAGCACCGACCACACCGCCTCGGGGCGGGCGTCGATGACGAGTTCCTTGTGGATCGAGGCCATGGGTGGTCGACTCCTCGTCAGGCCGAAGCGATGCAGAACAGGTGGCCCTCGGGGTCGGCGAGAACGGTCCAATCGCCTTCGCCGGGCTGGAACTCCGGCCTGGTCGCCCCCGCCGCGAGCAGCTCCTGCACCGCGGCCTCGGGGTCGGCGACGGCGAAGTCGAGGTGGGCGTGCTTCGCGGCGTCGGGCCAGCCGGGCCCCCGGTAGCCGGCGACCCGCTGGAAGGCCAACCGGACCGGCCCCGCGCCGAGTTGGACGAAGTCGTCGTCGGCCTGCCCGAGGTCCCAGCCGGTGACCTGGCGGTAGAACCCGGCGAGGGCCCGGGGGTCGGCGCAGTCGATGGTGATCGCGGTGAGCTCCGCGTGGACGGCCATGGATGGCTCCCTTCCTGTCGTCACGTGGGCCCCAGCATCCGGGGTGACGGCACCGGAGGTCTTGAAGATCCTTGCGGGCCGTCCTGTCGTACCCGGCGGGTACCGTCCGCGGCATGCTGTCCGCATCGACCCTCGCCGCCCGGCCGGAGTTCACCGTGACCGTGGTGGGGTGCCGCTCCGACCACACCCGGTGGTCGCGGCCGGAGACCCGCGACGACCACCGCCTGGTGCTGGTGCGACGCGGCAGGTTCCGGCGGTCGGCCGACGGCACCGACACCGATCTGGACGCGACCACGGCCTACCTGGGCGCGCCCGGCGAACAGGAGCGCTTCGCGCACCCGGCCGGCGGCGACGTCTGCACGTCGGTCAGGTTCGAGCCCTCCCTGCTCGGGCGCCCGCCCGCCGCGACGACGGTGTACGTCGACGCGCGCGTCGACCTCGCCCACCGCCGTCTGGTCGCCGCCGCGGGCACCGGCGACATCGACTACGCGCTGGCGGAGGAACTGCTCCGCCTCGTCGCGGCCGCGGCCGGTGAGCCGACCGCCCGCGCCCGGCGGGCAGGCCGGCCGGCCGACCGGGCGCTGGCCGCGGCGGCGCGCGAGGCGATCATCGAGGAGGCCCCGGAGGCCGGTGGGCTCTGCGCGCTGGCCGCGCTGCTGGAGGTGTCGCCCTACCGGCTGAGCCGGGTGTTCTCCAGGGAGACGGGCGTCTCGCTGACCCGCTACCGCAACCGCGTACGCGTCACCCGGGCCATGGACCGGATCGTCGAGGGCGAACCCGGCCTCGCCGCCCTGGCGGCCCAGCTCGGCTTCGCCGACCAGGCGCACCTGACCCGCGCCGTCCGCGAGCACGTGGGGCACACACCCACGGCACTGCGCCGGCTGCTCGCCCCGGGCCCGGGCCCGTCATGAGCCGGCGGGGCGGGGTCACGCGGGCACGGTGACGACCAGGTCGGTGGCGAGCAGGCCGGCGGCGCGGTCCGCGGTCAGTGCGCCGAGGATGTAGCCGTCCTCGTCGACGACGGGCCAGACCGCGAGGTGCTTGATCCGCATGGCGATCGCGGCCAGGGCCAGGCCCATGGTCGGCCAGGCGAACGGGCCTCGCTGGTGGGTGGTCGAGCTGATCGCGGTCCGCTCGGCGTACCAGGAGCGGGTGAGGAACGGATGGAGTCCGGTGCGGGTGACCAGCCCCTCGCAGCGGCCGTCGTGGCCGCGGACGAGCAGGTAGTCGAGGTGGGCGACGCGGAGGACGTCGTCGGCCTGGTCGACGGTGCTGTCGTCGGCTATCTGGTAGTCGCAGGGGTCCATGGCGTCGGCGACCGTGAGGCCGTGGCCGGGTCGTGCGGGCTGGGGCGAGTGAGTGGTCACGGCGTTCACCGCTTCCCGTCTCCGGCCGCCCGCCGGAGCGGGGCCTGCCGGGCTGTCCTTCACCCAGAACGAAGCCGGAACGGGACCGGGATGCGGGTTGCCCTGGATGTCTCCGAGGCTACTCCCCGGGCGGACGGGGCGGAGTGCGGTGCGCGGGACGGGGCGGAGTGCGGTGCGCGGGACGGGGCGGAGAGCGGGGCGGCGGGCGGGGCGGAGAGCGGGGCGGCGGGCGGCCCGGGGGAGGCCGTGGCGGAGTAGCGTGGGAGGCAGCCGAGGACATTCCGCACACCGGCATCAGCGTCGACGTCGCCCTGGGTCATGACGGGTCCCTCGTGGACCGGACGGGCGGCCTCAGATGATGCCGATCCCCCTCCCCAACCCTTCGCCCACCGGGCCGTGGACGGTGCCCGGTGCGCCGCTGCTGCCGCGCCTGGAGCTGGAGCCGACGCAGTCGCGGGAGGGTGTCTTCGACGGGGCCTGGTGGCCCCGCTCGAACCAGGTCAGCACCGAACTGCCGGACCTGATCACCGCGCTCGGCGCCCACTTCGGGCGCATCCTCCGGGTCGGCCTCGACACCTCGGCGTGGGACGGTGTGCCCCGGTCCGTGATGGCGAACGGCCTGATGATCAGGATCAACTGGTTCCCGGGCAGCGACGCGACGATCAGCGTCACCCGGGGCCTCCAGGACCACTTCCTGCTGCTGGTGGTGCCGCCCGGCACCGACCCGACGACGGCCGCCTCGGCGATGGCCGGCGCCTCCGCGACCGGGAACCACACCCCGGCGGCGGAACTCCTGCTCGGCTGACGGCCGTCGGCGCTGCGCGGGCAGCGGGCAGCGGGCAGCGGGCAGCGGGCAGCGGGCACCGGCTCCGGGTCAGGCTCAGGCTCAGGAGAGCTCGTCGGAAGAGCTCCGGAGAACTCGTCGGAAAAACTTTCGCGGGGAGCGATGAGTTCTCGGGGCGGTCCCGGTCTACCCCTGTGCAAGCGACAGACGTGACCACGGAGGAGATTCCGAGATGACCGAGAACCTGGGCGAGCTGACCATCACCCGCGAGCTGCCGGGCGCCCCCGCCGCCGCGTTCGAGGCGTACTTCGAGCCGGAGCAGTTCGTCCGCTTCTGGGGTCCGGTCGGCACCCACGTGCCGCTGGACACCGTGACCATCGAGGCGAAGGAGGGCGGGCGCTACGACAGCACCATGGTGGTCGACGAGACCGGCGACCGGTACCCGTTGAAGGCGGAGATCACCGAGATCCGGGCGGGCGAGTTCTTCGCGATGGTGGAGGAGGGCTCGGGCATGCGGTCCACCCTCACCTTCACCGGGCTCGACGAGGGCCGCACCCGGGTGGTGCTGCACCAGACCGGGGTGCCGGAGATGTACCGCGGCCCGGAGGCCGAGGCGGGGCTGAACTCCAGCTTCGACCGGCTGGTCGAGCACCTCGCCGGCCGGAGCTGACCCGGCGGCCGGCCGCGTGCCGTCCCGGCCCGGTGCTCGGGCCGGGGGCGGCGCCGCTCGGCGGTCGGCGCCCTTCGGCGGTCGGCGCCGCTCAGCGGTCGGCGTCCTGGGGGTACCAGCGGAGTTCGACGGTGTTGCCGTCCGGGTCCTGGACGTAGACGGAGGTCGCGGTGCCGCGGGCGCCGTAGCGGGGGACGGGGCCTTCGAGGACGGTGAAGGTGCCGGCGTCGATGACCTCCTGCCAGTCGAGGGGCTCGACGGTGAGGCAGAAGTGGTCGACGTTGGACTCGTGCCGGGGGCCGTGGACCAGGTCGATGATGGTCTCGGCGCCGACCCGGACGGACGGGAACGGCGCCCGGCCGGCCCGCCACTCGTCGACCCGGACGGGGGCCAGGCCGAGCAGGCCGGAGTAGAAGGCCAGCGAACGCTCGACGTCGGCGACGTTGAGGACCAGGTGGTCGAAGGCTACGACGCGCATGGGTGATCGGCTCCGCTCGGGTGCGACTGCTGGGGACGGGTTCCACGATCCTCCTGGCCGGAGGCCTGATCAACGCGTGATCGTCGTACGATCGTTGAGCCGCATTCAACGATCGAGGGGCGGGCGGGGCCGGGATGCTGGAGCGGCTGGAGATCGAGGTCGTCCTCGCGCTCGCCGAGGAGCTGCACTTCGGGCGGACCGCCGAGCGGCTGCACCTGACCACGGGGCGGGTCAGCCAGGTGGTGCGGAAACTGGAGCGCCGGATCGGCGCGCAGCTGTTCGACCGCACCAGCCGGTCGGTCCGACTCACCGCAGTGGGGCGGCAGTTGGCCGAGGACCTGGTGCCGGTGGCGGCGGCGACGGAGGCGGCGCTGCGCCGGGCGGAGGACGCCGCCCGGGGCGTCACCGGGGAGCTCCGGGTGGCGTTCCTCGGGGAGTGGACGGCGCCCGTGCTGCTCAAGGCGGCCGCGCTGTTCGGCGAGCGGTACCCGGACTGCCGGGTGGACGTGCGCGAGGTGCAGCTGTCCAACTCCCGGTCGAGCCTGGAGGACGGCTCGGTCGACGTCCTGATCGCCTCCTACCCGTTCGACGGCATGGCCCGCGGCCCGGTGCTGCTGACCGAGCGGCGGGTCCTCGCGGTGGCGGCCGGGCACCCGCTGGCCGCGGAGCGGTCGGTGTCGGTCGAGGTGCTCGCCGACCACCCGGTGGTGCAGTACCCGGCCGTCACCTCGGCGGGCTTCAAGCGCGACCGCACCCCCGACCGCACCCCGTCCGGCCGTCCGGTGCCCAAGGGCCCGTCCGGCGGCACCTTCTCCGAGCTGCTCAGCCTGGTCGCGATGGGCCGCGGCGTCCTCCCGGTCGGCGAGCACTCCCGCCACTACTACCCGCGCCCGGACGTCGCGTACGTGCCGATCCACGACGCGCCCCCGATCGAGCGCGGCCCGGTCTGGCTGGAGAGCAACACCACCGCCCGGGTCCGCGCCTTCGTCCGGGCGGCGACGGACGTCGTCGCGGAGCGGCCAGGGGGCGCGCCGCTCCGCGCGCCGGCGACGGACTGACCGCGCCCGCCCCGAAGCGGTTCAACTCGCCCTGCGCCGACGGTAGTAGTGCACGGTGAGCACGGCGAGGAGCGGACCCCAGGCGGCCGGCGGCAGGTAGCCGATCCAGAACACGACGGTCTGCCAGCCGTGGGTGACGACCCCGGCCACACCTCGCCCCAGCGGGCGACCAGGCCGAAGCAGAGGAGGGCCAGCGCCTCGCTGACCACGCTGAGCGCGAGGATGTACGCCCAGCCTCCGTCGAACGGGGCGGGGTCCCGCTCCGGTGGTGTCGGGCCGTGGTCGAGCAGCGGCAGGCCGACGATGAAGCCGCCGATCCGCCAGAGGCAGGAGGGCAGGACGGCCAGGGTGATCGCGTACCCGGTGCGGACCGCCCAGCGGGGCACGCCCGGTGCGGGGGTGCCGTGCAGTCGTGCCGCGATCGTCCGTGCGCTCATGGTTCCGCCTCCCGACCCGGGCGGACGCGGTCCGTCCACCACCGGCTCCGACCCTCCCGGAGCGGGCCGGCCGGGGCGTCCTCATCCGGGCCGAACCCGCTCCCCCGGGCGAGGGAGCGGGCCGTTGCCCCGATGGCGGGGGTCAGGGCAGCAGCAGTCCCCAGGACAGGGCCCAGGGCAGGAACACCAGCCCGGCCAGCAGCAGGGCGCCCAGCCGCGCCCGGTCGGCCAGGGAGGCGGCGGCCAGGGCGGCCCGCTCCCGCCGGGCACCGGCCGCGGCGACGGCGGCCGCCCCGAGGGCGAACAGCGCGAGCAGCTGGACGGCCAGCCAGACCACCGGGCGGCCGAACAGGACCGGGCCCGGGAACATCGCGGCGGTGAGCATCAGGAAGAGCAGGTAGCCGAGGGCGCCCAGGAGGGCGGCCGTTCCGGCGAGGGCGGCCCAGCGGGCGGCCCGGGGCAGGGCGGCCGGGCGCGGCCGGCGGCGCAGGCGGCGGACGGCGCCGCTCAGCGCGTAGCCCGCGAAGCCGGTCAGGCAGAGCAGGGTGGCGACGACCTCGAACCAGGTGGACTCGTACCAGGGGAGCGGGTCGAGCGCGAGGCTGCGGGTGTCCTGGTGCGGGACCGGGTCGGCGGAGGCGGCGGGGAGGCCGGTGGCGAGCCGCTGGATCCAGGCGGACTCGGTCCCGGCGTAGTCGGCGGGGAGCTGGTCGGGCCGGTCGTAGCCGTCGTCCCGGGTCAGGTGCAGGTTGTGCCGGACGTCGGGGACGGTCCGCAGCGTGTAGTGGGTGTTGCCGCCGCGGTCGAGGGCCCGGCGGATGATCGTCGCGCTCTCCTCGGGGGCGGCCTCGCGGTCGAGCGTGCCCCACTCGGCCAGGACGGGCTGCCGGACCCGCTCCCACACCGGCACCGGGTCGTAGTCGGCCTCCGGGAAGAGCCCGGCCGCCGAGAGCAGGCGGACGGAGGTGTCCGAGAGCGCGGTGACCAGCGAGCCGGAGACGCCGGCGTGGCGCAGGTAGCCCCGGTACGCCCAGGCCTGCTGGCGGGCCGGGGTGAGGCCGACCGCCCCGACGGTGACCAGGTACGCCGCCTCGGTGGTGCGGGTGGCGGCGAGCGAGGCCACCCAGGCGCCCTCGGACAGGCCCCACAGGCCGACCCGGTCCGGGGTGACCTCCGGCCGGGCGCGCAGCAGCCGGACGGCGGCCAGGGCGTCGTCGGCCAGCTGCCCGTAGTCCCGGTGGGTCGTCGAGTAGCCGTCGGTGCGCTTGTCGAAGACGAGGACGGTGACGCCGTGCCGCGCGTACGACTCGGCGTCGGCCCGCAGCTCGGCGAGCGGGCCCGGGCCGGCCCCGGGGAGCATGACCAGTCCCGGGCCGGGGGTGCCGGCCTTCGCGCCGGGCGCGGCCAGCAGCAGGCCGTGCAGGACGGTGCCGCCGGCGCCGGTGAAGTCGACCGGGCTGGGGACCGGATCGCCCGCCGCGGGCGCGTCGCCCGCCGCCTCGGCTGCGGCTGCTTCGGCTCCGACGCCGGGGAGCAGCCCCAGCAGGGCCGCCAGCAGGGCGGTGACCAGCAGCAGGGCCGGTCCGGTGCGGGCCGGTTGGACGGGTCCGGTGCGCATCGCTGGTCTCCCCCGGGTCGTGCTCCACTCGTGGGTTCCAGCCTGGCGGGCAGCGGGGCCCGGGACGATGGTGGCCGCCCCCGGACCGGGGGTGGGGATGTCCCCCGGTCCGGGGGCGCCGGCCGGGGAGCGGAGGGTTCAGCGGACTTCGTCGGGTCCGGTGAAGTCGGGTGGGGTGTACCCGGGGCCGGTGAAGTCGGGTGGGGTGAAGCCGGCCGGCCGGGGGACGCGGCCTTCGCGGTCGGTGAGTTCTTCGGCGTCGGGCCCGGTGAAGTCGGGTGGGGTGTACCCGGGTCCGGTGAAGTCGGGTGGGGTGAAGCCGGCCGGGCGGGGGACGCGGCCTTCGCGGTCGGTGAGTTCTTCGGCGTCGGGTCCGGTGAAGTCGGGTGGGGTGTACCCGGGTCCGGTGAAGTCGGGTGGGGTGAAGCCGGCCGGGCGGGGGACGCGGCCTTCGCGGTCGGTCAGTCCTTCGGCGCCGGGGCTGGTGAACGAGGGTGAGCTGTAGCCGGGGCCGGTGAAGTCCGGGCTGCTGAAGTCGGGGCCGGTGCCGTCGGGGCGGCTGACGCCGGGTCGGGCCGCCGGGGTCGGCACCGGCGGCAGCGCGTCGAGCAGGTACGGGAGGAGTCCGCGCTCGCGCAGCGCGGTGCGCCATTCGCCGTGGGCGTCGCCGAGTTCGGCGGCGAGCTCCGGGTCGGTGCCGGCCGGGGCGGTGGCGGCGCCGTCGCGCAGGGCGGTGAGCAGCAGCCCGATGATGCCGATGGCCATCGCGGCGACCCCGGCGGCGAGCGCCACCCAGCCGGCCGTGACCAGGGAGCCGGCGAGGGCGAGGCCCGGCTCGGCGGCGCGCAGCAGGTAGCCGATCAGCAGCAGGAACAGGGCGGCGGCCCAGGCCAGGATCGGGGTGAGCACGGTGAGGACGGGGAACGGTCCGCCTCCGCCGCCGCCGGTGCGCAGCTGGGTGAGCAGCCCGGGGTTGGCGGGTTCGCCGCCGGGCGGTGGCGGGGGCGTGCTGTGCAGGGCCTCGCGCAGCCGGGTGTAGTGGGCGTACTCGGTGGCGGCCGCGGCGTTGACGCGGTCGGCGTCGCGCAGGGCGCGGAGGCGCAGTTCGGCGGTGGCGAGCGCGCCGGGTGCGCGCAGGGCGGTGAGGACGGTGCGGTCGCGCAGGGCTTCCGTGAGGAGGCGCTCGTACTCCGGGCGGTCCTCGGCGAGCAGGGGCGGGGGGTTGGTCATGGGGACCCCGTTCGTGCGGACCCCGTTCGCTCGGCCCCGGGGGCGCACGGCCCTCAGGACGCCGAAACGGGCGCGGAGGCGGGCCGCCGGACGGGCGGCCGGGTGTGGTGTGCCTCATGGTAGGGGCGGGCACGCCCGGGCTGACAGTCGGTTTCCGGAATTTCGCGCCCCCGGACGCGCGCGTGCGACGGTTCGGGCGCCGGGAACAACTGTTCTATGCCTGGCGTCAGTTGGCGTACGGCCGGGCGGTCGGGTGACAGGCGGCCGGGCGGTCAGCCGATGGGCAGCCGGGCGACCAGCAGCCGTCCCTCCATGGTGACGCCGCCGTCCATCGCCACCGCGAGGTCGTCCGCGTACACGTACGGCCCGGGGATGTGCGGCGGCTGGCCGTCGTCGTTGTGCACCGCGCCGGTGAGGTACGGGATCGGGCTGTGCCCGTGCACGATCCGGCTGCCGCCGTAGGTGTCCAGCAGCTCGTGGACGGCCAGCGGCCCGGCTTCGCCGCGGAAGGCGAACCGCTTGGTGAAGCGGCGGAAGCAGTCCCACCACTCGTCCACGCTGCCGTCGGCGAGCAGGCTGTGCACCGCGTCGTTGACGTCGGGGATGGACTCGCCGTACTCCAGGTACGCGGTGGTGTCGGAGTGCAGCAGCAGGTGGCCGTCCTCCACCGCCATGGCGGGGAGCCGGGAGAGCCAGCTGATGTGGTGCGCCTCCAGGCGGTCCAGGTCGTTCTGCTGGCCGCCGTTGAGCCGCCAGGCGGCGAGGAAGGAGGCGGTGCCGGCGGTGGACTGGACGGGCTCGTCGCCGTACTTGGCGGCGCCGAGGAAGAGCAGTTCGTGGTTGCCCATCAGGGCGCGGCAGTAGCCGCCGGCCGCGGCGGCCTCGGCGGCCAGCTGCATGACCAGGTCGATGACGCCGATGCCGTCGGGGCCGCGGTCGGTGAAGTCGCCGAGGAACCAGATCCGGGCGCGGCCGGCGGACCAGTGGCCGTCGGCGTCGATCAGGCCCTGGTGGCGCAGCTCGGCGCGCAGCTCCTCCAGGTAGCCGTGGACGTCGCCGACGACGTAGACCGGGCCGGGGGGCTCGCCGGGGCCGGGGGCCGGGTACGGGTAGGTCGGCGCGGCGGGGTCGGGCAGCGGCGGGCCGAGCTCGATGGTCGGCGGGTCGTCGCGGCCGGCGAGCTGGAGCGCCGGGGAGGGCTGGTCGGGCAGGGTGGGCTCGTAGCCGCCCTGGTCCTGGCCGTCGTAGCCGCTCCGCTCCTGGCCGCCCTCGTACCCGTTCTGCTCCTGACCGTCGTACCCGCCCTGCTCCTGGCCCCCCTCGTACCCCGGTCCGTTCTCGTAGCCGCCCTGTCCCTGCTGCGCGAAGGCCGGGCTGTGGTCCATGCCGATCCCCTGGGCGTGCACGGTGTGGCCCTGGCCGTCGGCGGGCCAGTGCTGCTCCAGGTAGCGGGCTCCGCCGTAGCCGCTGTAGGTCTCCCCGTCGTGGCTCTCCCCGTCGTACGGGGCCGCGGGGTAGCCGGTGGAGGGATCGGGTTCGTAATAGGTGCCGTACGGCAGCACGTCGAGGTCCGGCTGGTGGCGGGGGCCTGAGTGGGGGTGCTCAGGCCCGGGGAAGCGGTCCTCGGGTGTCATTCGCCCATCATAGGAAGACCACTCTCCCGGCGTCGTCACCTGGTGGGTATCCAATCCTCCGGAGCGTCAGCCGGGCGGCCCCACAAGGTCCGTTTTGTCCCGGCTCGGTACGGTCTCGTCAGCTCTGCCCGGGCGCGGCGGCCCGGTCCCGGGGCCGCCGCGGCGCGGTGGTCTAAACCTCGCCCGGCGACCGGGGCGGGCTGACGGTGGTGCGCGGACTCCGGCGCTGGGAGGACGCGCGGACGATCAGTTCGGTCGGCATCAGGGTGCCCGGCGGCGGCCCGGTGCCGGCGGTGCGGAACCGCGGCGGGAAGAGCCGGGCGATGTCGACGCCCGTCCCGGAGTCCACGCCCTCGATCGCGTCGATGAGCAGGTTGACCACGGTGGTGCCGATCTTGCGCGGCTTGAGCGAGAGCGTGGTGATCGGCGGTTCGGTGGTGGCGTAGACGTCGCTCTCGCTGCAGCAGACCAGCAGCAGGTCGTCCGGCACCCGCAGGCCGTACCGGCGGGCGGCGGCCAGCAGGTCGGTGCCGTTGGGGTCGAACAGCCCGTAGACGGCGTCCGGCCGGTCGGGCCGGGCGAGCAGCCGGTCGGCGGCGACGGCGCCGGCGGCCGGGTCGTGCGCCGGGTAGGTCTCGTACACCGGTTCCTGGCCGACCTTGGCGCACCAGCCGAGGTAGGCCTCGGTGGAGAGCCGGGTGTAGGTGTCGGTGCTGGTGCCGGTGAGCAGGCCGATGCGGCGGGCGCCGGCCTCGGAGAGGTGGTCGAGGATGCCGAGCACGGCGGCCTCGTGGTCGTTGTCGACCCAGGCGGTGACCGGGCAGTTGCCGGGCTTGCCGTCGCTGACCACCGGGACGCCGGACCGGTACAGCTCGCTCACCAGGGGGTCCTGGTCGGGCGGGTCGATGACCACGGTGCCGTCGAGGGCGATGTTGCCCCAGACGTCGTGGCGGGAGGAGGCGGGCAGCACCACCAGCGCGTAGCCGCGGCCGAGGGCGGCGCTGGTGGCGGCCCGGGCCATCTCGGCGAAGTACGCGAACTCGGTGAAGGTGAACGGCTCTTCACCGTAGGTCGTGACGGTCAGGCCGATCAGGCCGGACCGTCCGGTGCGCAGGGTGCGGGCGGCCGCGGAGGGGCGGTAGCCGAGGCGCTCGGCGACCTCGCGCACCCGGCTGCGGGTCTCGTCGGGCAGGCGGCCCTTCCCGTTCAGCGCATCGGAGACAGTGGTGATCGACACTCCGGCGGCTGCTGCCACATCCCGGATGCCGGCCCGCTCCAGACGCCGTGAGGTGGTGGGACGCCGACCGCTCTGGTTGGCTGCTGCTGTCATGGCGGACCGATCGTATGGCTCCTGACAAGGGTCTGTGACCGGCGCATCGGGAGCCCGCAAAGATACGTTTCTCCACGAGTGAGCCGGGGTGCGCCCCTTCGATACCCGCCTGAAACCAGGCCTCTTACCTCTGACATGTGCCAAAGGAACCGGGCAGAATGGCTGATCTGCGCCTGTAACCCGACCGGGCATCTCACTCCTACGGGTGAGGGCGGTCGGTATCGTGCAAGGCACCCGACCGGGGTGGTCCGGACGCGTCACGAGGTCCCGGGCACGGCGGCGACCCCGTCCGTGGCGGGCGAGCGCACCGGAGAGTTCCGCAACTGGAAACGGAGTACGACCGTGAGCAGTGGTACGTCAGCGCAGGGCCCGCGGCTGCGGCCGACCCTCGACGGCATCCCCACGTACAAGCCCGGCAAGCCGGCCGGCGCCGACGCCTACAAGCTGTCCTCGAACGAGAACCCCTACGAGCCGCTGCCCGGCGTGCTGGAGACGGCGGTCAAGGCGGCCGGCTCGTTCAACCGCTACCCCGACATGGGCGTCACCGAGCTGACCTCGGTGCTGGCCGAGCGCTTCGGGGTGCCCGCCGAGCACATCGCCACCGGCACCGGCTCGGTCGGCATCGCCCAGTCGCTGGTGCTCGTCACGGCCGGCCCGGGCGACGAGGTGATCTTCGCCTGGCGCTCCTTCGAGGCGTACCCGATCGTCGCCACCGTCGCCGGGGCCACCCCCGTCCCGGTGCCGCTCAAGGCGAACGGCGACCACGACCTGGACGCGATGCTCGCCGCGATCACCCCGAACACCCGGCTGGTCTTCGTCTGCAACCCCAACAACCCCACCGGCAACGTGATCCACCGCGCCGAGCTGGAGCGCTTCCTGGACGCCGTCCCGGCCGACGTCCTGGTCGTGGTCGACGAGGCCTACATCGAGTTCATCCGCGACCCCGAGGTGCCCAACGGCATCGACCTCTACCGGGACCGCCCGAACGTCTGCGTGCTGCGCACCTTCTCCAAGGCGTACGGCCTGGCGGGCCTGCGGGTCGGCTTCGCGATCGCGCACGAGCCGGTGGCGGCCGCGCTGCGCAAGGTCGCCACCCCGTTCGGCGTGAGCCGGCTCGCCCAGGACGCGGCCGTCGCCTCGCTGCGCGCCGAGGAGGCGCTGCTGGAGCGGGTGGAGGCGCTGGTCGAGGAGCGCACCCGGGTGGTGGCCGGGCTGCGCGCCCAGGGCTGGGAGATCCCGGACTCGCAGGCCAACTTCGTCTGGCTCTGGCTCGGCGACCGCTCGCAGGAGTTCGCAGCCGCGTGCGCCGAGGCCGGCGTGATCGTGCGGCCGTTCCCGGAGGGCGTGCGGGTGTCGATCGGCGAGGCCGAGGGCAACTCGATCTTCCTGGCGGTGGCGGAGGCCTTCCGCAAGTCGCTCTGACTCTTCCCTCGGGGCCCGCAGGGGCGCGTCGGTCCTCCGGCGCGCCCCTGCGGCGTTCCCGCGCGGGTGCCGCGTGGCGCCGCGCGCCTCCCCGGAGCTCCCGGCGGCTCCTCGCGCCTCCGTGAGAACGTCCTCAGAACGCCCTCCCGGATGGCTGGAGATCGCTGGGAGCCCGCTGGGAGTTCGCCCAACGGCCGCCCACGGGACGGCCAAGGCGCCCGCGCGGGACGGGTGTTCTGTCCGCAATGCCCGGATCCGGCCGGTCAGGCTTCTCCCAGCCGCCGCCCAGCACGACGCAAGAGCCCGCCGGGAAGCTGTCCGCCATGAAGGTGCTCCCACGGCGGCGAGGCGCCGTCCTCGTCAACTCCGCGCTCGGCGTGGCCCTGCTGGGCGGCGCCGCCCTGGTGTACGCCACGGTCAGCGGCAGCTCGGGCCCGGCTTCCGCGAAGCCCGCGGCCCGTACCGCCACGGTGTCCAAGGGCACCGTCCTGGCCACCGTGTCCGGAACCGGCACCCTGGTCTCACCGACCGACGCCGCCCAGGACTTCACCACCGGCGGGAAGCTCACCGCGGTGAAGGTCGCGGTCGGGGACGCCGTGCAGAAGGGCCAGGTGCTCGCCACCGTCGACACCACGGTGGCCCAGCAGCAGGTGGACGCGGCCCAGGCCGCGCTCACCACGGCCCAGGCCAACCTCACCAAGGCCCAGGCCGGGGTCACCACCACGACCACCGAGCAGCTGCCGGGCGCCACCTCCGCCGCCTCCCCCGGCGGCGGGGCCGGCAGCGGTGGACGCGGGGCGGGCGGGAGCAGTACGCCCGCCCCGCAGACCACCACCGTCACCACCACCAAGGTCGACGACGCGGCCGTGGCCCAGGCCCAGCAGCAGGTCGCCACCGCGCAGACCAACCTGGCCAACGCCCAGGCGGCGCTGGCCGGCACCACCCTGACCGCCTCGGTGGACGGCACGGTCGCCTCGGTCTCCGGCAAGGTCGGCGACACCGTCGGGGCCACCGGCTCCGGCGCCTCCGCCTCGTCCTCCTCCGGCAAGTCCACCGGGACCGGCACGGGTTCGGCGGCCGCCCCGAGCGGCTTCATCGTGCTCACCAACCCGACCGGGATGCAGGTCACCGCGAACTTCTCCGAGCTTGACTCGCTCAAGCTGAAGAAGGGCGAGGCGGCCACCGTCACCCTGAACGCGCAGTCCGACACCAAGCTCAACGCGACGGTCCTGTCGGTCAGTTCGCTGCCCACCGGCAGCGGCTCAGGCGGCGCGGCCGGCTCCGCCGCCGTCCAGTACGCGGCCATGCTGCAGATCACCGGCGACACCAGCACGCTGCGCACCGGCCTCAGCGCCACCGTCCAGGTGATCACCGGCGAGGCCGACAACGCGCTCTCGCTGCCCACCTCCGCGCTGTCCGGCACCGGCACCTCGCGCACCGCGACCCTGGTGCAGCCGGACGGCGCCTCCGAGCGGGTCACCGTCGGGGTCGGGGTCGAGGGCGACAGCACGGTGCAGGTGGTCTCCGGGCTGAAGGAGGGCGACAAGGTCGAACTCCCCACCACCAGCGGCGGGAACGGCTTCCCGAACGCCTCCTTCCCGGGCCTCGGCGGCAACCGGGGCGGGGCCGGCGGCGGGGTCTTCCCGGGCGGTTCCGGTGGCGGTGGCGGCGCCGGTGCCGGGGCCGGTCGCGGCGGCAAGGGCTGAGTCGTGAGCATGCGTCACGTCATCGACAAGCGCGTCCCCGCGCACCCCGTCCCGGTGATCCGCATCCGCGGGCTCACCAAGGCGTACGGGCACGGCGACGCCACCGTGCACGCGCTGCGCGGCCCCTCCGACCCGGAGACCGGTGCGCCGCGGGGCGTCAGCCTGGACATCGAACAGGGCGACTTCGTCGCCGTGATGGGCAGCTCCGGCTCCGGCAAGTCCACCCTGATGAACATCCTCGGCTGCCTGGACGTCCCGACCGCCGGCCGCTACCTCCTCGACGGCACCGACGTCGGCTACCTGGACGAGCAGCAGCTCGCACTGGTGCGCAACCGCAAGATCGGCTTCGTCTTCCAGTCCTTCAACCTGGTGCCCCGCACCACCGCCCTTGCCCAGGTCGAGCTGCCGCTGGCCTACGCGGGCGTCCGGACCGCCGAGCGGCGCCGCCGGGCGATGGCCGCGCTGTCGCTGGTCGGGCTCGCCGAGCGGGCCGGCCACAAGCCCAACGAGCTCTCCGGCGGCCAGCAGCAGCGCGTCGCGGTGGCGCGGGCGCTGGTGACGGCGCCCGCGATGCTGCTCGCCGACGAGCCGACCGGCAACCTCGACAGCCGCTCGACGGAGGAGGTGCTGGCCCTGATCGACGGGCTCAACGCCACCGGCCGCACGGTCGTGCTGATCACCCACGAGGACGAGGTCGCCCGGCACGCCAAGCGGGTGCTGCGACTGGTCGACGGGCAGATCGTGAGCGATCTGCGGCAGGCGCCCGTGAAGGGGCCGCCGCCCTTCCTGGACACGGCCTACGCGGAGCTCGCGGCGGGCCCGGCGGGCGCGGCCGGCGTGGCGGGCGCGGAGGTGCCGGCGTGATCCTCTGGCAGACGCTCCGCTTCGCGGTCGGCGGCCTGGCCGCCAACAAGGTGCGCTCGGCGCTCACCATGCTCGGCGTGCTGATCGGCGTGGCCTCGGTGATCCTGCTGCTGGCGGTCGGCAACGGCTCGTCGGTGGCGGTGAAGGACTCGATCACCTCGCTCGGCACCAACTCCCTGACGGTCAGCTCCGGTTCGGCCAACGGCGGCTCCCGGGCCACCTCCTCGGTGAAGAAGCTGACGGTCGCCGACGCCAAGGCGCTGGCGAGCGACACCGACGCGGGGGCGATCAGGTCGGTCGCCCCGGTGGTCACCACCAGCGGCACCGCGTTGTACGGGAACATCTCGTACAGCCCCGGTTCGATCGTCGGCACCTACCCGTCGTACTTCGAGACCGCCAACCAGAAGGTCGCGCACGGCGAGTACTTCACCGACGACGACGTGCTCGACTCGCGCAAGGTCGCGGTGCTCGGCGCGACGACGGCCAAGCAGCTGTTCGACACCGAGAACCCGGTCGGCAAGTCCGTGGTGCTGGGCGGCACGCCGTTCACCGTGGTCGGCGTGCTCCAGGCCAAGGGCGGCAGCGGCTTCACCGACCCGGACGACGTGGTCATCGCCCCGCTGCCGACGGTGCAGAACGCCTTCACCGGCTTCGGCTCCGTCAACCAGATCCTGGTCCAGGCCGCGAACGCGGACAGCACCACGGCCGCCCAGTCCGAGATCACCCGCGTCCTGCTCGGCACGCACGCGATCGCCGACCCCGCCAAGGCGGACTTCCGGATCACCAGCCAGGCCTCCCTGCTCACCGCGAGGGAGAGCACGACGAAGACCTTCACCGTGCTGCTCGGCGCGGTGGCCGCGATCTCGCTGCTGGTCGGCGGGATCGGGATCACCAACATCATGCTGGTGACGGTCACCGAGCGGACCAGGGAGATCGGCATCCGCAAGGCGCTCGGCGCCCCGCGCGCGGTGATCCTCGGGCAGTTCCTCACCGAGTCGACGCTGCTCTCGGTGATCGGCGCCGGGTTGGGCGTGGCCGCCGGAATCGCCGGCTCGCACTTCAGCATCGTCGGCATCAAACCCGTGGTGATCCCCGAATCGGTGCTCGGCGCCTTCGCCATCGCCGTCGCCATCGGGCTGTTCTTCGGCAGCTACCCCGCCAACCGGGCCGCCTCGCTGCGGCCGATCGACGCCCTCCGGCACGAGTAGGACTCCACTGTCATGAGCAAAGAGATCGCCACCGTCGGGCCCGGAACCCCCGCCGAGCAGGTCGCCCTCCTCGCCACCCCGCCGGACGCGCGGGACGTGAGCGCCGAACTGGCCGCGCCGCCGAGGCGGAAGCTGCCCTGGCTCAGCCTGCTGCTGGCGGGCGGCGTGATCGCCACCGGGGCGTTCGCGGGCGGGGTCTGGTACCAGCAGAACAACGGGCCGACGGGCGGCGGGAAGTCCTCCGCCCGGCCGGCGGCCGCCGCTGCGGGTGCGGCTGCTCAGGGAGGTGGCTACGGGCAGGGGCAGGGCGGCTCCCGCCGTGGGGGCCAGGGCACCGGGCAGGGCGCTGGGCAGGGCGGGCAGGGGCAGGGCGGGCAGGGGCAGGGCGGGCAGGCCGGCTTTGCCCGGGGCACGGTCAAGGCCGTCGACGGCAACACCGTCTACCTGACCGACACCAACGGCAACACCATCAAGGTCACCACCGGCGACGCGACGAAGGTCCAGCTCAACAAGGAGGGCAAGGTCGGGGACCTGCAGCCCGGCCAGAGCGTGACGGTCGTCGGCACCCCCGACGCCAACGGCGGCTACACCGCCAGCCAGCTGGTGGAAGGCGCCGCCGGCGGATTCGGTGGTGGTGGCTTCGGCGGCGGTGCCGGTGGCGGCGCCCCCAGGAACCCGTCCGGCGGCTGACCCGGAGCCGACGGACGCCGGGAGGCCCTCGCCCCTTCGGTGGGCGAGGGCCTTCGCATGTGTTCAGCGCGGTTCGAGGAGGCTCACCGCTCCCACGCCGCCTCCCGGTCCAGGTCCCGCAGCAGGTGGAGGAGGTTGACGAGGGTGCTCACGGGCGCGTTGCCGAAGTCGACCAGGAGACGCCCGTCGAGGATCGTCTCGCCCGCCGAGGCCGAGCCCCAGAGCAGCCCGTACGGGAGGCCCCGACGGTGCAACTCCCCGAGCAGGCCGGTGATGTGCGGGGCGGCGAAGTTCCGCATCCGGGGGTCGTCGGGGGCGATCGGTTCGCGGGTCACGCGGCGGAGTCCAGCTCGTACCAGACCGTCTTGCCACGCTCCTGGGGGTCGACGCCCCAGCGGTGGGTGAGCCCGGCGACGAGCTGGAGGCCCCGGCCGGACTCGGCGAGCAGGGAGAGGGGCTTCTCCTGGGGGAGCAGGGCGCTCTCGTCCGCGACGCAGACCCGGAGGGTGTCGACGTCCAGGGAGAAGTAGACGACGGGCGAGGCGGTACCGGCGTGCCGCCACGCGTTGACGATGAGTTCGCCGAGGGCGAGTTCGGCGTTGAAGATGGTCTCGGTGTCCCAGGAGGCGCGGGTCAGGGCGCTCCGCAGGGCCTGCCGGGTGAGGGTGAGGGAGGGGGTGTTCAAGGTGCACACGGGAACCTCCGAGAGGTATGGGTGTGGAGGGGGAGAGCCGCGAGCCGGACCAGGGCGTGGCCGCTCTTCGGCCGGAGGGCAGCAGGCGCCTACTGCCCTGAACCAAGGCGTGTCTGACGATCCATCGGATCGTTCTGAGGGTGACGATAGCGTGAGGCGCCACAGATTTGTGGCGATCCACGAGAAGTTCCCCCGAACGGGGCTGGCAGACTGGTCCCATGGCCCTTCGATCGAACCCGACGCTTCGCCAGTTGCGGTTGGGTGCCGAACTTCGCAGGATGCGGGAACAGGCCGGCCTCGGCGGCAGCCAGCTCGCCCGCGCACTGGGCATCAACCCCGCCCACGTGACGCAGATGGAGAGCGGCAAGACCGGCATCAGCGTCGAACGCCTGCGCACGATCGCGGCGTTGTGCATGTGCGTCAACGAGCCCCTGATCGACGCGCTCGCGGACATCATCACGGACCGCGACAAGGGAGGCTGGTGGGAGGAGTACCGGGGTCGTCTCTCGCAGGAATTCCTTGAGATGGCCGAGATGGAGAGTCGTGCTTACGCGCTCTCCACCTACACCATGGCCTTCATTCCCGGGCTACTCCAAACCACTGATTACGCTTCTGCGGTCTTCGCCCGAGGGTTCCCGCCTCTTCCCCAGCATGAGGTTGACCTGAGGGCCGCCTTCCGTATGCATCGGCAGAACGTGGTCCGCTCCGGTGAGATTCCGTACTCGGCCTTCATCCATGAGGCGGCGCTGCGTATGCAGTTCAGCGGCCCCAAGGTCCAAGCCGAGCAGCTTGGCGGCCTCATCGAGGACTCCGAACGGTCGACCATCTCACTCCGAGTCGTCCTGTTCGATGTGGATACTCTTCCGGTCAACCAGGAAAACTTCACGTACGTTGAAGGCCGGATCCCTGAGCTTGACACCGTGCAGATGGACTCAGGCCTCGACAGTGTGCTCTTCGATGCGCCGGCCCACATCGCCCAGTTCCGGTCCCGGCTCGACCGGCTCGATTCGGCGGCTCTCTCGCAGGAGGAGTCTCGGGAGTTCATCCGATCCATCAAGAAGGATATGGAAAGTAAATATGTCTGACTCCACTTGGCAGAAGTCCAGCTACTCGGCTGCCAACTCCGAATGCGTTGAGGTTCGCACCGCTGGTGGTGTGATCGAACTCCGCGAGTCCGACGAGGGCGAGGTCATCGTCCGCACCATCGCCCCCAAGTTCGCGGCCTTCCTCCAGGGCGCGAAGGCGGGCGAGTTCGACCACCTGGTAACCGTCGGCGCCTAGCGAACTCTTCCGGCGGCGTGGCCCCTTGTTCACCAGCAACCACCGCGGATAGGTCGTGGCAACCATGAGTAGCCTCTTGTGGCAGAAGTCCAGTTTCTCGGGCTCGAACGCAGACTGTGTTGAGGTGCGAGCCGATGCTGGTGTGATCGAACTCCGGGAGTCCGACGAGGGCGACGTCATCGTCCGCACCACCGCCCGCAACTTCGCCGCGTTCCTCCAGGGCACTCAGGCGGGCGAGTTCGACCACCTGGTGACCATCACCGCCTAGCGAACCGTTCCGGCGGCCCCTTGCTCTTCCGCAAGGGGCCGCCGGCGTGCTTCAGAAGTGGTCGGGGCCCGACCCTGCCACCGCGAACTCCACTCCGCCGTCGACCAGTTCGGCGTCCCGGACCGGATGACCCCCGATCCAGGCCTGGGTGCGGTCCGTCCCTCTCCCGTGCCTACGGCTGGATCACGAAATACACCACGAAGCCCGCGGTCACGCACAGGAAGAACTGCACCATGAAGCCCCAGGTGAGCGGCACTTCGTCCCTGTCGCCTGCCTCGTCGGCCGCCAGTTGCAGACGCGCCATACGTCCGAGGTGCCCGGCCGTTCCCAGCGTCAGCGACAGCATCGCCAGCGCGTACATCGACAGCGCGCCGGCCGAGGTCGTCCCGTTCATGTGGGAGCGCCCGACCAGGAAGAGCGCTCCGACCAGCGGCGCCAGGGCCACCATGATCCGGTACTGCCGGGTCACCTGCGGCGGTATCGCCATCGCCCAGAACAGCACCGTCGTCAGCGCGACGATCCACCACCAGGTGGCCACGCTCAGGCCCAGTGGAGTCATGCCCCCACCCCCCACATCACGGACGTTCGCTCACGTCCACTGACGATCACACTATTCAGACCAGCCCCCGCCCCGCGCCGCCCGGACCCCGCAAGATCCCGCCCGGTCCCCTGCCGGTTCCCGGCAAGAACCCGATAAGACCCTGCGTAGGAAGTCGGCCGGCCCGACTTCCTGCGCACCGCCTCCGCCCCGGCGGCCCCTCCTGCCGGTGCCGCTACGGTTCCGGCATGGGAAAGCGGGAGCCGTACTGGCGCAGACTTGGCACTCCGGCGATGCTCGTCCTGTACCGGACCCCGAACCGGTGGCGGTACGCCGTCTACTTCACCGGACCGGGCGGCATTGCCGACGGGGGACTCGACGAACCCGCGCCCTCCTGCGAGCCCGTGATCGCGCAGACGGCCATGCACCGCAAGGCCGAGGAGCTCACCCACCGCACACTCGAGGTCACCTGGCAGGAGGCCGACCAAGACGGCTGCTGGACCGGAGTCATCACCAACCCGGGTCCACTGCCCGCTTCATAAGTGGGGCTGGACCCACCCCCTTGTGGGGCTGGACCCATACTCGGCCGCGCGTCCGCTCCGTAGCGTCGTTCCCACAACGACACTGAGGGGAAAGAACCATGGCGCCCACGGCCCACCAGTCCACCTTCACCACGGTGAAGAAGTGCATCACGCTCTTCGGCCTAGCCGGTGCCATCGTCCTCGGCACGGTCGCCGTGATGGCGTCCATCGGCCACCCGACGACCCCGTTCATGTGGATCCGCGGCGTCATCTTCCTCGCCGTCGCCCCGTACCTCCACCGGCTGGCCACCCGCGCCGCCGACGGCTCCGCCAAGGCCTTCGACCGCGTCCGCACCCTCTCCACCGTCATGCCGATCGCCATCATCGCCGTGGACCTCATCCCCGGCCTCTGCCCGCCCTGGTACGCCGTCCTCCAGGGCCTCTCCGCCCTCGCCCTCCTCGCCGTCGCCGTCCTCACCCGCACCCCCGCCCTGCGCGCCGCCTTCCCCACCGCCGACTGAACCCCCACCCCCACCCCGACTCGGCGCAGGAAGTCGGCCGTTCCGACTTCCTGCGCCGGTAGCCCTACCCGGCGGCTCCTCGCTCCCCGCAAGGAACGCCCGACTTCTGGATGTTCGACAACCAGGTCGTCGGAGCGATGGGCTACGACGACCACGGGAAGTACCTCGGCACGGACTTCACCGCGAGCGAGCGTCTGCCGGCGTTCAAGGCCTGGCGCGACATCGCGCTCGCCCACGCCGAGCTGCTCGCCAACTGGTGGGCACGCCACGGTGAGTGAGCTCTGAACCCTCGGCGCTGTGTCTATGCGGGAACGTGAATGATCCTTGTCCGTTTCCCGCGCGGGAGGTTGGGGAAACCCGGCGGTGCTCAGGCGGTGCTCAGTCGAGGCAGAACTCGTTGCCCTCGACGTCCTGCATCGAGAGGCACGACTCGTTCTCCTCGTCGGCGACCAGCAGCTGGACGCGGGTCGCGCCGAGGGCTACCAGTCGGGCGCACTCGGCCTCCAGGGCCGCGACGCGCTCCGCGCCGACCAGGCCGGTGCCGGCCCGTACGTCGAGGTGCACCCGGTTCTTGACGACCTTGCCCTCGGGGACGCGCTGGAAGTACATGCGCGGGCCCGCACCGGTGGGGTCACTGGCGGCGAACCACGAGCCCCGCTTCTCGGGCGGCAGCGAGCGCTGGTAGTCGTCCCAGGTGTCGAACCCCTCCGGCGTGGACGGCGGGACGTACCCCAGGGCCTCGCACCAGAAGCGGCCGACGCGCTCGGGCTCCGCGCAGTCGAAGGTGACCTGGAACTGCTTGATCGATGCCATCGGGCCACCATAGCCATGACAAGAAGGTCACACCGCTCAATTTCCGGCACCGTACAGGGGGGGGAGAGAACGACATCGCCCCGCCGAGCCGGTGCTCGACGGGGCGACGCGCGGGGAACGCGGCGTCAGGGCTGCTGGTCGTTCTCGGTGGTGGTCGCCGGGCCCGCCGGGGCGGTCGCCTGGCCCCCGGGGGCGCCGGTGCCGGTGCCGGACGGGGTCTTGTTCGGGTCGGTCCGGGGGGCCGGGTCGGGGATGTCGGCCATCGGCAGGGACTGCTTGGGGGTGCCGCGCAGGGCCTGGTTCATGGCGTCCCGCCAGATCGGGCCGGGGCCGTCGGCGCCGAACACCTCGGCCCGGTACTTCCCGTTGATGGTGATGTTGCGCATCTCGACGCCGCCCTGGGGGCCGCCGATCCAGACGGCGGTGGCGAGCTGCGGGGTGTAGCCGTTGAACCAGGCGGCCCGCTTGCGGTCCGAGGTACCGGTCTTGCCGGCGATCTGCCGGTTGTCGTCCAGGCTGAGCGCCGCGCCGGTGCCGTTGTTCTCGGTGACGCCGTTCAGGACGGTGTTCAGCGCCCGTGCCGTCGAGTCGGAGAACGCCTTCTCGCACTGGGAGGACGGGACGGGGACGTCCTTGCCCTCCACGGTGGTGATCCGGTTGATGGCGACCGGGGCGCAGTGGGTGCCCTGGGCGGCGAAGGTCGCGTAGACGTTGGCCATGGTCAGCGGGCTCATCTCCTCGACGCCCAGGGCCATCGCGGGGACCTCCTCCAGGGGCTTGCCGCTGGCCTTGGTGGTGATGCCGAGCTTGTTGGCCATCTGCTTGACCGCGCAGAGGCCGATCTCCTGCTCCATCTGGATGAAGTAGGTGTTGACCGAGAGGGCCATCGCCATCTTCAGCTGGTACGGGCCCTTCTCGCTCGCGGACTCGTTGGGCACCACCGTCCTGGGCCTGGCCTCGTTCTTCCAGGTGCCCTCGCAGGTCTTCATCGTCGGGTACTCGAGCTTGTTCGGGGACGAGTACTCCTGGGTCGCCGGCAGGCCCGCCTCCAGGGCCGCGGCCGCGACGACCGGCTTGAAGGTGGAGCCGGGCTGGAAGCCGTTGCCGCCGCCCATCGCCGCGTCGACGTTGAGGTTGACGACGGTCTGGTTCTGGTTGGTGTCCAGGCCGTACGGGCGGGTCTGGGCCATGGCGAGGATCTTGCCGGTGCCGGGTTCGACCATGGAGGCGGCGGCGGAGACGCTGTCCGTGACCCGGACGTTGCTGCTCACCGCGTTCTGGGCGGCGGCCTGCTTCTCCGGGTCCAGCGTGGTGTAGATGTTCAGGCCGCCCTGGTTCCAGAACTTCTTGCGCTCGTCGGAGCTCTGGCCGAAGGCCGGGTCCTGCTTGACCACGTGGCGCACGTAGTCGCAGAAGAAGCCCATGCCGGCCTGGGCGGTGATGCAGCCGTTCTGCGGCGCCTTGTAGTTCAGGCCGAGCGGGGCGGCCTTCGCCTCCTTCGCCTGCTCGGCGGTGATGTGCTTGTTCTCCAGCATCTTGTCGATGACGGTGTCGCGGCGGTTCTGCGCGGCCTGCGGGTGCAGCTTCGGGTCGTACTGCGACGGGTTCTGCACCAGTCCGGCGAGCGTCGCCGCCTCGGCGACGGTGAGGTCCTTGTTGCTCTTGCTGAAGTAGCGCTGGGAGGCGGCCTCGACCCCGTAGGCGCCGTTCCCGTAGTACGTGATGTTGAGGTAGTTGGTGAGGATCTGCTCCTTCGGCACCTCCTCCTCCAGCTTGATCGCGACCTTGAGCTCCTGGATCTTGCGGCCCAGGGTCTTGCGCTGGGCCTCCAGGACGGCGTCCCGGTCGTCGCCGGCCTGCTCGACGTTGACGTTCTTGACGTACTGCTGGGTCAGCGTGGAGGCGCCCTGGGAGGCGGTGCCGCTCTCCGCGTTCTTGCTGATCGCGCGGAGGACGCCCTTGAGGTCGACGGCGCCGTGCTCGTAGAAGCGGGCGTCCTCGATGTCGACCTGGGCCTGGCGCATGAACGGCGACATCTGCTCGGCGGTGATGACGGTGCGGTCGCGCTCGTAGACCTTGGCGATCAGGCCGCCCTTGGCGTCGAAGATCTGCGTCGCCTGGGTGAGCGGCGGGGTCTTGAAGTCGGACGGGACGTCCTCGAACCCCTCCGCCGTGCTCTTGGCCGTCAGCCCGATGCCGCCGGCGACGGGTAGGACGAGGCCTGCCAGCAGCACACCGGACACGACGCTCACCCCCAGGAAGGTCGCACCGAGGCGGGCCAGCCGGAGCGGGGCCTTGCGGGACGGCTGGAGGTCCGCGTTCTCGGAGGAACTCCATATCGGGGGGAGGTTCGATTCCATTCCGGAATGCTAACCCTTGGAAGTCTCCGGTCGAACGGTTTTTCGCCTGCGGCTGTCACGGCTCTGCAACAGGCTCCGGGGTCGATTCCCGGGGGGTGAATCGCATACGTACCGAATGAATTCGGGGGAATTCGGCGGCCGGCCCCCGACTCGGTCCGCCCCGCCCCGCCCCCGGCCGCCCTGGTCCGCCCCGTCTGCGGCGCCCCTCCCGTGGCCCGCCCCCTACCAGGTTGATGCCGTGAGCGGGCCGAAAGGTTGCGGCGCCCGGACGGTCAGGTGCCCCGGACGGTCAGGTGCCCCGGACGGTCAGGTGCCCCGGACGGTCAGGTGCCCCGGACGGTCAGGTGCCCCGGACGGTCAGGTGCCGCGGACGGTCAAGTGCTGCGGACGGTCAGGTGCCCCGGACTGGCAGCGCCGCCACGGCCGGGCCAGGCTGGTGGGGACGGACCGCCCAGCCGAGGAGGCAGCTATGACCGGCGAGCCGATCCCGGGAATCGACCCCGCCGCGGTGCCCAGCGGCGACGGCTGCGCGGAGTGCCTGGCCGGCGGCGGATGGTGGTTCCACCTGCGCCGCTGCGCGGCCTGCGGCCACATCGGCTGCTGCGACTCCTCCCCCGCCCAGCACGCGACGAAGCACGCGCGCCAGGCCGGCCACCCGTTCCTGGTCAGCTTCGAGCCCGGCGAGGAGTGGTTCTGGAACCTGGACACCGGCGAGTACTACGAGGGCCCGCCGCTGGCACCGCCCACCGCCCACCCGGTCACCCAGCCCACCCCGGGCCCGGCCGGCCGGGTCCCCGTCGACTGGCAGTCGCAGCTGCACTGACGATCCCCACCGCGACGGCCACCGCCTCCTCCCCGTACGAGGCGGTCGGCCGACGGTGACCGCACCGTTCCGGCGGCCCCTCGCACCGCGCAGGGGCCGCCGACCCCTGTCCGCCGTCCGCCCGGACACCGGCCGCCGTCCGCCCGGACACCGGCCGCCGTCCGCCCGGACACCGTCCGCCGTCCGCCCGGACACGACGGAAAACCCCGCGACTCCCACGGGCTTGATCCTCTACGGTGAACGCGCCCAGGGCGGCCGTTTACCGCCCGTCGACGTGGCGCGACCAACGCGCCCGCAAACCCGGGGAGTTCCCTGTCATGACGCGCACCCTTGTCGCCGAGCTGCCCGCGCACCTGGAGGAGACGGTCACCGTCTACGGGTGGGTGAACACGCTCCGACTCCAGCGGCGCATCCAGTTCGTCCTGGTCCGGGACCACACCGGTCTCGCGCAGGTCACCCACCTCCGGGGTGGGGAGGACGACGTCATCGAGGCCGCCTTCGAGGGCGTGACGGTCGAGTCCGCCGTGAAGATCACCGGCCGGGTGGTCGCCAACCCGCAGGTCAAGCTCGGTGGTCTGGAGACCGTCCCGACCCGCGTGGAGGTCGTCTCACCGGCCGAGCCGAAGCTGCCGATCGACGAGAAGACCGGGATCGACCAGCGCCTGGACTGGTGGTTCCTCGACATCCGGCGGCCCTCCCAGCAGCTGGTCTTCGACGTCCAGACGACCGTCGAGCGGGCGATGCGGGAGGTGGCGGCCGAGGAGGGCTTCACCGAGCTGCACACGCCGAAGCTCATGGGGACGGCCTCCGAGTCGGGCGCCGAGGTGTTCGAGGTCGGCTACTTCGGCCGGACCGCCTACCTCGCCCAGTCCCCGCAGTTCTACAAGCAGATGGCCATCGCGGGCGGCATCGACCGGGTCTTCGAGATCGGGCCGGTGTTCCGCGCCGAGCCGTCCTTCACCTCCCGGCACGCCACCGAGTTCACCGGGGTCGACGTCGAGATCGCCTGGGTCGATGGGGTCGAGGACGTGATGGCCTTCGAGGAGCGGATGCTGCACCGCGTCCTGACCGCCGTGGCCGAGCGCCACGGCGCGGCGATCGCCGAGCACTTCGGCACCCCGGTCGTCGTCCCGGAACTGCCGTTCCCCCGGATCACGATGGCCGACGCGCTGGCCCGGCTCCGCGCCACCGGCTGGGACCCGGAGGGCGTCAAGGAGGACCTCGACCCCGAGGGCGAGCGGGCGCTGTGCGGCCTGATCGCCGAGGAGACCGGGCACGAGTTCGTCTTCGTCACCCGCTTCCCGGCCGCCGTGCGGCCGTTCTACCACCTGCGGCCGGAGGACGACCCGACCGTCACCGAGTCCTTCGACCTGCTGTGGAAGGGCGTGGAGATCACCACCGGCGCCCAGCGCGAGCACCGGTACGACCGCCTCGTCGCCCAGGCTCGGGAGAAGGGCATGGACACCGGCCCGCTCTCCGGGTACCTCGACTGCTTCCGCTACGGCACCCCGCCGCACGGCGGGCTCGGTCTGGGGCTCGGCCGGCTGCTGATGCTGGCGCTCGGCCTGCCGTCGATCCGCGAGGCGACGTTCCTCTTCCGGGGCCCGCACCGCCTCGAACCGTAGGGCGTCGAACCGTAGGCGGGGGACCGGAAGACGGAACGGGCCGCGCCCGAGGAGATCCTTTCCTCGGGCGCGGCCCGTTCCGTTCGTGCGTTCCGGCCGCGCTGCCCGGCGGTCAGCTGCGGCGGAGGGCCTCGGTGAGCCGGTTGGCGGCCTCGATGATGGCCTGGGCGTGCAGGCGACCCGGGTGGCGGGTGAGCCGCTCGATGGGGCCGGAGACGGAGACGGCGGCCACCACGCGGTTGGACGGTCCGCGGACGGGGGCGGAGACGGACGCGACGCCCGGCTCGCGCTCCCCGATGGACTGGGCCCAGCCGCGGCGGCGGACGCCGCTGAGCGCGGTGGCGGTGAAGCGGGCGCCCTGGAGGCCTCGGTGGAGGCGCTCGGGCTCTTCCCAGGCGAGGAGGACCTGGGCGGCGGAGCCGGCCTTCATCGGCAGGGTGCTGCCGACGGGGACGGTGTCGCGCAGACCGGAGAGTCGTTCGGCGGCGGCGACGCAGATGCGCATCTCGCCCTGGCGGCGGTAGAGCTGCGCGCTCTCCCCGGTGACGTCGCGCAGGTGGGTGAGGACGGGACCCGCGGTGGCGAGCAGTCGGTCCTCGCCGGCGGCGGCGGAGAGTTCGGACAGGCGGGGGCCGAGGATGAAGCGGCCCTGCATGTCGCGGGTGACCAGGCGGTGGTGTTCGAGTGCGACGGCGAGTCTGTGGGCGGTGGGGCGCGCCAGACCGGTGGCGGCGACCAGCCCCGCCAGTGTGGCGGGGCCCGACTCCAGTGCGCTGAGCACCAGAGCGGCCTTGTCGAGAACGCCGACGCCGCTAGTGTTGTCCATAGCATGATATTGCAGTCTCAGGTAGCGAGACGCAAGTCTGTTTCGATGTCCGCCATCCTCTCAGATGCCCGCAAAGCACCACTTCCGGGACTCGGCGTCTCGGATGGCGGACGCGCCGCTGCGGGCGGGTCGGCGCCCGCACCGGAGGCGGGGAACGGCCGGGGAATGGCCGGGGGAACACAAAAAGCCCCTGCCGTGTCTCTTTCGAAACACGGCAGGGGCCGTAAGAAGAATTCGGCGGCGTCCTACTCTCCCACAGGGTCCCCCCTGCAGTACCATCGGCGCTGAAAGGCTTAGCTTCCGGGTTCGGAATGGAGCCGGGCGTTTCCCTCTCGCTATGACCACCGAAATGATCGGGCCGGGCAATTGCTCGAAAGCACTGCCTACGCCTCGCTGTAAATCATAGCAGGAGGAAAAGCGAACGGATTCCGCGGTCCCGGGGGGTCGCTCGCGACCGGGGGTCGGGCCGACCGGCGGGCGGTGTCCACCCGTCGGCTCGCGTCGACCCGCTCGGAGGGGGAGCCGGCACACCGAGGGGGCGCGTCACGCAGCGTGCGCGCCCCGTCCGTCGTGTCCACGCCCGTGCGCACACCACCGACCCCACCCCTGTGCGCCGATCGCCCAAAAACCGACCGATAAGGTGTTAATCCAACATTCATCCATGCCGCATAGCCTCCGGGGGCTAGCCTCATGCTGAACGTCATCGTCCGACCGGGAGGCGAAAGCCCCGTGCAAGGCACTGTCACCACACCAGGCGGTTCCACGGTGCCCGGCGGCCAGGGCGAGGCGTTCCTGCTCGTCGTGGACGACGAGCCCAACATCCGCGAGCTGCTCTCCGCCTCGCTGCGCTTCTCCGGCTTCCGCGTCGCCTCCGCCGCCACCGGCACCGAGGCGCTCGAACTGGTCGCCGCCGAGCGCCCGGACCTGGTCGTCCTCGACGTGATGCTCCCCGACCTCGACGGCTTCACCGTCGTCGAGAAGCTGCGCGAGCGCACCAGCCGCGGGCAGATAGCCGGGCCGGCCCACGGGCACCCCGCCGACCACCTGCCGGTGCTCTTCCTCACCGCCAAGGACGGCGTCGGCGACAAGGTCCAGGGCCTGGCCGCCGGGGCGGACGACTACGTCACCAAGCCCTTCAGCCTGGAGGAGCTGATCGCCCGGATCCGCGCCATCCTGCGCCGGGCCGGCGGGCCCGCCGAGGACGGCCGACTGGTCGTCGCCGACCTCAGCCTCGACCCGGTCGCCCACGAGGTCACCCGGGGCGGCACCCCGGTCTCGCTCTCCCCGACCGAGTTCAAGCTGCTGCACTACCTGATGGCCAACGTCGGCCGGGTGGTCTCCAAGTCGCAGATCCTCGACCACGTCTGGGCCTACGACTTCGGCGGGGACCTCTCCATCGTCGAGTCGTACATCTCCTACCTGCGCCGCAAGCTCGACTCCGGCCCGGCGCACGGCCCCAAGCTGATCCACACCGTGCGCGGCATCGGCTACGCCCTGCGCCGCCCCCCGCAGGGCTGACCGGTCCCGCTCGTGCCCGCCCGCTTCTCCTCCCGGCTGTCGCTGCGCGCCCGGCTGCTGGTGCTCGTGTTCGCGCTGGTCGCCACCGGGCTCGCGGTCAGCGACACCTTCGTGCTCGGCGCCGTACGGACCCAGCTGGTGGAGCAGCTGGACGAACAGCTCCAGCGGTACGGGCTGCCGCTCTCCCGCAAGCCCCCGAGCCAGGTGGTCGCGCCGGCCGCCGGGAAGCCCCTGGTCGCTGGCCGGCGGGTCAGCCTGCCCAGCCAGTACCTGGTGCAGTACCTCTCCTCGGACGGCAAGGTCCAGGCGCTGATGCGCCAGCCCGTCTCGGACAGCGACCCGGCGCCCCAGCTGGCCGGACTGGACCCGACCCGGACCGCCCCCGACGTCCCCTTCGACCTGCCCGACCAGCGCGGCCGGCACAGCTGGCGGGTGCTGGTGCTGCCGCTCCAGGCCCCCCGCGGGCAGGCCGCCAACCCCAGCGCGTACGCCTCGCCCGCGGTCACCCCTACCTACGTCATGGTGGCGGTCTCCCGCGAGGACATCGACGCCACCATCGGCAGGCTGAGCACCTCCTTCCTGGCCATCGGCGGCGGCGTCCTGGTGCTGATCGCCGCGCTCGGCTTCTTCGCGGTGCGCGCCGGGCTGCGGCCGCTGCGCCGGATCGAGGCGGGCGCCGAGCGGATCGCGGCCGGCGAGCTGTCGCACCGGATGCCGGAGCTGTCCCCGGGCACCGAGGTCGGCCGGCTGTCGATCGCACTCAACGGGATGCTCACCCAGATCGAGGCGGCCTTCGCGGCCCGCGCCGAGTCCGAGGCCCGGATGCGGCGCTTCGTCGCGGACGCCTCGCACGAGCTGCGCACCCCGCTGGCCGGCATCCGCGGCTTCGCCGAGCTGTACCGGATGGGCGCGCTGCCCACCGAGGCCGACGTCAAGCGGACCATGACCCGGATCGAGAGCGAGGCCGACCGGATGGGCGCCCTGGTCGAGGACCTGCTGGTGCTCGCCCGGCTGGACGAGGAACGCCCGCTCGACCTCGCCCCGATGGACCTGCGCACCCTCGCCGCCGACGCGCTGCACGACCTCACCGCCCTCGACCCGAGCCGCCCGGTCGCGCTCACCGGCCCGGCCGGCACCGGCGCGCCCGGCGCGGCGCCCGTCCTCGGCGACGAGGCGCGGCTGCGGCAGGTGGTCACCAACCTGGTCGGCAACGCGGTCAAGCACACCCCGGCCGGCACGCCGGTCCGGATCGGGGTGGGCGCCGGCCCCGGCGGCGTCTGCCTGCTGGAGGTCGCCGACTCCGGCCCGGGCCTCACCGAGGAGCAGGCCCAGCGGGTCTTCGACCGGTTCTTCCGGGTCGACGCCTCCCGCAGCCGCGACAACGGCGGCGGCGCCGGCCTCGGCCTCGCCATCGCCACCGCCCTCACCCGCGCCCACGGCGGCACCCTCACCCTGCACACCGCCCCGGGCGAGGGCGCCACCTTCCGCGTCGAACTCCCCCGGCAGCGCTGACCGGATTCCCGCGGGGCCGAATGCCACGAATTCGGCCCCGCCGACCCGAATGCCACGAATTCGGGCGGTCGGGGCGCGCTTTTGCCCCGGCTTTGTCGACTCGTCAATTCCCCGGCGAACCCGGAAGGTTCGGCGCCCGGTCATTGCCGGAATCCGGCATGGAGCGTTAAGAATGCGTGTGCCTATGATCGGCGTCGTCCGGCCGTGAGGAACCCTCCGGCCGTGGCCCTTGCTTTTCCTTTCGACCCGAAAGGGGTCATCGTGAACCTCCGCCGTTCGCTGGTCTCGGCCGTCCTCGTCGCCGCCGTCGTCTCGCCCGCCGCCGTGCTCTCCGCCGCGCCCGCCTTCGCGGAGTCGGCGTCGGTGACGCAGACCCGGAGCGACAGCGGCTCGATCGCCGAGCTGGAGCAGGCCGCCGCGGCCGCGGCCAAGGCCCACACGGCGGCCGTCGCGAACGAGGCCGAGGTCACGGCCGAGGCCACCGCGTTCCTGAAGGACCCGCAGCCCTACCAGGGCAGGCTCCAGGAGGCGCGGGCCGCCGCCAAGCAGGCCGCCGCGACCAGGGAGACCACCGACAAGGAGGCCGAGGAGGCCGCCCGGGCGTACGGCACCGCCAAGGAGGAGGACCTCCCCAAGGCCAGGGAGCGGATGCTGAAGGCGTTCGAGGCCGCCAACGCCGCCACCGCCGCGGACGAGAAGGCCAAGGCCGCCGTGACCGCCGCGGGCAAGGCCCTGGACGACGCCAAGGTCGAGGCGTTCCGGCGGATCTCCACGGCCCAGGAGGCCACCAAGGCCGCGGCCGCCACCAAGGCCGCCGCGGACAAGGCGCTCGCCGACGCCCGGGCCGCCGCCGCGAAGCCGGTCGAGAAGCCCGTCGAGAAGCCGGCCGAGCAGCCCGCCGCCGGCACCCCGGCCTCGGACACCGCCGCGACCAAGGCGTCCACCGCGACCAGGGCCACCACCGCCTCGAACAGGTCGACCACCTCGACCAGCACCGCGACCACCACGCAGGCCGCCACCACCGGCTCGGCCACCGAACTCGCCGACACCGGTTCCAACCCCGCCACCCCGTACCTCGCCCTGGGCTCCGGCCTCACCCTCGGCCTCGGCGCCGCCGCCCTCTACGTCTCCCGCCGCAAGCCGGCCCGCTCGGCTTCCTGACCCACCAGGTCCACGCCCGCCCGTAAGGCGGGCGCGACCACCCCCGAACCGCAGGACAGGCCCCGGCCCGTCCTGCGGTTCCGGCGTTCCCGGCCCCGAAACTCCTCGATCGAGTGAACCCGTTGCCGTTCACCCGGCCGACCCCCAGGTCGCGTGCGACCGTGCTGCCGTTGCTCGCGCGGGCTCGCGCGGGCTGATCACTGGACGGGAAATTGGGGTGTTCCGATGAGCGCGGTTGCTGTTGAGGAGACCGGCGTGGACCTGGACCAGGCGCTGTGGGAGATGTGGAAGTCCATGGACGTCCCCCAGGGCTACCGCGTGGAGATCATCGAGGAGAAGCTCACGGTGTCACCCACTGGTGGAACCCGCCACTTCACGGTCAACCGGCGGCTCGGGCGGGCCCTGCACGACCATCTGAGCGGTAGCGGCTACGGGCCCGCGCAGGACGGCAATGTCATCGCCGGTCTGAAGGTGCTCATCCCGGACGTCTTCGTGGCGCCCGACGACACCGACGAGACCGAGCACCCGGAAGGCCTGGGCCTGCTCGCCTCCGGAATCCCCCTGGTCGTCGAGACGGTCCGGCCCGGTGTCGAAGCCCGCGAGCGGGACCACGTCCTCAAGCACCGCGCCTACGCCGCCGCGGGCATCCCGGTGTACGTGATCATCGACGACCACGACGACGGCGGCGCCGTCACCGTCCTCACCGGCCCCGACCCCGAGCGCCGTGCCTACGCGACCTCGACCCGGGTCCCGTACGGCAAGGAGGCCGTGATCCCCGAGGGCCCCGCCAAGGGCTTCGTGATCGGTCCCGAGATCACCGGTGAGCGCCGTGGCTGAACGCGGCGCGTCGTTCAGGCGGGACCTGTCGGAGTGGCGGATCGTGCTGGTCGCGTGGCGGCTGCTGGTGCTGCAGGCGGCGGATCCGGTGGTGGCGGCGGGGATGGCGGAGCACTCGACGTACCGGGCGCACCCGTGGCGGCGGGTGGAGCACACGCTGGGCAGCGGGCGGCGGCTGTTCTACCAGGACGCGGACGCGCTGCGCCGGGAGGTCGCGCGGCTGGAGCGGGCGCACAAGCGGATCCGGGGGACGGGGCCGGACGGGCGGCCGTACGACGCCGGGGACGCGGCGACCAGGGCGTGGGTGCTGCTGACGCTCTTCGAGGGCGTGGTCGCGATGCGCCGGCTGGGCGGGGACCGGTACGACGCGGGGGAGTTGGCGCAGGCGTACGCGGAGTTCCGGGAGGCGGTCGCCGTCTTCGACCTCCCGAAGGGCGAGATCCCGGAGACCGTGGGGGAGTTGCCGGCCTACTTCGCCCGGTACGCGCGGGAGCGGCTGGAGCACACCGAGGCGGCGCGCCACCTGTTGGACGACCTGCTGCGCGAGGCGCCCGCGCCGCGCCGGCTCCGGTTCCTCGGCGACGCGGGCTGGCGGGTGGTGCGGGTGGTGGTCGCCCGGGCGATCCGCGAGCTGACGGTGGCGGACCTGCCGCCGGCGGTGCGGGAGCGGTTCGGGCTGGTCCGGACCCGGCGGGCCGCGCTGCTGTCCGCCGTGCTGCACCGCGGCGTGGGCGCGGTCGTCCCGCTCCTCCCGGACCGGCTGCGCTACCGCTCCCCGGAGGAGCACCGGGCGCCGAAGCGCCACCGCCCGCACCGGGACGGCCGGGGGCCCAGGCTGGACCGCTTCTTCCGCGAGGTGCTCGACCAGACCGGCGACGGCTTCATCACCGCGCACGACCTGCGGGCGATGGCGCACAACGTGTGCTGGCAGCTGGAGTTGGACGAGGCGGGCGAGGCCCGGGTGTACGAGGCCTTCGACAGCTGGTGGGAGCAGCTGCGCGCGGTGATGGACGCGAACGGGGACGGGCGGGTCAGCCGGGAGGAGTTCGTGGCGGCGACCCTGGCCGGCCTGGACCGGGACGAGGCCTACCTGGAGCGGGGGCTGCTGCCCGCGCTGCGGGCGGTGTTCACCGCGGCCGACACCGACGGCAGCGGCTTCCTGGAGTTCGACGAGTACCGCGCGGTGTTCGGCGGGCCGCGCGTGCACCCGGCGGAGCTGTCGCACGGTTTCCGTCGGCTGGACGCCGACGGGGACGGGCGGATCACCCGGGAGGAGTTCCTGGCCGGATTCACCGGGTTCTTCACGGCCCGCGCCGATTCCGTCCCGGGCACCGAGCTGCTCGGCCGCCCGTAGGACATGGCCCATAGAGGCGAGTCCGAGGACAGGCCCTAGCACGCGGATCCCGTCGGGGCGACCGGGTCGCGGGCCTGTCAAGCGCCGGTTCGGCCAACAACTTCCGGCCATCCGCCCGGTCGTTCGTTGCCCCGGCCCGCGGTGGATCCGCAGACTGTGCGGACCGCGCCGCGGCCCGTGACGCAGCGCACAGCCTGTCAATCCCACCCCACCTGCGGTTCCCCCGTAAGGATGGTGGATACTGCTCCTTGTGAACGTGTTCACGTTCACAAGCGGACAAGCTTGCGTGGTTGAGCAACGGTCTACGGCTATAGATGAAGTTTGTCCGGAAGATGCCCGTCGTCACGCGGGCAGGTTGGGAGAGAGGGCGACGTGGAACTGGCAATCGCTCACGAAACCATCGCGCGATGGCAATTCGGCATCACCACCGTCTACCACTTCCTCTTCGTCCCGCTCACGATCAGCCTGGCCGCGATCGTGGCCGGTCTGGAGACCGCCTGGGTGCGGACGAACAAGGAGAAGTACTTCCACGCCACCAAGTTCTGGGGAAAGCTCTTCCTCATCAACATCGCGATGGGCGTGGTCACCGGCATCGTCCAGGAGTTCCAGTTCGGCATGAACTGGTCCGACTACTCCCGCTTCGTCGGCGACGTCTTCGGCGCCCCGCTCGCGATGGAGGCGCTGATCGCCTTCTTCTTCGAGTCCACCTTCATCGGCCTGTGGATCTTCGGCTGGGACAAGCTGCCGAGGAAGATCCACTGCGCCTGCATGTGGATGGTGGCGCTGGGCACCGTGCTCTCGGGCTACTTCATCCTGGCCGCCAACTCCTGGATGCAGCACCCGGTCGGCTACGCGATCGACCCGGTCACCGGCAAGGCCCAGCTGACCGACGTCGTCCGGGTGCTGTTCCAGAACACCACCCTGGTGGTCGTCTTCCACACCCTGACCGCCGCCTTCCTCACCGGTGCGGCCTTCGTCGTCGGCATCGCCTCCTTCCACCTCTGGAAGGCCAAGCGCAAGCCGGAGACCGCCGACCCGAAGAAGACCGCCGCGATGCGCACCTCGCTGCGGCTCGGCCTGGTGCTCGCGGTCGTCTTCGGCGCCGGCACCGCGCTCAGCGGCGACACCCTGGGCAAGGTCATGTTCGAGCAGCAGCCGATGAAGATGGCCGCCGCCGAGGCGCTGTGGGAGACCCAGGCGCCGGCGCCGTTCTCGGTCTTCGCGGTCGGGGACGTCAGCAAGGGCCACAACTCGGTCGCCCTGGAGATCCCCGGGATACTCTCCTTCCTCGCCCACAGCGACTTCAGCTCGTCCGTCCCCGGCATCAACGACACCGCCGCCGCCGAGGCCGCCCAGCACGGCGGCGACCCCAAGGACTACATCCCGAGCATCTTCGTCACCTACTGGGGCTTCCGCCTCATGATCGGCTTCGGGATGACCTCCTTCCTGGCCGGCCTGATCGGCCTGTGGACCACCCGGAAGAAGCTCTTCCTGCACCCCGAGTTCCGCACCGGCGAGACCGAGGTGCCCCGGCTGATGCTCACCCCCAGGCGCGAGCTGGGGCCGCAGCTGACCAAGTGGAGCTGGCGGATCGGCATCCTGACCATGGGCTTCCCGCTGATCGCCAACAGCTTCGGCTGGATCTTCACCGAGATGGGCCGTCAGCCCTGGGCCGTCTTCGGCCTGATGACCACGGCCAGCGCGGTCTCCCCCAACGTCAGCGTCGGCACCCAGATCGGCGCGCTGGCCACCTTCACCACGCTGTACGCCATCCTCGCCGTCATCGAGGTCCGGCTGTTGGTCAAGTACGCCAAGGCCGGCCCGGTGGTGACCGAGCAGCCGCCCACCAAGGACCCGTCGTTGCGCGGACCGTCCTCGGACGAGGACGCCGACAAGCCGCTCGCCTTCGCCTACTGAGGCGCCGGGACACCGGGGAACTGAGGATCTGACATGCAACTCCACGACGTCTGGTTCGTGCTGATCGCGGTCCTGTGGATCGGCTACTTCTTCCTGGAGGGCTTCGACTTCGGGATCGGCGTGCTGACCAAGCCGCTGGCCCGCAACACCGCCGAGCGGCGGGTGCTGATCAACACCATCGGCCCGGTCTGGGACGGCAACGAGGTCTGGCTGCTGACCGCCGGCGGCGCCACCTTCGCGGCCTTCCCGGACTGGTACGCGACGCTCTTCAGCGGCTTCTACATCCCGCTGCTGGTCATCCTGGTCTGCCTGATCGTCCGCGGGGTGGCCTTCGAGTACCGGGCCAAGAACGACGGCGCCCGCTGGCAGCGGAACTGGGAGGAGGCCATCTTCTGGACCTCCCTCCTCCCGGCCTTCCTCTGGGGTGTGGCCTTCGCCAACATCGTGCGCGGCGTGGACATCGACGCGCAGAAGAACTACGTCGGCACCCTCTGGGACCTGCTGAACCCGTACGCCCTGCTCGGCGGTCTGGTGACGCTCGCCCTGTTCACCCTGCACGGCTCGGTGTTCGCCGCGCTCAAGACGGTCGGCGAGATCCGCGAGCGGGCCCGCAGGTCCGCCCTGCTCTCCGGCCTGGCGACCGCCGTGCTGGCGCTGGCCTTCCTGACCTGGACCCAGGTCGACCACGGCAACGGCCGCAGCCTCGCCGCGATGATCGTCGCGGTGGTCGCCCTGCTCGGCGCCCTGGCGGCCAACCAGCTCGGCCGCGAGGGATGGGCGTTCAGCCTCTCCGGGGCGACCATCGTGGCCGCGGTCGCGATGCTCTTCCTGGCGCTCTTCCCGGACGTCATGCCCTCCACCCTGAACCCGGAGTGGAGCCTGACCGTCGCCAACGCCGCCTCCTCGCCGTACACGCTGAAGGTGATGACCGTCGTGGCGGCGATCTTCACCCCGCTGGTGCTGCTCTACCAGGGCTGGACGTACTGGGTGTTCCGCAAGCGGATCGGCGTCCAGCACATCCCCGGGCACAACCCGGCCGCCCCGCTCGACCAGGCCTGACGCCGTGAAGCCGGTCGACCCCCGACTCCTCGGGTACGCCCGCACCACCAGGGCCTTCCTCGCCGGATCCGTGCTGCTCGGCGCGGTCGGCGCGGCCCTGGTGGTCGCCCAGGCGAGTCTGATCGCCGAGATCGTCGTCCGCGCCTTCCAGCGCGGGGCGACGCTCGGCGAGCTGACCACGCCGCTGCTGCTGCTCGCCCTGACGGCGGTCGGGCGCGGGCTGGTCGGCTGGCTCACCGAACTCACCGCCCACCGGTCCGTCGCCCGGGTGAAGTCCACCCTGCGGCGCCGGCTGCTCGACCACGCCACCGCGCTCGGCCCGTCCTACCTGGCGGGCCGGCGCACCGGCGAACTCACCACCCTCGCCACCCGCGGTATCGACGCGCTGGACGACTACTTCGCCCGCTACCTGCCGCAGCTGGCGCTGGCCGTGGTCGTCCCGGTGATCGTGCTGCTGCGGATCGTCGGCGCCGACTTCACCTCGGCCGCGGTCATCGCCGGGACGCTGCCGCTGATCCCGCTGTTCATGGTGCTGATCGGGATGGCCACCCAGTCCCGGATGGACCGGCAGTGGAACACCCTGTCCCGGCTCTCCCACCACTTCCTCGACGTGGTCGCCGGACTGCCCACCCTCAAGGTGTTCAACCGGGCCCGCACCCAGGCCGCCACCATCGCCCGGATCACCGCCGACTACCGCCGGGCCACCCTGCGCACCCTGCGGATCGCCTTCGTCTCCTCCTTCACCCTGGAGCTGCTCTCCACCCTGTCCGTCGCGCTGGTCGCCGTCACCGTCGGCTTCCGGCTGGTGGACGGCACGCTCGACCTGGAGACCGGGCTGCTGATCCTGGTGCTCGCCCCCGAGGTGTACTTCCCGATCCGCCAGGTCGGCGCGCTCTACCACTCCAGCGTCGAGGGGCTGACCGCCGCCGACGAGCTGTTCCGGGTGCTGGAGACCCCGCTGCCCGCCGCCGGCACCACCCCGGCACCCGACCTCGCGAGCGCCGTGATCGCCGCCGAGGGCCTGGTCGTCCGGCACCCCGGGCGCACCGAGCCCGCGCTGGACGGCGCCGCGCTGACCCTGCGCCCGGGCTCCAGCACGGCGCTCACCGGCCCCAGCGGCGCCGGCAAGTCCACCCTGCTGGCCGTGCTGCTCGGCCTCACCGCCCCGTCGTCGGGCACCGTCCGGATCACCGCCGCCGACGGCCGTACGACGTACGACCTGGCCGAGCTGGAGCCGGAGAGCTGGCGGCGGCAGATCGCCTGGGTGCCGCAGCACCCGCACCTGTTCGCCGGGACGGTCGCCGAGAACCTGCGGCTCTACCGGCCGGAGGCCACCGACGAGCAGCTGTGGACGGCGCTGCGGGCCGCGCACGCGCTCGACTTCGTGACCGACCTGGCCGCCGTCCTCGGGGAGGACGGCGCCGGGCTCTCCGCCGGGCAGCGCCAGCGCCTCGCCCTCGCCCGGGTGCTGCTCGCCGAGGACCGGCCGCTGGTGCTGCTGGACGAGCCGACCGCCAACCTGGACGGCGCCTCCGAGGCGGCCGTGGTGGACGCCGTCCGGGCGCTCGCCGCCGACCCGGCGCGCACCGTGCTGGTGGTCGCGCACCGGCCCGCCCTGCTGGCCGTCGCCGACCGGCGGGTACGGCTGGCGGGAGCCCCGTCGGCCGCCGCCCCGGCCGCCCCGGTGGCGCCGCTCGCCCACAGCGGCCGCCCCACGCCCGCCCCCGCCGTCGCCGAGGAGCCCCGGCCCGAGGGCGGCGGCACCCCCCGGCTGGCGCTCTCGATCCTGCTCGGCGCGCTCGCCCTCGGCTGCGCCGTCGCGCTGATGGCCACCTCCGGCTACCTGATCTCCCGGGCCTCCGAGATGCCGCCGGTGCTCTACCTGATGATGGCCGTCACCTCGGTACGGGCCTTCGGCATCGGCCGCAGCGTCTTCCGCTACGCCGAGCGGCTGGTCTCGCACGACGCGGTGCTGCGCACCCTCGGCACCCTGCGGGCCGCCGTCTACCGGCGGCTGAGCGCGCTCGCCCCGGCCGGACTGCCCGCCTTCCGGCGCGGCGACCTGCTCTCCCGGCTGGTCGCCGACGTGGACGCCGTCCAGGACCACTACCTGCGCTGGCGGCTGCCGGCCGCGGTGGCCGGCCTGGTCGCGCTGGCCTCGACCGCGGCGATGGCCGCCTTCCTGCCGGCCGCCGGGCTGGTGCTCGGCCTCGGACTGCTGCTCGCGGGCGGACTGGTGCCCGCCCTGGCCGCCCGCTGGTCGGTCGGCGCCGAGCGGCGCCAGGCCCCGGCGCGCGGGCGCCTGGCCACCGCCGTGGTGGACGCCTTCACCGGCACCGCCGAGCTCACCGTGGCCGGCGCGCTGCCCGGCCGGCTGGCCGCCGTCCGTAGCGCCGACGCCGCGCTGACCGGGTTGGCCGCCCGCTCGGCCGCCACCACGGCGCTCGGCACCGGGCTGATCGCCCTGCTCACCGGGCTGACCGTGACCGCCGCGGCCGCCGTCGGCGTCCAGGGGGTGCGCGACGGGGTGCTGGCGCCGGTCTGCCTGGCCGTGGTGGTGCTGACCCCGCTGGCCGCCTTCGAGGCCGTCACCGGGATGCCGCTCGCCGTCCAGGCCCGCCAGCGCAGCCGCGCCGCGCGGGCCCGGCTGGACGAGGTGCTCTCCGCCGAACCCCCGGTCGCCGAGCCCGCCGAACCGGTGGCACTGCCCGAGCGGCCGCTGCCCGTCGCGGTGCGCGGGCTGACCGTACGGCACCCCGGGCAGACGGCGGACGCGCTCGCGGGGGTGGACCTCGACCTCGCGGCCGGCCGCCGGATCGCCGTGGTCGGCCCGTCCGGCTCCGGCAAGACCACCCTCGCCCAGGCGCTGCTGCGCTTCCTGGAGCCGAGCGCCGGGACGGTGCGGTTCGCCGACGGCCGCCCCGAGGCCGTGGACAGCCGCGCGCTGGCGGGCGAGTCCGTCCGCCGGGTGATCGGGCTCTGCGCCCAGGACGCCCACGTCTTCGACAGCTCGCTTCGGGAGAACCTGCGGCTGGCCCGGCCGGCGGCGGGGGAGGAGGAGCTGCGCGCCGCGCTGGCCGCCGCCCGGCTGCTGGAGTGGACCGAGGGCCTGCCGGACGGCCTGGACACCATGGTCGGCGAGCACGGCGCCCGGCTCTCCGGCGGACAGCGCCGGCGGCTGGCGCTCGCCCGGGCGCTGCTCGCGGACTTCCCCGTGCTGGTCCTGGACGAGCCCGCCGAGCACCTCGACCTGCCCACCGCCGACGCCCTCACCGCCGACCTGCTGGCCGCCACCGCGGGCCGCACCACCGTGCTGATCACCCACCGGCTGGCCGGGCTGGACGACACCACGGTGGACGAGGTGCTGGTGCTGGACGGCGGACGGGTGGCCGAGCGGGGCCGCTGGTCGGAGCTGGTCGCCGACCCGGACGGGCGACTGCACGCGATGTGGCGGCGGGAGCGGGAGGCGGACGGGCTGCTGGAGCCGGTTCCGGCTGCCGCCGGCCGGGCCGTCACCCGTTAGTCGCGCCGTCCTTCGGCTGAAAAGCGTACAAACGTAGGCTTTCTTCATGGACCCCACGCCGGACCTCCCGCCCGACCCCGTTCCGGGCCTCCCGTCGGACCCCGTTCCGGGCCTTCCGTCGGACCCCGCTCCGGGCCTCCCGTCGGACCTCCCCGGGGCCGCCGCCGAGCAGACGCCCCACCAGGTGCCGGAGATCGCCTCGCTCGGGCTGGACACCCTGGTCACCGAGGTCGCCGAGCGCCTGCAGTCGGCCGCCGCGGTCACCGACCGGATGCAGCGGCTGCTGGAGGCGGTGGTCTCGATCGGGGCCGGGCTGGACCTGCACGCCACCCTGCACCGGATCGCCGTGGGCGCCGCCGAACTGGTCGACGCCCGCTACGCGGCGCTCGGCGTGATCGCCCCCGGCGGCACCGGCCTGGCCGACTTCATCCACGTCGGGGTCGACGACGAGACCGCCGCCGAGATCGGCGAACTGCCCGCCGGCCGGGGCATCCTCGGCGCGCTCATCGACCGCCCCGAGCCGCTGCGGCTGGCCGACCTCCGCACCGACCCGCGCTCCTCCGGCTTCCCGCCGCACCACCCCTGCATGAGGACCTTCCTGGGCGTGCCGATCCGGGTCCGCGCGGAGGTGTTCGGCAACCTCTACCTCACCGAGAAGAAGGGCGGCGGCGCCTTCACCCCCGAGGACGAGCAGGTGGTGCACGCGCTCGCCGCGGCGGCCGGCGTGGCCATCGAGAACTCCCGGCTGTACGAGGAGGGCCGCCGCCGCGAACGCTGGATCGCCGGCGCCGCCGCCGTCGCCACCGCGCTGCTCTCCGCCGAGCAGGCCGAGAGCGCGCTGACCGTCGCCGCCGAGCAGGTGCGGGAGCTGGCGGACGCTGCGCTCGGCATGATCCTGCTGCCGACCGGCCCGGAGGGCGGCGGCGAGGGCGACGGGCAGATGCGGGTCGCGCACGCCTCCGGCGAACTGGCCGAGTACGTCCGCGGCGAACTGCTGCCCCGGGAGAGCTTCGCGGCGCGGCTGCTCGCGGGGGAGAGCGTCTACCTGGACGACATGTCCAGCGACCCGACCGTGGTGATCCGGCTCGCCCGCCGCTTCGGCCCGTCCATGGCCGTGCCGATGGTCGCCGCCGGGCGGGTGCTCGGCGGGCTCTGCGTCTGGCGCCCGCACGGCGCGGTGCCGTTCACCGACAGCGAGAAGCAGCTCGCCGAGACCTTCGCCTCGCAGGCCGCGCTGGCCCTGCGGCTCGCCGAGGGCCAGCGCGACCAGCAGCGGCTGGCCGTCTTCCAGGACCGCGACCGGATCGCCCGCGACCTGCACGACCTGGTGATCCAACGGCTGTTCGCCACCGGGATGATGCTGGAGAGCGCCGCCCGGCGGGCCGTCGTCCCCGAGGTCAGGGTCGGCATCGGCAAGGCGGTGGACGAGCTGGACGCCACCATCCAGGAGGTCCGCACCACCATCTACGCCCTCCAGCACGACGACCACGGCGACGCGCCGGACACCCTGCGCACCCGGGTGCTGCGGGAGGCCAGCCAGGCCGCGGCCGCGCTCGGCTTCAAGCCCTCGGTGAGCTTCGTCGGGCCGGTGGAGAGCCTGGTCGGGGAGAAGACCGGCCGTCAACTGCTCGCCGCCCTGCGCGAGATGCTCTCCAACACGGCCCGGCACGCGCGCGCCTCCCGGGTCGGCGTGGAGATCGACGCGACCACCCACCTGGGCGAGGACGGCCGCCCGGTGGGCGGCGACCCGGACTCGCTGGACCGGGGCGGCCGGCCCGGCGTGCTGCTCACCGTGACCGACGACGGGGTGGGCATCCCGGCCGGCGGCCGGCGCAGCGGCCTGCTCAACCTCACCCGGCGCGCCGAGGCGCTCGGTGGCGACGCCTGGCACGAGAGCGGGCCGTACCGCAAGGGCACGATGGTGCGCTGGACGGCCCGGCTCTGAGGGTTCCGACCGGGACTACCACCAAGAACCGGTGAAAGTTAAACGAGAGAGAACTTCCCGACCAACAGCGCAAGTTGTGAACGTTCTGGGCTTTCGGGGGCTCCGTGTGCACACATAGCTTTGCTCCGCTCGGAGGGGAAACCGGAGGGCAACCGGACGGAGGGGGCAGTGAACGCTGCCGGCCGCGGTCACACCGCAGCAGGGGCAAGTCGAGGGGGTTTCCGCGCCGAACGGGCAGCGGACGGGCGCTACCGCTGGCAACTGAAGGCGTCCAACGGCCGGGTGGTCGCGATCACCCCGGCCGCGTTCGAGACGGCGGGCGAGGCCGAGCGGGGCTTCGACGGCCTGCGCGCCGCGGCGCCCGGGCTCACCGCGCGCATCACCCACGTGCGGGAGGGCATCGGCTGGATCTGGGTCGTCCCGGGCTCGCGCGCCCTCCCCGAGGTGCGCTCCAGCCGCGCGTACGAGCGGTACGCGACCTGCCAGAACGCCTTCCGGCGGTTCGTGGTGCTGCTCTCCAAGCAGCCTCCGCACGAACTCCCGGAGCCCGCCGTACCGTTGAGACGCACCGATGGCCGCTGAGCGACGCGGCCCGCGACTGCTGATCGTGCCGGCGGCCGACCGCTGCCTCGGCTGGGCACTGCGGGCCGCCAACGGGAGGCCGCTCGGGGTCGGCGTACGGACGTACCGCAGCGAGGACGAACTCGCCGAGGCCGTCCGGGTGCTGCTGATCGAACGGGCCGCGCTGCGGTGCTCGGTCGGGCAGTCCGAAGGACGTCAGTGGGTCTGGGCCGCCTACCTGCCGGTGCGCAGCACCCGGCCGGGGGCGGCCGACGCCGTCCCGGTCGCCCGCAGCGCCCGGGGGTACCTGCGCCGGGACCAGTGCCAGGCGGGGATCGAGGGGTTCCTGGCCGGACTGCAGTGGGTGGGGCAGGAGTTGCGGCGATCGGGGCGGGACGGCCGCCGGCCGCTGTAGAAGACCGTGTGCGTGGCGGTCCGTCGAACGCGACGGACCGCCATGTCGGCATGTCCGGAGGCGTGTCCGGGGCGTATCCCGGGCGTATCCGGAGCATGTCCGGGGGCGGGTCCGGAGGCGGCGGTTCCGTCCACGGCCCCCGTCCGTGCAGTTCCGGTGAAGGGCAGGTTTCCGGCAACACCCCGAGCAGCTTCCTGGAGAAGAACGTCGACCGGGTTCGGAGGGCCGGTAGTGCCCCTGTCACGTGCACGCTGACCAGTGGCTAAACCTCGTCGAACCGATGAGTCGACATTCCCCGGCCGGACCCGGCCTCCCTTCCGGCGGAACCTCCCCGCCGGACAGGATCGGCACTGCCGGCGAGGCCGCAGCGGACGCGGCCACACGGCCCCGAACTCCCGAACGGAGTACGGGTTTCACGCGATGTACGTCTCTCCCCCGGAGGAAGAGGAACATGCGTAAGACCGCTGCCAAGCTGCTCACCGTCGCCGCCCTGGCGACCTCCATCGCGACCGTCGCCGGCGGCACCGCCGTCGCCGACCCGGCCGCCGGCGTGACGCCGCGCGCCATCGACTTCGTGGGCACCGGCTCCGACACCACCCAGGCCGTCGTGAACCAGCTCGCCGCCGACTACAACGCGTCGCTGACCGACCCGAACGCCCCCCGCGTCTACAGCTGGGACGCGACCCCCATCAACACCACCATCACCCCCAAGGCCGGTTCCGCCGCGATCGCCCGCCCGAACGGCTCCGGCGCCGGCATCAAGGCGCTGACCACCTACACCAACACCACGGTGGACTTCGCCCGCTCCTCGCGTGGCCCGCAGGCGAGCGACCCGAGCAGCGACGACTTCGTCAGCCTGGCGAAGGACGCCGTCGCCTGGGCCGCCCCGGCCACCGGCAACGCCCCGGCGAACCTGAGCACCGCGAACCTGAAGGACATCTTCACCTGCGCGGTCACCAACTGGCACGACATCGACGCGTCGCTGCCGAACGCCACCATCAAGCCCTTCCTGCCGCAGACCGACTCCGGCACCCGCTCCTACTTCCTGACCACCATCGGTGGCGGCGTCGCGGTCACCCCCGGTGCCTGCGTCGTCAGCGGCACCCAGGAGAACCAGGGCAGCGACTCGGTCCTGGCCGACCCCAACGCGCTGGTCCCCTACTCCGTGGCCCACTACATCGGCCAGGTCTACTACGGCCAGGGCAGCGGCGCCGACGTCCAGGGCCCGCTGACCATCCGCAACGTCAACGGTGTCCTGCCGGTGGACACCGCGGCCAAGACGATCAGCACCGCCTTCGCGGCCACCCCGTACTCCCGCGTGGTCTACAACGTCTTCCGTGACAGCGAGTGGACCTCGAACGCCACCCTGCGCGCCATCTTCGGCAAGAACGGCTGGCTCTGCAACAACGGCGCCAACGACCTCAAGAGCTTCGGCTTCCTGCCGCTGCCGGCCTACGCCTGCGGCGCCGTCACCCACTCCTGATCCACCCCGCACCACACCGGCGGCCGCGGGGCCTCGCCCCGCGGCCGCCGGGCCACCCTCACCACGACCGGACGCCGGAGGCGGGCCGATGCGCAGGGCCATGACCAAGCTGGGCGGTGCCGCCGCGATCGCCGTCCTGGTGACGACCACCGCAGGCGGTACCGCGCTCGCCGACCCGGCGGCCGGTGTCACACCGCGTGCCGTCGACGTCGTGGGTGTCGGCGACGGGACCACCCAGATCCTGATGAACCGGATCGCGAGCGGCTACAACGCCTCGCTGACGGATCCGGCGACACCGAGGCTGTACAGCTGGGACACGCGTCCGAGCGGGACCATCACCACCAAGTCGGGTGCCACGAGGATGGCCCGGCCCGCGGACCAGCACGCCGGCATGGTCGCGCTGAACGGCCGCACCGGCACCACTGTGGACTTCGCCCGCGCGTCACGCGGCCCGCAGCAGGACGACCTCTCGACGGACGACTTCGTGGCCATCGCCTGGGACGCCGTCGCCTGGGCCGCCCCGGCCACCGGAAACGCCCCGGCGAACCTGAGCACCGGGAACCTGAAGGACATCTACACCTGCGCGGTCACCACCTGGAACCAGATCGACCCGGCGCTGCCGAACGCCACCATCAAGGCCTACCTTCCCCCGTCCGGGACAGGTCTGAGGGCGCACTTCCTGCTCACGATCGGTCGCGGCTACGCGGTCACCCCCGGTGCCTGCGTCACCAGCGGCATCCGGGAGAACCAGGGCAGCGACCCGCTCCTGGCCGACCCCGACGCGTTGATCCCCTACTCGACGGGCTACTACATCGGCCAGGCGTACCAGGGACAGGGCGGTGGTGAGGACGTGCCGGGTGCCCTGACCCTGAGGTCCGTCGACGGCATCGCGCCCATTGACCCGCAGACCAGGACGATCTCGGCCTCCGCCGTCACGGCGCCGTACGGGGTCGTGCTGTCGAACGTCCTGCGCGACGCGGAGCTGTACGCCGACAACACCCGTGGTGCCGCGCTGCGCGGCATCTTCGGCCGCGGCGGCTGGATCTGCCGCAACGGCGCGGACGCCATCAGGAAGTCCGGCTTCGTCCCGTTGCCGCAGATCGCCTGCGGCTCCGTCACCCATTCCTGAGCCCCGCCGAACCGCACCACCCGCACATCACCTCTCCCTCTCCCAAGGAGTCCAGCATGTCCCGCATCAGCGCCCGCCTGGCCGCGACCGGCGCCGCCGTCGTCCTCTCCCTGACCGCCGTGAGCGGCGTCGCCGTCGCCGACACGGCCACCACCCCGGCCGCCGGCCAGGCCGTGATCACCACCGACGTCAACTTCCTGACGAACGCCGCGCTCAACGGCATCGTGATCATCCCGCTGCAGCCCGCGGACCCGGCGTACGACCAGACGGCGGGCCTCACCGTGACGCTTCCGGTGACCGGCGGCGCCGCGAACATCCCGAGCTTCTACGGCGACGTGCAGTTCGGCGGCGGCCTGCTCTTCCTGAACCTCAAGACCGGCAAGAGCGTGGCCTTCAAGCAGCTCGACTTCTCGGCCGACAACGGCTACTTCACCGGTGTCCCGAACGGCTCGACCACGCCGGTCCCGCTGCTCGACCCGTCCGGCGACAACGTGATCACCCGCAGCGGCCTCACCCAGAACCTGACCTCCTCCAGCTTCGAGGTGGACGCGGCCGGCGCGCAGTACCTCGACACCAAGCTGGGCACCGGCTACTTCACCGCCGGCCAGAAGATCGGCAAGCTCGCGCTGTCCTACACCCCGGCGCACTGAACCACCCGGTACCGCTCGCCCGGTACTGAACCGCAGGTCGGCGGGGCCCCGCCCCGGGGCGGGGCCCCCGCCGGGGGGGTTGCCCACAACCGGGCGGCGTGGTGGGGGTGTGGGGGCGTGAAAATGGGGGGACCGGAGCCCCCCAGGGCCCCAGGGC
>NZ_JBHVRS010000019.1:74444-139214 GCF_042885595.1 Kitasatospora sp. NPDC058046
CGGCCCCACATCTCGCCACGCCCCGGGTCCCCTCCCCCCCGCCCCACTCACCCCCCGGTACCCGCCCCCGCTTTTCTCACCCCCGGGCGGGGGGCCCCGCCCCGGGGGGGGGCCCCGCCGCTTGCGGAGTTCCCAACTCCGGTACGGAGTCGTCGCGTTGTGGTCTCGTACATCTGGTCGACCGGATCCCGCCATGTCCGACTGGCCGAATAGTACGCACGGAACCGTCCGTCCCCAGCGCGATCGACGCCCTCGTGCCGCCTCCCCCGGCGGCCCGCATCTCCCGGAGGCCTCGCCATGAGAAACCGCGTACCCGACCCGAGAGGCCCAGGGAGGTGGCGCCGTCGACTACCGGCCCTGGTCCTCGCCAAGGCCGTGGTGGCGGCGCTCGCCGTCATTCCGATCGGGTTGGGCGCGGCGCCACAGGCGCACGCCGACTCGGCGGTGACCGTCCCGGGCCCGAAGGTCTGGCTTCCGGCCACCAAGCAGTACGGCCAGCCGGGAAGCGTGACCGTCTCCCAGACGGCCAACCTGACCAACCAGGTCCTCCAGGTGTCCTGGAGCGGCTTCACCCCGACGGTCTACCTGGGGTCCAACGATCCCGCGCCGACGGCACAGTCGCTGTCGACCCACATCCTCTACGCGGTGCGGATCTACCAGTGCCGGGGCACCGACCCGGCAGTGACGGACTGTTACGGCAGCACCCTCTACGGCGGCGACCGGACGAAGGGCTTCGAGCAGCCGCCCCGGCCGACGCGCACGGAGGTGCCGGAGTGGCCCACCAACCAGGTGATCGCCTCCACCGGTCCGGACGGCTCGGGCGCCGCCTCGATCGAGGTGTGGAGCGCGAAGGAGAGCTCCACGCTCGGCTGTGACGCGACCCACCCCTGTTCCCTGGTGGTCGAGCCGAACTACGGCGGCGACCCGCTGGACCTCTTCCAGGTCCTCGACGGCAAGGCCGACTGCGAGTTCCACGACCTGGACGCCGACCCGGACGCCTACACCGCCGCCGACGGGATCATGACCCCCGGCAACCAGAACTGGAAGACGGGCAACCGGACCAGCGAGCAGTGCGCCTGGCAGCACCGGACGGTGGTCCCGCTGTCCTTCGCGCCCACGGCGGACTCCTGCACGGTGAGCAACCAGGCCTTCGGTGCCGCCGGTCTGGAGATGGCCAACCGGGCCATGCAGCAGTGGCGGGCCGGCCTGTGCCTGGGCGACTCGCCGATGACCGTGGGCTACGTCCCCTCCGGTGGTGAGCCGCAGGCCCGTGCCGCGTTCCTGGGGGGCAGCAGCAGCACGGAGGTCGCGCTGACGGCGCGGCCCGACCGCTCGCCGCCCACCCGTCCGTACGTCTACGCCCCGCTCGCGACGACCGGCATCTCGGTCACGTACCTGATCGACGACCCGAAGACCGGGCGGCAGATCCGCGACATGAAGCTGAACGCCCGGCTGGTCGCCAAGCTGCTCACCCAGTCCTACGCCTCACCGGGGACGAGCATCCCCTCGGTGGCCGGCAACCCGAACTGCCTGTTCACCGACCCCGAGTTCAAGCAGCTGAACCCGGAGACGGCGGCCAACGGGATCCACTGGCCGACGAGTTGCGGCGGCACCCTGACGATCTACCCCGGTGTCCCCGGCGGCACCACCGACTTCACCTACCAGCTGACCTCGTGGTTCGCCGCCGATCCGGACGCGAGCCGCTTCCTCGACGGTGAGCCGGACCAGTGGGGCATGCGCGTCGACAGCTTCTACCTGAAGCCGAAGTTCGCCGGCTACCCGGCGGAGGCGTTCCAGGTCCAGGACTACTCCGGGCCCGCGCAGGGCAGTGCCGGAGTCGACTTCAAGCACTGGAAGCAGTACGAGTGGAACCCCTCGCTCGACGGTCTCGGGCGGGTCGCGCGCAACCTGATGCAGTACCAGCCGAACTGCCAGCAGCCGAACACCGAGTCGGACGGCAGCCACAAGGCCTGTGCCACGCAGATCCCCGGCCAGCGGTCGCTGCTCGCCATCATGGACACCGGCCAGGCCAAGGCCTTCTCGCTCCCCGAGGCCTCGCTGCTCAACCCGGCCGGCTCCTTCGTGTCGCCCGGCACGGCCGGCTTCCAGGCCGCCGTCGGCGACATGCCGACCGACGCCGCCACCGGGGTCCAGCAGCTGCCCTACGGCACGCCGGACACCGCGTTCTCGCGTGACCAGCGGGCGTACCCGCTGACCGCGGTGCAGTACGCGATGGTGCCGACCGGCGGCGTGCCCGCCGAGAAGGCCGCGTCGATCTCGCAGTTCCTCAAGACCGTGACCACCGACGGCCAGACCTACGGCCTCGCGCCGGGCCAGCTCGCCCAGGGCTACCTCGCGCTGACCGGCGCCCAGCGGCAGCAGGCCCAGGAGGCCGTGCAGCACGTCGCGGCCCAGGACGGCAAGCTGCCCGGCAACCAGACCGCCCCTCCGCCCGGCGGCGAGCCGGGCACCCCGGAGAGCGGCAACGGTTCCTCCGGCTCCGGCGGCACGGGCGACGGCACCACCCCGGTGAGCAGCTCCGGCACCGGCGGCACCACCGCCGACGGCAACTCCGGCGGCACCGGCTTCGGCTCCTCCGACGGCCTGTCCGGCGGCGGCCTCTCCGGCACCGGCTCCACCGGGACCGGCACGGCCGGCGGTGCCGCGGCTCCCGGCGCGGCCGGCGGCGCCAAGCCCGGCGCGGGCGCCGCGCCCTCCGGCAACGCGATCGCCGCGGCCCCGGTCGGCACCCCGGTGCCCGACCGTCCCGGCACCGCCCGCCTGCTGCTGCCCGTCGCGCTGATCGCCGGCCTGGTGCTGCTGGTCGGAGGACCGGCCGCGCTGGTCCTGGGCGGTACCCCGGCCGGGGCGAAGGTGCTGACCGGCGCCCGCGCCCAGTGGTCGCGACTGCGCCGCAAGTAGGAACCCGCGCTCGGCGGGGCCGCCGTTCCGGCCCCGCCGAGCGCTTTCCCTCCCGCCGAGGCAGCGCCCCGGTCCCTCACCGAGCACGCCCGTTCCCGAGCACGGAGAGCACACCATGACATCCGCCGCCGAGCCCGCGGCACCGTACGCCGGGGCACCACGCCAACCCGACCACGGGCCCGACCAGGACGTGCCCCGCACGATCACCTCCCCCGCGACCCCGGGCGACCGGGTGTTCCGCGGCGTGCTGCGGCTGGCCGGCTTCTCGGTCTTCGCGATCATGGGACTGATCGCCTTCTTCCTGATCCTGCGCGGCTCCGACGCGCTGCGCGCCGTCGGCCTGTCCTTCCTGACCGAGCAGAAGTGGCAGACCGCCGCCCACAACTTCGGCATCGCCGCCGTCCTGCCCAACGGCCTGCTGATCGCGGTGATCGCGCTGGTCATCGCCGTCCCGGTGGCGATCGGCACCGCGATCTTCATCTCCGAGTACGCCCCGGTGCGGCTGCGGGCCGCCCTGGTCTCGCTGATCGACCTGATGGCGGCCATCCCCAGCATCGTCTACGGCCTGTGGGGCCTGTTCTTCCTGCAGCCGCGGATCATCGGCTTCGTCCGCTGGCTGGCCAACCACCTGGGGGAGTACATCCCCTTCCTCAAGGTGCGGACCGGCGACATCGGCACCTCGTACACCTCGTCGACCTTCATCGCCGGCGTGGTGGTCTCCCTGATGATCATCCCGATCGTGACCTCGCTCAGCCGGGAGGTGTTCTCCCAGGCCCCGCAGGGCGAGCGGGAGGGCGCGTACGCGCTCGGCTCGACCCGGTGGGGGATGGTCCGCGCGGTCGTCCTGCCGTTCGGCAAGGGCGGGGTCATCGGCGCGGTGATGCTGGGCTTCGGCCGGGCGATGGGCGAGACGATCGCCGTCGCGCTGATCATCTCGCCGAACTTCAAGGCCATCACCCACATCCTGGAGAACGGCGCCAACTCGATCTCCGCGCTGATCGCGCTGCGCTTCGGCGAGTCGGACGCGCTGTCGCTCTCCGCGCTGATGGCCGCCGGTCTGGTGCTGTTCGCGCTCACCCTGCTGGTCAACGTGCTGGCCGGGATCGTCATCAACCGCTCGCGCTCCGGCGCCGCGACGGCGGACTGAGCATGACCGACCGTCAGTCCGCCCACAGGGCACGCAGCCGTCCGCACCGTGAAGGGACCATCCGATGACCACGCTCGACCTGCCGCCGGTCGCGGCGTCCGGGCCCGCCGGCGAGCCCTCGCCCCCCGCGTCCCCCGGGCCCGCCGGGCCCGCCGCGGCCGGGACCCCGGGCCCCGAGAAGAAGCTGCGGATCGGCGGCGTCACCCGCGACGACGTCCTCACCGTGGCGGGTGCGGCGGTCGGCTCGCTCGCGCTGGACTGGGTGCTCTACGAGCGGGTGCTGCCGTTCAGCGGCGCCTTCGGCTTCCTGCTCTGCTGGTACCTGCTCTTCCTGGCCGGCTACTACCTGCTCGGCCGGCTCCAGTGGAACCCGATGATGGTGCGGGACCGGCTGGTCGCCGTGGTCGCCTGGAGCTCCGGGCTGCTGGTGGTCGCGCTGACCGCCGACCAGATCGGCTACGTCGCCAGCCGGGGCTGGGAGGCGGCCCAGCACCTCAACTTCTTCACCGAGTCGATGGAGCGCACCGGCCCGCTCGACCCGCTCACCTCCGGCGGCGCGCTCAACGCGATCGTCGGTTCGCTCGAACAGCTGGGCCTGGCCTCCCTGTTCGCCGTTCCGCTGGGCATCGCGGCGGCCGTCTTCATGTCCGAGGTCGGCGGCCGGGCGGCCCGCCCGGTGCGCACCCTGGTCGAGGCGATGACGGCGCTGCCGTCCATCGTGGCCGGCCTGTTCGTCTACGGCATCGTGATCCTCACCTTCGGCTTCGAGAAGAGCGGCTTCGCGGCCTCGCTCGCGCTCACCGTGATGATGATGCCGATCGTCACCCGGGCCGCCGAGGTGGTCATCCGGCTGGTGCCCGGCACCCTGCGGGAGGCCTCCTACGCGCTCGGCGGCAGCCAGTGGCGCACGGTGTGGAACGTGGTGCTGCCGACCGCCCGGCCCGGTCTGGTGACCGCGGTGGTGCTCGGCATGGCGCGCGGCGTCGGCGAGACCTCGCCGGTGCTGCTCACCTCCGGCTTCACCCCGCGGTTCAACGCCAGCCCGTTCGACGCGCAGCAGGTGTCGCTGCCGCTGTACATCTGGAACTACGTCAAGCAGCCGTACGACGGGATGATCGCGCGCGGCTTCGCGGCCGGCCTGACCCTGATGGCCGTGGTGCTGATCCTCTTCGTCACCGCGCGCATGCTCGGCGGCCGCCGTCCCGGGCAGCTGACCCGCGCCCAGAAGCGCCGGATCAACCGGGAGGCCCGCCGCCAGGAGGCGGCCGCCCTCGGGGGCATCGCCCGTCCGTACGCCCTCCACTCGCAGGCGAAGCACTGATGTCCAGACCAACCACCCTCCGTACCAGAGGAGTTCACATGTCCAGGGGCCTCAGTCGCTCCGTGGCCCGGCTGCTGGCGGGGACGATGTCCCTGATGCTCGCGGCGGCCTCCCCGCTGCTGGGGCAGTCCCCGGCGTTCGCGGCCTCCGTCTCGCTGAGCGCGGACGGCTCCAGTTGGGCCGGTCCTGCCATCGACCAGTGGCGGCAGGACGTCTCCCCGCAGGGCATCCAGATCAACTTCAGCCCGGTCGGCTCCGCGGCCGGCCGCACCGCCTGGTCGAACGGGCAGGACGACTTCACGGCCTCGGACGTGCCGTTCCGCTCGGGGCAGGACAGCGGGGTGGGGCAGGGCGGCCAGGCGTCCGGGACCGGAAGCGCGGAGAAGCCCACCTGGGGCTTCTCCTACGTCCCGATCACCGCGGGCGGCACCACCTTCATGTACAACCTGGTGGTCGGCGGCAAGCAGGTCCGCGACCTGCGGCTCTCCCCGCAGACCGTCGTGGACATCTTCACCAACAAGATCACCAACTGGAACGACCCGAAGATCACCAACGACTACGGCAAGCCGCTGCCCAGCCTGCCGATCACCCCGGTGGTCCGCTCCGACGGCTCCGGCGCCACCGCGCAGTTCACCCGCTGGATGGAGCACACCCACAAGGACCAGTGGGACGCCTACTGCAAGTCCGTCAACGGCGTGAGCTGCGGTGACTACACCGAGTTCTTCCCGCCCTCCGGCCGGATGACCGCGCAGAACGGCTCCGACGTGGTGGCCGGCTACATCAAGTCCCCGACCAACGTCGGCACCATCGGCTACGACGAGTACGCCTTCGCCAAGCGCAGCAACTGGCCGGTCGTGAAGGTGCTCAACCAGGCCGGCTACTACGCGCTGCCGACCGCCTCCAACGTCGCCGTCGCGCTCACCGCCGCCAAGATCCGCGGCGTGGACGACGGCACCCCCGCGAACGACCCGAACTACCTGCAGCAGAACCTCGACGGCGTCTACACCATGGACGACCCGCGCGCCTACCCGATCTCCAGCTACAGCTACCTGATCGTGCCGCGCGCCGGAGCCTCGGCACCCCCGCCGCCGCGCTTCAACAACGACAAGGGCTCCGCGCTCAGCCGCTTCCTCTCCTACGTGCTGTGCGAGGGCCAGGGCAAGGCGGACGACCTCGGCTACTCGCCGATCCCGCGCGGCCTGGTCAAGGGCGGTCTGCTGCAGACCAGGAACATCCCCGGCAACGCCAGCCCGGTCGACCCCGACACCCTCGCCAACTGCGCCAACCCGACCTTCAACTCGGCCGGGGAGCTGACCGTCCTCAAGAACGCCCCGATGCCGAGCCCCTGCGACAAGGCGGGCAGCCCGCTGGACTGCACCGTGAAGGACGGCCAGCCCGTCAAGACCGGCTCCGGCTCGGGCGGTTCCGGCGGCGCGGCCGGCGGCTCCGGCGGTGCGGCGGGCGGCTCCGGCGGCACCGGCGGGTCCGGTGGCACCGGGGGCACCGGTACCGGCGGTGCGGCGGGCGGCACCGGCGGCGCGGGTACGGCCAGCGGTGCCGGCGACCCGAACGCCGCCGGAGCGGCCGGCGGCGACCCGAACGCGCCCGGCGCCGGTGACGGCACCGAGGACGTGATCGACCCGCAGACCGGCCAGGTGGTCGCCCGCGGCCGCGGCGGCGCCGCCACCGAGGTGGCCGCCAACGTGGTCGAGATCAGCGGCAAGCCCGAGGACTGGATGCTGTCCTCCCTCACCGCGCTGGAACTGCTCGCCGTGGTGCTCGTCCCGCCGCTGCTCGGCCGCCGCCTGCTGCGCCGCCGCAACGGCTCGGGCGGCACCTCGTGACGGCCCCGGTGCTGGAGAAGCCGGTCGAGCGGAGCGCCCCGGCGCAGCCGGCCGCCCCCGCCGCCCCCGCCGCGTCCGACGCCCCGGTCCGGCCCGCCGTCTCCCCCGGGCGGCGGCGGTTCCTCCAGGGCGCCTGGGCGGTCAGCCTGGCGGCCGCGCTGGTGCTCGGCTTCGTCGGGTACCTGTTCACGCTGTCGCACGTCCAGCAGCGGCACTACCAGTCCACCGGGTACAAGACCTTCCGCGACCAGCTGGCCCGGGCGGTCGCCCCGACCGGCGCGGCCGCCGACGGCGCCCCGGTGGCGCTGCTGGACATCCCGGCGATCGGTCTGCACCAGGCCGTGGTGGTCGAGGGCACCACCGGCCGGGACCTGATGCGCGGCCCCGGCCACCGCCGGGACACCGCGCTGCCCGGCCAGCGCGGGGTCACCGTGCTCTTCGGCCGCGGCGCCACCTTCGGCGCGCCGTTCGCCGACCTGTCCAAGCTGCGGGTCGGCGACAAGATCGAGACCACCACCGGCCAGGGCAAGTTCAGCTACACCGTCAACGTGTACGGCGACGGCGACCACCCGATCGTCGACCCGGCGGCCGGCAACCGGATGGTGCTGGTCACCGGCGACTCCGACTGGATCCCCGGCTCCACCGTGCTGATCGGCGCCCGGCTGGACGGCGACCCGGAACAGAACCCCGGCCGCCGGCCCGCCACCGTCCCGTACGACAAGGCGCTGGCCGCGGACAAGGGCGCGCTGGCCACCCTCCAGCTCTGGTCGCTCGGCCTGCTCGGCGCGGTGGCCGGCGCCCTGGTGCTGGCCCGGTACTGGCGGCGCTCGGCCGCCTACCTGAGCCTCGCGCCGGTGGTCGGCGCGCTGCTCTGGGCGGTCTACGAGAACGCCGCCGCCCTGCTGCCCAACCTCTACTGACGCGCGCCCGGAGGACCGTTCCGATGACCGACGCACCACTGACCGACACCCCGCAGGCCGAGTTCTCACCGACCGACCCGGTCGCCGACACCATCACCCTCCCCCCGGTCGCCCCCGAGCCGTACGCGGACCAGCCGTACGGGCAGGACGCGGACGGCCACCCCGACGGCGGGCCGCTCGCCGGGCTGGAGACCCGGGAGGTCTCCGCCTGGTTCGGCAGCCGCAAGGTGCTGGAGCGGGTCTCGCTGGCGATGCCGGCCGGCGAGGTCACCGCGCTGATCGGCCCGTCCGGCTGCGGCAAGTCCACCTACCTGCGGATCCTCAACCGGATGCACGAGATGGTGCGCGGCGCCGCCCTCGCCGGCGAGGTGCTGCTGGACGGCGACGACGTCTACCGGCCCGGCCGCCGGCCCGCCGAGGTGCGGCGCCGGATCGGCATGGTGTTCCAGCGGCCCAACCCGTTCCCGGCGATGTCCATCCAGGACAACGTCTCCAGCGGGCTCAAGCTGGCCGGGATCAAGGTCTCCAAGGAGGAGCGCCAGCACCTGGTGGAGACCAGCCTGCGCCGGGCCGGGCTCTGGGACGAGGTGTCCACCCGGCTGCACACCCCGGGCGGGGCGCTCTCCGGCGGCCAGCAGCAACGCCTGTGCATCGCACGGTCGTTGGCCGTCTCGCCGGACATCCTGCTGATGGACGAGCCGTGCTCCGCGCTCGACCCGACCTCCACCCGCCGGGTCGAGGAGACCATCGCCGAACTGCGCGGGCGGCTCACCATCGTGATCGTCACCCACAACATGCAGCAGGCCCAGCGCGTCTCGCAGACCTGCGCGTTCTTCCTGGCCACCCACGACACCCCGGGGCGGATCGTCGAGGCCGGGCCGACCGGGCAGATCTTCGGCAGCCCGCGCGACCAGCGGACCTCGGACTACGTCAACGGCCGCTTCGGCTGAGCACCGACCGGCTGGAGGAGCCCCGGGTTCAGCCGAGCCCGAGCAGCTCCTCCAGCACCGCCGCGACGCCGTCCTGCTCGTTGCTCACGGTGTGCAGCGGCACCGCCGCCAGCACCTGCGGGTGCGCGTTGGCAACGGCGTACGCGGTGCCGGCCCAGGCCAGCATCTCCAGGTCGTTCGGCATGTCGCCGAAGGCCACCACCTCGCTCCGGTCGATCCCGTGCCCGGCGCACCAGCGGGCCAGCGTGCTGGCCTTGGTGACGCCGGGCGCGCTGATCTCCAGCAGCGGGATCGACGCGGAGCGGGTGATCTCGGCCAGGTGCCCGGCCGCCGCCCTGGCCTCGGCGAGGAACTTGTCCGGGTCGAGGTCCGGGTGCTTGGCCAGCAGCTTGAACAGGCCCCGGACCGACCCGCCGGCCCCCAGCAGCTCCTCCGCCGGGCCGACCTCGTGCTCCATCTCGTCGCCCCACATCGGCACCGCGTAGCCGGCCTCGCGGGCCCAGCCGCCCGGGTACTCGAAGGCGAACGCGGTGCCGGGCAGCGCGGCCCGCAGCGTCTCGACCACCGCCAGGGTGGTCTCCACCGGCAGCGGGAAGGTCTCCAGCAGCTCGCCGCGCCGCACGTCCACCACCGCGCCGCCGTTGGAGCAGATCGCCACCCCGTGGCCGCCGATGTGCGGGCTCACCTGCCGCATCCAGCGCGGCGGCCGCCCGGTCACGAACACCACCCGCACCCCGGCCGCCTCGGCCGCCGCCAGCGCCGCGGCGGTGCGGTCGGTGACGGTGCCGCCGGAGCAGAGCAGGGTGCCGTCCAGGTCGGTGGCGATGAGGCGGGGCGCGGTGCGGGATTCGGTCACCGGTCCATCTTCGCCCATCGGCGCGGCCGGGGCACCGGCCCGGGTCCGCGGCCTGCGGACGCCCCCGCAGTGATCAAGCCCTTCATGCGCCGTTTCCGGCCGATCCGCCCGTACCCGGGGTGTTCGGCCGACCACGGCGGGCATGACTGCCCACGGCAACCCCGTCGGCAGGAAGAGCCATGCCCACACGCCAGCTCCGTGACCAGCCGCCCCCGACCGCCCGCCCCGACACCCGCGACCCGCAGGCCACCGAAGCGCCGCGGGCACCCGAAGCCTCGCGCGACCCGGTCCTGCTCGGCGACGTCCTCTTCCACACCCTCGCCGACCTCGCCCGCCGCACCTCCGCCCCGTCCCTCCCCGCCCAGCGCACCCGCCCGCACCCGTGACCGCGCCGCGCGGACGTAGGGTCGGGGGCATGCGACTGAGCACCGTGATCCTCCCCGTCCACCGGTGGAGCGAGGGGCAGAAGACCTGGCGGCGGGCCGAGGAACTCGGCTTCCACACCGCGTACACCTACGACCACCTGTCCTGGCGGTCCTTCCAGGACGAGCCCTGGTTCGGCTCGCTGCCGACGCTGACGGCGGCCGCCTGCGCCACCGAGCGGCTGCGCCTCGGCACGCTGGTCACCTCGCCGAACTTCCGGCACCCGGTGACGCTGGCGAAGGAGCTGATCACGCTGGACGACGTGTCCGGCGGGCGGGTCACGCTGGGCATCGGGGCCGGCGGGACGGGCTTCGACGCGACGGCGCTGGGCCAGGAGGCGTGGTCGCCGAAGGAGCGGGCGGACCGGTTCGGGGAGTTCGTGCCGCTGCTGGACGAGCTGCTGACCAACGACGCCACCACCCGTGAGGGGACGTACTACTCGGCGGTCGAGGCGCGGAACATCCCGGGCTGCGTGCAGACCCCGCGGGTGCCGTTCTACGTGGCCGCCGCCGGCCCGCGCGGGATGCGGCTGGCCGCCGAGCACGGGCAGGGCTGGGTGACGTACGGCGACCCGAAGGGCCCGGCGGACGTGCCGGTGGCGGAGGCGCCCGGCGTGGTCGCCGCGCAGATCGGGAAGCTGACGGCGGCCTGCGAGGCCGTCGGGCGGGACGCCGGGACGCTGGAGAAGGTGCTGCTCCAGGGGTCGACGGCGGAGAAGCCGCTGCAGTCGGTGGACGCCTTCGTCGACTGGGCGGGCACCTACCGGGAGGTGGGCATCACCGAGCTGGTGATCCACTGGCCGATCCCGGACTCGATCTTCGAGAACGACCTCACCGTGTTCGAACGGATCGCCACCGAGGGCCTCGCCCAGCTGGGCTGAACCGGGATCCGACGACTGACGACGAGCCGGAAGCGGCGCCGGGCGGCTCACACCACGTCGAGCCGCTCGGCGCCGCCCGCGCAGCCGAGCTGCTGCCCGGCGGCGCGCTCGGCGAAGCCGCGGGCGGCCTCGCCCATCCGCTTGCGGCCGGGCCCGTCCGGGAGGAGCTTCCCGTCCTTGCCGGTGAGCCTGAGGACGGCGCGGTAGCCGGTGCGCCGGCCGTCCACGGTGCACTCGAAGCCCACCGCGCCGAGGCTGTCGCCGCCGGAGAGCACGCCGCCGAACGACGCCTCGGCGGTCAGCAGCCGGCCGTCCCCGCCGTTGACCGAGCAGCGCACGGAGGCCGGGGCGTCGGGGGTCGCCGCCCGGTAGGCCGTCTCCACGAAGACCCGGGGGGCGCCGCCGAGCAGCCCGGTGACGGCCGGGTCGTCGAGCAGGCCGCGGCACTCGCCGTGCGACAGGGCGACGGCCGGCGGCCGGTAGGCGGTGTGGTCGAGGTAGAGGTGCCAGCCGAGCAGGCCGCCGCCGAGCAGCAGCGCGGACCCGCCCGCGATCAGGGCCCGGGGGTGCTTCACCGGCAGAGCTCCTTCGTCTTCGCCGCCAGCGCGGCGCGGGTGACCTCTTCGAGCGCCTGTCGGCCGTCCGCCCCGTCGGCGCGGGCCGCCTCCCCGGCGGTGACCCGCACCTCGACGTAGCCGCTGGGCCCGGTCACGCAGTACTGGGCCGCGGTGGCGCCGCCCGGCCAGGCCGCGGACAGGCCGGGCAGGTCGAGCGGGCGGGCGTCCGGGCGGGTGGCCTCCGCGGCGGCCAGGGCGAGTTCCCCCTCGCGCCGGACGGCGGTGAGGGTGAGCACGGCGCGGCCGTCGATCCGGACGGCGCAGCTCTGCTGGTCGGTGTCGCGGACGCCGGAGCTGGTCCGCTCCTCGGAGTCCTGGTCACCGGGCGGCAGCAGCCGTCCGAGCGGGGTGTCGGCGCCGGTGGGCAGGCGGCAGAGGTGGGCGGACCGGCCGGGGGGCTCGGACGGGCGGTGGCCCTGCCAGTCCCGGTAGCCGACGAACCCGGCGGCGGCCACCGCCACGACCAGCACGGCGGGCAGCAGCAGTGGGTCGTGCAGGCGCCCGGCCCAGCGGTCCGCGAGGAGCCGGGCCCAGCGGGCCGCGGGCCCGGCTCCGGACCCGCTCACGCGTCGCCCTTCGCGTTGGTGGACGAGTTGTTCGCCGTCCCGCGCGACATGCCCTGGAGCGCGCTGTCGCGGGCGCTGTTGGCGAGCCGGTCGATGTCCTGGCGGGCGATCCCGGTGCCGCTGCCGGCGTCCCGGACCGCCTGGTCGGCCCCCCTCGCCACCCGGCCCTCGGCCTCGGCGGTGTGGTTGCGGCTCTCCTGGCGCCCGTCCTCGGTGGTGTCCTTCTTGTTGGCCTCGATGACGCTGTCGGCGATCGAGTCGACGATCTGGTCCGCGATCTCGCCGCCGAGCGGGATCTTCTCGGTCACGCTGCCGATGACGGCGTTGAAGGCGTCCTTGCCGTAGCCGACGTTCTTCTCCAGCGCGTCGTTGAACTCCTTGTCGGAGGCGGCGTGTTCGTTGTGCACCTCGTCGATGCGGGCCTGGTTGAGGTAGCCGCTGACGACGCCGCCGGACTCGGCGTTGTGCTTGATGTCCGACTCCAGCCGGGCGAAGTCGGTCTGCCCGCTGTCCAGGTGGCCGCGGATGAGGGCGGTGGTGTACGCCTGGTTGGCGTTGGCCACCGCGCCGTAGGCGTCCGGGTCGCGGCCGAGGGCGTCGAGCAGCCCGGCGACGGAGGAGGCGTCGAGGGAGGCCGGGGAGCCGTTGACCGGCAGGTCGGTGCCGTGGGAGAGCGAGTTCTGCACGTCGCCGATGTACTCGGCGGTCATGTGCCCGAGGCTGCCCCGCATGGCGGCGAGCTTGCCGTCGCCCTTGATGTCGTCCAGCGCCCCGTCGTCGCCGTGCCGGCCGAAGGTGTCCACGACCCGCTTCATCAGGTCGGCCTGCTCGGTGGTGTGCCGGTCCGGCGGGACGGGGCCCGGCTCGTCGTACGGGTGGCCGGTGGTGGCGGCCTCCAGGGCGCGGCCGAAGGCGGCCGGACCGGCCTGCTTGCTCGCGTCCCACACCTTGGAGTCCCGGGAGGTGGTGTCCGGGATCCAGTCCTTGTCGTGGGAGTAGTAGGAGAAGTAGTCCGAGGGCTTCGGCTTGCCGCCCTGGTTGACCGTGCCGTCCTGGTTGTAGGCGGTCGGCTGCTCGGTGAAGAACCTGTTGGCCGCGTCCGGGCTGTGCGCGAGCGCCTCCAGGATGGCCGTGGTGGGGCGGAAGCCGGAGCCCGCCTCGTCGCCGCCGGTCAGGTTGAAGCCCTGGATCCTGGAGCCGGGCATCGGGGCCGGCCAGTACCGGTCCTGGGTGTCGAGCTGGGTGACGTGCTCGGCGATCGGGTCGATGAAGTGGGCGTCGTAGTTCCCGTTCATCAGGATGCCGGAGAGCACCTGGTAGCCGTACGGCACGTAGTCCAGGCCGGAGGCCCGGTACGGCTTGTCCCAGACCGGCTGGGAGCCGGCCTTGCGCAGCGCGGCGGCCCACTCGTCGGACAGGTGCGGCTCGTTGGTGGTGCGGGTGGCGGTGGCCAGGCCGAGTCCGAGGTTCTTCTGGAGGTCCTGGTAGGCCTTCCAGCGCGGGTCCTTGTCGTCACGGGGGTGCGCCGGGTCGCCGACCATGCTGTTCCAGGACTTGATCAGGCCGTCCGGGCCGAGGTCCTGGTAGAACGTGGTGGCGAACTTCGGGTCGTTGCCGTGCGAGGCCAACAGCGAGTTCAGCTCGGTGAGTTCGGGCTCGGTGATGTCCCCGCCCCGGGCCGCGAGCTGGGCGGCGCGCCGGCCGTCGGCCTCCGGGCCGCCGCCGATGGCCTTGCCGTTGAAGGACTTCTGACCGTCCGTCATGCTGTCGGAGCGCAGCGCCCAGGCGATCCGCTCGTCGGCGGCGGTGGCCTCGGCGACGGCGGAGTCGATCGCCTTGCGGGCGGCCTCCGCCTTGTCGCCCCACTCCTTCTGGTAGTCCCGGAGGGCCTCGTAGTCGTGCCGGGTGGCGTTGTCGGCCGGGGGCCAGCTCACGGTGCCGTTCTCGGTGACGGTCAGCCCGGCCGTCCGGGCGTCGGTGACCGCCTTGTCCAGCTTGGTCTTCGCGGCCTTGAACTCGGTGGACGCCTCGGTGAAGATCGAGGCGAAGGCGTTGGCCTCGGTGACGGCGGCGGTCAGCTGCTCGTTGGTGCGCTGGAGGCCGGGGCGGGCCTGGTCGGCGGCGGGGCCGCTCCAGCAGGCGGAGTCGACCTGGGCGATCACCGTGGTGTCCCAGTCGCCGTCCATCGCGTGGAGCTTCTGGGCGACGGTGGTCCAGGCGGTGGCGGCGGTGTCCAGGACGCCGAAGTCGGCGGTGCTGAGCTCGTGGAAGTCGACCATCTCGGTGGTCCTCTCAGTTGCCGAGGTCGTGCTGGACGGCCGACTCGTTCTGCCGGTAGTTGGCGGCGGTGGCGCGCAGCGCCTGGGTGGTCTGCCCGATGGTGCCGCCGAGGGCGGCGACGCACTGGTCCCAGGTGCCGGCGGCGCCCGCCGCGGCCTTGCCGGTGCTCCAATTGGCCAGCGAGGTGGACACCTTGGCGGTGGCCTCGTCGGCGCCCCGGCCCTCGGTGTTGAGGCGGGCGTGGATCTGGTCGGAGTTGTTCCCCGCGGTGGTGAGCGCGTTGGTGTCGGCGCTGAAGCCGCCCCCGCCCCCGCCTCCGCCGCCGGACGCCGAGGCCGAGTTGAGCTGTGTGCGGGCCGCTTCCCGGGCGCGGGCCGAGTCGGTCAGGTTCCCGTCCGCGTCGTAGGCCCAAGGGTTCATCATCCGGTCGAACGCGGTCGCCCGATCAGACATGTCGATCGTCCCCCTCCGTGCCGGGGCGCTGCTCCGGCACCCCCGTTGGCAAAGAGTCAGGCAAGTGTGTAAAGAGATCCGACAAAGGGTACAGGTGGATTCCGCTTTTTCTAACCCCTAGGGGTGAGGGGCTCCGACGTCATACCGCAGCAGCAGACGGCCTCGTCATTCCAGCTCATGACCCGTACCGCACAAGGCCGTTACGTTTGGTCCCGTGTCCACAGCTGTCATCAAGACGGACGGCCTCACCAAGAGGTATCCCCGTGTCACCGCGCTCGACCAGCTCACCGTCGAGGTGCGGCCGGGTGTGGTCGGTCTGGTCGGGGCCAACGGCGCGGGCAAGTCCACTCTCATCAAGATCCTGCTCGGGCTCGCCCCGGCGACCTCCGGCCGCGGCGAGGTCCTCGGCCTGGACGTCGCCACCCAGGGCTCCGAGATCCGCGCGCAGGTCGGCTACATGCCCGAGCACGACTGCCTGCCACCGGACGTCTCCGCGACGGAGTTCGTGGTGCACATGGCGCGGATGGCGGGCCTGCCCGCCACCGCCGCCCGTGAGCGCACCGCGGACACCCTGCGGCACGTCGGCCTGTACGAGGAGCGGTACCGCCCGATGGGCGGCTACTCGACCGGCATGAAGCAGCGGGTCAAACTCGCCCAGGCGCTGGTGCACGACCCGAAACTGGTGCTGCTGGACGAGCCGACCAACGGCCTCGACCCGGCCGGCCGGGACGAGATGCTGGCGCTGATCCGCCGGGTGCACACCGACTTCGGCATCTCGGTGCTGGTCACCACCCACCTGCTCGGCGAGCTGGAGCGGACCTGCGACCACCTGGTCGTGATCGACGGCGGCAAGCTGCTGCGCTCCTCCTCCACCGCCTCCTTCACCGAGGCGACGGCCGTGCTCGCGGTCGAGGTCGGCGACTTCCCGGAGGACCACGGCCGCGAGCCGGGTCCGGCGGTCCGCGAGCGGCTCGCCGCGGCCGGACTGTCCGTCCAGCCCGAGGGCTCGCACCTGCTGCTGGTCCGGCTGGCCGACGAGTCGACGTACGACACCATCCGCGACGCCGTCGCCGGACTCGGCCTCGGCCTGGTCCGGCTGGAGCAGCGCCGGCACCGGGTCGCCGAGCTCTTCACCGACGCCCAGGACACCGAGCAGAGCAAGGGAGGGACGAACGATGCCGCTGCCTCCTGAGACCAGGTCCGCCGACACCGGCGTCATCCACGACATCGGCTACCGCGGCTACACCGGCCCCCGGCTCGGCCGCAGCTACGCCACCCGCGCGCTCTTCACCCAGAGCCTGCGCGCCGCGTACGGCCTCGGCCGCTCCGGCAAGTCCAAGGTGCTGCCGATGCTGGTGCTGGGCGTGATCACCGTGCCCGCGCTGATCTTCGTGGCGGTCTCGGTCGTGATGAAGCGCGACGAGCTGCCGGTCGAGTACGCGGGCTACCTCTCCATCTTCAGCCTGGTGATCTCGGTCTTCCTCGCCTCCCAGGCGCCGGTCCTGCTCTCCCGGGACCTGCGCTACCAGACCGTCCCCCTGTACTTCTCCCGCCCGATCACCCGCACCGACTACGTCCGGGCCAAGTTCGGCGCCATGGTCTGCGCCCAACTGCTGCTGATGGCATCCCCGTTGCTGGTGCTGTACATCGGCGCGCTGCTCGCCGGGATGGACTTCGGGCACAACACCGCGCACTTCCTGTACGGCCTGGTCGCGGCCGTGCTGTACGCCCTGGTGCCGACCTCGGTGGCCGTGGTGATCGCGGCCGCCACCCCGCGCCGCGGCTTCGGCGTGGCCGCCATCATGGGCTACCTGGCGGTCAGCGCCGCGCTGGGAGCGGCCGCGGTCGGGATCAGCAACCGCAGCACGACCGGCTCCGACGCCCCGCAGTGGATGTCGCTGATCTCGCCCACCGACCTGGTGGAGTCCCTGGTCAACGAGCTGTTCGGGCTCGGCGACGGCTTCGACCGCCGGCACGCCCCGGGCGGCCTCGGTCTGGCGGTGTTCGCGCTCGTCGCGGTGGCCATGGTGGTCGGCTCGTACCGGCTGCTGCTGCGCCGCTACCGGAACGTCTGAGAGGGCGGCATGGCCACCATCAGCATCGACAAGGTCTCCCGCTGGTTCGGGAACGTGGTCGCGGTCAACGACATCACCATGACCATCGGCCCCGGCATCACCGGCCTGCTCGGTCCCAACGGGGCGGGCAAGTCCACCCTCATCCACATGATGAGCGGCTTCCTGGCCCCCTCCAGCGGCTCCGTCACCCTGGACGGCGCGCCGATCTGGCGCAACCAGCAGGTGTACAAGCAGATCGGCCTGGTGCCGGAGCGGGAGTCGATGTACGACTACCTGACCGGCTGGGAGTTCGTCCTCGCCAACGCCGAACTGCACGGCCTGCCCCAGCCGGGCGCCGCCGCCCGCCGGGCGCTGGACCTGGTGGAGATGGACTACGCCAAGGACCGCCGCACCGGCACCTACTCCAAGGGCATGAAGCAGCGGGTCAAGATGGCCTCCGCGCTGGTCCACGACCCGTCCGTCCTGCTGCTCGACGAGCCCTTCAACGGTATGGACCCGCGCCAGCGGCTCCAGCTGATGGACCTGCTGCGCCGCTTCGGCGCCGACGGCCGGACGGTGCTGTTCTCCTCCCACATCCTGGAGGAGGTCGAGCAGCTGGCCCGGCACATCGAGGTGGTGGTCGCCGGACGGCACGCCGCCTCGGGCGACTTCCGCAAGATCCGCCGGCTGATGACCGACCGCCCGCACCGCTACCTGGTCCGCTCCAGCGACGACCGCCGGCTCGCCGCCGCGCTGATCGCCGACGGCTCGACCAGCGGCATCGAGGTGGACGAACGGGAGCGGGCGCTGCGGATCGAAGCGGTGAACTTCCAGGGCTTCACCACCCTGCTGCCCAGGGTCGCCCGGGAGGCCGGCATCCGGCTGTACACCGTCTCCCCGGCGGACGAATCGCTGGAGAGCGTCTTCTCCTACCTGGTCTCCGCGTGAGCGCCGTCGGCAGGACCACTGTCGGCGGGACCGCTGCCGCCAGGACCGTTGTTGCCCAGGAAGGGGCCGACCGACCATGAACCCCACCGTCGCCAGGCTGACCCTGCGCGGGCTGCTGGGGCGCCGCCGCGGCCTGCTGCTGCTGGTGGCCCCCGCCCTGCTGCTGGTCGTCGCGGCCGTCGCGAGCGTGTCCAGCGCCGACCCGCACGACATGGCCAACAACATCCTCGGCGCCCTCGGCCTCGGCACCCTGATCCCGATCCTCGGACTGGTGGTCGGCACCGGGGTGATCGCCAACGAGATCGACGACGGCTCGATCGTCTACCTGCTCGCCAAGCCGCTGCCCCGGTGGCGGATCGTGACCACCAAGCTGGTCGTCGCGATCGGCGTCACCTGGCTGTTCTCGGTCGTCCCGACGCTGCTGGCCGGGCTGCTGCTGGTCGGCACCCAGGACGGCGTGGCGCTCGGCTACACCGTGGCCGTGCTGGTCGCCGGGGCCGCGTACAGCGCGCTGTTCCTGCTGCTCGGCGTGGTCACCCGGCACGCGGTCGTGGCCGGTCTGGCGTACGCCCTGATCTGGGAGTCGACGGTCGGCAACTTCGTCGAGGGCGCCCGGACGCTGAGCATCCAGCAGTGGGGCCGCTCGGTGGCCGAGGCGGTGGCGGGACAGAACGCGATCAGCTCGGACGTCTCGCTCGGAGCGGCCGTGCCGCTGCTGCTGGTGGTCACCGTCGCGGCGACGGTGCTCGCCTCGGTGAAGCTGGCCGGGATGACCCTCGCCGGCGAGGAGTGAGCCCCGTACGGCACAAAGCGGTGAGCCCCGGACACCTGTGAGGGTGTCCGGGGCTCACCGTTTGTGCGGGGCCGTACGGGCGCGCGGTCGGTTCAGAGGGTGCGGTTGCGGCCCGCGCCCCAGCCGGCCGCGCCGACCACCAGGACCAGCACCAGCATCAGCACCAGGGGGGTCTCCCAGCCGCCGGTCAGCTGGCGCAGCGCACCCGCGCCGACCGGGCCGGCCGCCGCGACCAGGTAGCCGATCGCCTGCGACATCCCGCCCAGCTGGGCGGCACCGGCCGCGGTGTTCGTGCGCAGCACGATGAACGCCAGGCCCAGGCCCAGCGAACCGCCCTGGGCCACACCCAGGATCGTCGCCGACACCCACGCGGCGGAGACCGGCGCGACCAGCAGCATCGCGATGCCCAGCCCGTTCAGGGCGACCATGACCACCGCCAGCGCGCGCTGGCTGGTCATCCGGCCGGCCATCAGCGGCACCAGGAAGGCGCCCGCCACCTGCACCAGGTTGGAGAAGGCGAAGACCAGACCGGCCTGGCCGCGGTCCATGCCGTGCTCGGCCAGGATCGTCGGCATCCACGCGACCAGGGTGTAGACCAGCAGCGACGAGATGCCCATGAAGAGGCTGATCTGCCAGGCCAGCGCGGACTTCCAGATGCCCTCGATCGGCTTGGCCGGCGCGGCGGCCGCGGCCACCGCCCCCTGCCGCTCCTGGCGGGAGCGCAGCACCTGCGGCAGCCAGGCCACCGCCGCGACCAGCGCGAGCAGCGACCAGGCGCCGAGCGAGGCCCGCCAGCCGCCGCCGAGCGCGTGCTCCAGCGGGACGGAGGTGCCGGCCGCGAGCGTGGCGCCGACCAGCATGGTGGTCGAGTAGACGCCGGTCATGGTGGCCGCGCGGTCCGGGAACTCGCGCTTGACCAGGCCCGGCATCGACACGTTCAGCACCGCGATCGCCACGCCGATCACCACGCAGCCCGCGTACAGGGCCGCCACCGAGGGCAGCACCCGCAGCAGCACGCCCGCACCCAGCACCAGCACCGCGCCGAGCACCACCCGCTCGGCGCCGAAACGGCGGGTCAGCCGGGGGGTGAGCGGGGCGCCGACGCCCTGGAACAGCACCGGGACGGTGGTGATCAGACCGCTCGCGGTGGCGGAGAGGCCGAAGGTCCGCTGGATCTCGCCGACCATCGGGGAGACCGCGGCCAGACAGGCGCGCATGTTCAGCGCGACCAGCACGATGCCGGTCAGCAGCAGCAGCGGATGGGCCAGCCGGACGCGGCCGGGGAGCGGGGCAGGAGCGGTGACAACCGGCTGCTGGGCACGGGTGACGGCCATGGGTGTGCTGTTCTTTCGTGAATGTGCGGGGGAAGCGGACGGCGGAAGGGAGGCTCGCGCCGTCCTACTTCCGGGCCGCGATGGCCGCGAGCAGCTGCTCGACGGCCGCGGTCGGGCCGGCGAGCAGCGCACGACACGCCGCCTCGGCCCGGTCCGGGTCACCGCTCTCGATCGCGTCGACCAGCGCCTCGTGGGTGGCCACGACCGCCTCGGGCATGTCGTGGTCGCCGAAGGCGGAGGTCATCGCCTCGCGGACGGAGGCACCGAAGTAGCGGTACACCTCGGCCAGCGCGGGGTTGTGCGCGGCCTCGACGACGGCGGTGTGGAACTCCAGGTCGTGCTCGACGGTGGCCTCGCGGCTCGCCCGCTCGGGGTGCGCCGCGAACACCTCGGCCTCACGGGCCAGGGCGGCGCGCATCCGCCGGACGTCCTCGGGGGTGTGCCGCAGCGCGGCCAGCCGGGCGCCCTCGGTCTCCAGCGCCGCACGGACCTCCAGGACGTCCCGGATGCCGGAGCGCTGGACGCCGCGCAGCACGGACGCCGGGTCGCTGGTGGAGCGGACGAACGTCCCCTCGCCCTGCCGGGAGACCAGCATCCCGGCGTGCACCAGCACCCGGATCGCCTCCCGCACGGTGTTCCGCCCGACGCGCAGCTGCTCGGCCAGCTCGTGCTCGGTGGGAATCCGCGACCCCACCGGCCACGCCCCACCCGCCAGCTGCTCCCGCAACTGCTCGATCGCGGTGTCCACCAGGGAACGCCGCCCGGCCGCCTGCAAACCGCCGCTCATGCCGGACCTCCCTTGCCACCGCACACGCCGAAACCAGTCGTCGGTCATCCTACAACCGCTTGCCCGGTCATCCTACAACCCACCCCTGACCAGCCCCTGAATCCCCCGATCGGCCTCACCCCACCCGCCGCCGACAGCCCCTCCGGCCCCGAACCCGGGGCCCAGGGCCCAGGGGCGGGTTCCTCCCCGCGCCCTGCGTCCCCGCCTTGGGCCCCGCCCCGGACCCCCGGGTGCGTCTCCTCCGCAGGCACCAAATCCCCGCGCCCCAGCAGGGGCGCGGGGAACTGCGCGGGGCGGAAGGCCGCAGCGGATGGCCCGAGCGCCGGCGGTTCTCCGGCTTCGGGCGGGGTTACGGGGTGTGCGAGCCCGGAGCACGGCGCACAAGGGCCGCGCCGGAGGTGTCAGCGCTGCGGGTAGAGGTGCTCCAGGACCGCGGCGACGCCGTCCTCGTCGTTGCTGGTGGTGACGGTGTCGGCGACGGCGAGGAGCTCCTCGTGGGCGTTGGCCATGGCGACGCCGTGGGCGGCCCAGCCGAACATCGGGACGTCGTTGGGCATGTCGCCGAAGGCGATGGTGTCGGCGGCGCGGACGCCCAGGCGGCGGGCGGCGACGGCCAGGCCGGTGGCCTTGGAGAGGCCGAGCGGGAGCAGCTCGACCACGCCGGCGCCGGCCATCACCACGCCGACCAGGTCGCCGGCGGCGCGGCGGGCGGCCTCGGCGAGGGCGTCGTCGGTGAGGGCGTGGTGCTGGATGTACAGCTTGCTGAGCGGGGAGTCGTACAGCCCGCCGCGGTCGACCCGGACGACCGGCAGGTCGGAGCCGATCAGTAGCTCGTAGCCGGGGCCGGCCAGCACCTGGCCGTCGAGGCCGTCCTGGTTGGCGGCGATGGCCAGCGGGCCGGTCTCGGCCTCGATCTTCTCGATCGCGAGCGCGGCGAGCCGCCGGTCCAGGGTGAGCGAGGTGAGCAGCTTGTGCGCGCCGGCGTCGTACACCTGGGCGCCCTGGCCGCAGACCGCTATCCCGGTGTAGCCGATCTCGTCGAAGACCGGGCGGGCCCAGACCGCGGAGCGCCCGGTGACGATGATGTGCAGCGCGCCCGCGCCGGTGGCCGCGGCCAGGGCGGCGCGGGTGCGCTCGGAGACGCTCTCCCCGCTGGTGAGCAGGGTGCCGTCGAGGTCGGTGGCGACCAGCCGGTAGGGCAGGTCGCCACCGTCGGGGGAGACGGGGCTGGGGCTGGTGGTGCTCATGGGCCGTACGTCTCCCGGGAGTGTCGCAGGTGGTGCTGGGCGGGCCGGCTTACTTGACCGGCTCGAGGACGGTCCGTCCGCCGAGGTACGGCCGCAGCGCCTCGGGCACGACGACCGAGCCGTCGGCCTGCTGGTGGTTCTCCAGGATCGCCACGATGGTGCGCGGGACGGCGACCAGGGTGCCGTTCAGGGTGGCGAGCGGGCGGGTCTTGCCCTCCTCGCGCATCCGGATCGACAGCCGGCGGGCCTGGTACTCGGTGGTGTTGGAGGTCGAGGTGACCTCGCGGTACTTGCCCTGGGTGGGGATCCACGCCTCGATGTCGAACTTGCGCGCGGCCGAGGCGCCGAGGTCGCCGGAGGCGACGTCGATCACCCGGTACGGCAGCTCCAGCGCGTTGAGGAAGTCCTTCTCCCACTGGAGCAGGCGCCGGTGCTCGTTCTCCGCGTCCTCGGGAGTGGTGTAGACGAACATCTCCACCTTCTCGAACTGGTGGACGCGGATGATGCCGCGGGTGTCCTTGCCGTAGGTGCCGGCCTCGCGGCGGAAGCAGGACGAGTAGCCGGCGTAGCGCAGCGGCAGCTTGTCGGCGTCGAGGATCTCGTCCATGTGGTACGCCGCGAGCGGGACCTCGCTGGTGCCGACCAGGTACCGGTCGTCCTCGGCGAGGTGGTACACGTTCTCGGCGGCCTGGCCGAGGAAGCCGGTGCCGTCCATGGCGGCCGGGCGGACCAGGGTCGGGGTGATCATCGGGATGAAGCCGGCCGCGGTGGCCTGGGCGATCGCCATGTTGACCAGGGCGAGCTCCAGCAGCGCGCCGACGCCGGTCAGGTAGTAGGAGCGGGCACCGGCGACCTTGGCGCCGCGCTCGGTGTCGATCGCGCCGAGGATCTGGCCGAGCTCGACGTGGTCGCGGGGCTCGAAGCCCTCGGCGGCGAAGTCGCGCGGGGTGCCGATCTCCTCGAGGGTGACGAAGTCCTCCTCGCCGCCGACCGGGGCGGCCGGGTCGATGAGGTTCGCCAGGGAGCGGAGCAGGCGGTCGGCCTCCTCCTTGGCCGCTCCCTGCTCGGCGTCGGCGGCCTTGACCTCGGCGGCCAGGTCCTTGGTGCGCTGGAGCAGGGCGGCCTTCTCGTCGCCCTTGGCCTGGGCGACCTGCTTGCCGAGCACCCGCTGCTCGCTGCGCAGTTCGTCGAAGCGGCTGCCCGAGGACCGGCGCCGCTCATCGGCGGAGAGGAGGGCGTCGACCAGGTCGACGTCCTCGCCACGGACGCGCTGCGAGGCGCGCACTCGGTCAGGGTCCTCACGGAGCAGGCGAAGGTCAATCACAGGCCCAAGCGTACCGGGAGACCGTTCCTCCACCGGTACGGCTTTTTCCCTGGGGATAACTCGCCCGCGCCTGTGGATAACTCCTGTGGGGAACTCTCCGCCGCCGGGTTATCCACAGGCCGGGCCCCGGGCCTGTGGATCAAAGGGGAGGATTGCCTTCCGCGTGAACGAACCAGGGAATTGAGGTTTCAAACCTCAATCAACCTTCTCGGGTGAGGGAATTGAAGCACTCGGACGGGTGATTTGCTGGCAACCGGGTGACTCTGGTCCGATTGGTCATCTCTGCGACGCAAACCGATGGTCCGACCGGGTCTGGGCAATGGCTATACCGGTTTGTCGACTCGTCCCCAGGCCTGTGGATAACTCCGGGCTGTGGACAGCGGGGAGCCCTGTGGACAGCGGTCTCCGGCCCCGACGGCCCCTGTGGACGACGGTGCGGTCACCCGCCCGGGCCGCCCGGGCCGGGCGAAAACAGTCGGAAAAGTCCGGAAGGACTCGAGGAGAAGCTCAGATGTCCCCGCGGCCGTCGAGCGCGCGGGAGAGCCAGTCCGCCGCCGAGGTGAAATCCCCGTCCGAGGTCCCCGGTCGGCGGTGGGTGGACTCCTGCCGGTCGGCGCGCGGATAGGAGCCGAGGTACCGCACCTGCGGGCAGATCCGCTTGAGCCCCATCATCGCCTCGCCGACCCGGCGCTCGGACAGGTGCCCCTCGCAGTCGATCAGGAAGCAGTAGCTGCCCATGCCCTCGCCGGTCGGGCGGGACTCGATCCGCATCAGGTTGACCCCGCGCACCGCGAACTCCTGGAGCAGTTCCAGCAGCGCGCCCGGGTGGTCGTCCGGCAGCCAGACCACCATCGAGGTCTTGTCCGCGCCGGTCGGCGAGGAGACCCGCCCCGGGCGGCCGACCAGGACGAACCGGGTGGCCGCGCTCTTCGCGTCCGCGATCTCCTTGACCAGCGGCTCCAGCCCGTAGATCGGCGCCGCGAACTCGCCCGCGAACGCGCCGTCGTAGCGGCCCTCGGCGACCAGCCGGGCGCCGTCCGCGTTGGAGGCCGCCGACTCCCAGTCCGCCTCCGGCAGATTGGCCGCCAGCCAGCGCCGCACCTGCGGCTGGGCCACCGGGTGGCTGGTCACCGTCTTGATCCCGGACAGCTCGGTGCCCGGCCGCACCAGCAGCGCGAAGGTGATCGGCAGCAGCACCTCACGGTAGATCATCAGCGGTGTGCCGGAGGCGAGTTCGTCGTTGGTCGCGGTGACCGCGCCCTCCACCGAGTTCTCGATCGGGACGAACGCCCCGGCCGCCTCCCCGCCGCGCACCGCGTCCAGCGCCAGCGCCACCGAGGACAGCGGCACCAGCTCCCGGGTCGCCGCCTCGGGCAGGGTGTGCAGGGCCGCCTCGGTGAACGTGCCGGCCGGTCCGAGGTAGGTGTAGCGGGTGGCCGACATGACGCCTCCGTGGGGTTCCGGGGTACTGCGCGGGCAGGGTGTGCCGAAGCAGTCACCCTAACGATTCAACGGCCCCGGCGGCCAAGCGTTCCAGTGGCCGGGACCGCGGCGGTGGATCCCGGGGGTCCGTGGTCGGACCCCCGGGGAACCGTCCGGGGAACTACCCCTCCAGCAGCTGCCGGCCGAGGTAGCCGCCGGGCGGCGCGCCCGGCGGCAGCGCGTACAGGCCGCTCGCCTCGTGCCGCAGGAAGCGGGAGAGGCCGTCGCCCCGGGAGAGCTTGCGCTGCACGGGGGTGAAGCCCTTGCCCGGGTCGTTCTGGAAGGCGAGGAAGAGCAGCCCGGCGTCCGGTGAGCCGTCCGGCAGCAGCCCGTCGTGGTACGAGAAGCCGCGCCGCAGCATCGCCGCCCCGCCGTTGGCCGCCGGGGCGGCGACCCGGATGTGCGCGTCGGCGGGGATCGCCAGGGTGCCGTCCGGGCCCTGCGCGGTGAGGTCGACCGGGGAGCGCTCGCCGGCCCCGGCGGGCGCGCCGAGCGGGGCGCCGTCCGACTTGCGCCGCCCGATCACCCGTTCCTGCCGGTCCACCGGCAGCGCCTCCCAGTTGTCCAGCAGCATCCGGATCCGCCGGAACACCAGGTACGAGCCGCCGGCCAGCCAGGCCGGCTGGTCGCCACCGGCGGCGCAGAACACCTTGGCGGCGAAGCCGTCCTCGTCCGGCCGGGGGTTGTTGGTGCCGTCGATCTGGCCCATCAGGTTGCGCCCGGTCACCGGTTGGGCGGCGGCGCCGGGGGTGCGGGCGAAGCCGGCCGACTGCCAGCGCAGCGCCGCCGTACCGGCCGCCAGCCGCTGGAGCACCCGCAGGGCGTGCACCGCGACCAGGGCGTCGTCCGCGCCGATCTGGACGAACAGGTCGCCGTCGCCGCGGGCCGGGTCGAGCGCGTCGCCGGGGAAGGCGGGCAGCGGTGCGAGCCCGGGCGGGCGGCGGTCGGCCAGCCCGGCCTTGTCGAACAGCGTGGCGCCGAAGCCGACCGTGACGGTGAGCGAGCAGGGCCCGGCGTCCAGCGCGACCTGGTTGTCGAACTCCTCGGACGGCTCCCCGGCGGTCAGCCGGTCGGCCGCCTTCGTCCAGCGCTGGAGCAGGGTGCGCAGCCCGTCCCGGCCGACGCCCTCGGCCAGGTCGAAGGCGGCCAGCTGGACCCTGGCCTGCGGCGGGTCGGTGATCCCGGCCTGGTGCTCGCCGCGGAACGGCACCCGGGCCGCGCCCAGCGCGCCGCCCGGGCCGGCCGCGGCCCGGCCGCTCCGGTCGGGACGGTCGTAGGCGACCGCCCCGGCGACGCCCGCGCCGGCCCCGACCAGCAGCCCGGCCCCGGCGGTGCCGAGCAGCGCCCGCCGGGTGAAGCCCGCGGGCCCCGCCGAAGCGCGGTCCGCCGGGCCGTGGCTTGTCGGTTTGCGGCCTGACGAAGCGTGGTCCGTCGACATGTCGGTCACCCCGCTCACCCGATCTTGAACTGCTGGGTCGGGGTGGTCTGGTCGATGTCGGAGGAGCGGATCTGCACCGACACCACCCAGGTGCCCGCCAGCGGCAGCTGCGCGGTGCCGCTCCAGCGACCGGTGCCCTCCGGGGTGAGCGCGACCGGCAGCGGACCGAGGTCGCGGTCCGGCAGGGTGAAGGCGAGTTCCACCTCGGGGACGTCCACCGGCTGCCCGTCCGCGCCGTCCAGCGCGAGCTTCACCTCGTTCGGCCCGGTCCGGGCCGGGTTGAGGGTGACGGTCGCGGTGCCCTTGGCGTTCGGCGTCCGGCCCTTGGTGTCGTACGGGAGCTTGAGGTCGACGGTGCGGCCCGGCTCGGTCTGCGGCGCCGCGGCGGCCCCGCCGGCGGCCGGAGCGGCGGCCGCCCCGGCCTTGACCTCGCCCGCCACCCGCCCGGGCGGGGAGTTGGTGAGCATCGTGGTGACCACCAGCACCGCCACCGCGACCAGCGCCTCGACCAGCACCGAGCGGCGCAGCCCGGCCCGGGTCGGGGTCAGCCCGCGGTCGCGTCCGGCGCTCCGCAGCGCGGCCCGCTGGCGCTCCAGCTGCGCCTGCCGGGCCGGGTCCTCGCTGTGCGCCGCCACGGCGACCGGCTCCGGCAGCTCGGCCGGTGCGACCTCGACCGCCTCGGCCGGGGCCGAGCGCAGCCTGGCCAGCCAGGAGCGGGAGATCCAGGCGACGCCGAGCATCGCGGCCACGCAGCCGCTCTTCACCAGCAGCAGCCGCCCGTACTCGGTGCCGGTCAGCGCGCCCCAGCTGCCCAGGCCCCGCCAGGACTGGTAGATCCCGGTCCCGGCCAGGACGGCCACCGAGCCGAAGGCGATCTTCGAGAAGCGGTCCACCACCTCGGCGCCGACGCCCTCGCGCAGCGCGACCAGCAGCGCGGCCAGCCCGCCCAGCCAGAGCGCCATCGCGATCAGGTGCAGGATGCCGAGCGGCAGCGCCAGCCAGACCTGGATGCCCACCGAGGCGTGGTCGGCGCCGACCCAGGTCGCCGAGAGGGCGACGGCCAGCACCAGCCCGGCCACGCCGAGGCCGAGCCGGGCCTCGCGCTGCGGCCGTTCGGCGACCCGCCGCTCCAGCGCGCGCAGCTCGGCGGCCTCGGCGTCGTCCTCGGCGGCCGCGCCGCGCGCGAGGTCGTCGGTGCCGGCCTCCTCCTCGTCCCGCGGCTTCGGCACGACCGGCCGCGGCGGCTGCCCCAGCTGCCCGACCAGCAGCGACAGGAACACCCCGCCCGCCGCGAGCAGCAGCAGCCGGGCGGCCAGCGCGGTGCCGATCCGCTCGTCCAGCGTGGCGCGCACCAGCGACAGGTCGAAGGCCTGCCCGATCCCGGAGCCGCGCTCGTACGGGCCGCGCAGCATCAGCACCGCGACGGTGGAGACCAGCAGCGCCGTCCAGCCCGTCATCAGCAGCCGCTGCACCCGGCGCCGGGCGGTGCCGGCCGGCCAGCAGAGCAGCACGAAGGCGGCGACGCCGACCAGCAGCGCGAAGGCGGCGTACGCGACGGTGCGCCCGGTGCCGTACAGGGCGGCGACCAGGCCGTCGGCCTCGGCGCCCTGGAGCGCGGTGGCCGACACCGAGGTGTCCGAGGGCGCGCCGATGGAGAAGGTGAACGCCCCTCCGACCGGGTGGGAGTCGTCCGAGACGGCCCGCCAGGCCACCGTGTAGGTGCCGTTGGCGAGTCCGTCGCGCAGCCCGACCCGGGCGGTGTTGCCCTTGCCGTCGGCGTGCGCCGGGTTGCCGGTGTCCACGGCCTTGCCGGCCGGGTCGAGCACCCGGACGGAGTCGTTGGAGAGCGAGACGGACTCGCTGAAGGTCAGCGTCACCGCCTGCGGGGCGGTGGCGACCACCGAGTTCTGCCGGGGGTCGGTGGAATCCAGGGTGGCGTGCGCGGAGGCCGGCCCGGCGCCCGCGAGCATCAGCGCGAGCAACGCGCCGAGCACTCCGAGCACCCCGGCGATCCGGCGGTGGGTGGCCTTCTCCAGGCCGGCCGACTGCATGGTGGCGGTCCCCTTAACTCTGGCCGGGGCGGTAGGTGAGCTCCTTGACCGGCACCTTGACCGAGATGGTGCCGGACTTGGCGAAGGTGAGGTCCAGCTCCAGCTCGTCGCCGAGGACCGGGGCCTTCTGCCATCCCATGATCATGAGGTGGTTGCCGCCCCGGGCGAGCTGCAGCGCGCCGTGCGCGGGGACGTCGAGGCTGTCCACCTGCTCCATGGTCGACGCGCTCGAGCGGTGCATGGTGACCGACTCGGCGGCCGGGCTGCTCACCTTGAGCAGCTGGTCCTGCCCGCCGTCGTTGCGGACGGTCAGGTAGCCGGCCGCCATGCCGCCGGCCGGGGGGAGCGGGATGTAGGAGTCGGCGACGCTGAGCCTGGCCGGCCCGGCGGCGGCACCGTCCTGGCCGCCCGCGCCGCCGCCCGTTCCGCAGGCGGCCAGGATGGCGCCGCCGCCCAGGGCCGTGGCGACGACGGCGCCGAGCAGGGCGCTGCGGCGGAAGCGGCCGGTCCCGGTCTGTGCCGGGTTCACGCCGCGACCCCCTTGGCGAGCAGCGGCAGGTCGTGCTCGTAGGTCTTCTCCTCGGTGCCGCTCATGTAGAGCACGTGCGCCTTGTCGTCCGAGGGGAGGAAGGCCAGCACCTGCGCGCCGTGGGTGGAGGTGACCGTGCCGTCCGCGTTGACGACCGGGTCCTCGATCATGATGCCGAGCGACCTGGCGGCGGTCTTCACCTTGGCCAGGTCCCCGGTGAGGCCTATGAAGTCGCTGCCCATCGAGTCCAGCCAGGTGCGCAGCACCTGGGGGGTGTCGCGCTGCGGGTCGGTGGAGACGAAGACGACGTTGACCTTCTGCCGCTCCTCCGCGGGGAGCGCCTTCATCGCGACGCCGATGTCGCCCATGGTGGTCGGGCAGACGTCCGGGCAGCTGGTGTACCCGAAGAACAGCAGGGTGGCCTTGCCGTTGGTCTGCTGGCGCAGGTCGAAGGGCTGGCCGGCGGTGTCGGTCAGCTGGAGGTCCGGCTTCTCGAAGTTCTTGGCGAGCTTGGTGCCCTGGTACGGGGTGTCCTCCTTCTGCCGGGTGACCTTGGCGGCGGTGGAGCCGCCGCCGGAGGAGCCGCAGGCGGAGAGGGTCAGGGCGGCGGCCAGCGCGAGGGCGGCCGCGCCGGCCAGGCGGGTGGTGCGGGGCATGGGAGTTCCGATCGTGCGGGGTGGGCCACCGGTGGGGCCCGTACTCGTGGTCCGGGTACGGGCCCTACCGGCGTGGGGTCAGGAGGCGGCGTTGCCGCTCTTGCGGCGCAGGCCGAGCACACCGACGGCGGTGCCGATCACACCGACGACGATGCCGACCACGCCCAGGGTGCGGGCGGTGGAGTCGCTGGACTTGGCGTCGCCGGAGGCGGCGGCCTGGTCGGAGCTGCCCCCGTGGGCGCCCGCGGCCGGGGAGGCGGTGACGCCGTGGCCGTCACCCTCGGCGGCCTTGGTGAGCTTCAGGACGGGCGCGGGCTTGGCCGGCTCGGGCTGGCCGTCCTTGGTCTCGTCGATCCAGCGGGCGATGTCGCCGTTGTCGTAGGTCTGGAGGGTCTTGAAGACCAGGTTGTCGGTGTCGGTCGGCAGCGGGCCGAGCGAGACCCGGAACTCCTGGAACTGGCCGGGGGCGATCTTGGTGCCGGCGTCGGCGGTCCAGGTGATCTTGGAGACGGCCTCGGTGACGTCGTTGCCGTGCACCTTGATCGGCTTGTCGAGCTTGGCCTTCTCGACCGCGGCGGTCCAGCCCGGCAGCGGCAGGGTCCGGACCGAGGCCAGCGGGTGGTCCAGCGGGAGGTTGACCTCCAGCTTCACCGTGCCCGCCGTGTCGCTCTCGTTCGGCACCCGGAAGTCGACGGCCGTGTAGCCGCCCTGGGCGGCCGCACCCGGGTTCACGGTGACGTGCGCGAAGGCGGGGCCGGCCAGCGCCACCACGGACGCGGCGGCGGTGAGGGCGACGGCGGCGAGACGGCGGGCGGGAAGGGAACGCATGATGCGGGTCTCCGATCGGAGCTCGGCGGCAGCCGGAACCGGCGACGGACGGGAGCCGTGCCGCGGGGGCCGCGGGGGTGGGGACGCGGGGGTGGAGCCTCGGGCCGCCCCGGTGGTCGGGGGAACGGCCGGACGGTACGCACGCCGGGCACCCGGGACGGCCGAGGGCCGCCAGGAAACGCCGGTCAGTACGCGAGGGCCCCGCACGGCGGGCCACGCCGCACCACGCTGTGCCGCAGCACGGCACCCGCCGGGAGCGGGCTCTCCCCGCCCCGGGCACCGAACCGGCGGGCCGGGCCGACCGTCCCGAACAGACCGCGCAGCAACGCGGCCACCAGCGCGAACGCCGTACGCAGCGGCGCCGCCCAGTGCTCCCGGGCGGCCGTGGCGGCCACCCGCAGCAGCTGCCACAGGGCCGCCTCGCCGCGCCGCAGCCACCAGCCCGCGACCAGCGCGGCGCCGAGGTGCCCGGCCAGCATCGACGGCGTCATGCCGAAGACCCCGGCCTGCCACCAGGGAGCGGCGGCGAACGCGTGCGGGTCCAGGCCCGCGGAGGAGACCAGCTGCTCCGGGGACGGGCTGCCCGGCAGGCCGAGCAGCGTGCCGGGGCGGGCCTCGTTGCAGATCAGCCGGCCGGCCACCTGCGGCACGGTCAGCGGACCGGAGCCGCCGTGGTGCATGCCGGCCATGGAGCCGCCGAAACCGTTGAAACCGTGGAAGAGGCAGTGCAGTCCGAGCTGCCCGGCGCCGAGCGCCCCGGCGATGGCCGCCAGCGAACGCTCCCGCCCGCCGCAGACCACCGCGAACGCCAGCACCGCGGCGAAGCCCAGCGCCAGCGCGGTCGGCGGCACGTTCCCGCCACCCGCCAGGGCGTGCCCGGCGGCGGCTATCAGGGTGCACACCAGCGCGAACGGGACCGCCCGGGCAAGCCGCAGGTCCCAGGCGGCGGACCCCACCGGCTGGGCCGGTCCGGGGGCGCCCGGGAGCGGGGCGGCGGCGAGGGCAGTCATGGCCGGGCCATCCTCTCATTGCGTACGCCGCCGACACGGGCAGGGTGGGAAATCCCTACGAATGCCCCTTTCGGCGGCGCGTGCGAGGGGGCGTACGCGTCGCCCGGCACAGACCCCGGCCCCCGGTCCATCCGCCGAACGGGCGGTAGCGGCCCCCGGGCACGGTTCGCCGGGGAATCGCCCGGAGATACCTAGTTGTATGTGGAGCCGCAGCCAGGAGGGACCTCCCGTGGACATCTGGTGGACTCTGCACCTCAAGCGCGACCCGGCCAGCGTTCCGCTGGCCCGGCGCATCCTGCTCGGTGCGATGGCGACCGCGGGCGTCGACCCGCAGATCGCGGACGACCTCGGCGTCGCCCTCACCGAGGCCTGCGCCAACGCCGTCGAGCACGGCGCCACCGGGCGGCCCGACGACGGCTTCCAGGTCACCGCCTCGATCTGCGGCGACCGGCTGCGGATCGAGGTCACCGACTCGGGCCCCGGCCTGCCGGCCCCCGCCCCCGCCGGGGCCGCCGCCGTCCGCCGCACCCCCGCGCCGGACCAGGCCCGTCCGGCGGTGGCCGGCCGGGCGCCCCGCCGCACCCGCCGCGGCCGCGCCACCGTCCCGGCCCGCGTCCTCGCCGCGTACGGCCCCCGCCGTGACGGCCACCCGTACGACACCCACGTCCTGCCCTGTCGCCCCAGCGTCCCCACCCTGCGCCCGGTCGACCTGGACACCCTCCCCGACCTCACCGCCGAGTCCGGCCGCGGCCTCTTCCTCATCCACGCCCTCACCGACCACGTCCAGCTGCGCAACCACCCGCTGCGCGGGGCGATCGTCAGCTTCGACAAGATCCTCAAGTGGCAGGACGACGCGTTGCTGAGGGCGGCGTCGTAGGGCGGGTGGGGGGTGTCGGGGGTGGGGCTGCGGGGGCGGTCGTCGGCTTCGACAGGATCCTGAAGTGGCGGGACGACGCGTTGCTGAGGGCGGCGTCGTAGGGCGGGCTTCGTTGTAGGGGACGGCGGGGGAGCCGGGGGCGGTCAGTGGCGCAGGGCTTCGGCCGGTTCGACGGCGGCGGCCCGGAGGGCCGGGTAGAGGCCGGCCAGCAGGCCCACCAGGCTGCCGGCCAGGGGTGCGGGCAGGACCGTCCAGGGCTGGAGCAGGGCGGTCCAGTCGCGGGCCAGCGCGACCAGCACCACGACGGCCACGCCGATCGCGGTGCCGATCAGCCCGCCGAGGGTGCCGAGCACGGTGGACTCGGTGAGGAACTGGGCCGCGATGTGCCGGGGCCGGGCGCCGAGGGCGCGCCGCAGGCCGATCTCGCCGGTGCGCTCCAGGACGGCGACCAGCGTGGTGTTGGCGATGCCGACCGCGCCGATCACCAGGCAGATGGCGGCCAGCAGCAGGAACAGCCCGGTGAGGTCGGTGGAGACGGAGTCCCGCAGGGTGTGCGGGTCGGGCGGGGCGAGGGCCTCGAAGTCCTTGGGGGCTTCCGGGCGCAGGGCGGTCGGGGCCTGGGAGGCGACCAGGGCGGCCGCGCCGGTCCGGGTGCGGACCACCATCCTGGCCCGGCCGTTCTCCCCGGGCGGCGGGTTGCCCCAGAGCGTTCGCGCGGTGGTGGTGGGCACCATGACGTCGAGCGCGGTCTCGGGCAGCCGGGCGCTTCCGTCGATGATGCCGATGACGGTGAAGCCGACGCCGTTGACGAACACCGCAGGGTGGGCGTCGAGGCGGCTGATGCCGAGCCGTCCGGCGGCGGCCGAGCCCAGGACCGCGACGCGCAGGCCGCGTTCGCTGTGGAAGGCGTTGTAGACGGTGCCGGCGGAGACCCGGGCCTCGATCGCGTCGAAGCCGCCGGGGGAGAGCGCCAGGACGTTGAGCCCGGCGCCGGAGCCGGTGCCGGGCACCGGGGAGGTGGAGATCTTCGGCTCGGTCAGCGGCGCGCTCCAGTAGACCCCGGCCGCGACCGCGCCGTTGAGCCGGCCCACCCGGCGGTCGGCGTCCTCGGGGAAGTCCATGGCGGCCCGGTGCTGGCCGTTGCCGAGGACCACCTCCGCTCCGCGGCCGACCAGGGTGACCGTGGTGTTCTGCAGCGCCGAGAAGCGCTTGCCGATCTGGCCGGTGGCGCTGGAGGTGAGCCCGAGGACGGCGACGAAGGCGCCGACGCCGAGGACGGTGCCCAGCAGGGTGAGCACCGACCGGCCGGGCCGCTGCACCATGCCGGACAGCGCCTCGCTCAGCAGGTCGGTCAACCCGAGCCGGGAGAGCGGGACTTCGGTGGACGTGGCGCGCCTCCTCACCGTTCGACCGCCGCCCCGGTCGCGCTCAGCCGGCCGTCCCGGATGGTGATGGTCCGCCGGGCCCGTTCGGCGACCTCGCGGTCATGGGTGATGACCAGCAGGGTCAGGCCGCTCCCGTGCAGTTCCTCGAACAGCTCCATGACCCGCAGGGCCGTCGCCGAGTCGAGGTTCCCGGTCGGCTCGTCGCACAACAGGAGCGACGGCCGGTTCACCAACGCCCTTGCCACCGCGACGCGTTGGCGTTCACCGCCGGACATCCTGGAGGGCAGGGCCTCGGCCCGGTGGCCGAGGCCGACCTGGTCCAGGACCCATCGGGCGGCGTCGGCCCGGCCCGCCCTGGCCGATCCGTTGTAGACCTGGGCGAGCATCACGTTCTCCAGTGCGGTCCGGTACGGCAGCAGGTGGAAGGACTGGAAGACGAAGCCGATCCGGCGCCCGCGGAGCGCGGTGCGGCGGGCCTCGGAGAGCGCGCCGGTGTCGATGCCGTCGAGTTCGTACGTGCCGCCGCTGGGCCGGTCGAGCAGGCCGAGCAGGTTGAGGAAGGTCGACTTGCCGGAGCCCGAGGGGCCGATCACGGCGGCGTACTCGCCGCGGGCGACCTCCAGGTCGAGGGGGTACAGGGCGGTGACCGGCGGTGGGCCGGGGAAGGTGCGGAACGCCCCGCGCAGCCGGATCACCGGGGTGTCGCGGTCGGCTCCGGCGCGCTCTGTCCCGGCCCCGCTCACCGGCCGACCACGACCTGCTCGCCGGGCTTGAGCTCGGCTCCGGCGGCGGGCTTGACCTCGACGAAGCCGTCCGCGGCGACGCCCGCCGTCACCTCCACGGTGCGCCGGGTGCCGTCGGTGCCCGCGACGGACACCGAGGTCCGGCCGTCGACGCCCGAGCTGATGGCGGAGGAGGGCACGGCGAGCACCTCGCCCTGGGTGGAGGCGGCGACCACGGTGATCCGGACGTCCTGGCCCTCCAGGGCCGGGTCCCAGGGGGCGTCGGGGGTGACGACGAGCGGGACGTAGGGGTCGGTGCCGGCGCCCGGGGCCGCCGGTGCCGCGCTGGCGGCGCCGCCTCCACCCCCGCCACCCCCGCCGCCACCGGGGCTTCCCGGGGTGACGAGCGCGCCCACCGAGCCGACCTTGGCGGTGAGTTGGACGCCCGTGGTCTCGGACAGCACGGTGACGTCCATGCCGGGCTTGACCAGCGGGGCGTCGCCGGGGAGCAGGTGGCCGGTCAGGTTGAGGCCGCCGGCGGTGAGAGTGAGGACCGGGGCCGTCACCTTGTCGCCGACCCTGGCGCCGACGGCGCCCACCCGGGCCGGCAGTGCGGGCAGGAAGACCACCTCGGCGGCGGGCAGTTGGGGGCCGTCCTTGGCCTGGGCGCGGGCCAGGTCCTGCTGCTTGGCGGTGAGATCGGCGCGGGCCCGGGCGAGCGCGGCGGCACCTCCGGAACCGGCGCCACCGGAACCGGCACCACCGGAACCGGCACCTCCGGCGGGTGCGCCGGTCCCGGTGGCTCCCGGGGCCGGTGCGCCGTTCTTGCCGGCCGCCGGGGCCGTGGTGGCCGGAGTGGCCGCCGCGGTCGGCTCGCCGCCGCCGCGGGCGGGCTGGCTCTCCAGGTCCCGGACGGCCTGTTTGGCCTGGTCCACGGCCTGCTGGGCGGTCCGGACGGCGGTGGCGGTCTGGTCGCCGGTGGTGGCCGCCGGGTAGCCGAGCTTCTGGTAGAGCCTGGCCACGGCGGCCTTGGTGGCGGCCCCGAAGTACCCCTTGTCGTCGCCGCCCGGGTAGTACCCCATGTCCCGGAGCACGTCCTGCAGTTGGCCGATGTCGCCGCCGGACTCGCCCGGTGCCATGTCGCGGTAGGCGGGTGTCGAGCCGGGCAGGGCGATCACCGGCCGTCCGGACACCTCGGCCAGCACCTGCCCGGAGTCCACCGCGTCCCCGCTGTTGACCTTCAGCGCCGTCACGATCGGGGTGCCGCCGCCCGGGCCGCCGGCGCTGGCCGAGACCGCGCCCGGCTGCACCGGGAAGGACTGGCCGGCCGTGAACACCCCGCGCAGGACGGTGGTGTTGGAGAGCACCCGCTGCACCACTGGTGCCGTGAGCACCGAGGCGGGCGGCGCCTTGGCGTCGGCGGCGGCCTGCTCCGGCGAGCGGATCAGGGTGGCGGCCCACATCCCGCCCCCGGCGGTGACCGCCGCGACCAGGGCGATCACGACGATCAGCCGCCGCCGTCGACGCGGGGTGGACCCGGCGGGGGTGGCGGGTTCCGCTGCGGTGGCCTCGGGCTCGGGTGTTTCCACGGCTTCCATTTCCGGTACGTCTTCCGGTGCTTCGCGCTCGGACGGGGGTCAGCTGCTGCGGGGCGGGGCGGCGGTGCCCCCGGGGCACGGCAGCGGGTTCTGGATGTCGGTGACCTTCCACACCCCGTCGATCCGACGCATCGTCATGATGCTGAGCTGCTCGGGTCTTTGGCCGACCTGGCTGATCTCGTGGCCGGTGCCCGCGTCCACGATCCGCCAGGCGTTCAGGTCGACGCAGTCGTACAGCCGGCGGGCCTCCCCGTCGGTCCGCACGCCGAGCAGCCGGTGCTTCACCTCGCCGCTCATGTGCTGCCCCTCCTGGCGCAGTTGGTCCACCGAGGCGCGCAGGATGGAGAGGTTGGGCTCGTCGGCGTGGGCGTCCAGCGGCGCGGCGGCGACGTCGCCGGCCCGGGCGACCTTCGTCCACTCGTCCCAGTAGGCGAGGTACGGCTGCCGCAGGTCGTCCCCGACCGCGGTCAGCCGCTCGCCGTTCGGGCCGGTGGCGGTGGTGCGGTCCGGGGCGGCCGAGGAGGTGCCGGAGCAGCCCGCGGCGGCCAGGACGGCGGCGCAGGCCAGGGCGGCGGCGGCCGTCCGCGCCGGGCGGCCGGGCCGGGCGCGGCTCACTGGCCGTGCTCCCGCAGCACCGTCGCCGCCTGGTCGAGCTGGGACTGGATGGCGGCGCGGTAGGCCTTCAGCTCGTTGTCGTGCTGCTCGATCAGCTGTTTCTGGATGGCGCTCTGGACGCCGAAGGCGATGCCGGAGAGGTTGGTCTGCCGGGTGCAGGCGACGTCGGCCTTGGCGGTGTCGATCTCCCGCTGGGTCACCGTGGGGCCCCAGGACTCGGTGCTGAGGCTCTCGGGGTTGCCGTAGGCGTAGCCCCGCTGCTTCATGCAGGACGCCCATTCGGTGGTGGCGGCGACCACCCGGGCGTCCGCCTTGGTGCGGTTCATCGACTGGCCGGTGAGGTCCCCGTAGACGTCGGCGGCGGGCGGCTTGTCGCCCTTGAGCTTGCGGTCGGCCTCGCCGGTGCAGCCGCCGGGCGGGGTGCTGCCGCCGGCCGGCTCGCCGCCGGTGGGGGACTTCAGCCCGGACAGCGCGGTGAACTCGGCGGGGTTCATCGGACTGCCGCTGCCGACCTTGGCTCCTCCGGCGGTGCCGGGCTGGTGGAACCCGTACTGGGCGGCCTGCGCCTCGTTGAGGAACCCGTACGGCGTGGGCATGTCGTCCTTGCCGGCCTTGGTGAGGTCGGCGTTGTTCGGCTGCCAGGAGGCGAAGCCGAGCCGCTTCATGCAGTCCTGGGTGAGCAGGCCCTGCGCCTTCGCGATGCCGGTCAGCTCCTGGGGGCTCGCCGCGAAGGCCCGCAGCGGGAGCTGCTGGGTGTCGGCCACGGTCGTCGGGGTGGGCGTCGCGGTCAGGGCGGGCGCGGCGGCCTGGCCGCCGGTTCCGCCGGTGGCCGGGGCGGCGCTCCCGCCGGAGGAGCAGCCGGTGAGCAGGGCGAGCCCGGTGGCGGCGACGACCAGGGCGGTGCGGCGGTGGGACCTCACGAGTGGACCTCATCGGGTGGGCGGGCCGGTAGTCTCGGGCGGAGCCCTCTTCGCCCCATTAGCGGTGGGGCGAAGAGGGCCGTGGTGCGGTGGAGCAGATCAGCACTTGGTCCACTGGTTCGAGAGGGCACCGGAGATGTAGTCCTCGAAGGTGTAGCCCCAGACGCCGGTGGCCCGGTCGGTGTTGCTGTCCCAGGCGGTGTAGCCGTTGACGGTCGAGCCGTTGGTGTAGCACCAGTCGTTGGTGCCGTGGCCCGGGTAGCCGATGCCGTTGATGGAGGAGTTGGTGTACGGGCCGCTGCGGATGTTGGCGGCGGTGGTGTAGTCGCTGACGTAGAGGGCGTTGGCGGCCCCGGTGCCGAGGGTCAGCGCGGCGACGGCGGCGGCCGCCACGGTGGCCACGCGGCCCATGCGGTTCTTGAGCATGGTGAGTCCCATCTCTCTTGGTGCGGAGGGTAGTTGTCGATGCCCGGAGTGGGGCCAGGACATCTCAGCACCGGGCCGGACGGTCCACCAGTGTCCTCAGGTACAGTCCTCCAGCCGGAACAGCAGGGCCGCCTGGGCCAGTTGGATGCGCGAGCACACGCCGAGCTGCTCGAACAGGGCGGCGGTGTGCGCCTTGACGGTCCGCTCCTCGATCCGCAGTTCGGCGGCGATCTCCTGGTTGGACAGGTCGGTTCCGATGAGTTCGAGGACTTGGGCGCGGCGCTGGGAGAGCCCCCTGACCCGGTCGGCCGCCGCGCGCATTCTCGAAAGATGATCGATCGTCAAAAGCTGTGCATCGCCCATCGGTTCCCCCCGTAGCCGAGTGTGGAGCGTACGCACGACAAGTCTCGGCCGGGCGGTAGGCCCAGTCAACGTGGATGTTACGGAGAGAGACGCTCCGGATGTCCGCGGTGATCCGGCCGGGGGCGGGCCGTACGGGCCGCCGGCCGGCGGTTCCGCTCCGGTTGCCGGGTGCGCGCGGCGGTCGGACGATGGGGGCATGATGCACCAGATGCGGGCCGAGTACGGCGCCGGCGGCGAGGCCGGCGGGGTGCGGCTGTGGCACATGGTCCGGGGCGAGGAGAGTGTGGCGATGTGCGGCCGCGAGCTCGACCCGGCCGCGCGGGTGCGGGAGGCGGTGGACTGGGGGAAGACCCCGGAGCTGTGCTGCCACACCTGCGGGGCGTACTTCCTGCGCGAGGCGCCGTACCTGGCGGCCGAGCACCCGTAAACGGCGCTACCGTGCTCGGCATGGAGGAATCCCTCGTCCGGCCGTCGCCGTTGACCGATGAGGCCGCCGGGCTGCGCGCCGGTGTGCCGGAACTTCCCGAGTACGTGGACCGGTTGTGCGCGCTGGTCGAGCGGGTGGACCCGCTGATCCACGCGTTCGTGCCGGAGCCCGGGCGGTACGACCGGCTGCGGTCGCGGGCGCGCGAGCTGGCCGCGCGGTACCCGGAGCCCGACGGGCGGCCGCCGCTGTACGGGGTGGCGGTGGGCGTCAAGGACATCGTGCACGTGGACGGGCTGCCCACGCACGGCGGTTCGGCGCTGCCGCCCGGGGTGCTGGCCGGGCCGCAGGCCGTGGTGGTGGACCGGCTGCTGGCGGCGGGGGCGATGGTCGCGGGCAAGACGGTGACCGCCGAGTTCGCCGCGAGCGCCCCCGGCCCGACCCGCAATCCGCACCGGCCGGGGCACACCCCGGGCGGCTCCAGCAGCGGTTCGGCGGCGGCGGTCGCGGCCGGGCTGGTGCCGCTGGCGATCGGCACCCAGACGGTCGGCTCGGTGATCCGCCCGGCCGCGTACTGCGGGGTGGTGGGCTTCCGGCCGACGTACGGGCGGATCCCGATCGCGGGGGTGATCCCGAACGCGCCGAGCCTCGACACCCTGGGGACCTTCACCGCCGACCTGGCGGGCGCGGCCCTGGCGGCCCCGCTGCTCTGCGACGACTGGCGGGGAGACGGCCGGCTTCCCTCCCCGGACCGGATCGGCGCCGGGGAGGTCCGGCCGCCCGTGCTCGGGGTGCCGGACGGGACGTACCTGGAGTGCGCCGAGCCGGCCGCGCTGCGCGCCTTCGAGGAGCAGCTGGCCCGGCTGGCGCGGGCCGGGCTCACGGTGCGCCGGGTCGAGCTGTTCCCGGACTTCGCCGAGGTCGTCCGGCAGCTGCAGACGGTCAACCGCTTCGAGCTGGCCCGCGGCCACGCCGACTGGTTCGCCCGCTTCGGCGGGCTCTACCGGCCGGAGACGGCGGCGGGCATCCGGGTCGGCCGGGGCGTCGCGGCCGAGGACCGGGAGGCCGCCCTGCGGTTCCGGGGGCGGCTGCGCGAGCGGGTGGCCGCGGCGGGCGCGGCGGCCGGGGTGGACCTGTGGCTGGCGCCCTCGGCGACCGGCGGGGCGCCGGAGGGCCTGCACAGCACGGGGGACGCGGTGATGTCGCTGCCGTGGAGCTTCCTCGGGCGCCCGGCGCTGAGCCTGCCGGCCGGGCGGACCGGGGACGGGCTGCCGCTGGGCCTCCAGGTGGTCGGCGCGCCCGGCGGGGACGAGCTTCTGCTGGTCCAGGCGGCTTTCGTCGAACGGGAGTTGACGGAGCGTTAGGCGAGCGCCGGGTCGGCCGGGTCGGCGGCCTCGGCGCGCAGCAGGCGCAGCAGCAGGCGGCCGGCCCGCTCGTACGGGGTGTCCTCGTCGTGCAGCACGGCCTGGGAGTTGGCCGTCTCCAGGACGGCGATCAGGGCGAAGGCGAGGTCCCCGAGGTCGGTGTCGGGGCGCAGGGCGCCGGCCGCCCGGGCGGCGGCGAGGGTCTCGACGACGGTGTCGGACCACTCCCGGGCGCAGCCGGCCAGGGCGTCCCGGACGGCGCCGGGGCGGGCGTCGAACTCGGCGGTGACCTCGTAGAAGAAGCAGCCGCCGGGGAACACCCGGGCGCGGGAGTAGGCCAGCCAGCTCTCGCAGAGGGCACGGGCCCTGGCGAGGCCGGGCGGGGTGTCGGCGACCGGGGCGACGACGGCGTCGGCGAAGATCCGGCGGGCGGCGCGGACGGTGGCCAGCTGCAGCTCCTCCTTGGAGCCGAAGCCGGCGAAGACGCCGCTCTTGCTGAGCCCGAGGTCGGTGGCGAGGCGGCCGATGGAGAGCGCGTCCAGGCCCTCGACGGAGGCGATCCCGACGGCGCGGCGCAGCACCGCGCGGCGGGTCTCCTCGCCGCGCAGGACCCGTCCGTCCGTGGTCGTTCCGGCCATCGTCCGCGCCCCTGTTCCGCTCGCCTGTTCCGCTCGCCCTGCGTGCCGCCCAGGGTAGTGGGTGCGCCGTGGCGGCCTCGGAAAGCCCTGAAAACTGCACGAACGGTCGTGCTAATATCTCGCCGCGAACGAGGCAGGACAAGGAGCGCGAGAGCAGGGAGACCCGATGGACCCGACCCGCGGACTGATCCGTACGACCCTCAACCCCACCGCCCGGATCGCCCCCGGCCTGGCCGGGCGGGCCGCCTTCGAGCTGTTCACGCACCCGGTCCGGCGCAGCCGGGTGCGCGCGTCGGAGCGGGAGGTGCACGGACGGGCGGCCACCGAGCGGCTCGCCGTGAACGGCAAGGCGGTGGTCGGCTACCGCTGGGGGAGCGGCGAGCGGCCGGTCCTGCTGCTGCACGGCTGGCGCTCCCGGGCCTCCCGGTTCGCCCCGTACGTGCCCCGGCTGCGGGCGCTCGGGCTGAGCGTCGTCGCCTTCGACGCGCCGGGCCACGGCGACTCCGGCGGCCGGACCACCGGCGTGCCGGAGTACCGCGAGCTCGCGCTGAGCCTCCAGGAGCGGTACGGGCCGTTCGAGGCCGTGCTGGCGCACTCGCTGGGCGTCTGCGCGGCCTTCGGGGCGCTGGCCGACGGCCTGCGGGCGGGCCGGCTGGCGGCCGTCTCCGGGGTGTCCCGGGTGGGCTTCTTCCCGGCCGCGTTCTGTGCCGGGCTCGGGTTGGACGCCGAGGTCGAGCGGGCGCTGCGGGAGCGGATCGAGCGGGAGCTGTTCGGCGGGGACGCCGGGGGCTGGGAGCGCTTCGACGCGGCCCGCCGGGTCGGGGCGGTCGACGGGCCGGTCCTGGTCGTGCACGACGAGGGCGACACTGTCGTCCCGCCGAGCGAGGCGTACCGGCTGCGCGAGGCGTACGGGGAGCGGCTGGAGCTGACCATCACTCAGGGCCTGGGCCACAGCAGGATTATCGCGGAGCCGACCGTTGTTGATCAGGTGATCGGATTCATCTCTGCCGGCCGGGAGGTCGCTGTCGTATGAGGATCGTCGAACTGCACGCACAGGCCATGGAGTTGGCCGTCCAGGTGGTGGACGGCCTACGGCCGGACCAGCTCGACCTGCCCACCCCCTGCGCGGGGTGGACGCTGCGCAAGCTGCTGGAGCACTGCGTCGGCCAGCACCAGGGCTTCGCCGCGGCCGCCCGCGGCGCCGGGCCGGACCTGGCGCTGTTCGCGGACGCCCCGCTCGGCGCCGCCCCGGCGGGCGCCTTCCGGCGCACCGGGACCGACCTCACCGAGGCCTTCCGGGAGGCGGCCACCGCGGACCGGCCGATCTGGCTGGCCGAGATCCGCGACGGCGGCCCCTTCCCGCTCACCCAGGCGGTGGGCTTCCACCTGCTGGACACCCTGGTGCACGGCTGGGACGTCGCCGCCGCGCTCGGCACCCAGGACGCGCTGGTCGCGGCGGTGGACGGCGACGACGCGCTGGCCACCGCGCTGCTGACGGTGACCGAGGCCGTCCCGAACACCGAGGAACACCGGGCGCCCGGCCGGGCCTTCGCCCCGGGGCTCGAACCCGGCGGCGGCACCGGCCGGTTCGACCGCGCCCTGGCACTGCTCGGCCGCGACCCGGCCTGGAAGCCGTAACGGCCCTGTCCGCCCCGGGGCTTCCGAAACACAGCCCCGGGGTTTCCGGAACACAGGGGATTCCGGAAACCCCGGGGCCTGCCTTCGGCCCGCGTCCGCGGTCGGGCAGGCCCTACGGGCGGCGGGCGGCCCCGGCGCCCCGGCTCTCGGGGCCGCGCTGCTCGTCGGGGAAGCGCGGGCCGCCGATCAGGAAGAGCAGTGCGGCGGTCGGGAAGCCGAGCGAGGCGGCCAGCAACACGATGAACTCCCAGAACATCTTCCGCTCCTCGTCAGTCGCGGGCCGCCCGGACACCCGAAGGTGATCCCAAACCCGACCCGCTCCGATTGGCCGAATCGTCCGGTCACTGTCCGACGGTATGGCCGAATCACCCCGGCTGCCACCGGGCGCCGGCCCCCGGCCCGCGCCACACCGGCGCACGGGTCTGGGCGCGGGCCGGGGGCGGCGGCCACACTGTCGGGATGCAGCTACAGCTCGCAGGGGAAGCACGGCGGCCCGACCGCGAGAGCGAGGACTTCGCGGTGGCCTCGCCGGAGGCGCTGGTCCTGCTGGACGGCGCGAGCTCGCCGGTCGGCCTGGAGTCCGGGTGCCGGCACGGGACGGCCTGGTACGTGCGCCGGCTGGGCGTGCACCTGCTCGCCCGGCTCACCGACCGGGCGGACCGCTCGATCGCCGACTGCCTGGCCGACGCCATCGTGGAGACGGCCGCGCTGCACGGCGGCCGCTGCGACCTGGCCCACCCGAACACCCCCGCCGCGATGGTCGTCGCGGCCCGGCGGCACGGCGAGGCGCTGGAGTACCTGGTGCTCGGCGACTCCCTGCTGGTGCTGGAGTTCAAGGACGGCCCGCCGAAGGTGATCGGGGACAACCAGCGCTTCCCCGGCGGCGAGGAGCTGCGCCGGCAGGTCTGGGAGACCGTCCCCGGCTCGGCCGAGCGGGCCGCGCTGCACCTGGAGTACGTGCTGGCCGTGCGCGCCGCCCGCAACCGGGGCAACGGACCGTGGATCGCCGCCGCCAGCCCTCGGGCGGCCGAGCACGCCGAGACCGGCTCCGTCCGGCTGGACCGGTTGCACGCGCTGGCCGCCCTCACCGACGGCGCCTCGCGCTACACCGAGCGCTTCGGGCTGGGCAGTTGGGGCGACGTGCTGCGGCTGCTCGCCGAGTCCGGGCCGGGCGAGCTGATCGCCCAGGTCCGGGCGGTGGAGCGGGCGGACGCGGGCTGCGAGCGCTGGCCGCGCGGCAAGACGCACGACGACGCCTCGGCCCTGTACGCGCTGCTGTAGGCGGTGGACGCGCGAGGGCCCGGACCGGGTGCGGTCCGGGCCCTCGCGAGCGGGCGGGCTCAGTGGCCGTCGGCGGGGATGGTGCCGAGGCGGCCGGCCTGGAAGTCCTCCATGGCCTGCTGGAGCTCGCGGTGGCTGTTCATCACGAACGGGCCGTAGTGGGCGACGGGTTCGCGGATCGGGAGGCCGCCGAGGAGGACGACCTCGAAGTTGTTGTCGCGGGAGTCCTGCTTCTCGTCGGCGCGCAGGGTGATCGAGTCGCCGTCGCCGAAGACGACGGCCTGGCCCCGGTGGAAGGGGCGGTGCTCGGTGCCGGCCGAGCCGTTGCCGGCGAGGCCGTAGGCGAGGGCGTTGAAGTCGGCGCGCCAGGGCAGGGTGATCTGGGCACCGGGGTTGATCGAGGCGTGGATCATGGTGATCGGGGTGAAGGTGGTGCCCGGGCCCTGGTGGCCGTCCAGCTCGCCGGCGATGACGCGCAGGAGCGCGCCGCCGTCCTCGGTGCTGAGCAGCTTGACGCTGCCGCCGCGGATGTCCTGGTACTTCGGGGTGATCATCTTGTCCGAGGCGGGCAGGTTGACCCACAGCTGGAGGCCGTGGAACAGGCCGCCGGACTGCACCAGGGACTCCGGCGGGGTCTCGATGTGCAGCAGGCCGGAGCCGGCGGTCATCCACTGGGTGTCGCCGTCGGTGATGGTGCCGCCACCGCCGTGCGAGTCCCGGTGGATGAACGTTCCGTCGATGATGTACGTGACGGTCTCGAAGCCGCGGTGCGGGTGCCAGGGGGTGCCCTTGGGCTCGCCGGCCGCGTAGTCCACCTCGCCCATCTGGTCCATCATGATGAACGGGTCGAGGTACTTCTGGTTGATCCTGGCGAAGGCGCGGCGGACGGGGAAGCCCTCGCCCTCGTAGCCCTCGGGGGCGGTCGCCACGGTGAGGACCGGCCGTGCGCTCGTGACGGCGGGGTCCGGCGTGGTGACGCGCGGGAGGGTCAGCGGGTTGTCGACGGTCACGGCGGGCATGTCGGCCTCCTTCGGGGGGTGTCTGGCCTACATCCATGAGGTTAGTTCAATCCTCAACAACAAGCAAGTTGAAAGTTGAACTATGTAGTGACGAAGGAGCGCGGGGCTCCTCGTCCAGCATGGCTCAGCCGTACATCCGGCGCATCGTGAAGTCGACCATCTGCTCGACGGCCTTGGCGTCGAACACCATCCGGTGCTCGCCCTCCATGTCCAGCGCGAAGCCGTAGCCGGTCGGCAGCAGGTCCAGGACCTCGGCGCCGGTGACGGTGAAGTGTTTGGAGTCCTTGCCGGCGTAGCGGCGCAGCTCCTTCAGCGAGCTGAACATCGGGATCACCGGCGTCGGGGTGTTGTGCAGCGCCAGGAAGCCGGGGCGGTCGCCGCGGGGGCAGTGCACCTTCGAGGTGATGAAGATCGCCTGGAAGTCCTCGACCGCCATCGAGCCGGTGGTGAAGGCCCGGACGGCGTCCGCGAGTGAGGGCGGCGAGGGTTCGGGGTACAGGGACTGCTGGGGGGCCTGCGACTGCCCGCCGTAGGCGTCGGGTCCGGGCATGCCGTTCATGCCCTGCTGCGGTCCCGCCTGCTGCTGGTAGGGGTCGCCCGGGTATGTGTTCTGGTCATATCCGTACACACGGACAGGCTAGCGGGAGCGCACCCCTCTCCGCTGGCACCGATCCTGACAAGGAGTGGCCGCGTCGGCTGTGGGACGTGACCACGTTCATAGCGGATTCGCCGGCGGGGGCTTGCCCAAGTTACCGCTGGGTAGCATCATGATGCCTACTGGTGGGTACGGGACGCCGGAACGCGGCGGTCTCCCGGAAGCGACGAACCGGAGATAACGGCCATGGGTCACTACAAGTCCAACCTGCGGGACGTGGAGTTCAACCTCTTCGAGGTGTTCGGCCGCGAGCAGGTGTACGGCACCGGACCGTTCGCGGACATGGACGTCGAGACCGCGAAGAACATCCTCAGCGAGATCGCGCGCCTCGCCGAGAACGACCTCGCGGCGTCCTACGCCGACACCGACCGCAACCCGCCGGTCTTCGACCCGGAGACCAGCACCGCGCCGATCCCGGCCACCTTCAAGAAGAGCTACCAGACCTTCATGGACGCCGAGTGGTGGCGCCTGGGCATCCCGGAGTCGATCGGCGGCCAGGTCACCCCGAACTCGCTGATCTGGGCCTTCGCCGAGCAGATCCTGGGCTCCAACCCGGCCATCTGGATGTACTCCTCCGGCCCGGCCTTCGCCGGTGTCATCGCCGAGGAGGGCACCGAGGAGCAGCTCGAGGTCGCCAAGCGGATGACCGACCGCCTGTGGGGCTCCACCATGGTCCTCACCGAGCCCGACGCGGGCTCCGACGTGGGCGCCGGCCGCACCAAGGCGATCCAGCAGGAGGACGGCTCCTGGCACATCGAGGGCGTCAAGCGCTTCATCACCTCGGGCGAGCACGACATGTCCGAGAACATCATCCACATGGTGCTGGCCCGCCCCGAGGGCGGCAAGCCGGGCACCAAGGGCCTGGGCCTGTTCATCGTCCCCAAGTTCGACTTCGACTGGGAGACCGGCGAGCTGGGCGAGCGCAACGGCGTCTACGCCACCAACGTCGAGCACAAGATGGGCCTCAAGGCCTCGAACACCTGCGAGATGACCTTCGGCGCCAAGCACCCGGCCAAGGGCTGGCTGCTCGGCGACAAGGTCGACGGCATCCGCCAGATGTTCAAGATCATCGAGTTCGCCCGGATGATGGTCGGCACGAAGGCCATCGCCACCCTCTCCACCGGCTACCTGAACGCCCTGGAGTACGCCAAGGAGCGCGTGCAGGGCGCCGACATCTCGCAGTTCCTGGACAAGACCGCCCCGCGCGTCACCATCACCCACCACCCGGACGTGCGCCGCTCGCTGCTGACCCAGAAGGCCTACGCCGAGGGCATGCGCGCGCTGGTGCTGTTCACCGCGTCCACCCAGGACGACATGATGGCCGCCAAGCTGCGCGGCGAGCACGACGAGGCCGCCGAGCGCCTCAACGACCTGCTGCTGCCGATCGTCAAGGGCTACGGCTCGGAGAAGTCCTACGAGCAGCTCGCCCAGTCGCTGCAGACCTTCGGCGGCTCCGGGTACCTCCAGGAGTACCCGATCGAGCAGTACATCCGGGACGCCAAGATCGACACCCTGTACGAGGGCACCACGGCGATCCAGGGCCAGGACTTCTTCTTCCGCAAGATCGTCAAGGACGGCGGCCAGGCGCTGACCGCGCTGTCCGAGCAGATCCAGAAGTTCGTCGACTCGGCCGCCGGCGGCGACGCCCTGGCCGCCGAGCGCAAGCTGCTCGGCAAGGCCGCCGAGGACCTGGCGGCCATCGTCGGCAAGCTGATCGCCGACCTGACCTCGGTCGAGCAGGACGTCAAGAACATGTACAAGGTGGGCCTGAACACCACCCGCCTGCTGATGGTCTCCGGCGACGTCGTGGTCGGCTGGCTGCTGCTGCGCCAGGCCGTGGTGGCCCTGGCCAAGCTGGAGGCCGGCGCCTCCGAGAAGGACGTCCCGTTCTACCAGGGCAAGGTCGCGGCTGCCCGCTTCTTCGCCAAGAACGTCCTGCCGACCGTCACCCCGCAGCGCCTGATCGCCGAGGGCATCGACAACGAGATCATGGACCTGGCGGAGGAGGCCTTCTAGGCCCGTCCGGGACCGCCGGGCCCGTCCGGGCCCGCGCACCCCTCGAACCGCCTGACACATCCTCGCACCGAAGGGCCCGGCTGCCACCGGGCCCTTCGGTGCGTCCGGGGCCGTGGCCGGGGCGTGCGTCCGGCGCCGTGGTCCGGGTGTGCGTCCCGGCGTGCGTCCGGCGGCGGAAAGCTCCGACCGTGCGCGGCGGTTCACGGTCGTGTCCGGGTCGTGCACCGAACCAGGTGTTCCGAATGCCCTGTCCGTGTACGGGCATATGCTCAGGTGCGAAGCCGACTCCCCATCCGGCTTCGGCCCTCACTCGACCCAGGAGCAGCATGTCGACCGCCGCCCGCCAGGCATTCTTCGACCGGACGCACAGCGACGACCTGATCGCGTTCCTCGGCACCTCACCCTCCCCGTACCACGCGGTGGCGAGCGCCGCGGAGCGGCTGGAGAAGGCGGGCTTCCGGCAGGTCGCCGAGACGGACGCGTGGGACGACGCGGCCGGCGGGCGCTACCTGATCCGCGGGGGCGCGCTGATCGCCTGGTACCTGCCGGAGGGAGCGGGCCCCGAGACGCCGTTCCGGATCGTCGGCACCCACACCGACTCGCCCAACCTGCGGGTCAAGCCCGTGCCGGACACCGGCTCGGAGGGCTGGCGGCAGGTCGCCGTGGAGATCTACGGCGGCGTCCCGCTGAACACCTGGCTGGACCGCGACCTCGGCCTCTCCGGCCGGCTCGCGCTCAAGGACGGCACCGCCCGGCTGGTCCAGCTGGACGAGCCGCTGCTGCGCGTGCCGCAGCTCGCCATCCACCTGGACCGCCAGGTCAACGAGGGCATGAAGCTCGACAAGCAGCGCCACCTCACCCCGATCTGGGGCCTCGGCCCGGTCGACGAGGGCGCGCTGATCTCCTACGTCGCCCAGCGGGCCGGTCTGGACGCCGCCGACGTGGTCGGCTGGGACCTCATGACCCACGACGTCCAGCCCGCCTCCTACCTGGGCCGCGACCGCGAACTGCTGGCCGCCCCGCGCCTGGACAACCTGCTCTCGGTGCACGCGGCCACCGCCGCGCTCGCCGCCGTCGCCACCGCCGAGGGCGCCGCCAGCCTGCCGTACATCCCGGTGCTGGCCGCCTTCGACCACGAGGAGACCGGCAGCGAGTCCGACACCGGCGCGCAGAGCCCGCTGCTCGGCACCGTGCTGGACCGGACGGTGCACGCGCGCGGCGGCACCACCGAGGACCGGGCCCGGGCCCTCGCCGGCACCGTCTGCCTCTCCTCGGACATGGGCCACGCCGTCCACCCGAACTACAGCGAGCGGCACGAGCCGGGCCACCACCCGATGCCGAACGGCGGGCCGATCCTCAAGGTCAACGTCAACAACCGCTACGCGACCGACGGCGTCGGGCGGGCGGTGTTCGCGGCCGCCTGTGAGAAGGCGGGCGTGCCGTGGCAGACCTTCGTCTCCAACAACGCCATGCCCTGCGGTACGACGATCGGCCCGATCACGGCGGCGCGGCTGGGCATCAAGACGGTGGACTGCGGCATCGCGGCGCTCTCCATGCACTCGGCGCGCGAGCTGTGCGGCGCGGAGGACCCGTACCTGCTGGCGAGCGCGCTCAAGGCCTTCCTGGAGGGCTGACGGCGGACGCGGAAGGGGCCCGGCGGTCGTCCGCCGGGCCCCTTCGCGCTGTTCTGCCGAGCGTTGTTCCGGGTTACTCCATCCCGGCCAGGACCAGCGGGAGGCGCCGGGCGCCGTCGGCGACCAGCTTCACCGGCACGCCCCAGTCCTGCTGGTGCACGTGGCAGGCCGGGTACTCGATCTCCGGGTCGTCGTCGCAGGAGGCGGCCATCGCCGAGACGTGCAGCACGCCCTCGGCGACCTCGGCGGAGAGCACCAGCTCACGGGAGAGGTCGGTGTCCGCGCCCGCGCCGGAGACCAGCAGCTCGGGCGGGGTCGAGCTGACCAGCAGCCGGGTGGACGGGCCGTAGCGCTCGTCCAGCTTCTGGCCGTTCGGCGCCTCGAAGACCACGTCCAGCCGGAAGGCGCCCGGGGCGACCTCGGTGGCCGCGCGGCGGGTGCGGTGCGCCACCGACTCGACCCGTACCGCCTCCTCCGGCAGCCGCAGCCTGGTCAGCCGGTGCCGGGCCGACTCGACCACCACGATGTCGCCGTCCACCAGCACCGCCCCGGAGGGCTCGCGCAGGTCGGTGGCCAGCGTGCTGACCTCACCGCTGGCCGGGTCGTAGCGGCGCAGCGCGTGGTTGTAGGTGTCGGCGACGGCCACCGAGCCGTCCGGCAGCACGGTGACGCCCAGCGGGTGCTGGAACAGCGCCTGGTCGGCCGCGCCGTCGCGGTGGCCGAAGTCGAACAGGCCGGTGCCGACGGCGGTCCGGACCGCCCCTGTTTCACGTGAAACCCAGCGCAGCGCGGAGGTCTCGGAGTCGGCGACCCAGAGCCGCTCGCCGTCCGCGGAGACCGCGAGGCCGGACGGCTGGGCGAACCAGGCCTCGGCGGCGGGCCCGTCCACCAGGCCCTCGTTGGTGGTGCCGGCCGCGACCGCGACCGTGTCGGCGGCCGGGTCGAACGACCACAGCTGGTGCACGCCGGCCATCGCGATCCACACCCGGCCGTCGAACCAGGCGACGTCCCACGGCGAGGAGAGGTCCACCTCGCGGGCCGGGCCCTCGGTGGCCGAGCCCTGCCACCACTGGCGGCCGGTGCCGGCCAGGGTGGTCACCAGGCCGTCGGCGAGGCGCACGCCGCGCAGGGCGTGGTTGACGGTGTCGGCGACGACCACGTCGTACGCCGAGCCCTCCGGCAGCAGCGCGAGGCCCTGCGGCTCGCTGAACCGCGGGCCCTCGCCGTCCGAGCCGTCGCCGTCCACCAGTCCGCGCTGCCCGTCGCCGATCCGGCGCACCACCGTCTCGCCGTCCTCGGCCAGCTCGACCAGCGAGTGGTGGCCGGAGTCGGCGACCAGGAAGTGGCCGTTCGGCAGCCGGACCGCCTTGCCGGGGAACTTCAGGCTCCCCGCGGTCGGCTCCGGCGCCACGTACGGGCCGTCGCCGCGGCGCAGCGTGCCCTTCGCGGCGTGCTCGGCCTCCAGCTCCTCGACCAGCCGGGCGAGCGCGTGGGCATGCCCCTCGCCGGCGTGCTGGGCGACCACGTAGCCCTCCGGGTCGATCACCACCAGCGTCGGCCAGGCCCGGACGGCGTACTGCTTCCAGGTGGCCAGCGCCGGGTCGTCCAGCACCGGGTGGTGCACCTCGTAGCGGGCGACGGCGTCGACCACGGCCTGGTGGTCGGCCTCGTGCACGAACTTCGGCGAGTGCACCCCGACGATCACCACGGTGTCGCGGTGCGCCTCCTCCAGCTCCCGCAGCTCGTCCAGGACGTGCAGGCAGTTGATGCAGCAGAAGGTCCAGAAGTCCAGGATGGTGATCTTGCCCCGGAAGTCGGCGAGCGTGAGCTCCTTGCCGCCGGTGTTCAGCCAACCGCCTGCCCCGACCAGTTCGGGGGCGCGTACACGTGCACGAGATGCCATGCGTCAATCAAACCGCACGCCCGCTGCCCGCATTCCGGTGCGGGGCCGCGAGCGGTTACGGCCGGGTGAGGTCGGCCTGCCAGCGGGTCTCGCCGTCCTGGGTGTGGGCGGTGCGGCGCAGGCCGAGGGCGGTGGCGATCCTGGCGGAGGCGTGGTGGTCGGGGTGGATGTGGGCGACGGCGGTGGTGGCGCCGCCGGCGGTGAGGTGGGCGAGCAGGGTGCGGGCGGCCTCGGTGGCCAGGCCGCGGCGCTGCCAGGGGGTGCCGACCACCCAGGCGAGTTCGGCCCCGTCGGGGCGGACGGTGGTCTGCACGTAGCCGGTGAGGGCGCCGTCGGCGCGCAGCCGCAGCACCCAGTTGCCCCAGGCCTCGGCCGGGTCGGGGGAGCCGGCGGCGAGCCGGGCGCAGCGGGCGCGCAGCTCCTCGACGGTGGCCGGGCGGCCGCCGGTGAAGGCGTGCAGGGCCGGGTCGGCGAGCGCGGCCGCCAGCTCCTCGGCGTGCCCGGGGGCGATCGGCAGCAGGTCGAGGCGCTCGCTGCGCAGTTCGGCGGTGGTGAGGTCAGGGTGCATGGCCGTATTGAAGGGGATCGGGGGCCGTTGTGCGACGGGGTTTCCGGTCGGCCGTCCCGTGGCGGTGCTTTCCCGCGGCCGGGGGTCCGGGGTCGAATGGGGCGGACGTCAACACGAGGAGGTCGCAGGTGCGGTACCTGGTCAGGGAGAAGCTGTTCGCGGTCGGCGACGACTACTGGATCGAGGACGACCGGGGCCGCAAGGCGTACCTGGTGGACGGCAAGGTGCTGCGGCTGCGGGACACCTTCGAGCTGAAGGACGCGCACGGGCGGGTGGTCGCGGTGGTGAAGGAGAAGATGCTCACCGTCCGCGACGCGATGAAGATCGAGGACGCCGACGGCGAGGTGGTCGCCACCGTCCGGGAGAAGCTGTTCACCCCGTTCCGGGACAAGTACCTGGTGGAGCTGGCTTCCGGCGGCGAGCTGAAGATCCACGGCAACCTGATCGACAAGGACTACCGGATCGAGAACCAGCACGGCGACGACCTGGCCCGGATCAGCCGCAAGTGGTTCAGGATCCGCGACACCTACGGGGTGGAGATCGCCGACGGCGCGGACACCGGCCTGCTGCTGGCCGTCGCGGCCTGCGTCGACCACCTGGTGCACGAGGACGACTGACCCGTCCCCGGTTTCCGGATCCCGGTCCGCCCCTCACCCGGGTGGGGTATCTTTTGCCAACCCTTGACCAAGGCGGTCGGGGGCCCTGACCAGCCGGTCGGGGGCTGGCGTGAGCGGACCGGGGGCTGGAACCACGATGAACGACATCCTGCACGGGCTCGGTGCTGCGGCGGCCTACGGCGCCCTCGGCGTGGTGCTGCTGCTCCTCGGCATCGGCCTGGTCGACCTGCTGACGCCCGGCAGGCTCGGCCACCAGATCTGGGTCGAGCGCAACCGCAACGCCGCCGTCCTGCTCAGCTCCGCGCTGCTCGGCATCGGCGGCATCGTCTTCACCGCGATCATGTACACCTACGCCGACTTCGCCAAGGGCCTGCTGTCGACGGCCTGTTACGGCCTGCTCGGGCTGGTGCTGATGGCCGTCGCGTTCTGGCTGGTGGACCTGCTGACGCCGGGAAAGCTCGGCGCGATCCTGGTCGAGCCGGAGCCGCACCCGGCGGTGTGGGTGTCCGCCTCCTGCAACATCGCGGTGGCGGCGGTGGTGTCGGCCGCGATCGCGTAGGGCCCTTCCCTGGGCCGCGCCACGTCGGGTACGGCGCACCGGGGGGCGGCGCTACGCCGGGTACGGCGCCCCGCCCAGGAGGTGCTCCCGGCCCCAGTCGCCCAGCGGCCCCAGCGCCGTGTTGAGGCGGTGCCCCGCCTCGGTCAGCGCGTACTCGACCCGCGGCGGCACTTCCTCGTACGCCTCGCGGTGCACGATGCCGTGCGCCTCCATCTCGCGCAGGTGCGCGGCCAGCACCTTCTCGGTGATCCCCGGCAGCAGCCGGCGCAGCTCGCCGAAGCGGCAGCGCGGGCGCTCGCCCAGGGCCCAGAGGATCGACACCTTCCACTTGCCGCCGATCACGTCCATCGCGGCGTCCGTCCCGCAGATGTACGCCCCCGGCCTCGGCACGGTCGCCATGCCCACCCCTTCCGAACCTCCGACCTGGATACTGACCCCAGGGTAACCACCCACTCCGAAGTGCGTACTTGATCGTTTCCGGGGGCAGCGCGGAGGCTGACTGCCATGGCAACCAACCCCGTTGAGAACGCGTCCGAGACCACGCCCGCCCTGAACACCCCGTCCACCCCGCTCACCCTGCTCGGCCTCGGCGCGATGGGTACCGCGCTGGCCGGGGCCTGGCTCGCCGCCGGGCACCCGCTGACCGTCTGGAACCGCACCGCCGCCCGCGCCGAGGGGCTCGCCGCCCGCGGTGCCGCCGTCGCCGCCACCGCCGCGGAGGCGGTCGCCGTGAACCGGCTGGTCGTCGTCTGCCTGCTCGACGACGCCTCCGTGCCGGAGGCGCTGGACGGCGTCGACCTGACCGGCAAGGACCTGGTCAACCTGGTCACCAGCACCCCCGCGCAGGCCCGCGCCCGCGCCGCCTGGGCCGAGGAGCGCGGCGCCCGCTACCTGGACGGCGGGATCATGGCCGTCCCGCCGATGATCGGTGTCCCGGCGACCGGGGCGTACGTGTTCTACAGCGGCTCGTCCGAGCTGTTCGAGGAGCACGGGGCCACCCTCGCCGTCCCGGCCGGCACCCGGTACGTGGGCGCGGACGCCGGGTACGCGGCGCTGCACGACGTGGCGCTGCTCAGCGGGATGTACGGGATGCTCGCCGGGATCGCGCACGCCTTCGCGCTGGTCCGCGGCGAGGACGTGGCGCCGGGCGAGCTGGCGCCGCTGCTGGGCGGCTGGCTCGCCGCGATGTCCGGCTCGGTGGCCAGGACCGCGGAGCAGCTGGAGAGCGGCGACTACACCCAGGGCGTGGTGTCCAACCTGGCGATGCAGGTGGCCGGCCGGCAGACGCTGCTGAGCACCGCCGAGGAGCAGGGGGTGAGCGCCGAACTGCTGGAGCCGTACTTCCGGTTGATGGAGCGCAGGCTGGAGATCGGCGGTGGCGAGGAGGACCTGACCGGGGTCGTCGACCTGCTGCGACGGTGAGGCCCGGCCGGTAACGTACCGGCATGGCAGACCTCGAAGAACGCGCCACCGTCGTCGCGTCCCACTCACGGCAGGCCGGAGCGGGGGTGCTGGTCCGACCGCGCCGCGCCGACGACCTCGCCGACTGCGTCCGGGTGCTCGGCGACGTCCACGCGGCCGACGGCTATCCCGCCGACTGGCCCGACCGCCCCGCCGCCTGGCTGACCCCGGACGGCCAGCTCGCCGCCTGGATCGCCGAGTCGGACGGCCGGCTCGCCGGACACGTCGGCCTCGCCCGCAGCACCCCGGACGACCTCGCCCCCGCCCTGTGGAGCCACCGCACCGGTGGTCGCCCGGAGCTCACCAGCGTGATCGGCCGCCTCTACGTCGCCCCCACGGCGCGCGGCCACCTCATCGGCGCCCGGCTGCTGGCCTGCGCCGTGGCGCACGCGCGGGCGCTCGGCCTGCACCCCGTGCTCGACGTCCTCGCCACCGACACCGCCGCCGTGGCCCTCTACCGCCGCCTCGGCTGGACCCACCTCGGCAGCGGCGACCAGCGGTGGGCCTCCGGCCGCACCGTCACCGTCCACTGCTTCGCCGCCCCGAGGGGATGAGCCCCGGCCCGCCCGGCCCCGCCCAGCCCCGACAGCCGGGCGGGGCTGGGCGGCTATACCGCGATGACCTCGATCCCCTGCTCCAGGCCGATGAAGTCGTCCGCGTTCCGGGTGTAGAGCGGTAGGCCGTGGGCGGCGGCGGTGGCAGCGATCATCAGGCCCATGCGGCGAGGGCGGGGGTCGCGCTTGGCCTGGATCGTGAGTGCGATCAGTGTTCCGAATCGCCGGGCGGCCTCACGGTCAAACGGGAGGGCGGTGAACTCCGCCTCCACGTCGGCCAGCCGTTGGGCCCTGGCCAGCATCTGCACTGGGTCCTTGGCCATGGCGACACCCTGGGAGAGCTCGGCCAGCACCACCGAGGGCACGGCGACCTCGAACGGCAGGAGTTCCGGATCGATCTGCGGCAGATCGATCACCACACAGGTGTCGAGCAGGCCGCACTGGCGTCGTTCGCTCACGCGCGCTCCCACGGGTCGCCGCCGCCCTCGACCCGGTCCTCGTCGCCGTAGAAGGTGTCGGCCTCGGCCCGCAGCTGTGCGGCGTCGACGGCGGGTGCGCTCCGCCACTTGCGCTGGAGCTCTTCCACGGGGACGAACCGTCGGCGGTTGCTGATCGGTCGGACTTCGGCAATCTCCGTGCCGTTGCGGGTGACGTGGTAGATCTCGCCGGCTTCGACATCGTCGAGTACGGCCTTGGACCGCGCCGCGAGTTCGCGCTGCGTGATGGTCTTCATGGTGCCAGTGTATTGCGCCGCAATACACTGTGCCACGCTTTCCCGTCCCGGCTGGTCGTCGAGGCCGGGCAGGACGATGGTGGCACCGTGGTCCACGGTGCGCAGGCCGGTGACCGCCGGGCTGACCGTCGAGCGGGTCGCTGGGGAGGCTCGCGGCACCGGTGGTCCGGACACGGTCGTCGTGGTTGAGGCTGCCGATGAAGCCTCGCATGGGGTTGTTCCCCTGGTGCTGGCTCAGTTGTGCCTCGGGGACTGCGAGTTGGAGTGATATCCGCCGCGCGTGATGCGGGGTCCCCCGGGTGGGGGAGGGGGATCACCGTGCCGGGGGAGGGGCGGGGCGGGTGGCGCGGGTGAGCCTGGCGGCATGGTGAGAAGCGGGTGGGCGGTGGCCGGCTGGGGGCTCGGGTACGCCGGGTTCGGGGTGGGGTGCGGGCTGAGCGGGACGGCGCTGTTCGGCGCGCACTGGCCGGGGTGGGTGGTGGCCGGCGTAGGCCTGCTCTCGGTCGTCGCCGGAGCGCTGGTGGCGCGCCGGAAACCGGTGCGGCCGCAGCGGCTGCTGTGGCTGCTCTGCGGGGCGGCCGCGGTGGGGGCCTGGAGCCTGCTGATGGACCTGGTGACGCTGGTGTTCGGCCAGCGGGTGGACAGCGTCCCCGACACGGTGGGGCGCGCCCTGGCGGCGCTGGGGGCGGTACTGCTGGCCAGGGCCGCCCTGGGACTGCGGCCCGGTGCCCGTGCCGGCCGGGGCGGGCAGGCCGCGCCGGCTCCCACGGCGGCCCCGCCGCTCGTCCAACTCGCCGCCTGGACAGGGACCCTGGCGTTCGTGCCGTACGTGCTGATGAAGCTGGTCTGGGCGCTCGGCGGCAGTTTCGCGGGGATCAGCGGTGACCGGATGTACGCGAGCTATGTGCGCAACGGCTCCTCCGGGCTCTGGCTCGCCCTGGAGCGTTGGGGACTGGACGGCACGATGCTGCTGGCGCTGCTCGGGGTGTTCCTGCTCTGGGGGCTGGTCCGTCCGTGGGGGCAGGTCTTCCCGCGCTGGACCCTGCCGCTGCGCGGCCGCCGGGTGCCGCGCTGGCTGCCGCTCACCCCGGCCCTGCTGGGTGCGGCCACGCTGGCGCCGTACGGGGTGGTCGGGGTCGGCTACCTGGGGCTGTGCACCGCCGGGGTGACGCGGATCAGGCTGGGCGAGTTCGCCGGTGAGCAGAGCGCGCTGGAGGTCGCCTGGGTGGGGATGTGCGGGTTCGCCGGGTACGGGGTCGCGCTGGCGGTGGCCGCCCGGTCGTACTGGCGGCGGACGGGGGCGCGGGCCGCCGAGGTGCGCTGAGGGCGGGGTCGGCTCGGGGCCGGGGTTTGCTGAGGCGGCAACATTGCTTGCCGATCCGGTGGGGTGGGCCGCAGCCTGGCGGTGGAGGTGAGCGCCATGGGCGAGACGACCGGGACGACCAGGACAGCCGGGGTGACCGGGATCAGGGAGAGCGAGCGCTACGACGTGGTGGTGGTCGGCGCCGGAGCGGCGGGGCTGAACGCCGCGCTGGTGCTGGGCCGGGCCCGGCGCCGGGTCGCGGTGGTGGACGCCGGCGAGCCGCGCAACGCGCCCGCCGCCCACATGCACGGCTACCTGAGCCGGGACGGCATGCCCCCGGCGGCGCTGCTGGCGGTCGGGCGGGAGGAGGTCGCCCGGTACGGGGCGGACCTGATCGACGCCCGGGTCGAGCACATCGAGCCCGCCGGTGCCGATGCCGGTGCCGGTCCGGCCGGGTCCGCGGCGCCGGGCTTCGTGGTCCACCTGGCCGGCGGGCCGGTGCTGCACGCGCGCCGGGTGGTCGTCGCCACCGGGCTGCGGGACGGCCTGCCGGAGCTGCCCGGCCTGGTCGAGCGGTGGGGCCAGGATGTGCTGCACTGCCCGTACTGCCACGGCTGGGAGGTCCGCGACCGCCCGCTCGGCGTGCTCGGCACCGGCCCGGGAGCGGTCAATCAGGCGCTGCTGCTGCGGCAGTGGTCGGCGGACGTGGTGCTGCTCGCGCACACCCTCGCACTGACCGACGACGAGCGGGAACGGCTCGCCGCCCGGGACGTCCGGGTGGTCGATGGCCGGATCGTCCGCCTGGTCTCCGACGACGGGCGGCTGCGCGGCGTCGAGCTCGCCAACGGGCAGGTGGTGCCGCGCGAGGCGGTGTTCGTCTTCCCGCAGCCGGTGCCCCGGGACGCGCTGCTCTTCGGCCTCGACTGCGCCCGGGACGACAACGGCTGGGTCACCACCGACCGGACCGGCCGCACCAGCCTCCCCGGCGTCTGGGCGGTCGGCAACGTCGCCGACCCGCGCGCCCAGGTGGTCACCGCCGCCGGGATGGGCGCGGCGGCCGCCTTCGCGCTCGACCACGACCTCGCGGCGGAGGAGGTCGAGCGGGCCGTCGTGCGGTACCGCGCGTCCGGTGCCGCCGTGCCCGCCTGAGCGGGGAAGCTTTCGTCAACCCACGATCGGAGAAACCCTGATGTCAGCGCACCAGCACGACCACTCCCACTCCCACGGCCCGTCCCACGGGCACTCCCACGGGCACGTCCCCGCCGCCGACTTCGACTGGGACGCGCTCGCCGCGCACCTGGAGCTGGAGGGCGACCTGCGGGCCGGCGCCGTCACCGAGGCCGGGCGGTGGCTGCTCGGCCTGCACGGCGAGGGCGCGGTTCGGCGGGTCCTCGACGTCGGCAGCGGGCCCGGGGTGATCGCCGGACTGCTGGCGGAGGTCTTCCCGGCGGCCGAGGTGGTGGCCGTCGACCAGTCGGCCGCCCTGCTGGAGCGTGCCCGGGTCCGCTCCGGTGGCCGGCTCGGCACCCGACAGGCCGACCTGCCCGCCGAGTTCGACAAGCTCGGCGAGGCCGACCTGATCTGGTCCGGCAACGCCATCCACCACCTCGGCGACCAGCAGGCCGCGCTCACCTCGCTCGCCGGGGCGCTGCGGCCCGGCGGCCTGCTCGCCGTCGCCGAACGCGGCCTGCCCGCGCGCTACCTGCCGCGCGACTTCGGCCTCGGCCGGCCCGGCCTCCAGGCCCGGATGGACGCCGCCCACGAGGACGGCTTCACCACCATGCGGGCCGAACTGCCGGACAGCACCGAGGAGATCGAGGACTGGCCGGCCATGCTCGGGCGGGCCGGGCTGACCCCGACCGGCACCCGCACCTTCCTGGTCGACCACCCCGCCCCGCTCGCCGGCCCGGTCCGCGCTTACCTGCACGTCCAGCTGACCCGGCTGCGCGACCGGCTCGCCGAACAGCTCGACACCGAGGACCGGGCCACCCTGGACGCGCTGCTCGCCGAGGACGCCCCCACCGGGATCCTGCACCGCCCGGACGCCTTCTACCTCTCCGCGATGACCGTCCACACGGCCCGCCGGGACTGACCCGGCGGCCCCGCGGGTTGGCGGGGGCGGGTGTGGGAGCGTCCGTGCGGCGCATCGCTTCAGGGTGCGATGAAGGCGGCCACCGTACGGCTGAAGGCGGCCGGGTCGTCGAGCCACGGGTAGTGGCCGGCGGCGGGCTGGACGGCGGTACGGGCGCGGCGGAACAGCGCGGCCGTGGCGCGGACCGCCCCGGGCCTCGGGTCGGGGTCGTACTCGCCGGCCAACAGGAGTGCCGGGGAGGCGAGTTCGGCCACGGCGGCGCGGACGTCGGCGGGTTGGAAGCCGCCGCCGTGGTAGGCCGCGGCGGCCTCCGGGTGGCTCTGGGCGGTGCGGTCGGCCTCGTGGGCGCGGGCGGCGGCGTCCCAGGTGCCGTGGAAGAGCGGTGCCACGGCGTCGGGGTCGGCGGCGCCGCCGGCGAAGGCGGTGCGGACGGCGGCCCGGGCGGCCGGGTACCACTCCTGCTCGGCGAGGCCGCGGGCCTCGGCCGCCTCGCGGTAGTCGTCCTCGGAGGAGGTGCTGCCGAAGATCCGGAGGCTGGGCGTGACCAGCACCAGCCGACCGGTGCGTTCCGGGTGCCGCAGCGCGTACAGGGTGGCGAGCGAGCAGCCGGCGGAGTGGGCGAGGAGGTCCACCCGGTCGAGTCCGAGGTGGGTCCGGAAGGCCTCGACGTCCGCCACCTGCCGGTCGACCCGGTGGTCCGCCGGGTCGGCCGGGCGCTCCGAGCGGCCCGTGCCGCGCAGGTCGAGGACGTGCAGGGCGCGGTGCGCGGAGAGGCCGCCGAGGTCGCCGAGGTACGCGGCGTCGCGCATCGGGCCGCCGGCGAGGACGAGCAGCGGCTCGCCCCGGCCGAGCACGCGGTAGCCGAGCCGGGTGCCGTCGGGGCCGGTGAAGGTCGTCATCGGCCGATCGTGGCAACCGCCGTCCGGCCGGGGCAACGGGAATTCGGCCGACCCGTCCCGGGGTACCGTCGGCGCATGACAGCGAGTGAGCGGCGCTTCGTCGTGGTGACCACGACCCACGAGAGCGAGGAGCGGGCCCGGGCCCTGGCGTCCGCCGTGGTGCGGGAGCGGCTGGCGGCCTGCGCCCAGGTGTACCCCGTACGGTCGGTGTACTGGTGGGACGGCGAGGTGCAGGACGCCGAGGAGTGGCGGATCGACCTCAAGACCAGGGCCGAACTCGTGGACCGGCTGGGCGCGTTCGTGGCCGGTCGGCACTCCTACGAGACGCCCGAGCTGGTCGCCGTACCGGTGACGGGCGGCAGTCCGGGCTACCTCGACTGGGTGGCCGCGGAGACCACGCCCGAGGGAACCACGACCCAGGGCGCCGAGGACTGAGGACGGCTCAGGGCGCGACCTGGAGGAAGGCGAGCACTGCCAGCACCCGCCGGTGGTCCTCCTCCGAGGGCGGCAGGTCGAGCTTGAGAAAGATGTTGGCGGTGTGCTTCTTCACCGCCCGCTCGGTGATCACCATCCGTTCGGCGATCGCCGCGTTGGAGCGCCCCTCCGCCATCAGGCCCAGCACCTCGCGCTCACGCGGCGTCAGGCGGTCCAGCGGCTTGTTGCGTTCGTTGCTGCCGACCAGCATGGCGATCACCTGCGGGTCGAGCGCGGTGCCGCCGGCCGCCACCCGCCGGACCGTCTCCACGAACTCGTCGGGGTCGAAGACCCGGTCCTTCAGCAGGTAGCCGATCGCGCCGGTGCCGTCGGCGAGCAGCTCCTTGGCGTAGAGCTGCTCGACGTACTGGGAGAGCACCAGCACCGGCAGCCCGGGGATCCGCCGGCGCGCCTCCAGGGCGGCCTGGAGGCCCTCGTCGGTGAACGTCGGGGGCAGCCGCACGTCGACGACGGCCACGTCCGGGCGTTCGGTGAGCAGGGCCTCCAGGAGGGCCGGTCCGGTGTCCACCGCGGCCACGACCTCGAAGTCGTAGGCCTCCAGCATCCGGACCAGTCCGTCCCTCAGGAGGAAGAGGTCCTCGGCGAGGACAACTCGCACGGCAGCTCCATCGTCAGGGTCGTGGGGCCGCCGAGCGGGCTGCGGACGGCCAGGACGCCGTCGAAGGTAGCAAGCCGCCGTTCCAGGCCGCGCAGCCCGGTGCCGCGCGAGGGGTCGGCGCCGCCGGTGCCGTCGTCGGTGACCTGGGCCTTCAGGGTGCCGTCCTGGTGCCAGAGTTGGACGTCGACCCGGCTCGCGCCCGCGTGCTTGGCGGCGTTCGTCAGGGCCTCGGAGACGGCGAAGTAGACGGCGGACTCGACCGGTGCCTCGGCGCGGCCGGGCAGGTCGGCGGTGACCGTGACGTTCAGCGGGCTGTCCATGCCCAGGGCCCGTACGGCGTCGGCCAGTCCGCGGTCGGCGAGGACCGGCGGGTGGATGCCGCGGACCAGGTCGCGCAGCTCGTTGAGGGCGGTGGCGGAGGCCTGGCGGGTCTCGGCGAGCAGCTGCTTCGCGGCCTGCGGGTCCCGTTCGACCAGCCGCTCGGCGACGCCCAGGTTCATCCCCATGGCCACCAGCCGGGCCTGCGCGCCGTCGTGCAGGTCCCGTTCGATCCGGCGCAGTTCGGCGGCCTGGGCGGTGAGCGCGTCGCGCCGGGTCTCGGTCAGGTGGACGACCTTGCGCTGGGCGGCCAGCGCCTCGGCGCGGGCGGTCGGGCCGAGCAGGGCCCCGGCCAGCGCGGTGTGGCCGCGCAGCGCGCCGGGGGCGATCGCCGGACCGGCCAGGAGGGTCGGGACGGCGAGCAGGACGGCGATCCGGGCGCTGCCCGGGTCCGTCACGTGCACCCACCAGTACCAGGTGTTGCCGTCGGCCGAGGCGATCGGCTCCCAGAGCCAGGGCTGCAGCAGGCCGAAGAGGCCGAAGGCGACCAGGGCCGGCGGGAACAGCGCCACGGTGAAGCCGATCACCGGGTCGACCAGCAGCCAGAGCAGGTCCCGCCAGGTGGCCGGGTCGCCGAGCAGGGCCCGGCAGCGCTGCCAGGCGCCCTTGAGGCCCGGCTCGGCCGGCGGCAGCGGCCGGTACGGCTCGCGGACCGCGACGCCGGACCAGCGGGCGGCCAGCGTGCGGCGGCGGCCGGCCAGGGCCCGGACGGCGAGGACGGTCGCCGGCACCAGCAGGACGCCGAGGCCCACGCCCAGCAGGACGGCGGTGACCGTGGCGGCGACGAGCAGCAGCAGCTGCGGCACCGCGAACCCGGCCAGTGCCGTCGCGCGCAGCAGGTCCCGTACGGCCCGGCGCGCCCGATCGAGCGGCATGCCCGCGCTCCGCCCGGCGGCCTCGGCGCCGCCCCCGACTTCCTTGCCCACGCTGCCCGTTGTCACTGTCCGTCCCCCTCCGTACCGGTCTCGCGGCCGCCGTCCCGACCCTGCGGACCACCAGACTGCCCTACCCCGCCGCCCTGTTCACGGGGCCTCGGCCCCCTCTCGGCGGTACCTGGGTACACCCCCCGATCGACGCCCAGGGGCCCTGCCCCGGCCCACCGCTCCCGGCCTAGCGTTCGAGGTGTCCGGAAGCGGCCCGTCAGCGGAGCGCCGGATCCCCGCCAACCACCGCAATGATCACGGGAGTTCGCCATGTCCGAGCGCTTCACCGCCGGCCGTCCGCTGGTCCGTCTGGTCCTGGTGCTGGCCGCCCTCGGCCTCTTCCTCCACGGCCTCACCCCGGCCCACGCCGCCGGGCACGCGTCCGGAACCGGTGCGCCGACGGCCGGAAGCGGCGCGCCGACGACGCGAACAGGCGTGCTGACGGCCGGAAGCGGCGAACCGCCCTCCCCGGCCGACCCCGTCCAGGTGAGAGCCCTGTTCGACGAGCTGCTTCCCCGGCTGCTCGCCGAGCACCGCATCCCCGGCGCCGCCGTGACCGTGGTGGCCGGCGGGCGGGAGGTCTTCTCGGGCGGCTACGGCGTCGCCGACACCCGGACGAACCGGCCCGTCGACCCGGCGCGGACCGCCTTCTTCATGGGCTCCGACGCCAAGGTGTTCACCGCCGTCGCCGTCCTCCAGCAGGTCGCGGCGGGAAAGCTGGACCTGGGCACCGACGTCAACCACTACCTGACCGCCTTCAAGGTCAGGGACGGCTACCCGGGCCGCCCGGTCACCGTCGAGAACCTGCTCACCCACACCGCGGGCTTCGACGACAGCTTCATGGGCCTCGCCCAGGCCGGGCCCGAGCGGGTCGAGGGCCTCGGCGCCTCGCTCGCCGCCCACCAGCCGGACCGGGTCCGCGCCCCCGGCACCGCCGCCGCGTACGACAACTACGGTGTGGCGCTGGCCGGTTACCTGGTCGAGACGGTCTCCGGGCAGCCCTTCGACCAGTACGTCTCCCAGCACGTCCTCCAGCCCCTCGGGATGGACCGCACCACCTTCAGCCAGCCCCACCCCGCCGCGATCGACGCCGACCTCGCCCGCGGCCACCGCCCCGAGGGCGACGGCCAGACCGGGACCGCGGGCCTCTACGGCCCCTGGACGCCCACCGGCGCCGCCGCCGTCACCACCGCCGACGACATGGCGAAGCTGCTGCTGGCCCTGCTCCCGCAGGGCGGCCCGGACGCCCGGCGGATCCTCGACCCGGCGACGGCCGAGCGGCTGCTCGCCCGCCACTACGGCCCCGACCCGCGCCTGCCCGGCCTGGCCTACCTGCTGGAGCAGCGCACCCACGGCGGCGAGCAGCTGCTGGTCAAGGACGGCGACGTGCCCGGCTTCCACAGCAACCTCGCCCTGCTGCCCCAGCGCGGCCTCGGCCTCTACGTGACCCTCAACGGCGACGGCACCGACGCCAGCGGCGGCTGGGCCACCCAGCAGGTGCTCACCGCCTTCCTGGACCGCTTCCTGCCCGCGCCCCCGGCCGCCGCGACCGCGCCGCTCACCGGCGGCCTGGACGCCTACACCGGCGACTACCGCTCCACCCGCACCAGCCACGCCGACCTCACCCGGGCGGCCGCCCTGATGGCCTCCCCGCACGTCACCGCCGAGCACGGCCAGCTCACCGTCACCGGCCCCGTCACCCGGGACCCGGAGGCGGCCGAGACGCACTGGGAGCAGCTCGAACCCGGTCTGTTCCAGCAGGTCGGCGGCACCGCGCGGATCGCCTTCCAGCGGGCCGCCGACGGCACCCTCACGCTGCTCACCGACGCCGACCCGACCATCGCCTACCAGCGGCTCGCCTGGTACCAGACACCCGGCCCGCACCAGGCGGTCGCCGTCGGCAGCCTCGCCGTCCTCGCCCTCACCCTGCTCGGCTGGCCGGTGGCGGCGGCGGTCCGCCTGGCCCGCCGCCGGGGCCGGGCCGACCGGCCGGCCGTACGGCTGCTCGGCTGGACCACCGGGGCGCTGCTGCTCGCCGCCACCGGCTGCTTCGCCCTGCTGACGGCGGACGCCAACGCGCTCAACCAGACGCTGTTCCTGGGCGATTCGCCGCTGCTGACGGTGGTCCCGGCCCTGGTCGTGACGGCCCTGGCGCTCTCCCCGGTGATGGCGCTCTGCACGGTGCTGGCCTGGCGCGGGCGCTGGTGGAACCTGTTCGGGCGGCTGCACTACACGGGGCTGACGCTGGCGGTGCTGCTCTTCCTGCTCCTCGCGGGGGCGTACGACCTCACCGGGACGGGCGCGCTGGACCTGCTCGGCTGAGGGCGGCGCGTCGGCAGGACGGTACGGCGGTACGAGAACGGCGGCGGGGCCCGGGAATCACCCCGGGCCCCCCCCCCCGGCACCCCGCGGGGCGATTAAACAAAATAAGCCGGCCCCCCAAAGAATTTGT
>NZ_JBHVRS010000019.1:139224-165496 GCF_042885595.1 Kitasatospora sp. NPDC058046
GGTTGGGGTGGTCGTGGGGGTGGTGGTGGTGGGGTGGGCTGCGGAGGTGGGGGGGTTGTATTCTGGTCGGGGGGGGGCCGTTTTCCACCGGCGCGCCCCCCGCCGCCGTCCAGCCGTCCCGCCACTCAGCCCGCCGAGCCGCCGAAGCGCTCCGTCCAGGCCGCCAGGTCCTCGTCCGTGATCTTGGCGAACAGCACCGGCGGCACCGTGAACGCCGTCCCGGCCGGCACCAGGTCCAGCGCCCGCGCCTCCTCCGGGCCGATCCAGTCGCGGGTGGCGGCCGGCGAGTCCGCGGGCAGCGCGAAGGCGCCGCGCATGGCCGCCGCCGTGGTCGGGATGAACGGCTCGGAGACCACCGCGTACAGGTGGATCAGGTTCATCGCGGTGCGCAGGGTCAGCGCCGCCGCCTCCGGGTCGGTCTTCACCTGGAGCCAGGGCGCCTTCTCGTCCAGGTACGCGTTGCCCGCGCTCCACAGCGCGCGCAGGGCCTGCGCCGCCTTGCGGAAGTTGAGCGCGTCCAGCTGGGCCTCGTACTCGGCGAGCAGCCCGGCGACCTGCTCGCCGAGGCGCTGTTCGGCCTCGCCCGGGGCGTGGCCGCCCGGGACGTCGTCGCCGAAGCGCTTGCGGCTGAAGGTGAGCACCCGGTTGACGAAGTTGCCGAGGGTGTCGGCGAGGTCCTTGTTGACGACCGAGGCGAACAGGTCCCAGGTGAAGCTGGAGTCGTCCGACTCGGGCGCGTGCGCCATCATGAAGTAGCGCCAGTAGTCGGCGGGCAGCAGGTCCAGCGCGTCGTTGCCGAAGACGCCGCGCCGCTGGCTGGTGGAGAACTTCCCGCCGTAGTACGTCAGCCAGTTGAAGGCCTTGACGTAGTCGACCTTCTTCCACGGGCGGCGCGAGCCGAGCAGCGTGGCCGGGAACATCACGGTGTGGAACGGGACGTTGTCCTTGCCCATGAACTCGGTGTACCGGACGGTCTCGTCGGCCTCGTACCACCAGGACTTCCAGTCCCGCAGGTGCCCGGCCGGGGCCGCGTCCGCCCACTCCTTGGTGGCGCCGATGTACTCGATCGGGGCGTCGAACCAGACGTAGAACACCTTGCCCTCGGCGGCCAGTTCGGGCCACACGTCGGCCGGCACCGGGACGCCCCACTCCAGGTCGCGGGTGATCGAGCGGTCCTGGAGGCCCTCGGTCAGCCACTTGCGGGCGATCGAGGAGGCCAGCACCGGCCAGTCGTCGGCGTGGGCGTCGATCCAGTCCTCGACCTCCTCGGTGAGCTTGGACTGGAGCAGGAACAGGTGGCGGGTCTCCCGGACCTCCAGGTCGGCGCTGCCGCTGATCGCCGAGCGCGGCTCCAGCAGGTCGGTCGGGTCCAGCACCCGGGTGCAGTTCTCGCACTGGTCGCCGCGGGCCTTGTCGTAGCCGCAGTGCGGGCAGGTGCCGACGATGTAGCGGTCCGGCAGGAAGCGGCCGTCGGCGTTGGAGTACACCTGGCGGATCGCGCGTTCCTCGATGAAGCCGTTGCGCTGGAGCTCGCGGGCGATCTCCTGGGTGATCTCCCGGTTCTGCGGCGAGGAGCTGCGGCCGAAGTGGTCGAAGGAGAGCCCGAAGCCGTCGTACACCGCCCGCTGCGCGTCGTGCGCCCGGGCGCAGAACTCCGCGACCGGCAACCCGGCTTCCTGGGCGGCGAGTTCGGCGGGTGTGCCGTGCTCGTCGGTGGCGCAGATGAACAGCACCTCGTGCCCGCGTCGGCGCAGGTAGCGGGCGTAGACGTCCGCCGGGAGCATGGACCCGACCATGTTGCCCAGGTGCTTGATCCCGTTGATGTACGGAAGGGCGCTGGTGATCAGGTGCCGAGCCATCCTCGGATGCTCCGATTTCTCCCGCACGCGCACCCCACCCGGAGTGCCGTGTCGGGCGCAGGGTCCACTGTGGGCTGCCAGCCTAGGGCAAGGAGCGGGGGCCGGGGCGCAAGGAGCGGGGCCGGTCGGCGGCGCCGCCGCACGCGCCGGGCGGGGTCGGGAATCACGGCCGGACGTCAGGGTCGGACGTCAGGGTCGGACGTCAGGGTCGGACGTCAGGGTCGGACGTCAGGGTCGGGCATCAGGGTCGGGTGAAGTCCCCGTACCGGTCGAACTCCCCGGACTTCACCCCGCGGACGAAGGCGGCCCACTTGCGCGGGGTGGTCCGCACGACGACCTCGGGCCGGTCCGACTCGCGGATCTCCACCAGTTCGCCCGCGGCTCTGACCTCGACGCAGTCGGTGCTCTCACCGCTGGCCGAGGCCTTGCGCCAGGTATTCATGCGAAGTCTTTCAGCAAGCACCGGATGAACTCCCGGGACTCGTCCGGTCCGAGCGCGATCGCCGCGGTCTCCTCCTTGATCCGGCGGTAGGAGGCCAGTTCGACCTGGGTGTGCACGAATGTCGGCCCGTGGGAGAGATCGATCTGGACGGTGTCGAGCTCCGGGACGGGCCCGCGGGCGAGGTACAGGCTCTCCCCGGAGCCGGTGTAGGTGGGCACGCTGAACGGGATCACCCGGATCTCCACCCCGGGCCGTTCGGAGTTCTCCAGCAGGCCCCGCAGCTGGTCGCGCAGCACGTCCGGGCCGCCGAACTGCATGCGCAGCGCGGATTCGTGGAGGAACGCGCTGTACGGCTTCGGGTGGTCGACGAAGATCTGCTGGCGCCGGATCCGGAACGCCTTCCGGATGTCCGCCTCCTGCCGGTACTGGGGGGGAAGCCGCTCGAACACCGCGGCGGCGTAGTCCGGGGTCTGCAGCAGGCCGGGGATGAAGGTGCTGTTCAGGATGGACAGGGAGGAGGCGTGGTGCTCCATCTCCGCGATGTCGATGATCGCGTTCGGCAGCCGGCCGCGGTAGCCGTCCCACCAGTACTTGCGCCGGTCCTGCGTCATCGCCAACAGGGCGTCCAGATAAGGGCCGTCCTCGCAGCCGCAGGTGTGCGCCCAGATCCGGAGCCGCTCGGCGCTGATGCCCGACTTCCCGTTCTCCATCTGGGAGATCTTGGGCAGGTCGGTGCCGATGGTGGCGGCCAGGCTCTTGGGCGTGACGCCCACGAGCTCGCGCATCCTGCGCAACTCGATCCCGAGGCGCTGCTGGCGCACGGTCGGCGACAAGCGGGGTGGCATGACTCTCTTCTCCGGGTCGCGGCTCGCGTCGATGCTTCCGGTGAAGTGTGCCGCGCGTACCGGGCCCTAGCTACCAAAATGGGGGATACCCCACGATGGAGTGAACGTCTTCCCGCTCGGTAGCAACTCTGGCACCTTGACCCTATGGTCATCCGTGTCACTCACTGACTTGTTGCCGCCTAAACAGTCGTCAAACAGTCGTCTAACGGCCGACATTCGGCCGTAATGACACATCAGATGCATGGTCGCGGCGCCCGAAATCACCGACCGGAGACAGCCATGCCACTCCCCACGCCCCTCGGCCCTCCCCACCGGCCCCATCCACCCCGGCGCATTTCCGCATCCCGGTGAATGCGCTTCTCGTCGCCGGATTGTCGGCGCTCCTGCTCGCCGTCCTGTTCGTCGGCTGGCTGGTCTGGCTGGTGAACATCCAGGCCTGTGAACCCCGCGCGGCCAAGCGCGAGTTCGCGGCCGGCCATTCCGCCCGAGGCGAGCGGAAATAGCCTCCGCGCACCCTCGCACTCCGCCGGTCCGGCGGCTCAGCCCCGTGAAAGCCGCTCGGTCAGACGGGACTTGGCCGCCGGCCACTCCTCGGCGAGCATCGAGAAGTAGGCGCTGTCCCGCCAGGTGCCGTCGGGGCGCCGGCGGTGGCGGCGGAGGGTGCCCTCGTACTGGGCGCCGAGGCGCTGGATCGCGGTGCGGGAGCGCTCGTTGCGGGCGTCGGTCTTCCAGAAGACGCGGCCCATGCCGAGGTCCTCGAACGCGTGGGAGAGGAGCAGCAGTTTGGCCTCGGTGTTGACCGCCGTGCGCCAGACCGAGCGGGCGTACCAGGTGCCGCCGATCTCGACGGACTCGTCCTGCGCGCTGAGGTCGTGGTAGCCGGTGACGCCGACGGCCCGGCCGCTCGCGAGGTCGACGGCGGCGAAGTTCACCGACTCGCCGGCCGCCGCCTCGGCGACGCGGATGTCGAGGACCGCGCCGAACTCCTGCTCCGAGACGGGCGGCAGGTGCATGGTCCAGCGCCAGACCTCGGGGTCGGGGCCGACGGCCGTCCAGAGGTCGGCGAGGTGGCGGCGCTCCAGCGGCTCCAGGCGGATGTGGCGGCCGGTGAGGACGACGGGTGAGGGCAGCTTCGCGGTCATGATCCGAACGTAGCGCCGCTCTGCACTAGAAGCAAGAGATGTTTGCACTAGTGCAAATCTGGCATGTGAGGCAAACGAAGGCCCCGCGGGACGGATCCCGCGGGGCCCTCGAAGTGTCAGCCGAGGATCAGGCTCAGATGAACGAGTTGATCTGGATCGTCTCGTCGCGGCCCGGGCCGACGCCGATGGCCGAGATCGGCGCGCCCGACATCTCCTCCAGCGCCTTCACGTACGCCTGGGCGTTCTTCGGCAGCTCGGCGAAGGTCTTCGCCTTGCTGATGTCCTCGGTCCAGCCCGGCAGCGTCTCGTAGATCGGCTTGGCGTGGTGGAAGTCCGACTGGTTGTAGGGGAGCTCCTCGACGCGCTTGCCGTCGATCTCGTACGCGACGCAGACCGGGATCTGCTCCCAGCCGGTCAGCACGTCCAGCTTGGTGAGGAAGAAGTCGGTGAGGCCGTTGACCCGGGTCGCGTAGCGCGCGATGACGGCGTCGAACCAGCCGCAGCGGCGGTCGCGGCCGGTGGTGACACCGCGCTCGCCACCGATCCGGCGCAGCGCCTCGCCGTCCTCGTCGAGCAGCTCGGTCGGGAACGGGCCGGAGCCGACGCGGGTGGTGTAGGCCTTGAGGATGCCGATGACCCGGTCGATCTTGGTCGGGCCGATGCCGGCGCCGGTGCAGGCGCCGCCCGCGGTCGGGTTCGACGAGGTCACGAAGGGGTACGTGCCGTGGTCGACGTCGAGCAGGGTGCCCTGGCCGCCCTCCAGCAGGACGACCTTGTCGGCCTTCAGCGCCTCGTCCAGGACGAGGGTGGTGTCGGCGAGGAAGGGCTTGATCTTCTCCGCGTAGCCCAGGTACTCCTCGACCACCAGGTCGGCCGGGATGGTGCGGCGGTTGTACAGCTTGACCAGGATCTGGTTCTTGTCGTGCAGCGCCGCCTCGATCTTCTGGCGCAGGATCGACTCGTCGAACAGGTCCTGGACCCGGATGCCGACGCGGTTGATCTTGTCCGCGTAGGTCGGGCCGATGCCGCGGCCGGTGGTGCCGATCCGGCGCTTGCCGAGGAAGCGCTCGGTGACCTTGTCCAGGGTGCGGTGGTACGGCGTGATCAGGTGGGCGTTGCCCGAGATCAGCAGCTTGGAGGTGTCGATGCCGCGGTCGTTCAGGCCGGCCAGCTCGGAGAGCAGCACGGCCGGGTCGATCACGACGCCGTTGCCGATCACCGGCGTCACGTTCGGGCTGAGGATGCCGGAAGGGAGCAGGTGCAGGGCGTACTTCTGGTCACCGATGACCACCGTGTGACCGGCGTTGTTGCCGCCCTGGTAGCGGACCACGTAGTCCACGGAGCCACCGAGGAGGTCGGTGGCCTTCCCCTTGCCCTCGTCTCCCCACTGAGCGCCAACGAGCACGAGTGCCGGCACAGGCGTACACCCCTTCCGGTTGGGGCATCCTGCGTAGGCCGCAGTCTGCCCCGAGATAGACGAAGCCCCTGGCGCAATGGCGCAAGGGGCTCTTGCACCGAGAGATTACCTGAGGAAGGACCGGTCGTGTCGTCCCTGTCCACGCCTGCTACCGGCGGCCCGGAGCCGCTCCTGCTGCTCCTCGACCCGGTGGCCCGGCAGACCGACGGCGAGTCGGTGCGGATCGCGAAGGACGTGCTCTGCGGGGGAGCGGACGTCAAGGTGGTCTTTCCGGAGAGCCCTTCCGAGCTCGACCGGGTGCTTTCGCACCGGGGTCGGAGGCGACCGGTGGTGATCGGTTCCGACCTCGCTCTGCAGCGGGTGCTCCAGGCCCTGCACCGCCAGCGTGAGCTGGGCGACGAACCGGTGGGGATGGTTCCGGTCGGCCGCTCGGAGGAGCTGGTCGCGGCCCGCGCGCTCGGCGTGCCGGGGGAGCCGGTCCGGGCCGCGCGGGCGGTGCTCTCGGGCGCGCCGCGCCGGCTGGACCTGCTGGTCGACGACGGCGGCGGGGTGGCGCTGGGCGGGGTGCGGATCACCGGCGGGGCCGCGCGCCGTCCGGTGGGCCGTCCGGGGGGCTGGCGTTCGCTATGGGCGAAACTGGCTGCGGCCGAGCAGGCGAACGCACTCACCCCGGACGGCACCGACCACGGCTCCCGGGTCCGGGTCGAGGCCGACGGCCGACTGCTCGCGGACGTCCACCGGCCGGTCCGGCTGGTCCAGGTCTCGCTCCCGGCCGGCGCCTCGCACGGAACGGGCGAGATGGAGGTGGTGGTCGCCGCCTCCGGCGCCCTGGTGCGGGCCCGGGCGGCGAGCGTCTCGGTGGTCGGGCGCGGCTTCGGCTACGAGGCGGACGGCCATCCGGTCGGCCCGGTCCGGGCCCGGACCTGGACGGTGCACCCGGGGGCCTGGGGCCTGCTGCTGCCCGCGGCCTGACGGGAGAACCACCGGCGGGCTGACGAGGGAGCCACCGGCGGGCAGCCGGGGAACCACGGGCGGACGACCGCCGGACGACCGCCGGGCGACCGGTGGGGGAACCCCGGGTGAGCAGGCTCACGTTCGTCCGCCCCCCGACCCCCGCCGTCGCGCACACCGAACTCCCCAACAGGCGCGAACCGCAAGGCCAACCGCCACGCGCCGGAATTCCCCCCACCCGAAATGCCGGACCGGTAAGGGGTTTTGTCTACGCGCGTTAACTCGCGATCGCGGGACAAAGCCGCAGTCCCGGGGTCCGGAAGCCCGGGTCAACTGCCCTAGACTCGAAGGCGTGCCACGTGGTGACGGAAGACTCAACCACGATCTTCTTCCCGGTGAGAAAGGCCCCCAGGACGCTTGTGGCGTCTTCGGTGTCTGGGCTCCCGGCGAGGAGGTCGCCAAGCTCACGTTCTTCGGCCTTTACGCCCTGCAGCACCGCGGTCAGGAATCCGCGGGCATCGCAGTGAGCAACGGCTCCCAGATTCTCGTCTTCAAGGACATGGGGCTCGTCTCCCAGGTCTTCGACGAGGCATCGCTGGGGTCCTTGCACGGGCATATCGCCGTCGGACACGCCCGCTACTCGACCACCGGTTCCTCGGTCTGGGAGAACGCCCAGCCGACCTTCCGCGCGACCGTTCACGGTTCGCTGGCCCTCGGGCACAACGGAAACCTGGTGAACACCGCCGAACTGGCGGCCATGGTCGCCGAACTGCCCGGCGAGGAGCACGTCTCGCGCTCCGGCCGGAACGCCGCGACCAACGACACCGACCTGGTGACGGCCCTGCTCGCCGGCCACCCGGACCTCTCCATCGAGGAGACGGCCAAGGTCGTGCTGCCCAAGGTCAAGGGCGCGTTCTCGCTCGTCTTCATGGACGAGCACACCCTCTACGCCGCCCGTGACCCGCAGGGCATCCGCCCGCTGGTGCTCGGCCGGCTGGAGCGCGGCTGGGTGGTCGCCTCCGAGACGGCGGCGCTGGACATCTGCGGCGCCTCCTTCATCCGCGAGGTCGAGCCGGGCGAGCTCATCGCCATCGACGAGAACGGCATGCGCAGCTCGCGGTTCGCCGAGGCCAAGCCCAAGGGCTGCGTCTTCGAGTACGTCTACCTGGCCCGCCCCGACACCTCCATCGCCGGCCGCAACGTGCACCTCTCCCGCGTGGAGATGGGCCGCCGGCTGGCCAAGGAGGCGCCCGTCGAGGCCGACCTGGTGATAGCGACGCCCGAGTCCGGCACCCCCGCCGCGATCGGCTACGCCGAGGCCAGCGGCATCCCGTACGGCTCCGGCCTGGTGAAGAACGCCTACGTGGGCCGCACCTTCATCCAGCCCAGCCAGACCATCCGCCAGCTCGGCATCCGGCTCAAGCTCAACCCGCTGCGCGAGGTCATCGCCGGCAAGCGCCTGGTGGTCGTGGACGACTCGATCGTGCGCGGCAACACCCAGCGCGCGCTGGTGAAGATGCTGCGCGAGGCCGGCGCCGCCGAGGTGCACATCCGGATCTCCTCGCCGCCGGTGAAGTGGCCCTGCTTCTTCGGCATCGACTTCGCCACCCGCGCGGAGCTGATCGCCAACGGCATGACCATCGAGGAGATCGGCCGCACGCTCGGCGCGGACTCGCTCTCCTACATCTCGATCGACGGCATGATCGAGGCCACCAAGCAGCCCAAGGACCGGCTCTGCCGGGCCTGCTTCGACGGCGAGTACCCGATGGAGCTGCCGGACCCGGCGCTGCTCGGCAAGCTCCTGCTGGAGGCCGAGATCAAGGGCGGCCAGCAGCCGCCCGCCGTCCGCGGCAAGCCGACCAGCGGCAGCGACCTGGACGGCGTCCAGTCGCTGCTCGGCGGGGCGGGCGCGGCCGACGCGCTGCGCCGCCCGTAAGAACGCACGGTGGGGTCCCGCGAACCGGGGCCCCACCGCTGTTTCCGAACCACCCCCACCTGACCCGAAAGGGCCGCACGCAGTGACCAGCAACCAGAACGGCGCCACCTACGCCGCCGCCGGTGTCGACATCGAGGCGGGCGACCGCGCCGTCGAGCTCATGAAGCAGTGGGTGAAGAAGGCCAACCGCCCTGAGGTGGTCGGCGGTCTCGGCGGCTTCGCCGGCCTCTTCGACGCGTCCGCCTTCAAGAACTACGAGCGGCCGCTGCTGGCCTCGGCCACCGACGGCGTGGGGACCAAGGTGGCCATCGCGGCCGCCATGGACAAGCACGACACCATCGGCCACGACCTGGTCGGCATGGTCGTCGACGACCTGGTGGTCTGCGGCGCCGAGCCGCTGTTCATGACCGACTACATCTGCGTCGGCAAGGTCGTCCCGGAGCGGGTCGCCGCGATCGTCAAGGGCATCGCCGAGGGCTGCGCGCTGGCCGGCTGCGCCCTGGTCGGCGGCGAGACCGCCGAGCACCCGGGCCTGCTGGGCCCGGACGAGTACGACGTCGCGGGCGCCGGCACCGGTGTGGTGGAGGCCGACGCGCTGCTCGGCGCGGACCGGGTCCGGGCCGGCGACGTGGTGATCGCGATGGCCGCCTCCGGCCTGCACTCCAACGGCTACTCGCTGGTCCGCCACGTGCTGCTGAACGAGGCCGGCTGGAAGCTGGACCGCAAGGTCGAGGAGTTCGGCCGGACGCTCGGCGAGGAGCTGCTGGAGCCGACCCGGATCTACTCGCTGGACTGCCTGGCGCTCACCCGCGCCACCGAGGTGCACGCCTTCTCGCACGTCACCGGCGGCGGCCTGGCGGCCAACCTGGCCCGGGTCGTCCCGGACGGCCTGCACGCCCGCCTGGACCGCGGCACCTGGACCCCGCTGCCGGTCTTCCGGACCGTCGCCGAGGTCGGCAAGGTGGCCACCCTGGAGATCGAGAAGACGCTGAACATGGGCGTCGGCATGGTCGCGGTCGTCCCGCCGCACTCGGTGGACGCCGTGCTGTCGATCCTGGAGGACCGCGGCGTGGAGGCCTGGCTGCTCGGCGACATCGTCGAGCGCGGCGAGGAGCACGAGGGCGGCGCGGCCCTCTACAACGCCTACGAGGGCTTCCGGGCGAACTGACCCGGCGCTGACGACGGAAGGGCCCCTCCGGAGCTCCGGAGGGGCCCTTCCGTCGTCAGGACCGGCCCGCGCGGCGACCGCCGTACGCGGGAACGCCGAAGACCGGCCCGGCGCCCAGGGCGCCCGGACCGGTCCGGCGGGACTGCTTGTTACGAGCGGCGGGAGGCCTGCGACGGCCCGGTGCCCGGCTCGGTGTCGCCGTCGTCGTCGAGGTCGGCGTAGCGGGCGGCGTACTCCGCGTACGGGTCGTCGTCCTCCTCCTCCTCGATCGGCTCCGGCTCGATCGAAGCGGTGGACGGCGATACGCCCAGCTCGTTGGACAGACGGTTAGCGTCGAACCCGCCGCTGTTGTACTTCAGCTCGCGGGCGACCTTCGTCTGCTTGGCCTTGGCCCGGCCGCGCCCCATGGGTCGACCCCCTCAACGATGGGGCTCACGGCCCCGAGTCTGACACGTGTTCATGATCAGGACCGGCCTGCCCGAATGGGAGGACCGTCCCTTGGAGCATTAACGGTACCTGTTTCCGCCGCTGGACGGTACGTCGTCAGTGTGACGTGGCGCGCACCGACCGCACCCGCGACCAGGTCTTCCCAGGTCAAGGGAGGTTTTGCGGCGTTTTGCGCGCTGTCCAGAGGTGTCTTGGGTCCGTCGTTCCAGGACTGATTATCCCCCCTAGGGGGGCTTCGGATCACCCGTTCGGCCGGAGAAGTGAGAATCCGGTTCCACATCGTGATGCGCGGGGGGCCACTGGGACGGCCCCCCGCGCGCCACGGGGTCGGCTGGTGACCCGTCAGCCGCGGCGGGCGCCGGGCAGCAGCACCGTGCGCAGGGCGCTGATCTCGCGCATCCGCTTCTCGGCCAGGCGGTCGGCCGCGACCGCCGGCGGGACGCCGTCGGCCGTCGCCCGGGTGAAGATCTCCAGGGTGGTGTCGAAGATCTTCGTGGCCTTGTTCTTGGCCCGCTCGAAGTTGAAGCCGTCGATCTCGTCGGCGACCTGGATGACGCCGCCGGAGTTCACCAGGTAGTCCGGGGCGTAGAGGATGCCGCGGTCGGCGAGGTCCTTCTCGACGCCCGGGTGGGACAGCTGGTTGTTGGCCGCGCCGCAGACGATCGAGGTGCCGAAGCCGCCCAGCGCCGCGACGACGTCGTCGGTCAGCGCGCCGCCGAGGGCGCAGGGGGCGTAGACGTCCAGCTTCGCCTGGAGCAGGGCGGCGGTGTCGGCGACCACCTCGACCTCGGGGTGGGCCGCGCGCACGCGGTTGACGGCGGCCTCGAAGGGGTCGGTGACGACGACCGTGGCGCCGTCCGCGACGAGGTGGCCGACCAGGTAGTGGCCGACCTTGCCGACGCCCGCGACGCCGACCCGCTTGCCGCGCAGGGTCGGCTGGCCCCAGCGGGCCTGGGCGGTGGCGCGCATGCCCTGGAAGACGCCGAAGGCGGTCAGGATGGACGAGTCGCCGGCGCCGCCGTGCTCGGGCGAGCGGCCGGTCACGAACTCGGTCTCGCGGGCGATGACGTCCATGTCCTGGACGTAGGTGCCCACGTCGCAGGCGGTGATGTAGCGGCCGCGCAGGGACTCGACGAAGCGGCCGTAGGCCCGGAGCATCGCCTCGTTCTTGTCCTTGTTCGGGTCGCCGATGATGACGGCCTTGCCGCCGCCGAGGTCCAGCCCGGCCAGCGCGTTCTTGTAGGACATCCCGCGGGACAGGTTCAGCGCGTCCTCCAGCGCCGCCTCCTCGGAGGCGTACGGGAAGAAGCGGGTGCCGCCGAGGGCCGGGCCCAGGGCGGTCGAGTGGATGGCGATGATCGCCTTCAGACCCGAGCTGCGGTCGTGGCAGAGGACGACCTGCTCGTGACCGTCGCCGGGGGCGCCGTCCTGCTCGGTACGGAAGATCCTGCTGAGCACGCCGGGTGCGGGGTGCGTGGCGGGGGTCTGTACGTCGGTCACTGTGGTGACTCCAGTATTGAAGGCCCGCTGCTGTGGTGCGGGCGCCTAGGGCGAAGCGTAGTCGGGGGCGCGCCGCCGGTCCGGCGTCTTGCCCGAGCCGGGGCCGGACGTCCGAGGGGTGAGACGGACGGCGGTGCGGAGTGCGGGCGCGAACGGTGCGGGGGCGCGCTCTCCCGGGGCCGCGCGGCGCGTGCGACCATGCAGGACGTGACCGTCGTACGTACCTCCGTACAGCCGCCCTACGCGGCCCACCTGCGGGTCTACGAGCCGCTGGCCGCCCACCCGGAGCCCGACCGGGCACGCTGGCAGGCCTGGGCGGCGGAGCACGGGCCGGACGCCGCGGAGCCGGCCCAGCCGGTGGCGGCGGCGGTGCTGGAGGAGCAGCGGGAGGCGCTCGCCGGGCTGGCCGCCCGCACGCCCCGGGCACTGCCCGAGCGGGAGAGCGGGCGGGCGTACCTGCGGCTGGTGGACGGCGTCCTGTACGTCTGCCCGTGGGCGACCAGGCTGCGCAGCTGGCAGGCGCTGGAGGAGCTGCGGGCCGGGGCGCCGGTGGCGCTGCTGGACACCGCGCTGCCGCCGGTGACCCGGGCGGCCGCCGAGGCGGACCGGGAGCGCTGGCGGGCCGAGCACCCGGATGCCCGGCCGTGGATCCTGACCAGCCGGTGGGAGGTGCCGGTGCACTGGTTCCTGCCGTTCGGGGACGAGGACCGCTGCTTCGTGCCGGGCGGGGAGGGGCCGGGCGAGGAGGGGCCGGTGGACGGCCCGGGCGGGGGAGAGGGGCGGGGCGGCCGGCCGGCGGCGCTGTTCTACCTGGTGCCGATGGCGCAGGCGCGCCGACGGGTGGCCCGGGCCTTCCGGGCGCTGCGCGAGGCGGCGCCGGACGGGGACCTGGTGCGGGGGGCGGAGCGGGTCGGGCGCTGGCTGGAGGAGTTCCACCCGCGCTCGCTGGTGGAGCTGGACTACGGGGGCCTGGTGCATCTGCTGGGCCCGGAGCGGCTCTTGGCGGACCGTTCGGCGGGGGAGCTGGAGGAGGGGCTGCGGGCGCTGCGGGCCGGGGACACCGCGGAGGCGCTGCGGGTCCACGGGGAGCTGACGGTGCGGTGGCGCCGGGTGCTGGCGCTGCGGCACGCGAACTGACGTCCGACCGCGCGTGTATGACTGTAAGAGTCCTAAGGGCTGCACATCGGATGACCAAGGTCCCGGTTCGGGTCAATAGCTGCCGAACGTGACACTACTCACCGTTGACGCGAACTTACCCCTATGTGCAAAAATGGGACAACCAGCCCAACTTCACGTGAGCGTGCCCACTTTTGGGTGGTTCTGGAGTCGATGCGTGCTTTGCGGGGAAACGGAGGGTCTGGTCCCCTCGTAACCGGATGTCATCACTATGTGACTGTCCGCTATGGGGTGGTCCATCGCCATCCGTCGGCCTTGAACCCGTGAGGGGTCAATTTTGGCGGTTTGGTCGATAGGGCTGGACGGATGGTGTAGTTGTAGACACCAGGACAAGCCGTTCGTCCTATAACCGACTCGGCCCGTCTATGCCATTTCGGGCATCGCGGGCCAAGGTGCAGAATTTGAAGGATAGAACCGCCCTGGTTCGGTTCTCCCGAGGAGGCCGCTCATGACCGCTCGTACCCCTGATGCTGAGCCGCTGCTGACGCCGGCAGAGGTTGCCACCATGTTCCGCGTGGACCCGAAGACGGTCACCCGCTGGGCCAAGGCAGGCAAGCTGACGTCGATTCGCACGCTCGGTGGTCACCGCCGTTACCGTGAGGCGGAGGTGCGCGCTCTGCTGGCTGGGATTCCCGCCCAGCGTACTGAGGCCTGATAGGCCGAAGGCTCTTTTAAAGGGGCCGCTTACCGGACTCCGCCGGGTCCGGTAAGCGGCCCCTTTGTCGTGCCCGCCCGAGGGTGTTCGGGCGTCGGCCGAGTGGTCGGAATGTTGAACTCCGGATAACGATTTGATGCGCGTGGGGTGGGGGGGATTTACAGTGAATAGCTGTACAATTTTACATATTAAATTAACGGGGTTCCGGAGGGGGCTCCACGAGGCCGGCTCCGGAGGGGGCCGGGTGACGACCGTCACACGGTCTGTCACTTGTGGTCTAGACCTACTCGGGGTAAAGGGCCGAACGACCAAAAGCGAGAGGCCCGGAACCTGACGGTTCCGGGCCTCTCGCGTTGCGGCGATCCCGACGGGACTTGAACCCGCGACCTCCACCTTGACAGGGTGGCGAGCTAACCAACTGCTCCACGGGACCAGGGTTTCCTGATCTCGTTCACTCGCTTGCCGCGCTGCGAACAAGACAGACTGTAGCCCATGGTGGGCCCCCAGGTCGAACTGGCTCCTGAACGCCCACCCGCACCCGTCCGCAGCTCACAGCACCGGCGGGGGCGGTCACCCGCCCCCGCCCGGGTCAGAGCGTCGCCCGCGCCGCGTCCATCGCCTTCATGATCCGCTTCTCCGAGACCGGGCTCGGCGTGCCCAGCGACTGGGCGAAGAAGCTGACCCGCAGCTCCTCGATCATCCAGCGGATCGCCCGCACCTCCGCGGACGGCTGGTGCCCGGCCGGCACCGCCGCCAGCAGCTCCCCGTACGCCTGCTGGACCTGCTGCACCTTCAGCAGCTGCTGGGCGTCCCGCTGCGGGTGGTTGGGCAGCGCCTCCAGGCGGCGGTCCACCGCCAGCAGGTAGCGCTTGAGGTCCGGCAGCCGCTGCCAGCCGGTGGCCGTCACGAAGCCCGGGTGCACCAGCGAGGCCAGGTGCAGCCGGACGTCGTTCACCGCGTTCAGCAGCACCGGGCTGCTCACCGACTTCAGCCGGGTCGAGGCCTTGTGGAAGGCGATCAGCGCGGTGGCCGTCTTCAGGGTGGTGTCCGCGGACAGGTCGTACAGGTCCGCGCGCACCTTGTCGTGCAGCTTCCCGAAGGCCGCCTCGTCCCAGGCCGGGCCGCCGTTCAGGGCCATCAGCCGGTCCGTCGCGGCCGACACCACGTCCTCGAACAGGGCGGTGATCGAACCGTGCGGGCTGTGCGAGAGCGCCAGCTTCGCCTGGTTGCCCAGCCGGCCCTGGATCGACTTGGCCGGGGAGTTGGTGGTCAGTGTCAGCAGCCGCCGCGTCCCCTCCCACATCGACCGGGCCTGCGCCTCCGGGGTGTCGAACAGCTTGACGCCGACCGACGGCCCCTCGTCCACCAGCGCCGGGTAGGCGCGCATCGAGTGGCCGCGCGAGCGCTGCTCGAAGGTGCGCTGGAGCACCGGCAGCGAGGCCGGCCAGGCGGTCAGCCCGCTCTGCTCGATGCCCTGGCCGGAGGCGGCCGAGGAGAGCGTCTCCTTGAGCTTGGGCTTGAGCTTCAGCCGCAGCTCCTCCAGGTCCTTGGACTCGGCGAGCTTGCGGCGCCCGTCCACCACCCGGAAGGTCACCTTGAGGTGGTCGGGGACCCGTTCGTCGTCCCAGGCCTCCGGGGGCACGGTGACCGCCGTCAGGCGCTTCAGGGCGTGCTCCAGGGCCGGGAGGAGCGGTTCCTGGCGGTCCTTCACCGCGCGCAGCGCCGCCTTGGCGAAGTCCGGCGCCGGGACGAAGTTGCGGCGGACCGCCTTCGGCAGCGACTTGATGTACGCGGTGACCAGCTCCTCCCGCAGACCGGGGATCTGCCAGTCGAAGCCCTCCGCGGTGACCTGGTTGAGCACCGGCAGCGGGATGTGCACCGTCACGCCGTCCGCGTCGCTGCCCGGCTCGAACTGGTAGGTCAGCTTGAAGCGGAGCTTGCCCTGCTGCCAGTGGTCCGGGTAGTCGGCCTCCGTGACGCCGCCCGCGGCGTCGTTGATCAGCATCGACTTCTCGAAGTTCAGCAGGTCCGGCTGCTCGTGCCGGGCCTTCTTCCACCAGGAGTCGAAGTGCCGGGTGGAGACGACCTCCTCGGGCAGCCGGGCGTCGTAGAACTCGAACAGGGTCTGGTCGTCGACCATGATGTCCCGGCGGCGGGCCCGGTTCTCCAGCTCCTCGACCTCGCCGAGCAGCTTGCGGTTCTCCGCGAAGAACCGGTGGTGGGTCTCCCAGTCGCCCTCGACCAGCGCGTTGCGGATGAACAGCTCGCGGCAGAGCTCCGGGTCGATCCGCCCGTAGTTGACCTTGCGCTGGGCGACGACCGGCATTCCGTAGAGGGTCACCTTCTCGTACGCCATGACGGCGCCGGCCTTCTTCTCCCAGTGCGGCTCGCTGTAGCTCCGCTTGATCAGGTGGCCGGCCAGCGGCTCGACCCACTCCGGCTCGATCTTCGCGTTGATCCGCGCCCAGAGCCGGGAGGTCTCCACCAGCTCGGCCGACATCACCCAGCGCGGCGGCTTCTTGAACAGGCCGGAGCCCGGGAAGACCGCGAAGCGGGCGCCGCGCGCGCCGCCGTACTCGCGCTTCTCCACGTCGAACAGGCCGATGTGGGAGAGCAGGCCGGCCAGCAGCGACTGGTGGATCCGGTCGGCGTCCGGCTCGGCGTCCTCGTGCGGCTCCTCGATCGTGACGCCCAACTGCTTGGCGACGGTGCGCAGCTGGACGTAGATGTCCTGCCACTCCCGTATCCGCAGGTAGTTGAGGAACTCCGACTTGCACATCCGGCGGAACGCCGAGGAGGAGAGCTCCCGCTGCTGCTCCCGGACGTAGCGCCACATCGCCAGGTAGGAGAGGAAGTCGGAGGTCTCCGAGTTGAACCGCTTGTGCCGCTCGTCGGCGGCCTGGCGCTTCTCGGCCGGGCGCTCGCGCGGGTCCTGGATGGAGAGCGCGGCGGCGATCACCATGACGTCGCGGACGCAGCCGTTGCGGTCCGCCTCCAGCACCATGCGGGCCATCCGCGGGTCCACCGGGAGCTGGGCGAGCTTGCGGCCGAGCGCGGTCAGGCGCTTGCGCGGGTCCTTCTCGTCCGGGTCCAGCGCGCCCAGCTCGTGCAGCAGGTGGACGCCGTCCTTGATGTTGCGCGAGTCCGGCGGGTCCAGGAACGGGAAGGCGGCGATGTCGCCGAGGCCGGCCGCGGTCATCTGGAGGATCACCGAGGCCAGGTTGGTGCGCAGGATCTCGGCGTCGGTGAACTCGGGGCGGGAGAGGAAGTCCTCCTCCGAGTAGAGCCGGATGCAGATGCCGTCCGAGGTGCGGCCGCAGCGGCCCTTGCGCTGGTTGGCGCTGGCCTGGCTGATCGCCTCGATCGGCAGCCGCTGCACCTTGGTGCGGTGGCTGTAGCGGGAGATCCGGGCGGTGCCCGGGTCGATCACGTACTTGATGCCGGGGACGGTCAGCGAGGTCTCGGCGACGTTGGTGGCCAGCACGATCCGGCGGCTGCGCGAGCGTTGGAAGACCTTGTGCTGCTCGGCCGAGCTGAGCCGGGCGTACAGCGGCAGGACCTCGGTGTTCTTCAGCTTCAGCTTGTCGAGGGCGTCCGCGGTGTCGCGGATCTCGCGCTCGCCGGAGAGGAAGACCAGGATGTCGCCCGGGCCCTCGGCCTGGAGCTCCTCGGCGGCCTCGCAGATCGCCTGGACCTGGTCCCGGTCCCGGTCGCGGTCGACCTCGTCCGCCTCGTCGTCCCCGTCCTCGGCGAGCGGCCGGTAGCGGACCTCCACCGGGTAGGTGCGCCCGGAGACCTCGACGATCGGGGCGTCGCCGAAGTGGCGGGCGAAGCGCTCCGGGTCGATGGTCGCGGAGGTGATCACGACCTTGAGGTCCGGGCGGCGGGGGAGCAGCTGCTTGACGTAGCCGAGGATGAAGTCGATGTTGAGGCTGCGCTCGTGCGCCTCGTCGATGATCAGGGTGTCGTACTGGTGCAGGTCGCGGTCGGTCTGGATCTCCGCGAGCAGGATGCCGTCCGTCATCAGCTTGACCAGGGTGTCCTGGCCGACCTGGTCGGTGAACCGGACCTTCCAGCCGACCGCCTCGCCGAGCGGGCTGTCCAGCTCCTCCGCGACCCGCTCCGCCACCGTGCGGGCGGCGATCCGGCGCGGCTGGGTGTGGCCGACCAGGCCGCGCACGCCGCGGCCCAGCTCCAGGCAGATCTTCGGGATCTGGGTGGTCTTGCCGGAGCCGGTCTCGCCCGCGACGATCACCACCTGGTGGTCCCGGATCGCCGCCAGGATCTCGTCCTTCTTCTGGCTGACCGGGAGCTCGGCGGGATAGCCGATCTCCGGCACGGCCTTCCGGCGGCGCTCGACGACCAGCTCGGCGCGGTCGATGTCGGCGGCGATCTCGGCGGCGACCTTCTGCCGGGCCTCGGGCTTGCGGACCCGACGGGCCCCCTCCAGCCGGCGCCCGATCCGCACCTGGTCGCGCAGGGTCAGCTCGGGCAGACGGGCGGCCAGCTCGCCGATTCCGGGGCCGCCCTCGGCGGGTACGGTGGCGGACTGGACTGCGGGAGAACTCACTGCGGGCATCCCTCTAGGTTCGCAAGGAGGCACGGCGGAGCGCACCTCGGTTTTCGAGCCCCTCCAGTGTCACAGCCGTGAGCGGCGAATCGCGAACGCCGGGCAACGGTCCACGGCCGTCCCGGGCTCTGGGGGGTGAGGAGGTGCTCATGGGAGCCCACAAGACCGCCCGGGACGAGGAGTTCCGGACGTTCGTCGGCAGCGCCTGGTCACGGCTGCTCAGGACGGCGTACCTGCTCGCGGGGGACCGGCACGGCGCCGAGGACCTGGTCCAGCAGGCGCTGGAACGGGCGTACGCGGCCTGGAACAGGGTGCGCGCCGCGGACGATCCGTACGCCTACGTGCGCCGGATCGTGATCAACGAGCACGCCCGGCGGTTCCGGCGGCGGCTGGTCGAGTACCCGGTCACCGAGTTCCCGGACCGGCCCGCGCCGGCCGGCACCGACCCGGACGACCGGGCCGTGCTGCTCGCCGCGCTCGGCGCCCTGCCGCCGCGGCAGCGCCAGGCCGTGGTGCTGCGCTACTGGGAGGACCTCAGCGAGACCCAGACCGCGGAGGCCATGGGCTGCTCGGTCGGGACGGTGAAGAGCCAGGCGGCCCGAGGGCTGGCCAAACTCCGCGGAGCCTCCTCACTCATCGGACTGACGAGCATCGGAGGGGCAAGATGAGCAACCAGTACCTGCCCGGGGACGAGGCGGGCGGCGACGAGCCGGCCACCGTACGGGCCCTGGGCGAACTGGCCGGCAGCGTCGAGACCGGGACGGTCCCGTACGACCGGCTGGTCGCCGGCGGCCGGCGGCGGCTGCGGCGCCGACGGCTGCTGACCGCCGGGGTGGCGGCGGCGCTGGTCGCCGGGATCGCCGGGGGGACGGCGGTGCTCGGCGAGCGCGGCCGGCAGGCCGTCTCGACCGTGGTCGCGGCCTCGGCCACCGACGTGGCCGTCCCCGGCTCCGCGGGCGGCACGGCCACCCCGAAGGCGCCCGGCGCCCGGGACCCGTTCAACCCCACCCGGGTCAAGGTCGGCGAGGGCACCGCGAACGGCCACGCCTGGGAGGCCTGGGTGGCGCTGTGGCCGACCTCCCCCACGAAGGAGGGCGCCCTCAAGCAGGCGCAGCTGATCCGGGCGGAGCGGTACGCCGTCAACCCGGACGTGAAGCCGGTCAGGCAGAGCGACGTCGACAGCAACTGGGACGCGGGCATCGACGAGGTGAACTACTACTACACGGTGGACGGCAAGCGGCAGGCCGACGACTCCGTGCACGCGGTCTCCTCCCCGGGCGGGTACCCGGCCGCGGTCGGCGGCGCGTCGCTCGGCCTCAAGCACGCGACGGGCATCCCGCCGGTGGTGATCGAAGGGGTCCGGGCCGAGGTCGCGAAGGTCGCGGTCGACTGGAAGACCGGCGGCACCACCGAGGCGGTGCCGGTCGCCGTCGGGGACTCCCCGTTCCGCTACTACGGCGTGGTGGCGAAGCCGGGCACCGACGCCGCGAAGATCACCCAGTACGCGGCGGACGGCTCGGTGGTGAGCAGCACCGACAGCTGGCTCCGGACCTCCTGACCACCTGACCGGGCCGGATGGCGGGCTCGACGGAACCGAGCCCGCCGTCCGCGACCCTACTCAGGCGCCAGGAACACGGTCAACGCCGCCCGGCTCACCGTGCCGCCGTCCGGCGGACGGTGAGCCGGGCGGCCGAGACGACCGCGAACAGCAGGCCGCCCGCCAGGAAGAACGGCTCGTAGCCGAAGGTCGCGAACCGGGCCATCGCGTCCAGCTCGGCCCCCGACCGGCCGCCGGTGGCCAGTGCGATCCAGTCCGGCACCGACGGCGCGGCGTGCAGCACCAGCAGCGCGGTGGTGCCCCACAGCGCGAAGCCCAGCAGCCGGGCCGGCACCCGGGCACCCCACCGCCGCACCGGCGCCAGCGCCACCGCCGCGGCCACCGCGCACAGCGGGATCGCGATCACGTCGATCACCAGCAGCGGCGTGCTGCTCCACACCGACAGCCCGTCCGGCAGCCCCAGCCGCCCGTCCGCCAGCCAGTACACGTGCACCAGCGCGAAGGCCACCGCCCACCCCGCCGCCGCGTACCCGGCGCCCCGCGCCACCCGGTTCCACCCCGTGTCCCGTGTCGTCTCCATGCCGTCCACGGTCCCGTGCCGCCCCACCCCGCCGGATCGTCCCGCGGGCGGTACCCCCTCCCCCTCCAGGGGGAAACGGTCGCCCACCCGGAAGTGCCAGCAATATGCAGCTGGTGCAGCTAAAATGCAGGCATGACAGCCATCACCATCCGCGAAGTCCCGGACCCGATCCTGGACACCCTCAAGCTGAAGGCCGCGCAGGCCGGAAAGAGCCTCCAGGCCTACCTGCTCGACCTCGTCACCCGCGAGGCGGCCACCCCGTCGCTCGCCGAGATGATGACCAGGCTCGACCGGGAGGCCCGGACCGAGATCAGCACCGCCGACATCCTCTCGGCGATCGACGAGGGCCGGGAGCGCCGGTGACCTCCACCGTCGTCGTGGACTGCTCGGCCCTGGTCCGGGCACTCGCCGACCACGGCCCGGCCGGCCGCGCCGTCCGCGCCCGGCTCCGCGACCTGGATGTGCTCGCCGCCCCGGGCCTGCTCGACTACGAGCTCGTCTCGGCCCTGTTCGGCATGGTCCGGGGCGGGAAGCTCACGGCGAAGGAGGCGGAGAAGGCGATCGCCGACTACCAGACGCTCGCCGTCACCAAGCACGAGACGCTGGTCCTCTGGCAGCGGGTCCGGGAGCTCCACCACGACATCGGCGCCTACGACGCCCAGTACGTGGCACTCGCCGAGACCCTCGCCGTCCCCCTGGTCACCAGCGACGCCCGCATCCGACGCAGCGGCGCGGCCAGGTGCGCGATCGAGGTCTTCGCCTAGTCGGCCGGTGGGGCGGGAGAACGGCGAAGCCCCCGTAGCGAATTCGCTACGGGGGCTTCCGGGTTGTGGCCAGGGCCGGGGTCGAACCGGCGACCTTCCGCTTTTCAGGCGGACGCTCGTACCAACTGAGCTACCTGGCCGTACTGCACCGTCTCTTGCGAGACGAGCGATCCCGACGGGACTTGAACCCGCGACCTCCACCTTGACAGGGTGGCGAGCTAACCAACTGCTCCACGGGACCTAGAAGTGGCGAACCACTCAGGGTCTTGCGGTCTTGCGCACTGCACTTTACTACGGTACTGCGTGCCCCCAACGGGATTCGAACCCGTGCTACCGCCTTGAAAGGGCGGCGTCCTGGGCCACTAGACGATGAGGGCTTGTGGCCTGTCCCGCTGTTCCCAGCGTTCGGGGACGTCGAGAAGCATATGGGATGCGGGGCGGATCGCCAAAACGGGTTTCGGCCGGGTGGGGGGCGGGGCCCGTGGGCGGGGGTCAGGACCAGCCCAGCTCGTCCAGTTCGTGGTCGTCGAAGCCGAAGTGGTGGGCGACCTCGTGGATGACGGTGGTGCGGACCTCCTCGACCACCTGCTCGTGGGTGTCGCAGTGGCGCAGGGTGGGGCCGCGGTAGATCAGGATGCGGTCGGGCAGGACGCCCGCGTACCACTCGCCGCGCTCGGTGAGCGGGGTCCCCTCGTAGAGGCCGAGCAGCTCGGGGTCGCTCGGGTCGGGCTCGTCCTCGACGAAGATCGCGACGTTGTCCATCATGGCCGCGAGCTGCGAGGGGATCTGGTCGAGGGCGTCGCCGACCAGCGATTCGAACTCTTCCCGGGTCATCTCCACCGGATCATTGTCCGGTGCCGGATGACGGTGTGCCAGGTGGCGGGGGCCGGTGTTTGATGGGGCTGTGACGACTTCGGAGGGCGCCGTGGACGACGCCGCGGACGGCACCGCGCCCGGGGGCACCGCGGCGGGCGGCCCGGCCCGGGTGCTGCCGTCGGGCGCGGCGCCGGCCCCCGGCGGACGGCTCGGCCGGGCCCGGCCGCCGGTGCTGCGCGGGCAGGGGCGGGCGGTGGCGGTCGTCGCGCTGGGCGGGGCGATCGGGGCGGTCGCCCGGTACGCGGCCGGGCTCGGCTGGCGGACCGGGCCGTCGGCCTTCCCGTGGACGACGCTGCTGGTCAACGTGGTCGGCTGCGCGGTGATCGGGGTGTTCCTGGTGGTGATCACCGAGGGGCGCCAGGCGCATCCGCTGGTGCGGCCGTTCTTCGGCACCGGGGTGCTGGGCGGGTTCACCACCTTCTCGACGTACGCGGTGGACGTCCGCCGCCTGCTGGAGGGCGGCCGGCCGGGGCCCGCCGTGGCGTACCTCGGGCTGACGCTGGCGGGCGCGCTGTTCGCGGTGTGGGCGGCGGCCGGACTGACCCGGCGTCTGGTGCACCGGGCCGTCCGCCGCGGGGCCGAACGGGGCGCGACGGCGCCCGGCGGGGGCGCGCGGTGAGCCGGCTGAGCGGGCCGGCGCTCCGGCTGACCGTGCTGGTCGGGGAGAACGACCGGTGGCAGCACCGCCCGCTGTACAGCGAGATCGTGCACCGGGCCCGGGCGGCCGGGCTGGCCGGGGCGAGCGTGTTCCGGGGGATCGAGGGGTTCGGGGCCTCGTCGCTGGTGCACACCACGCGGCTGCTGTCGCTGAGCGAGGACCTGCCGGTGGCGGTGGTGATCGTGGACGAGGAGGAGCGGGTGCGGGCGTTCCTGCCTCAGCTGGACGGGATGGTGGCGGAGGGGCTGGTGCTGCTGGACCGCTGTGAGGTCGTGACCTACGCGGGCCGGGGGCCGGCGGCGGAGCCGGGCCGGGACGCGGGCCGGGATCCGGGCCGGGGGGAGACGGCGGAGTGAACTGGCTGCTGGTGGTGGCGGGCGCGGTGGTCGGCGCGCCGCTGCGGTACCTGACCGACCGGGCGGTGCAGTCCCGGCACGACTCGGTGTTCCCGTGGGGCACGTTCACGGTGAACGTGGTCGGCTGCCTGGTCCTCGGGCTGGTGACCGGCGCGGTGGCGGCGGGCGCGGCCTCCTCGCAGGTCCAGCTGCTGCTGGGGACGGGGCTCTGCGGGGCGCTGACCACCTACTCGACCTTCTCGTACGAGACCCTGCGGCTGGCCGAGACCGGCGCCGGACGGTACGCGCTGGCCAACGCGGCCGGCAGCGTGGCGGCCGGGCTGGCCGCGGTCTACGCGGGCGCGGAGCTGGCCTCGGCCCTCTGGGGCTGAGCGGGGCGCCGGAAGCCCCCGGGAGGGGCCGGTGCGCCTTCCCGGCCCGGGCGAGCTTGGGCGCTGCCCGTGTCCCGCCGGGCCGGGCGCGCGTTGGGCACCAAAAGCGGCCGCGCGCGAGTGGGCGGCCCGGGTGGGGCGGTAGAGAGGGACCTCAGTGGCTTCGGTACGGGCGGCACGGACGGTGCGGGCGGTACGGGCGGTGCGGGTGCGGCTGGCCGCGGCGCGTACGGCTCCGGGGCGGGCGGCGGCGCTCCCGCGCTCGCGCGCGGTACGGGCGGCGGCGCTGCTGACGGTGACCGGGCTCGGGCTGACCGGGTGCATGTCCGTCGGCCCGGCGGCGGAGGAGAAGCACGGCGTGGCACCGGTCGGGCAGGCCGGTCCGGCGGCCCGGCCGGGGGCGACGGGCGGGCCCTCGGCCTCGCCGGGGGCCGGGCACCCGGGCGGGGCCTCGGGCCATCCGGAGCGGCCGGGGGGCCTCCAGGGCGAGGGCGGGGTGAACGGGGCCACCGTGACGGCGCCCGGCGAGGCGGCCCAGGGGGCGAACGGCGCGGTGGCCGGGGTGGTCCCGGTGCCGGGGTCGGGCGCTCCCGACGGCGGTCCGGGCGGCGGTTCGGCGGGCGGTGCGAACACAAGTCCCGTGCCGCACCCGGGCGGTGGCCCGGGCGGGTCGGGCGGTACGGCGGGCTCCGGCGGTACCGGCGGGGCGGGCGGCACCGGGGAGGGCCGCTCCGGCGGCGGCTCGGCCGGGACGCCCTCGTCCACCCCGAGCAGCCACCCGTCCGGCACTCCGGCGCCCGAGCACAGCTCGCCCGCCGCGACCGTCCCGCCGGCCCCGGACCCGTCCTCCGGCAGCTCCGGTTCCTCGGCCCCGAGTCCGCGGGTGGTCGCGCATTAGGTGATTGAGCAGGGGGTTTGCCTCTGATCCCCAGGTTCGTCTATGGTGGTAGATCGTTCGTTTGATCCATTTGACTGGCGCCCTATTCCCATCTGGCGCCCTTGGCGCGTTCCGGCGATCCGTGGCTGACCGCATAGAGGCGGTTGTGAAACAGAACCCCGGACTTTGGCGCGTGCCACTTCCGGAAGGTTTTGCATGTCTCTCGTTGACGACGCCCGCTTCGCCATGCCCGCGAACGAGGCCGCCGCCGATGTCACCGACACCAACGACATCACCGACACCGCCGCGGACGAGGTGATCGCCGAGGCCGTGGAGACCGTGGAGGCCACCGAGGAGGCGGCCGCCGAGCCCACCATCACCTTCGGCGACCTGGGCCTGCACGACGACGTCGTGCGTGCCCTCGCCAAGCGCGGTGTCACCACCCCGTTCCCGATCCAGGCCGCGACCATCCCGGACGCCCTGGCCGGCAAGGACGTGCTGGGCCGTGGCCGTACCGGCTCCGGCAAGACCCTCAGCTTCGGCCTGCCGCTGCTGACCCGCCTGGCCGACGGCGAGCGCACCAAGCCCAAGCACCCGCGCGGCCTGATCCTCGTCCCGACCCGTGAGCTGGCCATGCAGGTCGCCGACGCCCTGGAGCCGTTCGGCTCGGTGCTCGGCCTCAAGCTCAAGGTCGTCTGCGGCGGCACCTCGATGTCGAACCAGATCTACGCGCTGGAGCGCGGCGTCGACATCCTCGTCGCCACCCCCGGCCGTCTGCGCGACCTGCTGAACCGCGGCAGCGCCAAGCTCGCCGACGTCCGGACCGTCGTGCTCGACGAGGCCGACCAGATGGCCGACATGGGCTTCCTGCCCGAGGTCACCGAGATCCTCGACCAGGTGCCGGCCGGCGGCCAGCGCCTGCTGTTCTCCGCCACCCTGGAGAACGAGATCGACACCCTGGTCAAGCGCTACCTGAAGAACCCGGTCACCCACGAGGTCGACCCGTCGGCCGGCGCGGTCACCACCATGACCCACCACATCCTCGTGGTGAAGCCCAAGGACAAGGCGCCGATCACCAACGCGATCGCCGCCCGCAAGGGCCGCACGATCATCTTCGTCCGCACCCAGATGGGCGCCGACCGTGTCGCCGAGCAGCTGATCGAGGCCGGCGTGAAGGCCGACGCGCTGCACGGCGGTATGACCCAGGGCGCCCGTACCCGCGTCCTCGGCGACTTCAAGGACGGCTACGTCAACGTCGTCGTCGCCACCGACGTCGCCGCCCGCGGCATCCACGTCGACGGCATCGACCTGGTCCTGAACGTGGACCCGGCCGGCGACCACAAGGACTACCTGCACCGCTCGGGCCGCACCGCGCGCGCCGGCCGCTCCGGCGCCGTCGTCACCCTGGTGCTGCCGCACCAGCGCCGCGGCGTCTTCCGCCTGATGGAGGACGCGGGCGTCGACGCCTCGCGCCACATCCTGGACCACGCCTTCGACGCCGAGGTCGCCAAGATCACCGGCGCCCGTTCGCTGACCGAGGTCCAGGCCGAGAGCGCGGCCGGCATCGCCGGTGCCGCCGAGCGCGAGCTCGCCGACATGACCCGCCAGCTGGAGCGCGCGCAGCGCCGCGCCACCGAGCTGCGCGAGGAGGCCGACCGCCTGGCCGCCCGTGCGGCGCGCGAGCGGGCCGAGCTGGGCATCGAGGACGAGGAGCCGGCCGCCGAGGCCGAGTCCGGTGAGTCGGCCGAGGCCGCTCCGGCCGCCGAGGCCCCCGCCGCGGCGCAGGCCGAGGACCGTGCCCCGTCGTACCGCGAGGCGCGCGGCGAGCGTCCGGCCTACGGCCGTGACCGTGACCGTGACGACCGCGGTGGCCGTTCGGGTGGCTTCGGCGGTGGCCGTGACCGTGACGACCGTGGCGGCCGTTCGGGTGGCTTCGGCGGTGGCCGTGACCGCGATGACCGTGGTGGCCGTTCGGGTGGCTTCGGTGGCGGCGACCGCGAGCGCGGTGGCTTCAACCGCGACCGTGGTGGCTTCGGCGGCGGTCGTGACCGTGACGACCGTGGTGGCCGTTCGGGTGGCTTCGGTGGCGGCGACCGCGAGCGCGGTGGCTTCAACCGCGACCGT